>NZ_JBITUJ010000008.1:0-196974 GCF_044542435.1 Marinomonas sp. NPDC078689 | reverse complement strand
AGTAGCCGAGTAGCCGAGTAGCCGAGTAGCCGAGTAGCCGAGTAGCCGAGTAGCCGAGTAGCCGAGTAGCCGAGTAGCCGAGTAGCCGAGTAGCCGAGTAGCCAAACGGAATGGTTAAGTGGCGGTATGAGAGGAGGGTGTTGTGGCGCTTCAGCAAAAGGCTTGAGGTTGGAGGTGAAGAGAAATGAGAGCGATAAAAAAAGCCCAGTTCAAAGGATTGAACTGGGCTTCGTATTATGGAGAGGAAGTGCTTACTCCATAGTGTCCAATGCTTCAGTGTACTCATCGAACTTGTCTGTTACTTTCTTCTCAGGCGCTCCACCCATCACACTAAAGATGACGATAGCAATGGTTGAGAAGAGGAATCCAGGGACGATTTCGTATAGATCGAAAATGCCGCCGTGAAGCTGTTTCCAAACAACGATAGTCACACCACCAACAATGATACCAGCAAGGGCACCGTTGCGGTTCATGTTACGCCAGAACAAGCTCAATAGGATTGCTGGGCCAAATGCGGCACCGAAACCTGCCCAAGCGTAAGACACTAGGCCTAATACAGAGCTGTTTGGATTCAATGCTAAGACCAAAGCAATAATAGAGATGGCAACAACGGCAAAGCGACCAACGTTAACGATTTCTTTTTGTGTTGCGTTTTTGTTAATCAACTGTTTGTAGAAATCTTCAGCCAATGCAGAAGAAGAAACAAGTAGTTGAGAATCCGCAGTACTCATGATCGCCGCTAGGATAGCAGCAAGTAGAATACCAGCAACAACAGGATGGAAGACGGCGTTAACCATGATCATGAAGATTTTCTCAGGGTCAGCAAGTGTGCCACCCATGTGATTATCAACATAAACGATACCAGATAGACCGATAGCCAATGCACCAGCCATACATAAAACAGTCCAAATCACAGCGATGCGACGTGCTGTTTTGATGTCTTTGTTAGAACGAGACGCTTTAAAGCGAGCTAAGATATGAGGCTGACCGAAGTAACCTAGACCCCAAGCAACAAGAGACACGATACCGATCAAAGACAAAGGCTCGCCTTTCACGTTAGTCCAGATGTCTAATAGTTCAGGGTTTTTCGCAGCCAATGTTGCTGGCAATTCAGACCAGCTACCATCAAGCGCAACAACCGGTACTATCATCAATGCCGCAGCCATCATCAGGCCTTGTACAAGGTCAGTCCAAGCAACCGCTAGGAAACCACCAAATAAAGTGTAGGAAACAACACACACAGTACCGATAACAACCGCGTAGGTGTAATCAAGGTGGAAAACAGTTTCAAACAATTTACCGCCAGCTACTAGACCTGAACTTGTGTAAAACAAGAAGAATAGTAGGATGAAAGCCGCTGAAATGGTTTGGATAAGTTTGGATTTATCTTGAAAGCGAGTCGCAAGGAAGTGAGGAATCGTTAGAGAGTTTTCCGCTTTAATACTGTATGTACGCAAACGTTTTGCACACAACAACCAGTTCAACCAAGTGCCGACTAGCAAACCGCCACCCAGCCAAATAGATTCCATACCAGAGGCGAATGCGTAGCCAGGCAGACCAAGAAGCAACCAGCCACTCATGTCAGATGCACCAGCAGAAATCGCTGTAGGCCAAGGTCCCAGTGAGCGACCTCCAAGGAAGTAATCTTCTGCATTAGAAGTAAGCTTGTAAGCGTAAAGCCCAATACCAAGCATAACAATTAGATAAGCTAAAAACGTAAAGCTTATCGCGTAGCTAGTGTTCTCAATCATTGTAGTTCCCTAGTCGATAAATTCATTTGGATGCGACGGTACTAACATCGAGTGTTTCAATACTCTTGGGTAGTATTAGTTTGATGAAAGACCTAAGCAATGTATTGGTAGAAGCAGGCTTCCACCCATTCGCATCGAATAATTATAATTTTTAAACGTTCAAGTCTCTGAAATATGATCTAAAAGCACATGGTCAAGTATATTTTATTTTGACCATTTTTAGCACAGTTCATAACTAGGTTGAGCATTCTAGGTATGTATACGCGGATTATCTTTCAAAAAACTCTGGCAAAGTTGCAAAAAAATCTGGAGGTGGGGCGAAAAACGATAAATGCTTGTCAAAAAAGTGTCAAAATCTAAAAAGGCACCTTAGGTGCCTTTTGTATTTTTACTGTAAGTTCGTGGACTTATTTTTTTTCTACTTTTGGTAGCCGAGTATCTTGTACGCTCAACTTCAGTTTTCTGAGGTGAGCATTGAACTCTGGGCCACGTTTTAATAGAACACCGGTCGCTAGGGCATCAATCAAGGTTAAGTAGACGATACGTGAGCTCATCGGCGTATAAATGTCGGTGTCTTCTGTTTCTTCAATGGGTAGTACAATTGAGCAATGTTCGGTCAGTGGGGAATCCGGGTTCGTGATACCTATGACGGTTGCCCCCGCTTCACGAGCGACACGAGCAGTCTCAATGAGCGGCAATGTTCTCCCTGTATAAGAGATAATGACCACTGCATCGCCTGGGTGTGTTCCCGCTGCCGCCATGCGCTGTACTAAAATGTCGGTGTAGGCAACAACCGGCATGTTTAAGCGGAAAAACTTATGGTGAGCGTCTTTCGCAACAGGGCCTGATGCACCTAAACCGTAAAACTCAATACGGCGAGCTTGGGCAAGCACATCCACGGCACGGCTGATAAGAGATTCAGGTAAAATCTCTTGGGCGCGCGTTAGATTATTCTTTGCGGCTTCAAAAATTTTACTGGTGACCGCTCCGGGTGCATCGTCTGGTTCTACGTTTAAGTTAACGTAAGGTGTACCTGTTGCTAAGCTTTGAGCCAAGGACACTTTAAAATCAGGGAAGCCACTTCCAATCAAGCTGCGACAGAAGCGGTTAACCGTTGGTTCGCTAACTTCTGCTCGTGCTGCTAATTTTGCAATACTGGAATGGATGGTCGTTTTTGGGTCGGCAAGAATGGCCTCAGCTACTTTTCGCTCTGATTTGCTTAAAGTGCTCAGTCGTTCTTGTATCTTACGAATAATGTCTTCGTGTTTATTCATTGATCTGCTTCAAAATTGGCTATTGACTCGGATAGTTGTGTTGGTCATTCTGACAGCGACTTACAACTCTGGCAATAAAATGATTAAAAATGGTTAATTTATCCGGCTATTTCGACAAAATGGTGGTGGCTTTACCCCAAAATAGCAAAATTGAGGTGGCATCCTTTGAAGATGGTTTTTCAAATCATGTCTATCGACTTGACTGGGATGGTTCGCCTCAATGGGTATTAAGAGTTCCCGGATTGGATGAATCCGCCTTTTTTATTAACCGACAATGCGAATTGCAGGTCGTCTCTATGGCGGCTCAAGCGCGCTTATCCCCAGAGCTACTTTGGCACGATGACGAGGGGGCTTTTGCCTGCCGCTTTGTGCCTCAGCCTTCTTGCGAATGGACTGTGGTACACAGTACAAAGAATATTGAGCGTATAGCGAAGGCATTAGCGAGTGCGCATCAATTGCCGCCAGTAGAACATCAGTTTTGTATTTATCGGGTGATCGAGCATTATTTGCAGGGCATCGCCGGCTATTTAAGCGTTCGGCCCGAGTTGGCCGTAGAGTATGCCTATTTAAAGAAACAGCTAGATTCGCTGGATCGGCTTACCCCGACGCAAGCCCCAGTGCTATGCCATAATGACGCCAACCCGAAAAACTTCTTAATAGACGATCAAGCGTTATGGTTGATTGACTGGGAATACGCTGGCATGGGGGACCCTTTGTTTGACCTTGCTGTGGTGTCTCGTTCCCATAATTTAACGTTAAGCCAACGCCAAGTGTTGATACAGGCTTATCAGCCAGCGTTAGAGGGTGGCGATACTTTATGGCGCCTAGAACAATATGGCTTGGCGTACGCTTTACGGGAAATGGCGTGGTTGTTATTGAAGCATTTAACCTCGCCTGAAGACCCGGACGCGCACGGCTTCTATTATGAATTTAAAGGAACGCCGACTTTAAACCCTTTTCCAATAGCTGAATCCACAATTTAGAGTTGATATATGACACTACCTTCCAGTTGGCAATCACGATTAGCCAGTGAATTTGACAAAGATTACATGCGTGCTTTAACGCAATTTTTATTGCTTGAGAGACAAGAGAAATGCATTTATCCAGAGGCCAACGATTGTTTTAACGCCTTGATAGAAACCCCGTTTGAGAAAGTAAAAGTGGTGATATTAGGGCAAGACCCTTATCACGGAGCCGGTCAGGCGCATGGCTTGTCATTTTCCGTTAAGCCTGGGGTCAAAGTACCGCCTTCTTTGGTGAATATTTATAAAGAATTGACCAGTGATTTGGGGATTCCTCCCGCCGAGCATGGCTTTTTAAATCAGTGGGCAAAGCAAGGTGTTTTGTTGCTAAACAGTGTCTTGACGGTGGAAGCCGGTAAAGCCAGTTCTCACCAAAAGAAAGGCTGGGAAACCTTCACCGATAAAATCATTGAATTGATCAATCAAGAGCAAGAAGGGGTCGTGTTTTTACTGTGGGGCGCGTATGCCCAGAAAAAAGGCCTCTATATTGATCGCCAAAAACACTGTGTTTTGGAGAGCGTTCACCCATCGCCCTTGTCCGCGTATCGTGGTTTCTTAGGGTGCCGCCACTTTTCACAAGCCAATGCCTATTTACAAGGTATCGGGAAAACTCCGATTCATTGGGCATTAGACCCGGTTTAAACAAATTGCCCGCCTAAAAAAGGAGCCGATGGGCTCCTTTTTTGTGGGATTATTTTGTATTTTCAAGCCGATAGGGAAGAGGGATTAAGGTAACGGCTTGCTCACCTAGGAAAAAGTCATTTACCTCAGTCGGTTCTATATTGAGAATGATTTGCGCCACGTTAAGGTCATGGTAACGGGCTGCTTTGAATACACTGCCGATGCTTTTGCCTTCGCTGTCTAATAATGTAGAACTCACGTCGGTATCGCCTTTCCAGGTAAAGAGGGCCAATTGTTTCTTTGACTTCCCGCGGTATTGCATTCTTGCAACGATTTCTTGGCCTGTGTAACAGCCTTTCGTGAAGCTGATACCACCAGTGCGTTGCATATTGAGCCATTGCGGTAGCACCTCTTCGCTGTGTTCCGCGTCGATCAGCGGTCTGGCGGTAAGCAAAGACAAGAGTTCGGCTTGTGGTGACGCAGGCGCATTGTCTGCTAAGGCATTGGCATTACGTTGCAAACAGAGGCTTGCCCGTGTCGGACTTTCACTGATCGTCAGGGTAATGGCGTCGTCACTTATTGTGGTTGGTAGCCACTCATCTAAAGCGTCCGGAGTCTGGGGATTATCTGATTCAGTAAAGGACGCTTGAATAGCAAACTCATCGGTTGCCACGCTCAGCGTTACTTTGAAAAATACGGCGTATTTTTTTAAGTGATTGAGTGCCGTCTCAATCAAGGGAGCACTCATAACAAGCAAGATGTCTTCTTGCTCTTTAATCACAAAAAAGTTGCTGATGATTCGGCCTTTTACACTGCAAATAGCGCCGTATAAACTCTTGTCTTCAGACAACTTTGCCATATCGCAAGACACTTGGCCTTGAAGAAATTTGCCGGCATCGCTGCCATTAATTCGTAATACACCAAGTTGTGTATTGGGTGCTGTGACGTCTTGGTCAAGTAATGAGGTCACTAAGTGAGATAAAGTATTCATAGAGCAAAACCTATAGTCGTTTAGATAAACGACATGATTGACTGTGTTGAGAGGCTCGTGAAAGAGGGGAACGCTCGCTTGTGTTAAACGATCTGTTCCTCCTATTACGGATTAAAGTGGCGTTGTTTTTTCTGTTTTCAACGGCGGCTTTATTAATTCGCCGGCATCTCTTCTGAAAACTGTTCTTTGATGACCAATATCTTAGGAAGCTCCTGTATAAGTAGCATGACAAGGTAAGGGTCAAAATGTTTGCCGCTTTGCTCTTTGATGTAGTCGATGGTCTTTTCTATAGACCAGGCCTTCTTATAAGGTCGCTCAGAAGTGAGGGCGTCGAACACATCAACAAGCGCGACGATACGTCCTTCGATGGGAATCTCTTCACCAGACAAGCCATATGGATAGCCGCTGCCGTCCCATTTTTCATGGTGTGAAATAGCGACCGAGTGCGCCAAAGCAATCAGATGAGATTTTGGATTAGACAAAATCTCTGCACCAATATGAGTATGGTTTTTCATGATTTCATATTCTTCTTCGGTTAATTTACCGGGTTTAAGAAGAATACTGTCTGCGATGCCTATTTTACCCAGATCATGCATAGGCGCCGCCATCATAAGTTCATCTGCTACATGTTCATTGTAGCCGCAAGCCATGGCCATGATCTTGGCAAACTGGCTAACGCGTTGTACGTGCATGCCTGTTTCATTGTCTTTGTATTCAGCGGCACGGCCTAGACGCTGAATTAAATCAATGTGTGTTGCTTTGAGTACGTTCGCTTGGATCAAAGACAGATGTGTTTTGACTCTGGCAAAGACTATGGTTGGCGTAATGGGCTTGGTAATGTAGTCGACGGCACCAATTTCAAAGCCTTTCGCTTCGTCTACAGTGTCGCGCAATGCGGTGACAAAAATAACTGGAATATGCGCCGTTTCTGGGTCCTGTTTCAGTTTCTCGCAGACTTCAAACCCGGTCATTTCGGGCATCATAACATCAAGCAAGATAAGATCGACTTTCTCTTTTTTGACGATATTTAAAGCGTCTTCTCCTGAACGGGCAAAAGAAAGGCGATATTTATCCTCTAATACTTTTTTGAGTACCCTAAGATTTGTCGGTTCATCGTCGACCAATAAAATTCTCGGGGAGTTAATGGCGCCAAGTATCATAAAGTTTCCCCTTCGGTGTATGACTTTTTGAGCTGCACAAGTTCTATTGTGCCTTGTTCGAAATCAAAGTTGGATAAATGATCGATGGCTTGCATCACGGCTTTTTTAGAGGACGCAGGAGAGCAGTTAATCAATTGTGTCATCTTGTTATCATCTAATTCACCGCTCTCGGCAAGCGTTATGATCTCGTCCATCAAAGACAGGGCCGCTTCTTGATTGAATGTGTGTGCTGCGCTCACTTCGTTTTCTAATAGAGAAGCTTGCTTCTCACTCGGTACACTGAAGCGAGACAATTCACTTAAGAAATTGCTAAAAGCGCGCTCTAGTTTAATGATATTTTCATCACAATCTAGATGCGCCTTAGTACGCGCTGTATTTTCTACGCTGCCGGCTTGTTGTGATAAATTAACCAGCGCTAAATTAGCGGCCACGCCTTTTATCGCGTGTGCCGATTGGCTGAGGTTTTGATATTGTTTGTCATCAAGTAGTGTTCTAAGTTCTTGGCTAATGCTCGCGTTTTGTTTGGCGAATTTTTCTAACTCTTCAATATACAATTTGCGTTCGCCCCACAAATCTAACCCCTTTTCAAAATGAATCTCTTTGCGTTTGGGTGGTGAAAACGCCACCTTGCTGTCCGTGCTTTGTAACGGTAAATCGGTCATTTTTAACACACGGGCCATTTCATTGTTTAATGCAAGTCGATCAATGGGTTTCGTCGCAAAGCCATTCATCCCCGCTTTTTTCGCATCACGGCGATCTTCCATTAACACACTGGCGGTTAAAGCAATAACAGGGACATTGTTTATAGCATGGCTACTTTCGTAAGTACGGATAATCTGCGTTGCTGTTACGCCATCCATTTTCGGCATCTGCAAATCCATTAAGATTAAATTGGGGTGCAATGATTTATAGGCTTCCACTGCCTCAAGCCCGTCTCTTGCCGTAAACACTGTGTGTCCCTGACGAGAAAGAAGGTGCGACAGCAAGGTAATATTTTGAGGTATATCGTCCACGACCAAGATATCTTGAGGTGGTATGCACACTAATGAATTATTTTCAGTTTCTGCTGGTGGCTCAGTCACCTCAAGAGGGATATCAAAATAAAAGGTACTGCCGATGTTTAGGGTGCTTTTGGCGTGTATTGTGCCGCCCATTAACGAGACCAGTTGTTTGGAGATACTGGTGCCAAGACCTGTACCACCAAAGCGTCGGCTCATGGAGGCGTCGGCTTGAGTGAAAGGGTCGAAAATCTTCTCTAAACGGCCAGCTTCGATACCGATACCGGTATCGCTTATTTCAAAGCGGATGAAAGGAGATTTCATTGGGTAAACCTTTAGCTCGACTTCACCTGACTCGGTGAATTTAATGGCGTTCCCCATTAAGTTGATCAACACTTGGCGAATGCGATCTGCGGCACCCATATAAGCAATAGCAAGGGTGTCATCTATGTTGAACTGCAATGAAATGCCTTTGTTCTTGGCTTGTAGCCACAAGGTAGAAATAGACGAGTCGACGAGCTCGGAGAGAATAAAAGGCTGAAGGTCGAGCTCGAGTTTATTCTTTTCTAATTTTGCGCTGTCCAAAATGTCGTTTAGTAGATAAAGCAAAGAACGGGCGGACTGGCTGATCGTATCTAAGTATTTTTGCTGTTCAGGCTCGTTCTTCATTTCGAGCAACAGATCTGAAAAACCAATGATGGAGTTCATCGGTGTGCGTATTTCATGGCTCATGTTGGCAAGGAAGGCGGCCTTACTTTCAGCCGCCACTTCCGCTTCTTCTTTTGCTTTGCGCAGTGCGCTTTCCATTTCCACACGCTCAGTAATGTCGAGCATGACACCATCTATCCATTCTGGAATATTGTCTTCATTAAAAACAATGGTGCCGTTTTCCAGCACCCAAATAGTCTGGCCTTCTTTGTGCTTGAGTCGGTATTCGAGAGAGTAAGAACGGCGTTCATTAATAGCGGTTTTAATCGTCTCTTGTATGCGATCTACTTCATCAGGGTGGATGATTTCTGCAACCGAGATTTTCCCTTGATAAAAATCATTAGCTTGCCAGCCGATGAGTTGTTCTACCGCATCGCTGATAAATATAGGTGGTGTGTTTTGTTGGAATAGACTGCGAAAAGAGACACCTGGGATGTTTTTAATAAGAGAGCGGTATTGTTCTTCGCTTTTCTTGATTTTTTCTTCCATTTCTTTGCGTGTAGAAATGTCTGTTACAAACCCCACAAACATGGGTTTTTGTCCCACTATATCAACTCGACCAATGGCCAGACGGATAGGGATAATATGCCCATTCCGATGAAGTACCGTGATTTCATTATCCGAGCCTTCACCGTGTTGAATCGCATTTTTTAAATAGCTTATGAGGGCCTTCCGGCTGTGCAAATCATTCGATTTTGGCAATAACACTGAAATACGTTTGCCAATCACATCGCTTTCTGTCCATCCGAAAATCTGCTCAGCGGCTTTATTAAACGCAAGAATAACGCCTTTCGCGTCCATAGAAATAATGCCATCAATGGCCGTGTCTAGTGTGGTTTGCAGACGCAGTTCATTGTCCGCTTTTTCCTGAAACAGTTGTCGATAGCGTATTTGAGAGGTGATGTTGGTTGCCAAGATGGATAACAATATGGTGATGGTGGCAATGGTCAGCGACAGGCCGTCGTGTTGGTTTGTTGCTATCCCCATCGTATGTTGGCCAGCTGGCATAATAAAACGCGCGCCTTCCATTCCAGCATAGTGCATACCTGAAATGGCCGCCCCCATGATAGCGGCGCTAATAATATTAATGATGTGCAGATTCCAAGTAGGCCAGGTTCTGGTGATGTAGTGGCGGATGGACAACGCAATGATGGCCAATGCCACGGCAATGGCAATCGATAAGAAGAACCAGAATGGGTCATAAAGCAAAGAGGCATTCATATCCATTGCCGCCATGCCCATGTAATGCATGGCGCCTATGCCTGCTCCCACTGTGGCGCCGCCAATGATGAGTTTTAATGGCGTGAGTGATTGTTTATCAGCAAGAATTCTTAACGTGACATAAGAGGCAATTAGGCTGGGCAGTAGGGAGATCAGAGTGAGGATTAAGTCGTAATTTACGGCGCCCCCCATTTGAAAGGCGAGCATGCCAATAAAGTGCATACTCCAGATACCACCCGCCATGATAAAAGAGCCTGAGAACAGCGCAATTTTTTTATAAGTAGGCGACAGAATGTATTGGGCGACAGTCGCAAAGTGCAAAGTGAAAAAAGACGCCGCAATGGCAACAATAATAGAAAGTATCACCAGCTTATAATCATAATGCCCCGCCATAAGTTGGCTTTGAGGGATGATTTGCGTGATAAAAAAGGTATTCAGTCCTGTCATACTTGTATTTTTACCTATGCTTTTAGGATCAACTGGCGTTTAACGAGTGAGGTAATGCGTCATATTATGTGGTTTAACACTTATGTTCTAAATGTGAAACCTGATCGCTTGTACAGAGTTTATTCATTTATATTTAGACGAGCTATTCTTTTTTTAAATAGCGAACAGGCTAGAATGATATAACCCAGAATGTGAGTCAAAAGAAAGTGGTATTACTATAACGGATTTATCCTTAACTGAGTGCGTAAACTTGATGAATTCTATGCATTTTTAGTACGAAAAATGCATGATGGAAAATTACGATTGACTCATAACTAAAGTGTTTCCAATATGCGTTAAGAGAGAATAAAAATAAACGCTGAAACATGCGATTAATATGAGAAGAATGAATTATGTATTTAGGCCTTGATCTTGGAACTTCTGGACTTAAGGGCGTTGTCATTGATGATAATGGCAATCTGATGGCTCAAGAATCGGCGGAGTTGAGCGTGAGCACACCTCAGCCGACTTGGTCCGAACAAGACCCTTTATCTTGGTGGCAAGCCTGTGTGGAGGTAATTGAATTACTTCAGCAGCGTTTAGATTTGAGTAAATTAAACGCGATCGGCTTATCAGGGCAGATGCATGGCGCAACCTTGCTCGATGCTCAAGGCAATATATTGCGACCGTGCATGTTATGGAACGATGGTCGTAGTCAGTCCCAGTGCCAAACCTTGATGACGCAATGTCCGGAGTTTGTTGAGCGCTCTGGCAATTTAGTGATGCCAGGATTCACCGCGCCGAAAGTCCAGTGGGTACGTGAAAATGAGCCAAATATTTTTGCTCAAATAAGCCATGTATTGTTGCCTAAAGATTATTTGGTTTATCGCTTAACAGGCGTTTTTTCTACAGATTGCTCAGACGCTGCGGGCACCTTATGGCTGAATCCGAAAACGCGACAATGGGATGATGTGTTGTTGGCCGCGACAGGCTTAACACAACAGAATATGCCGACTGTATTTGAAGGCTGTGATGTCATTGGGCGCCTGTCTGATGAAGTCGCTGAGCAATTAAAACTGCCCGTTATTTCTGTGGTTGCTGGTGGCGGAGACAATGCCGTTGGCGCTGTCGGTATGGGGATTACCCGACCCGGACAAGGCTTGCTCTCGTTAGGTACATCGGGTGTGTATTTTGCTGTCAGTGAGTCCCATAAAGCCAACCCTGATAATACCGTGCATGCGTTTTGTCATGCATTGCCAAATCGTTGGCATCAAATGGGAGTGACGCTCAGTGCCGCGAACTCGCTCTCTTGGCTAGCAAAAACAGCGGATCTTTCCGTCCAAGCTTTATTGGAAGCGTTAGAGCACTCAGAAAAAACACAAACCAGTGTTATTTTCCTACCGTATTTAAGTGGCGAGCGTACACCACACAATGACCCTTATGCTCAAGGGCAATTTGTCGGCTTGAATAACGCAACCACGCTTGATGATATGACGCTTGCGGTATTAGAAGGCGTCGCCTTTTCGTTGCTAGATTGCCAGAATGCGTTGGCTTTGGCAGGCAGTGATGTGGCCGATTTGTCATTGATTGGCGGTGGCGCGCGTTCCGCTTTTTGGCGTCAACTCTTGTCTAACGTACTAGCAAAACGTTTGGTGTACCGAGATGGTGGCGAAGTCGGCCCAGGCTTGGGCGCAGCTCGTTTGGCATTGCTCGGTGATAAACAGCAAGCAGGCGAAGAGATAGAAAGCTTAATTGAAACCTATTGCCAGTTACCGGATGTGTTGGATAGCCATGAGCCAGACGCCACGCAAGCGGGCTATTATCAGAAGAAATACGATTTATACAAAGCCTTCTATCAGGCTACGGCGCATTTGAATCAGCCGTTATCTGAATTGTTGAATCCTACCTAGTTATTGCCCACTTACTATAGACGGGGACGTTGACGCTTTTGCTCATCACTTCCCCGTTTTATGTTTTCTCATTTTCTATTGTACAGGTCTAATGGGCAGTGAGTGTTTGCCCTTCCAGACGTTTGTTGCTTTGTGAACGAAAATCGCGAGGTGTAACGCCTTTGAGTTCATGAAAGCGTCGGTTGAAATTAGCCACATTATTAAAGCCAACTTGGAAGCAAATATTGGCAATTTGTTGGTCTGTTTCTGTGAGTAGATTGCAAGCTCGGCTGATGCGCACACGGTTAACGAACTCGATAAAGCGGTTACCTGTCGCCTTTCTGAAGAATCGAGAAAAGTGGCTGTCTGACATATTAATTAAGTTCGCCGCGTTCGATAAACTGATGTCTTGGTTGTAATTTTGCGAGACATAATCGACCACGGTATTGATCTTTCTTTGTAAGGCTTCATTGGATTTTAAGTCAATCTGCACGGTTGAAAGCAACCGATAGTTTTGACTCTGAGCCAGCCTTTTTAACAGAGGGAGAGCCTTGATGACGCGCTGTAAACCGCTGCTATCACGCACGGATTCAAAGGTTTTCTTGAGATCATCCAGTTCTAGGTCAAAGAATTCGATCCCCGATTTTGCCCTTAGCAACATAGGCAGCACTTCGGCCAGCTCAGGAATGATTTTCATGCCATTAGAAAAGGACTCATGATCAAAGCGAATGACCATATCTCTTACTTGAACAGGGTCTTGGTTGTGTTGGCAAATCCAGTTATGAGGCAATCTTGGGCCCGTTAAAATTAACTGCCCTGGGCTGTAGTTGCCAATATAGTCGCCAACAAATACCTTGCCAGAAGTGGCAACAATGAAGTGCAGTTCGTAATCGTCGTGGGCATGCCAGCGTATTAAGTCACTAGGGTAGCCGTGTTCTAAATAACGAATGGTTTCAATGCCATTATCAACCAGTTCGTATTCTGGAGTGTTGCGTTTCGTTGTTGTGGACATAATGTTTACCTAAAACAAAAATCAAAGTCTTGCTTTAATGATGCATAGAAAAGCTGCCTACAAGCATTCGTTAGTATTGAGTGCATTTTACTGAGGCTGACAGAGTTACCATTATGCCTCAGCAAAGCGTATTTAGCGAAAAGAGAGTAAAGAAGCAGGGCGACTTTACTCTATGGGTTATCGATTACTGATAGGTTAATTGTGCTTGTTGTATTGCTTGAGTCAGGTCGGTGACGAAACTTGGGTAATCTTTGGCAACAGTGCCCCATAAATAAGGGTCTGTAGCAAAAGCATGAATGCCTTTATCATCGTTTGTGAAGGCCGTCATCGCCGCCGCATTAGGCTCATGGTATTGGATATCCAATTGTCCTGACGCGACTTTGTGGATAAAGACAAACCAACAAGCGATACCCTGAATGGTTTTGCTCGGCGTTTTTCCGAGGCGATAGGCACCCACCAGAGAAGGGTAAACAAAGATAGGGAACTTAGCGTAGCCGTCGGTACAAATGCGATCGACAGTGTCACCAATATTGGTGTTGCTAAAGCGTGCTGCAATGATCTCGAAGTAGGCGTTCAAATCAACGATCGATTCTCCGATCGCAGGAATAGCGTCTTGTTTAATGAAGTCTGTGAAGTATTGTTTTAACTCGTCATCACGCATGGCTTCATCAAAATAGGTTAGCCCTTTTAATGCCGCTTGATAGGTAACACATGTGTGACCCGCGTTCAGAATGCGAATTTTAGCTTCTTCATAAGGGTCGACTTTTGCAACAAATTGAACCCCAACAAGGTCGAGTGCAGGCTTCTCTCCAGCAAAGTTGTCCTCAATAACCCATTGGACAAAATCTTCCCCCATGACAGTCATTTCATCATCAATACCAAATCGCTCTTGCACATCTTGGACGTGAATAGGGCTAGGTTTCGGGGTGATTCGATCCACCATGGCGCAGGGAAAAGACACATTTTCTTTTACCCAAGCCGCGAGAGAAGGATCGTTTTTGGCCATTAAAAATTGCATTAGCCCCGTTTCTAATAGCTCGCCATTATGACGGAGGTTGTCACAGCAAAGTAACGTGATTTTCGCTTTAGAGGTTTCGCTGCGCATTTTTAATCCGGCGTACAAGAAAGCGTATAAAGTGTTTCTTGCACCTTCAATGTCAGCCTTTATCGCGGGATGCGTTAGCATGAGCACGCGATTTTCATCTAAATAGTAACCGCCTTCTGTTACCGTGGAAGTCACTAATTGTGTGTCTGAATTAGCAATGGCCGCGTCTACTTCATTGGGGGTTTTTGCGCCATCAATTTGGTGGATAATGGAGCGAATATGCTCGTATTCAGCGGCGCCATCTGGGGCCATTGTTTTGAGAATATATTCCCCCTTCTGCTCGCTAAAGCGAGAGAAGGTGGCACTGTCCTGAGGGCGGATATTTACTCCGGTCAGACCCCATTTTTTCCCTTCTGGAAGGGCCAAAAGTCGGTCGAAATACATTGCTTGGTGGGCGCGATGAAAAGCGCCGACACCTAAATGAACCACGCCAGGTTGAATGTCTTTCCTGGCGTAATCCTGAGCAGAGAGCTGCTCAGGATTACGCGTCGCAACAAGAAAACTAGTCATTGCTAGCCTCCTCAGCGATCACAGAAACAACTCGATCGCTTTCGTTAAATAAGATGACTTCGCTGGAATCCACCTTGATGTGAACCAAGTCGCCATCTTTTAACGTGCTACGGGCAGAGGCTTTTAAGATGATAGTTTGGCTGTTGGTTAATTGAATGTGAGCGTAAGCCTCAGAACCTAGGTGTTCCACCAACTCGACACAACCGGTGAAGTCGCCATTGTCATCAACCAAAGATAAGTGTTCAGGGCGAATCCCCATAATCATAGCTTTAGGCAGAGGGCCGCTTAGTCGATTCGCAGGGAAAAGTACGCTGCTATCGAGTAGGTTTAGCGTTAATTGATCGCCTTTAACCGCAAACGTATCAACAGGAATTAGGTTCATTTTTGGTGTGCCGATAAACTCAGCCACAAAGCGACTGTTTGGTTGACGGTACAACTCTAAAGGCGTGCCCACTTGTTCGATTTGTCCTGCGTTTAGGATGACCACTCGATCGGCTAAGGTCATGGCTTCAATCTGATCATGGGTTACATAAACCATTGTTGTGCCAAGTTTTTTATGCAAGCGAGCGAGTTCTAGACGCATTTGTACACGTAAAGCGGCGTCTAAGTTAGACAAAGGTTCATCGAACAAGAAAACTTTGGGTTGGCGCACAATGGCGCGACCAATCGCAACACGTTGACGTTGCCCCCCCGACAGTTCTTTAGGTTTACGATCCAATAGAGGGTCTAGTTGCAGTGATGCAGACACAGAACGAACTTTTTCTTGAATTTCAGCGTCTGGCACTTTTGCTAGACGCAAGGCAAACGAAAGGTTGTCTGCGACTGTCATATGCGGATACAAAGCATAAGACTGAAACACCATGGCCAAATCACGTTTTGATGAGGCAACTTCGGTAATGTCTTTGCCATCCAGCTCAATAGTACCGCCAGAGCTGGACTCTAAGCCTGCAATGGTACGCAGTAATGTGGATTTACCACAACCAGAGGGGCCAACGAAGACAATAAATTCGCCTTCAGTGATGTTCAAGTTGATGCCACGCAAGGCATGGTAGCTATCGTAATGTTTTTGTAATTCTGTAATAACTAAATAACTCATGGCTAAAATTCCTAATAATTATTTTACGGCACCAAATGTAAGGCCTTGGACAAGTTGTTTTTGGCAGAACCAACCAAATATGACGATGGGCGCACATGCCAGAGTAGAAGCAGCAGACAGCTTGGCCCAAAACAAACCTTCAGGGCTTGAATAAGAGGCAATCATAGCGGTGAGTGGTGCTGCGTTAGAGGCGGTTAAGTTGAGCGACCAGAAGGCTTCATTCCAACATAAGATGATAGACAGCAGTGCTGTTGAGGCGATACCGCCGACAGACAAAGGAAGCACAACTTTAACCACTTCTCCCCATGGGCTGGCGCCATCCATGCGAGCCGCTTCAAGGATCTCTTTTGGTAGATCTTTAAAGTACGAAAACAGCATCCAAATAATGATAGGTAGGTTCATCAGCGTGAAGATAATGATCAAACCTAAGCGGCTGTCTAACAGACCGTTGTTGCGGAACAGGATATAAATAGGAACCAATACGCCAACCGCAGGCAGCATTTTTGTCGACAACATCCATAACAAGATGTCTTTAGTGCGCTTGCTTGGGAAAAAGGCCATTGAGTACGCAGCAGGTACCGCAATGATCAAAGCTATGATGGTTGAACCAAATGACGTCACCACTGAGTTCATGGCATGGAGCAAGTAATCACTTCGCTCTTGCACGACTTTAAAGTTGTCTAACGTTGGCTCAAAGAAAAGAGAAGGAGGCACCGAAATTGCCTGTAATTCTGTTTTAAAGGAGGTCAAAAACATCCAAAAAATAGGAAAGAACAGCAAAAGTGCGATAAACCAAGCAAATAAGCCGGTTATAAGTGTTTTAAGTTTGCGTTGCTGATTAAGAGTCATCTTGTTACCTCACACCGTTAGGTTTTTGCCGACGGCACGAATTAGGAAGAATGCAACGATATTGGCAAGTAATACCGCGAATAAACCACCCGCAGAAGCCACGCCTACATCGTATTGAAGAAGTGCTTGGTTGTAGATTAAGTAAGCCAAGTTGGTGCTGGCATAACCAGGGCCACCGCCAGTCGTGACAAAGATCTCAGCAAATACAGCCAATAAGAAAATGGTTTCTATCATCACTACCACGGCAATCGGACGTGCTAGGTGAGGAATGGTGAGGTAGCGAAAAATATGCCAGCCTGTTGCGCCATCCATTTGAGCGGCTTCTTTTTGTTCGGTATCTTGAGACTGTAATGCGGTCACAAAAACCAAGATAGCAAAGGGTAGCCACTGCCAACTGACCATGATGATCACGGACATAAGCGGGTAGGTGCCCAGCCAATCAATTGGTTGAAGACCGAGAGATTGAGAAATCCAAGCAAAAATACCGTATACCGGATTCATCATCATGTTTTTCCAAATCAAGGCATTGACCGTTGGCATGATGAAAAATGGCGAGATAAGTAGCACGCGAACAATGCTGCGCCCAAAAAAAGGTTTGTCGATTAAGGCCGATAACATGACGCCAAGTACGACGGTAATAGACAAAGCGGATATTAATAGTATTAGGGTATTCGCAACCGCCGTGATAAATCCTGGATCCGTAATGAAAAACTCGTAGTTCATTAGGCCAACAAAATTATTTTGACCTGGGTACAAGAGGTTATAACGAATCGTTGAGAAATAGATGGTCATCGATAACGGCACGATCATCCACACTAAAAGCATGATGACGGATGGCGCCATTAATAAGCGAGTGATTGAGCGCTTCATGGTATGTGTCTCTTATTATAATGAATAGGGCGTCGTGCGACAGATCCAATAGATCAATAAGGCAGCGGGTTTTCCCGCTGCCTTATTATTGTCAAAGGCTAGTAATAACCAGCTTGACGCATCTGACGCTCTGCCGCTTTTTGAGCATTATCTAATGCTTGCTCAACGGTCATCGCTCCAGCAAGTGCACCGGAAATCATTTGCCCTGTCGTCGTACCAATGGCTTGGAACTCAGGAATAGAGGCAAACTGTACACCCACATATGGGGAAGGTTTTAGTGTGCTGTCTTTAGGGTCTGCTGACTTGATCGCAGCGAGTTCTGCGTTCGCAAAAACAGCGGCTTTTTGGAAGGCTGGGTTTTGATAAGTACTTTCTCGTGTGCCGGTTGGAACAGAAGCCCACCCCGCGTCTTTAGCGACCAGTTTTACGTAGTCTTTTGAGGTAGCCCAACGAATGAATTTCTGTGCAGCGGCTTCATGTTTGGTGGCAACAGGAACGGCCAAAGCCCAAGCCCATAACCAGTTAGAGCCTTTTTGAGTAACTTCTTGTGGCGCTTGGGCGAAAGCCACTTGGTCAGCCACTTTACTTTGTTTTGGGTCGGTCACAAATGAAGCGGCAATGGTCGCATCGATCCACATACCACATTTGCCTTCATTGAATAACGCTAGGTTTTCATTGAAGCTGTTTGAACTTGAACCAGGTGGGCCATATTTACTAAGAAGGTCAACGTAAAAGCTAACCGCTTTTTTCCACTCTGGTGAATTGATTTCAGGTTTCCAGTTTTCATCAAACCAGCGTCCACCGAACGAGTTGGCAATGGTTGTCACCAAGGCCATGTTATCACCCCAGCCCGCTTTGCCTCGTAAACAAATGCCGTAAATGCCTTTGCTTGGGTCGTTTACTGCTTTTGCTACATCACGGATGTGGTCCCAGCTGTCGTGGTCATGGATTTCCATGCCAGCGTTTTTCACCAAATCCTTACGGTACATAATCATCGAGCTTTCGCCGTAGAATGGTGCACCATACAGTGTGCCATCGTAAGAAAGGCCGCTGCGGATAGAAGGAAGGATGTCTTTTTCATCGTAATCGCCACTTGCGTCAATTGGCTGTAACCAACCACGTTGACCCCAAATAGGTGCTTCGTACATACCAATGGTCATCACATCATATAGGCCACTTTTGTTGGCAATATCTTGGGTGACGTTTTGACGTAGTACGCTTTCTTCTAGTGTTACCCATTTAACCTTGATACCAGGGTTAGCTTTTTCAAAATCAGGGGTAAGTTTTTGCATCTCAATCATGTGACCGTTATTCACGGTAGCAACAGTGATTTGAGTGTCAGCGAAAGCGTTAGCAGTGGTGATCGCAGTTGCTAAAGATATTGCACAAGCAACCGTGTTTTTAGAAAGGCTTTTCATTAGGTTCTCCCTATTTGGGGCTTTTGTTTTTATAGTCGTACCTAGTCTTGATAATTTTTTATCAAGTAATCATTAATATAGGCAGATATGAATTGACTCTCTAGTACGCAAATCGCCAATACATGTACTATTTTGTTTCTTTTTTCTGTATATGAAGGATAAAGTGTCAAAAAAATACGTATTAAATGTGTTTATTCTTTGCATAACTCTGACATTTCAGTGACTTAGTGATTATTGTCATAGAATCTTGCGAAGACGTTTTCCGTTTCGCAGCAAATCGATATAATGAGCGCATTCTACATAGAGGGTAATTTCATGAGTGATACTGCGGATTCCATTGCCTTTCGGCGCCTTAAAATGCAATGCCGCCGAGGCATGCTGGAATTAGATGTGCTCCTTGAGCCATTTTTAGAAGAGGTGTATCTAACATTAGCTGAAGAAGATCAGCAGCGCTTTAGCACCTTGTTAGCCTGTGAAGATCAAGAGTTGTTCGAGTGGTTTATGCAAAGAGAAGTGCCTGAAGACCCAGATTTTGCTCGTATTGTTGAGATTATCCTGACTCGTGTTCAGCCTGAAAACTACCGCGCTTAAGCCTTCTGTTATTGGCATGACGCTCTGGCTTCTTTTTGCAGGGTGTTGTGCACTTCTATTGCGTCTATTTTGGTTACCATCCACTACTTGGGCTCTGTTGCTTTTAAGTGTCTTGATGATACTTTTTTATCGTTTAATGCGACGGGTTAGAGTGGGCCCTTCTTTTATTACTATTGATGAAAATGGGGCTTTTTGGCAGCAAGGAAGCAAGGTTTACGCGATGGACTTTGTGCGAGTAAATGGTGTACAGATTATTGCTAAAGTGATGCGAGAAGGAGGCTGGCTAGGTCGTATTTGGCCTTCATATCAGGTCATTTATCGAGACAGTTTGTCCTATCATGATTATCGAGTGTTGCGTTCCTTTGCTGCGCAACAAAAAATGTTGAAGCGCAGCGAGGTAACATCAAAACATTGATCAGTCTGTTGTCTCTGGGCTGAGTATTGTCGGTTTGCTGTTGGCTAACTTATCGGGATAGTCTAAGGTGAAATGCAAACCTCGACTTTCTTTTCGAGACATGGCTGAGCGAATAATTAAGTCCGCCACCACGGCCAGATTCCGTAGCTCCAGCAAATCGCTAGACACTTTATAGTTGGTATAAAATTCTTGAATTTCAGAGCGTAATAAATCCACTCTGTGCTTCGCACGCAATAAGCGCTTGTCGGTTCTGACAATGCCGACGTAATCCCACATAAAGCGTCGTAACTCTTGCCAGTTGTGGGTGATCACAACGTCTTCGTCTGAGTCTGTTACCTTGGTTTCATCCCAATCTGGAATGACGATGTCGTCGTTCTGTGTTTTGCTGTTGATGATGTGCTGCGCCGCGGATCGCGCGAATACAATGCATTCTAACAATGAATTGCTGGCCAAACGGTTTGCGCCATGCAGGCCGGTGTAGGCTGTTTCACCAATGGCATAAAGGTTGCGAATATCGGTCGAGCCATGCTGGTCAACGACCACGCCGCCACAAGTGTAATGAGCCGCCGGTACCACAGGAATAGGGCTTTTCGTCATGTCATGGCCGTATTCTAAGCAGCGTTTATAAATGGTTGGAAAATGCTCTTTGATAAAGCCTTCGTCTTTATGTGAGATATCTAACAGTACGTGGTTTATCCCCAAGCGTTTCATTTCATGGTCAATCGCACGTGCGACAATATCTCGAGGCGCCAATTCCGCTCGTTCATCGAATTGAGGCATAAAACGCGAACCATCAGGCAGGCGCAGTTTACCGCCTTCACCTCGTACCGCCTCTGAAATCAGAAAAGTTTTGGCTTTGGCGTCATAAAGACAAGTCGGATGGAATTGGTTGAACTCCATATTGCCAACTCGACAACCTGCACGCCACGCCATGGCAATGCCGTCACCGGAGGCCGTGTCTGGGTTACTGGTGTATAAGTAGACTTTGCTACTGCCGCCACAGGCTAGGGAGACGGATTGGCCGTGGAATACTTCAATCACGTCATCGTCTAAATTGAGTGCATAAACCCCGACCACCTTATTCTCGCCTGCTAAGCCCAACTTTTGCGTGGTGACTAAATCAATGGCGACTCGATCAGGGAAAAATGAGATGTTTGGGTGGTTGGCTGCATTTTTAATCAAGGTCTTGGAGATGGCCAAGCCGGTCGCATCGGCACTATGAATAATGCGTCGATGACTGTGACCACCTTCTTTGGTTAAGTGGTAGTTTTCACTTTCGCCGTAACGAGTAAAAGGCACACCTTGGTCAATGAGCCAATTAATGCTCTCTTTAGAGTGCTCTACGGTAAAACGGATGGCATCGGTATCGCCCAGCTCAACACCTGCGTCTATGGTGTCGTTAATGTGGGACTCGATAGTGTCTTCATCCGATAAAACAGCTGCTACACCACCTTGTGCATAAAGTGTAGAGCCTTCGCGAATATCGGCTTTGGTTAAAATGGCGACGCTGTGAGTGTTAGCCAGTTCTAATGCCAAAGTCAGGCCAGCCGCGCCAGCGCCTATGATGACGATATCGTGTTTAAAGTGTCGGCTCATAATATTGATCTGATTCATGTCTAAAGTATTAATGTTACTATTGTTGTTACGAAATAGTGAACAATTTCTGAAGGTGTATTTTATTTCTCCACAATATGTACTCTGTGCAAATATAAAGTCTCTATAGATTATATGGGAACTCGCTATGTGTCTTGTTGTCTTCTCTTTAAATGAGCAGCACTGGCGCGCTAATGAGGTTTAATAAGAGGTGCCTATGCAGCACGAAACGTCTTCAGATCAGGCGTTAGTTCAAAAAGTCCAGCAAGGTGATAGCAAGGCTTTTGATCTTTTGGTTCTAAAATATCAATACAAGGTGATAGGGCTGATTGGCCGATATGTTCAAGACAAACACGAAGTGCTTGATGTCGCTCAGGAAAGTTTTATAAAGGCCTATCGTGCAATTGACTCCTTTCGAGGAGAGAGCGCATTTTACACCTGGCTTTATCGTATAGCGGTGAATACGGCAAAAAACTATCTAGTGAGTCGTTCCCGCCGTCCACCTGGTTCCGATGTCGAACTTGATAACGACGAAGCATTTAGTGCCTATGATGCCCTGTTAGATTCAAGTACACCGGACGCAATCTTAAATAGAAACCGTTTAGAAAGTGCGATACATGAGGCGATTCGCAACCTTCCAGAAGAGCTTCGGGGAGCGTTGAGCTTGAGAGAGTTTGATGGTTTAAGTTATGAAGATATTGCACAGATAATGGATTGTCCGGTTGGGACGGTTCGATCAAGAATTTTCCGCGCACGAGAAGCCGTGGAAAAACAAATACGTCCATTTATGGATGGAGGAGATGATTTATGACAACGTCTGATGATAGCCAACAAGCTGTATTAGAAAGCTTGTCTGCGATGTTTGATGATGAAGCGAATCAACAAGATCTTCATGATTTAATGGCGCAGAGCTCGACCGATTTAAATGAAAAAATGACCGCGTTCCATCTTATTCAACACACATTACGCAAAGAGTCTGATGTTGATGTGAATATTGATGCGAGTTTTAATTTGGCGGCTCGTGTCAGTGCGCAGATTGAGCGAGAAGAGCGCCAGAAACCGTCTACACAAGTGGTTTCTTTGGCGCCTTTGTTGCCGTCCTTAACGCCTGATGTGGTGTCCGAAATTATGCCCCAGAAGCGTTATTTTTGGAGTGGATTTGCGGTCGCTGCCAGTGTGGCCTTTGTCATCATTGTGGGTGGTAATTTGATTTTAAACCCAGCATCAAAAACGGCGCCTGCTGTGGCCGTGCAAGACACTACACACTCTTTGGCGATACCCGTTACTTCCTTGGCTGAGTTGAAAAAACAACCGATGGATGTAGACAGTTTACGTCTGCAAAATTATTTACGTCAGCATGCAGAGCAAGCCACTATGACCGTTGGACGAGGGATGATTCCAATGGCACGCATCGCTAGTTACCCAATAAAAGAGTGAAAGACATGACCTTGTCTGGATTATTACGTGCAGGCTTAGTGGTGCTAAGTGTATTGCTAAGCCCTTTTGGATATTCTGCGCCCACGACACCTACTGCCGCTCAGTTGCTAGAGGAAATGTCTCAGTCTTTTTCTAAATTGGATTACGACGGGATTTTCATTCATTCCGAAAACACCAGAATGAATAGCATGCGAGTGCAGCATCAGCAGAAAAAAGGTAAAGAATACGAAAGTCTTGTTGATCTTGATGGCAATAAAATACAAGTTATTCGTATTGATGATACGGTGATTTGTGTTTATCCCAATGAATCGATTGCAGACAAACAAGTAATGTCGAGTACGCCGTTCAAACGTTTTATCGGTTTGGATAGTGAGCGTTTAACATTAGGTTATGATCTGGTGGTTAGCGATAAAATAGGCCGTATTGCTGGGCGTGATGCATACCACCTTCGTTTGGTTCCTAAAGATCAGTACCGTTATGCGCATGAAGTGTGGCTTGATAAGCACAATCGATTTTTGCTCAAGCACGATATGCTCGACCAAAACGGTGGACTGCTCGACAGAATACAATTTACGTCGGTGACCTTTGATCCAAACTTGAAAGCGGAAGACTTCATCCCCAATAAGTCATCTTATTCAAAACAGATGGTAGAGCCCAAGCCTAGGCAAATCAAAAGCTTATGGAAATTTGATTGGTTACCGGAAGGGTTTTCTTTAGTGTGGCCAGAAGCCCGCTCGTTAAATCATGGGACCAGCATGTTGCTGTTGTCTGATGGCATGGCGACCATCTCTGTTTTCGTTGAACCTGTGATGAAGGTAAAGCCAACGTCCTATTTACTGATAGGGGCGACCGTCGCGGGAGAAAAAACGTTAAAAGTAGGTAAACAATTGTATTTAGTGACCATGGTGGGTGAAGTTCCTAAAGTCACCATAGAAAAACTAATGTCAGTATTTATGCCAAAGGCAAGATTATGATTGAAGAGTCCGGTACGGTACTTTCCACAGAGACGGGATTTGCGGAAGTAGAAACCATTCGAACAAGTAGCTGCACCTCGTGTCGAGCCAGACACGGTTGCGGTCATCACGCGATAGCGCAAGTGTCTGCTAGCAACCGTATGCGGATGAAGGCAATTGACAATTTTGATGTCAGCGTGGGGCAACGAGTGGTGATTGGTATCCCGGAAGACACCTTATTACAGGCGTCGTTATGGATGTATTTTATTCCATTATTAGGCTTGGTCGCTGGTGCAACCGTGCCTTCTCTTTGGCATGCAAGCTCTGGTGTTTCCGTTATTTTCTCACTGATTGGCTTTCTATCAGGGCTTTGGCTTGCTAAGAAAAAATCACAGAAAGAAGAGAATAACCCCGATTTTTATCCCAAAATTTTACGCATTGAAACCACTCAGGGTAGTGAAATTCCTTTAGTCTTTACTCCTTGAACCTAACAATCTTCACCTAGCACAGTAAAACTTGATACGTCTTAAGGAGACTAATCAATGAACAGATTGCTTAAGCAAATTAATATAGGAGCCGTCAGTGTTTTTATGATGTTTTCTATGTTCGCCCATGCTGCTGAACTGCCTGATTTTACAAAGTTAGTGGAAAAAGCTTCCCCCGCTGTTGTGAATATCAGCACCGAGCAAATGGTTATGACTAAAACGGCGGCAGAAGGCAACAACCCGCAATTGGGGCCAAACAGCCAAGAATTGAATGAATTCTTTCGTCACTTCTTCGGTCAGCAGCCATTTAATGGCGGTAATGGTGGAGAGTCTCAAGCACCAAAAGAGAGAGAAAGAAGCTCTTTAGGTTCAGGTTTTATTATTTCCCCAGATGGTTATATCCTAACCAACAACCATGTTATCGAAGGCGCGGATGTTATTCATGTGCGTCTTAATGATCGCCGCGAATACACGGCAAAAGTCATTGGCACTGATAGCCGTACGGACTTAGCGTTACTTAAAATCGACGCCAAGGATCTGCCAACGGTCAAAATGGGGGATTCGGACAAGCTAAAAGCGGGTCAATGGGTATTGGCGATTGGTTCGCCGTTTGGATTTGATTACACAGTCACCGCGGGTGTGGTAAGCGCTACCGGTCGTAATTTGCCTTCTGATAACTACGTGCCTTTTATTCAAACTGATGTGGCAATTAATCCAGGTAACTCTGGCGGCCCCTTGTTTGATCTAGACGGTGAAGTGGTAGGTATTAACTCACAAATTTACACTCGTTCCGGCGGTTTTATGGGGGTGTCTTTTGCGATCCCTTCAAAAGTAGCTATGTCTGTTGTGGATCAACTTAAAGCGAACGGTAAAGTGTCTCGCGCTTGGTTGGGTGTGTTAATTCAAGATGTAAACAGCGATTTGGCCGAGTCTTTTGGTCTTAAACGCCCTCATGGCGCGCTTATTAGTCGAGTCATGCCTGACTCGCCTGCTAAGAAAGCAGGTTTGAAATCAGGCGATATCATTCTTGCTTTTGACGGCAATAAGATAAACCACTCAGGTGAGCTTCCTTATATTGTTGGTCAAATGAAATCCGGCGACAAGGTGGATGTGGAGATCTTCCGAGATGGTAAAGATAAGACCATTGCCTTGTCTTTAGAGTCCCGTCCAGACAATCAAAAAACGCTAGAGCAGAAGAAACAAGATGAAAACCGCTTAGGCATGGTGGTTGCGGATGTGCCTGCTGAGCTTGCCAAACGCTTGGATATCGAAGGGGGTGTGATCGTTAAGCAAGTTATTGGTGGCACCGCGTCTCGCAATGGTTTAGCGCAAGGCGATGTGATTACCATGCTTAATGGACAGGCGATCAAGGGGGCTGAGGATTTCTCAGAAATCGCGAAGAAAATCCCTAATGATCGTTCCGTACCAATGCGAGTGATCCGTGATGGTTACCCTATGTTTATTCCGTTCAAAATCACCAAATAAACACGAATAGAGTTACCTTCTAAAAAAATGCCGCAAACTAAGTTTGCGGCATTTTTTTTGTTTCATAAAGGCGCTAAGTGGTGCGCCTTTATTTACTACTTCTTGGTTAGAGTTGCTTTGAGAAGATTTTTGAATTGCGCTGATAGTTATAGAGCGCTTGTTTTTTGGCTGGCAAAGAAGCGAGTGAGGTTTCACTAAAACCACGCTCGATAAACCAATGGGCGGTGCGAGTGGTCAGCAAAAAGACAGTGCTTAAATTCAGCCTCTTAGCGGCTTGTTCTATGCCTTTGAGTAAACGTTCGCCGCGATTAGAGCCACGGTAGTCAGGTGAGACTGCTAAGCAAGCCAGTTCCCCAGCGTTTTCCTGTTCAAAAGGATAGATAGCCGCACAAGCCACAATGGCACCATCGCGTTCAATGACAATAAAACGATCAATTTCGTTTTCGAGCAATTCCCTTGAGCGGCGCACTAAGACCCCTTTTTCTTCCAGTGGCGCGAGCAGGGCCATCATGCCACCGACATCATTAATATGCGCTGGGCGTAATTGCTCGTAGCTGTCTTCGTCTATCATGGTGCCAGCTCCCTCACGGGTAAACAGCTCTTGGAGTAGGCCGCCATTTTCATTAAATGAAATGATATGAGCACGAGGTACATGCTGACGAACTGCCGCTACGCAGGCTTCTAGTGCGGCATGAGTGATGCTGTTTAAGGTGTTATTTTTCAAAATAACGTCGGCATCGTGGGTCAGCAATTCGGAATACAATTTACCGTGCTGGTCAAAAATACCTTCTTCTTCGGTGAAGATAATCAGCTTGTCGGCTTTGAGTTGGATGGCGGCTTGGATGGCAACATCTTCCCCTTTTAGATTAAATACCTCTCCAGTAGGAGAAAAGCCCAAATGGGGAAGTAGGACCATGTTGTCGTCTTCGAGTAATCTGAAAATAGCATCAGAATCGATACGACGAACCTCCCCAGAATGGCCATAATCGATGCCATTGACCACGCCCAGAGGACGAGCAATCACATAGTTGCCACTGCAAACTTTTAGGCTGGCGCCTGCCATCGGAGTATTGGACAGCCCCATAGACAGCTGAGCTTCAAGCTGCACTCGCACGGCGGCGGAAGCTTGGATAATGTCCATAAGTTGATCTTGAGGCGTGATGCGGTAACCATCTTCAAAAGCACTAGTGTGCTCTCGTTTAGAAAGTATTTTATCTATTTGAGGGCGCGCACCTTGAACCAAAACAAGTCGGATGCCGAGAGAGTCTAGCAAGGTTAAGTCATGGATAATGCCAGAAAAATGCGTGCTTTCTAGGGCTTCGCCTGGAATTAAGATAACAAAGGTTTTTCCCCTATGGGCATTAATATAGGGGGAGGAGTGGCGAAACCAGTCCACATAATTTAGCTCGTCAGACACGCTGTTCCTCGTCTTTTGGTTGGTTAAATGGGGTACTTTGTACACAATAGCGTTCGATTAACCCGCGCAGTACCTGTTGCATAGGTTTAATTTGTTCTAAGGCCATAAATTCATTCGGCTGGTGGGCTTGATCGATAGACCCAGGACCTAATATTAACGTTTCTATGCCTAATTGGTTGAAAAAAGGGCCTTCGGTTGCAAAAGAGACACTGCTGGCCGCATTGTTCGTGAGTTTCTCACAAGTCTTAATTATGTCCGATTCGGTGGGCGTGAAGAAAGAAGGAATGTCCGGAAATAAACTGTTTATTTCTATTTGAGTGCCAGTTTGTTGTTCGACATTAGGCAATATCTTGGCAATTTCCTCGATCAGAGATTGATTACTCATGCCAGGAAGAGCACGCAAGTCAAAATCAATATCACAGCTTCCACAGATGCGATTGGCGCTGTCGCCGCCATGAATACAGCCAAAGTTCATGGTTGGGTAATCCACCACAAAAGACGCGTCACGGTAGCGCTCTTTTAAGCGATTACGGAACCGCATCAGCTCCGACATGACCGCGTGCATGGCCTCCATTGCGTTGTTGCCAAGCGCTGGATTGGAAGAGTGACCAGATTGCCCCGTTACTCGAATACGCTCCATCAAAATGCCCTTGTGGGCGTGTATGGGTGTGAGCGAGGTCGGCTCACCTATTAAGGCGTAGCGGGCCTTGATTTTATGGTTTGAGACCAAAGCCCGAGCACCCGCCATAGAGGTTTCTTCATCGGCTGTGGCAAGGACGATCAAAGGCTGTTTGAGGTTTGTTAGTGCCATTTGCTGAACCGTATCAATCACAATGGCAAAAAAGCCTTTCATGTCGCAGCTACCAAGGCCATATAATTTGTTGTCTCGTTCTTCCAGTTTGAAGGGATCAGAGTGCCAACGTCCGGGGTCATAAGGGACTGTGTCTGTATGACCAGACAGTACCAAGCCGCCATCACCGGAGCCCAGTGTAGCAATCAAATTAACGTTATTGGGACGACCGGGAATGGGCATGATTTCACATTGAAAGCCTTGAGAAGAAAGCCAGCTCTCTAGCAATTCAATGACGCCTTTATTTGACTGATCCCAGTTTGATTGACTAGAACTGATAGATGGCGATGCAATAAGCTGCGACATCATACTGATAAGCGACGGTAATGCAGCCATGGTGGCTCCTCAGGCAGAGTAGTGATGATCTAATATTACTATTGTCGGCTAGGCATCTGATACAATTATAATCAAGATTATGTGGTCTCTGGCGTTAGGTCGACACCAGAAGTAAAAGAGGTTCGTATATTTATGGCTACCGAGCTAGAACTTAAGTTAATGGTTCAGTCCGAGTATCTCAAGTCTGCCAGTGAATTTTTGGATGAATTTTGTCTGCTTTCGAAATCTGAGACAGCAACTCGTCAAGCAACGCTGTCTTTGATGAATGGGTATTTTGATACAGAAGACGCGACGTTAATGCAGGCTGGAATAGCACTGCGTATTCGTGCGGTGAACCAGAAGTTTATTCAAACAGTGAAAACCCGAGGCAGCAACCGTGTAGGCATGCATGCTCGTGGTGAGTGGGAATGGATGATTCCGAATGATCAGCTAGATCTGTCTTTGTTGAGCGAAGTGCCTCTGCCTGAGTCATTGACGGACATGGCTTGGAGTCGTCAGCTGCTGGAAGTGTTTCGTACGGATTTTGAGCGCCAAGTCTGGCTCATAGAAGAAAATGGCACCCAGATGGAAGTGGTGTGCGACGCCGGTAAAGTCACCTCACCTTATGGTGAAGATGCGATCAGTGAATTAGAGCTGGAACTCAAAGCAGGCGATGAAACAGGGCTGTATTGTTTTGCCCTCAAGCTGGCTAAGCAGTTTCCTCTGCAAGTCAGCACTGTGTCTAAAGCGCAAAAAGGCGTGCGTCTAAAACAAGGGGCTATTGAGTTTCCTGAGAAGCCCAATGCGGCGGCATCGACATTGGCGTTGTCTGCTTATTGGTATGAAGTATGGCTGGTCTATTGGGAAGCGATGTTTTTTATGAAGGACGAGATTCTGATACAACCGATTCGTCACTCAATGGCACAATTAGCCCGTTGTTTGCCGACCACATTCGCACAAAGTCTTGATCGTCTTGATGAAATTTATCAGCAAACTCTACAAGCTGAAGACCAGGATCTTCTTTCCGCTTTAGCCGCGCGTAAAGACACTGGCATCATCATGCTGGAAATCGGCCAGTGGTTAAATCAAGCTTCTTATGGTGATGCGCACTAACCATTAAATCTTTGCCATTCGCCCATCAGACACAACGAATAAGAATAATACACAGAAGGATAATGTCTTGACCCCACCTGCTTTAAACCCAGTTTATGATGCTTTTTGTGCGCAACTTGATAATCGTTGCTTGCTTGTTGAAGCCATTCAAGAAGCCCGCCAGCAACGTGGATTAACCCTGTTAACGGAGCAACAAGTGGCGGTATTAGAGCCGCTTTGGTTGCTCAGTGATTACCTTCATCAGCAATGTGTCCGCTTTCCAGCCTGGTTAGATGATTTGCTTGTTTTAGAGGCCTTGCCCACTTTGCCTTCAATGGAAGATTTGATCTCAGGTCAATCTGTGGTGGCAACCAATGGTCTTACGATCAGTGAGCTTGATGAAAGTGCAATGATGGCGCGTTTACGTCTTTATCGTCAGTGGTGGATGGTGCGGCTGATTGCCTTGGATATTCAGCAAAAAATCAGCTTAACCGATTTGACGCTGAGGTTGAGCGCGTTAGCAGATGCCTGTGTGAATGCCAGCATACAGTGGTCCACTCAGCATTATAGGGCGCTTTATGGGCAGGCATTAGACGCTTCGGGTGAGCTTCAATCCTTAATTGTGATTGGGATGGGAAAGCTCGGTGGTAATGAGCTAAATTTATCGTCAGACATCGATTTGATTTTTGCTTTTCGCGAGCACGGTGAGACGTCTGGAGGCAAGAAGAGTCTGTCACATCAGGAATACTTTACTAAGCTTGGTCAAAAGCTCATCCAGCATTTAGATCAGATTACCGCAGACGGCTTTGTGTTCCGTGTTGATATGCGCTTGCGACCATTTGGTCAGTCTGGTGCGCTCGTCTTAAATATGGATTCATTGGAAAATTACTACCAGGATCAAGGTCGAGACTGGGAGCGTTATGCGATGATAAAAGCTCGTGTGATGGCGGGGAATAGTACCGATGTTGCAGAGTTTGAAATGCTCAGAAAGCCGTTCGTTTATCGCAAGTATTTAGATTTCGGCGCGATTGGGGCATTGCGAGACCTGAAAAAAATGATCGCAAAAGAAGTGCGCCGTAAAGACATAGAGCACAATATTAAGTTGGGCGAAGGCGGAATTCGAGAAGTTGAGTTTATTGCTCAAGCGCTGCAAATCCTTCATGGTGGGCGCGACAGTGGATTGCAACGTCCGGCCTTATTAAAAGTGTTGCCTTACCTTGCAGAGCAGGATTATTTGTCTGCCACTGACGTGGAGCAACTCGCGAATGCCTATCAGTTATTAAGACGCACAGAGCACGCTTTGCAGGCGGTAAAAGATGAACAAACTCAGTTACTACCAAATGATGAAACTGAGCGAACACGCATTGCGCTTATGGTAGGCTATGCTTCATGGGAAAGCTTAGACAGTGCGCTGTGGGACGTGAGACGTAATGTGCATCGCTTGTTTCTAGAGCTAATAGACGACGGCGAAGAGACCAGCGAAGAGATTAAAATCCAAGACACATGGCGGCTATTGCTAAAGCATGCTGATGATAAAGACGCCATTAGTGATGCCTTAGATGGCATTGTTTGGCAGGATAAAGACGCCACTGTACAGCGTATATCCGTGTTTCTATCGTCGAAAAACATTGTCTTTATGCAACCTATAGGGCAGGAACGTCTGGCCATCTTTTTGGCGATGTTTGTCTCTCAATTGGAGCATGAAAGTACGCCTGATTTGGTCATGGATAGGGTGTTGCCTATTTTAGAAGCCGTGCTTCGCCGGACCGCCTACCTTGTGTTGTTATGTGAAAACCCTACCGCGATTACGCACCTTATCCGTTTATGCCGAGAAAGTGCTTGGTTTAGTGAGGCGATTTCTGCGACACCTTCTTTGTTGGATGAGTTGTTGGATGCCACCACGTTATTTTGCCCACCGACTAAACAAATGCTCGAAGACGAGCTACAGCAAATTTTATTACGTCTACCTGAGGACGATGAAGAAGCTCAAATGGACGCCATGCGCCGCTTCAGATTGTCGATCATTTTGCGCATTGCCGCCTGCGATATCACCAACATACTGCCAATCATGAAAGTGAGTGATCACTTAACTTGGTTAGCGGAAGTGCTGTTAGAACAAGTGTTACAGCAGTCTTGGCGATATTTAACCACCAAGCATGGTTTTCCTGTGAGTGATGGTGAAGAAGCCACTAGACCGCAACTGGCCATTATTGGCTATGGAAAATCAGGTGGTTGGGAGCTGGGTTACGATTCAGATCTCGACTTGGTGTTTATTCATGATGCGCAAGCCAACGGCTACACCAATGGCAACCGAAGCATAGACAATCTCACCTTCTATACTCGTTTAGGGCAGCGTTTAATTCACATTATTACCAGCTTTACCGCAGCTGGGCGCCTCTATGAAGTGGATATGCGGTTACGACCTTCAGGAAATTCTGGGCTGCTTGTTACGCGTTTAGAAGCGTTTCAGGATTATCAGCAAAAAGAAGCGTGGACGTGGGAGCATCAAGCATTGACCCGGGCTCGAGCGCTGGCCGGTAATGCGGCGTTAAAAGCGAAATTTGAAGATTGCCGCCGGAGCATCATTGGCTCTCAACGTAATCGAGAAGAGCTAAAAGCAGAAGTGGTTAAAATGCGTGAAAAAATGCGCGCACACTTGGACACGGGCGGTAAAGAAAAGGGCTTTGATTTGAAGCAAGGTGCTGGTGGCATCATAGATATTGAGTTCATGGTGCAATACCTGGTGCTGGCTTGGTCTCATCGTTACCCAGAGTTAATGGCGTATTCTGACAATGTGCGCCAGATAGAAGCGGCTTCTAAGGTGGGTCTGATCTCCTCTGAAAAAGCCGAGAAGATGATAGACACCTACACACTTTATCGCTCGCACAGTCACAGATTAACGCTGCAAAAACAGGGGCGAGTGGTTCAAGGGGATGCATTGATGGCGAACCAAGCGTTGGTGAGCGGGTATTGGGATGAGTTTGTTAATTCACCAGATCTTTAAACCGCTAGGAAAAAAGGCAGCGAAGAGGTCGCCGAACCTGTTGGTTGATAATTGTACTGCAGTGATCACTTTTGGTGGTTAATTGATCATTTTTGCTTGTTTGTGAGTGTTTATTGATCTAATTTCCTTATTTTTTGATCGTAAATTGATCAGATTCTCGCTATAGTTCATAAATAGCTTTATTTTTGAACAGTAACCTTGTTGGTGTAAAAGCCTAAAAGGTTAGATAGGGAGGGGAAGTTATGTCTGAGATTAGTGGCGTCGGCGCCGCTTCAATGTCTTACGCAAAAGAAGCATACAGCGCAAATTTGAATAAAGACGTTATTGCCCACAGAGGGCAACAAGCGTTAGATTTATTAGAAAGTGCCAGCTCGGTGAATCCTACCCCTGCTGCTAGTAGCGGTAATCATGCAACAACCGATAATTTGGGTCAGAGTGTGAATATTCGAGTCTAAACTCAATTCGACTTCCCTTTTGCTATGCCGCTTTCAGAACCATAAAAAATGCCTTCAATGGTTTCTATTGAAGGCATTTTTGCTTTTGCCGTACTGGCTATCTAAGCGACAAAGACTGACTGAGCAACAAAGATACGCAGCGCGTTTAGTCGTCTTGTTTGGCCAGAAACTCTTGATCGACCGCAGGCAGAGGCTGGTCATTAATGGCGGCTTCAAACGCTTTCAGACGTTTATGAATAGACAAGAGTTCTACTATGGTGGTCCAAGAATTAACCAAAAATTGGAAAGAACTTTCGACCTGACCAAACGCGTTTGAAATTCGCTGCATGATACCAAGCGTGAATGCCCCCGCCACAATAGAAGGCCCTAATGCAATCAAAGGCACTAAAACCCCAGCTTGTAGGTAGCCATAACGCACCACGTTGAAATACAGGTAGTTAAAGTACAGTCGGAAATAGTTTTTGCGAACATTTGCGAACAGCTCTACTAATTTCGCTGGCTCAGCACGATCTTCAAAGTCTTCCCCATACACCAACTCTTTTCGATAAGCCGCTTCAACACGTTGGTTTTTAAACTCTAGCCCTGGTAAGCGAATCCCTGCGACCGCCAATAGCGTTGTGCCTATGATCGCCCATAAAATGGCCACAAACACGAGTGCTTGAGGTACCTCGCCAATAAAGGGCAAGGTGGTGACGTATGAAGACAATCCCCATAGAACGGGCAAGAAGGCCAGCAAGGTCATAATGGAATCTAGAAAACGAACCCCAAGGCTTTCCACGATATTGGCAAAGCGCATGGTGTCTTCTTGAATACGCTGTGACGCCCCTTCAATTTGGCGAACCTGCTGCCATTTTGAGGTGTAGTAATCGTTCATCGCTGTGCGCCAGCGGAACACATAATGACTGACAAAAAAGTTATTCAATACAGACACAGTAATGGCCACTAGGGCGATGATCGCGAAGGTTGATAATTGTGAATAAAATTGCGTTAAAGTAATGCTGTTTGGTGCGCTGAGTGCTTTTTGGATAAGGTCATAAAAGCTGCCATACCATTCGTTAATCATCACACTGACTTGTACTTGGAACCAAGTGATAAAGACGATTAAACCAGAACCGATAACAGACCATTTAGCCCATTTCTGTCCGCCATAAGCCACCCAAGCGCCAATGAAAATGGCATAACAAACCAACATATATTGGTATAGCCAGACATCGACTGCAAATTCTTGAGCACTGGCAAAGGCCGCTTTGGCTGCTGCATCGGCATCTGGAGTTAAGGCTTCAGGAAAATGCAGGCCAAACAAAGAGGCCAAGCTGAGTGTGCTGCCTAAATCTTGTATCGCAAGATACCAGCCTAAAACACAAACAAGCGCCCATAAGGCAAAGCTCAAAAAGAATAACTTAGGTTTTGGGAAGAAGGATAAAAACACGTTTTGTTCTCTCTTTGACTAAATGGGATTAACCTAGTTTGAATAGGGTAAGTGATTGATCTACTAAAAAGTTGTCTAATTAGACCTGTTTGAAGCTTAAACTAGTACTGAGTGAAGAACAATCAAACTCCTATTCAAGAAGCTGTAAACAAAGAATAAAACTGCGTGACTTCCTAAACGCAAAGAATTGGCCGATTAAAAAGCGCATTGAGGATGTAGAGTGAGAGGAAATTTTTTGATCAATAAAAAAAATCGGGCGCGACACTAAAGTGAAGGCCCGATTCTGATGCGAGTACGTTATCTCATTCGATGACCGAAAATGGATTACGCGGCTTTGTTGTCTGCTACCACTTTTGCGACAGCGCGTTCTAAACGAACAAAACCTTCAGCAATGTCGGCTTCTGGAATGATCAGTGATGGAGCAAAACGCAGTACGTCAGCACCAGCAACCAATACGAACAAGCCTTCTTTAGCGGCTTCAACTAGGAACGCTTTCGCGTTGCCTTTTAGGCTGTCGACCACTTCAGCACCGATCAATAAGCCCATGCCGCGAATGTCTTTAAAGACATGGTATTTTTCGTTGATGGCCGTTAAACCTGCAACAAAAAGCGCATGACGTTTATCAACATCACCTAGTACTTCTGGCGTATCGATAATATCGACGACGGCTTCAGCAATAGCGCACGCCATTGGGTTGCCACCATAAGTGCTACCGTGTGTACCAATGGCTAGGCTAGCTGCAATGTCTTTGGTAGTAAGCATAGCGCCAACAGGGAAACCGTTACCTAACGCTTTTGCGCTTGTTAGCACATCAGGTTTTACACCCAATTGCTCGTAGGCAAAGAAAGTCCCAGTACGGCCCACGCCAGACTGCACTTCGTCAAATACAAGCAGTGCATTGTGTTGATCACACAACTCACGCACCTGCTTAGCAAACTCGACATTCGCAGGAATAATACCGCCTTCCCCTTGAATTGGCTCCATCACAACGGCGCAAGTTTTATCAGAGATCAACGCTTTTAATTGATCAATGTTGTTGTAGTCGCAATGATTAATGCCAGCCGGAGTCGGCTCGAAACCTTCTTTGTACTTAGGTTGTCCACCAACAGAAACGGTAAACAAAGTACGTCCGTGGAACGATTTATTGAAGGCAATAATTTCGTTCTTTTCAGGACCGTAGTGATCGAATGCGTAACGACGAGCGAGTTTGAAAGCGGCTTCATTGGCTTCACCACCGCTGTTACAAAAAAAGACGCGATCAGCAAATGTCTTATCGGTCAGTTTCTGCGCTAAGCGTAGGGCAGGTTCGTTGGTCATGACATTGGATAGATGCCAAAGTTGACCCGCTTGCTCGCGCATTACATTGACTAGAGTTGGGTGAGAATGACCTAGCGCAGTCACGGCAATACCGCCTGCAAAATCAATGTATTCCTTACCTTCTTTGTCCCATACGCGAGAGCCTTCGCCACGCACTGGAATAACCGCAGATGGTGCGTAGTTAGGAACCATTACTTCGTCAAATGTTGCTCTCGTTACTTGTTCAGTCACTTTTATATACCTCTTAAAGATGGGCGACTGTAGAACCAGCCGCCCTTTGGTTTATATCAGGTTTCTCAACTCACGAATAGCCACAGTTACCATAGCAAGAGTCAATTCACTTTCAGATTTAATTTCACCGAAGGTGGTTCTGTAATGCTTGATATTGTCGCTATTTTGCTCGCGCCAGAAAGTCAGTCTTTCTTCAAGCTCTTTGATATCAGAGCTGGATTGAATGACCTCCTGAGTGAGGGTTCTTAAGCTGTTATCTACTTCGTCACCAAGGCCGGCTTTCGCTCGGCGTTGCCACATATCGTCAGCCGATAATTCGAACACGCTGTGACGTAGCCAATGAAGCTCTAAATCCATTTCAAGGGCAAAGTAAGTCTGTGCGACATCCAATACTTCTTTCTCGGTATTGCTGGCCACACGAATGATGTCCAGTCCGTAGAATAAGTAATGCAGTGCAGACAATTTCTCTGCCACTTCTGCTGGAATGCCTTGTTCAGCCAACTCTGCATTGATTTCGGCTAAGTGTGCTTGGCTTGGCTCTGTTAGGATCGCTTGCATGTTAGCGCGAATGATCTCAACACCTGGTTTGTAAGTGTCTTTCAAACGTTGAATCGACAAGCTCTCACGAGTGTTACGTAACAACCAAAGCGTCGCGCGTTCTAGCAAGGCTTGAATGCGAATCAATAGGTTGTTCGATACTTGGTTAGAAACTTGGAAATCCAGAGCGTTGATCGAATCCCAAAGAGAAGGAATGTCGAAAATGTCTTCTGCTGCCATGTAAGCACGAACTAGGTTCAGAGCCGATGCGCTGGTTTCTTCTTGTACATAGGTACTGAAGGTTGGACCCATGCGGTTACCAAGGTTGTTGGTAACGTGGCCAGCAATGATTTCTTGAGCCAATGGGTGTGACGCCATTTGATCGCCAAAACGTTTGGTCAGCTCTTTCGGGAAGTACTGATGAATTTGAGTAATTAAATCAGGGTCTTCACCAATGCCGTCTTCAACCAATTGCTCAGAAAGCTTGATTTTAGAGTAGGCCAGCAACACAGAAATCTCAGGACGAGTCAGTCCTTGATTTTTGTTCAAGCGTTTTTTGATTTGCGCATCGCTTGGTAAAAATTCGATTTCACGGTTTAGACGACCTTCACGTACCAAGGACAAGATCAAGCGCCAGTGGTCAGTCAAACGTTCGGATGATTGTGCGTTCGCCAAGGACAGTACATGACTTTGTCCTAAGTTATGGCGCAATACAAGACGACCTACTTCGTCGGTCATTTGAGCCAACAAAGTGTTACGTTGCTTCTCAGTCATGTCGCCATTTTCAACAACACGGTTAAGCAGGATCTTAATGTTTACTTCGTGGTCAGAGCTGTCAACGCCTGCCGAGTTGTCGATTGCGTCTGTGCTGATTAAACCGCCGTTTTGAGCGAACTCAATACGACCACGCTGTGTTAGTCCAAGGTTACCGCCTTCGCCAACAATCTTACAACGTAGTTCTTTACCATTAACGCGTAAGGCGTTGTTGCCGCTGTCACCAACGTCTGCGTGTGTTTCGCTTTCGGCTTTAACATAGGTACCGATACCGCCGTTCCAAAGCAAATCAACTGGTGCTTTCAAGATAGCATTGATTAAGTCCGTTGGTGCCATGGACTTCATGTTGCCTTCGATGCCGAGGGCTTTACGAATGTCAGCATTGATTGGAATGGATTTTGCGGAACGATTAAAGATGCCGCCGCCTTTAGAAATCAATTCTTTGTTGTAATCTTCCCATGATGAGCGAGGGAGATTAAACATACGCTGACGCTCTGCAAATGAGCTTGCCACATCTGGTGTTGGGTCAATGAAGATGTGCATATGGTTAAAGGCTGCGATCAGGCGAGTGTGCTCAGACAGCAGCATACCGTTACCAAATACGTCGCCGGCCATGTCGCCAACACCGACTGTGGTGAAGTCGGTTGTTTGGCAATCAATGCCAATTTCTTGGAACTGACGTTTCACAGATTCCCAGGCGCCGCGAGCTGTGATGCCCATTTTCTTGTGGTCGTAACCATTAGAACCACCAGAAGCGAAGGCGTCGCCTAACCAGAAACCGTATTTTTCAGAAATGCTGTTCGCAAGGTCTGAGAAGGTCGCTGTGCCTTTGTCGGCGGCGACTACCAAGTATGGGTCGTCTTCGTCGTAACGCTCAACGGAAAGAGGTGCAACCACTTCGTTTTGAACCAGGTTGTCAGTGATGTCTAACAAGCCACTGATAAAGGTGGTGTAGCAACGAACAACTTCTGCTTGAACGTCTTCACGAGACGCATTTTTCTTAAGCTGCTTGGCAACAAAGCCGCCTTTTGCACCGGATGGCACAATGACCGCATTTTTTACCATTTGGGCTTTTACTAGACCAAGTACTTCGGTACGGAAATCTTCCATACGATCTGACCAGCGTAAGCCACCGCGAGCCACTTTGCCGCCTCGCATGTGAACACCTTCAACCCAAGGTGCGTAAACGAAGATCTCAAATTTAGGGCGAGGTAGTGGTACTGCAGGAATCAAAGATGGGTCTAGTTTGAAAGAAACGTAATCTTTGATTTCGCCGTTAACATCAGGTTGGTAGAAGTTAGTACGAATCATCGCCTGAATAACAGACAAGTAATGTTTGAGGATTCGATCTTCATCCAAATTCGCCACTTGATCCAATTCTAGATCAATTTTCTCAAGCAGTTTTTGAACCTTGTCATCGCGTTTAGCGGTTAAGCTTGGGTCAAAGCGTTGCTCAAATAATTGCACCAACAAGCGTGCGATATTGGCGTTCTTCTCCAATGTCTGTTGCATGTATTGAACAGAGAAAGGCACTTGTAACTGCATCAAGTATTTGGTCAATGCACGTAGCATAGTGACTTGGCGCCACGTCAAAGACGCGTCTAATACAAGGGCGTTAAAGCGGTCATTTTCAATACGGCGGCTAAAGACTTGGTTAAATGCGTCTTGGAAGGCCACACGTTGTGCGTTCTTCTCAAGGTTAACGTCAGCGTCCACGCAAATCGCAAATTCCACGATCCAGGTGTTTTTAATGTCTTCTTCGTGATTGTCTAACTCATAAGGGCGCGCTTCAAGAACACGTAACCCCATGCACTCAAGAATCGGTAATACATCTGACAACACCAAGGACGTGCCGGAGCCGTACACTTTGAAGAAGTAGTTGTTTTTGGTTTGACCAACCTGACGATACAAATGAGTACTGATGTCGCCTTCGCCAGCCAATGAGTTAAGACGTTCGATGTCCAATACCGCAGAATTTGGAGAGAAGTCTTCACGGTACGCGGCTGGTAGGTAGTGAGCGTATTGTGCGAACAGCGTATTGCCAGTTTCTTCGCCATTGCTCTTATGCAAAGCAGACAGCAGTTTGTCTTCCCACGAACTCATGGCTTCTTGCATCTTACGTTGAATGTCTTCTTCGTCGATGGAAGGGCTGTTTTGTGGGTCAGCGATTTGGATCGTAAAGTTAACGCGAGCCAACACAAGTTGAGAGAACTGTACGTTGAACTCAGAGCTTGTGCCGTTACAAGCATTCATCAGAATGTCTTGCATATGAATACGCAATTCTGTGTTGTAACGATCGCGAGGCACGTACACCAAGGCGTTTAAGAAGCGGCCATAAATGTCTTTGCGCAAGAATACACGTAATTGACGACGTTCTTGAATCGCGAGGATGCTCTCGATTGTATCGTAAAGCTCAGCCACAGGCGCTTGCAGCATTTCATCGCGCGGGTAGCTGTTAAGAATGTGCTTAAGGTTTTTGCCTTTGTGGCTGTTTGGGTCCACATTTGCTTGTTCAACAATGTGGTTTAGCTTTTTACGCAACAAAGGAATGTCTTGTAAACGGGCCACGTAAGTCGCCGAAGAATACAAACCAAAGAAACGCCATTCGCCGATCACATTGCCTTTTTTGTCGAAGCGTTTTACGCCTAGATAATCTAAGTGAACAGGGCGATGTACGGTCGAAATAGCGGTGGACTTCGTTAAGATAAGCGCATTGCTGTTATCAACCGCCAGCTCTGCCAAACGATTGTTAAGCACTATGTCGCGTTTTACTTTCTTATCATTGATGTCTCGGAAAGTACCAAGACCAGAGCCGTCTACCAATTTAAGGTGCGCTTCGTCTTTCTCTGCGACCAAATCATAGGCGCGAAAGCCGATGAAGGTGAAGTGGTCGTTTGCGATCCAGCGAAGAAAATCAAGATTCTCTTGGTGCTCGGCATTGTCTTTTAAATGAGCGATTTTTTCGGACTCGCCGATAATTTCGCTCAGTTTGCTTTTCATCGTTGGCCAATCTTTCACGGCCTTTTTAACATCGACTAAACTAGACAAAAGCTCTTCTTTGATTTCGTCTAACAGGTTGATGTCGGATAGACGATCAATTTCAAAACGCATCAATGCTTCGTGCGTTTCAAGAGGGCCATCAGGGTTAATAGACTGCAGCTCACCTTTTTTATTGCGTACTGCAGGGACGACCGGGTGAGCGGTCAAGTGAATAGTGTGACCTAAGCGCACAAGTGCCATGTTAAAAGAGGACACAAGGAATGGCATGTCTTCTGTTAGAATCTCGATCACAGTGTGTGTCGAGTGCCAGCTATGCTCTTCGTAATTAGGGTTGTAAACGCGAACTTTCGGCTGTGAACCTGAGCGTTGTTGTAAGAAATCCCATAGGCATACGATAGTGCCATATAGGTTTTCAATGGACTCATTCACCATGTCTTCCGTTAGCGAGTCCTGGAAGTATAGGTGGGTAAGGTGAACAAGATTTTGTGCTTCGCTACTACTGAAGTTGTCTCGTATCTCAGCTTCAATACGGTCGATCAATTCGCATTTTTTATTATCAGTCATTAGAACTCATCCTCATGAGTGGTGTTCTTTATAAAACTAGTTGCCATTGTTAGATCACGAAAGTACTACTTCAAGACTGCCAAACGATTATTATGAAAACTCGTCTCCTTTGAAAGGCTTGAAATTACGCAATTGCGACATTTAGTTCTCTTATTTGAAGGTTTTTCCTAAAAAGAGCTTGATTCAAACAGGAAAACCCTTTGTTATCCATTTTAAACGAAATAAACTTCTTTTTTACTCATTGATCGCAGGATAATAATTTGTACAAGAGTGAATTTGCATCGAGAGAAATCATGCAGGCGAGCAAAAAACCTCAAAAATACGGTTTTTTGCTTCTACCTCACTATTCAATGTTGGGTTTTTCATCTGCAATAGAAACCTTGCACATGGCGAATTGGGTGACAGGAAAAGAGCTATATCGTTTTTGTACCATTGGTCATGGGGAGAGTGAAATCTCTTCAAATACAGGGGTAACAACGCATACTGACTACTCCACCATGGATGCACCTAAGGATCTTGATGCCATTTTTGTGTGTGGTGCCTCGCCAGTGACACAAAACGAAAGTCAAACTTTAGAAAATTGGTTGAAGAAGCAGGCGCAAAAGCAGATCCATCTCGGCGGTCTTTGCACTGGGAGCTATTTATTGGCCAAAGCAGGGCTGTTAAATGGCTATCGTGCGACCATACATTGGTGGAATATTGCCAATTTACGGGATGAGTTTCCCGATACGATTGTGTCGAGTCACTTATTTGAAGTGGATCGTGATCGTTTTACGTGCAGTGGTGGCACCGCGGCAATGGATATGATGTTGTTTCTAATTGGTAAACAGCATGGCATGACGCTTGCTAGCACCATCTCAGAACAGTTTGTTTGTGAACGTATTCGTACCCACGACGACCCGCAGCGGATTCCACTGCAGGCGCGGATAGGGACTGGCCAGCCGAAATTGGTTGAAGCGGTTCAATTAATGGAAGCGAACATCCGCGAACCTTTGTCGTCTGATGATATTGCTTATCATGTTGGTGTTTCTCGCCGTCATTTAGAGCGTTTGTTTAAGCAGAACTTGAGTTCTGTGCCCTCTCGCTACTATCTGGAACTGCGTCTTCAGCATGCTAAACAGATGTTATTGCAAACGGATAAGTCGATTACAGAGGTTGGGTTGGAGTGTGGATTCACGACGGCGCCACATTTTAGTACCACTTATAAGGGGTTTTTTGGGCTCTCACCCAGAGCAGAACGGAAAAATCTGCAAATTAAGGTGGCTCAACCTGATCAAACAGACAGGAAAAAAAGACAATTATGGAAAAAATAATTTAAAATACGCTTTACGAGCTATTTTGATCTATGAGTGCGCTGCTTTTTCCTGCTCTAATAGCGGCAGGGCGTGCTTTCTCAGGTTCTATTTTCGTACACGAAAATAAAAATGATATATAAAAAGGTAATCAACATGTCGAAAGTCCCGGCTCTAGAGCTAATAGACATTCATAAAACGTTTGGGAATGTAGAGGTGCTTAAGGGTATCTCCTTAAAAGCCTATGACGGGGATGTTATTTCTATTCTTGGATCAAGTGGCTCAGGAAAAAGCACATTTTTACGTTGTATTAATATGCTAGAAAATCCAACCAAAGGGGAAATCATCTTTAATGGTGAATCTTTGAATTTGGTTCCTGATGGTAGCGATTTGGTTTCCGGTAATATGAAGCAGCTGACCAAGATGCGTCAGCAGATTGGCTTTGTTTTTCAAAGCTTTAATCTATGGCCACACATGACTATTTTGCAAAATGTTATGGAAGGGCCAGCTCATGTTCTTAAACGTCCAAAGCATGAAGTTAAAGCGTACGCTGAACATCTTCTTGATAAAGTAGGGATAGCGGACAAAAAAGACATGTACCCAAACCAACTTTCTGGTGGCCAACAACAACGTGTCGCCATTGCGAGAACGTTAGCGATGGACCCTCAGGTCATCTTGTTTGATGAGCCTACCTCAGCGCTTGACCCTGAGTTAGTAGGTGAAGTATTAGGTGTAATGCGTAAACTGGCTGACGAAGGTAGAACGATGCTGATTGTTACTCATGAGATGAACTTTGCTCGTGAAGTATCCAGCGATGTTGTGTTTCTTCATCAGGGAGTCGTTGAAGAACAAGGCGCTCCAAGTAAAGTGTTTGGATCTCCAGAGTCTGAGCGTTGTAAGGCATTCTTATCTAGTGTGTTTTAGGCAATCGTTAAGACTGTGCTTGGTTTAAATAAAGTAAAAAAATAACTGTTCACTAAGGAATCTTTCATGAAATTAAAAACTATTATAATGGGTTCGGCTCTTTTTGTTGGCGCAGCACTGACTGGCGCTTCTGCACAAGCAGCTGACAAAATTCGTTTCGCGACAGAAGGTGCTTGGGCGCCTTTCAATTACATCGACTCTTCAGGTAAACCACAGGGTTTTGATGTGGATATTGCGCACGCTTTGTGTGCGCAAATGAAAGCAGATTGTGAAGTGGTTACGCAGGATTGGGATGGTCTTATTCCTGGTCTGAAAGTACGTAAATTCGACGCCATTATTGCGTCTATGTCTATTACTCCAGAGCGTGAGAAAGTGGTAGATTTCACTAACAAATACTACTCAGGCGGTTTGCGCTTCCTAGGCCGTACTGGTGAGAAAGTAGATCTTAAGCATCTAGATGGCAAAACCATTGGTGCACAGCGTGCAACCTTGGGTGCTCAGTACCTAGAAGACAATTATGCAGGCAAGGCCAAACTGAAATTCTACGATAACCAAGACAACGTGTATTTGGATCTAGTTTCTGGTCGTCTTGATGTTGTGTTGTCGGATGAGTTGCCGACTTATAACTGGCTTAAAACGTCCGGTAATGGCGATAAGTTTGAGTTTAAAGGCGCTGCTTTCATGAAAAACGACAATATCGGTATTGCTGTACGCAAAGGCGATAAGTTGAAAGATAAGTTAAACGAAGCCCTAAAAGAAATTTTAGCAAATGGTACTTATCAAAAAATCAACGCTAAATACTTCCCATTTTCTATCTATTAATCGGTAGAAAGTCGACATACCCTTTGGCTCATTTACTGAGCTAAAGGGGTTGTTTCCTGTTTAATTCTGAGAAAAAAATATGATTGATCTTCATGGATTCGGTCATCAGCTGTTACAAGGCGCATTGGTTACCGTAGAGCTTGCTCTTGCCTCTTTAGTTGTTGGTCTTGTGCTCGGTTTATTGGGCGCCGCCGCTAAATTATCGTCAATAAAACCTCTGCAATGGATTGCGAATATCTATACCACCTTGATTCGGGGACTTCCTGAATTATTGACAGTGCTGATTATCTATTTTGGGGCGACCACCGTCTTAATGTCGATTGCGAGTCTGTTTGGGTATGATGAATATATTGAAATTGGTGCTTTTGCTGCGGGTGTGACGGCGTTGGGGCTAACTTTTGGTGCGTACGCAACAGAAGTATTTCGAGGTGCTTTGCAATCTATTCCTAAGGGGCAGCATGAATCGGCTGTGGCGTTAGGAATGGGCACATTTCACAAGTTCTATCGAATTATTTTGCCACAGGTTTGGCGCATCGCCTTGCCCGGTTTAGGCAACTTGTTTTTGGTACTGCTGAAAGATACCGCATTAGTCTCTGTGGTAGGTTTAGAAGATATTATGCGTAAAGCAAACATTGCTGTAAGTAGCACAAAAGAAGCTTTCTTGTTTTACCTTGTGGCAGCGATTATGTATTTGGCACTAACCGTTGTCTCCATGGGTGTGGTGTCGTATTTAGAAAAGCGCGCTCGCCGTGGCTTAACAAGAGGGTAAACGATGGATTTCTCAGTAGTTGTAGAATACTTCCCTCGTTTATTAGAAGGGACTTGGGTTAGCCTGCAGTTGGTTGTTTTATCAATTGTATTGGGGGGCATCATTGCTTTGCCTATCGCTCTGGCGCGTATTTCGCCCGTGCTTTGGATTCGATCGTTTCCCTTTGCTTACATCTTCTTCTTTCGCGGTACGCCTTTGCTAGTGCAAATATTTTTGGTGTACTACGGTGCGTCACAATTTGAGGTCGTTCGTGAGAGTTTTCTCTGGCCGATTCTGCGTGAGCCATTTTGGTGTGCCATCATTGCGTTTACCTTGAATACATCTGCTTATACAGCTGAAATATTCCGAGGCGCGATTCAGGCGATTCCGCCAGGTGAAGTGGAAGCCTGTAAAGTCGTGGGCATGTCTAAAGCGCAAATGTACCGCCGTGTTTTATTGCCTCGTGCATTCGGCATCGTGTTGCCAGCTTACGGAAATGAAATCATTTTGATGCTCAAAGGCAGTGCCTTAGCCAGTACCATTACGATTTTGGATCTTACTGGTATGGCGCGAACCATCATTGCGAGAACGTACACGCCAATCGAAATCTTTTTGGCGGCAGGGGCGATTTACTTGGTGATTAGTATGGTGATTATTGCCATCTTCCGTCAGGTTGAAAAACGTCAAAACCGTTATTTGGGGTCCGTTTCAATTAAGGTGCCAGATAAAGGCTAATGCCAGGGTTGCGCTTTATTATTTAGCTGGTAAAGGGCTGATAGTAGGGTAAAAAAAAGAGGCTTCGGCCTCTTTTTTTGTGTCTTTTAAGCGTGTTTTTATGGGCTATGCTAAACGCTAAGAAGCTTTAGATGGCATCCGCGCCAGTTTCGCCAGTACGAATACGGATGATTTGCTCTAGTTCGGTAACAAAGATTTTACCATCACCAATTTTACCTGAATTGGCGCTGTGTTGAATGGCTTCAATTGCGCGTTCCATTTGATCAAGATCAACAGCCAGTTCGAGTTTCACTTTTGGAAGGAAGTCGACAACATACTCCGCACCTCGGTATAGCTCGGTATGACCACGCTGACGGCCAAATCCTTTTACTTCCGTGACGGTAATACCACTAATACCTATTTCAGACAGCGCTTCGCGAACTTCATCTAGCTTAAAAGGTTTAATAATGGCGGTGATTAACTTCATTCTCTTTCTCCATACAAATAAATATGCATTGTTTCCGTAAAAATAACACTCTCTTGTGAAACTCGCTACTGAGGAATAGGTTATGGTCTATATTTGTTATTCTGAAGATGGATTTTTCGAGGTGTGGTATGCAAGACAATGAGTATTTTCTCGTCTTTGAAGCCAAAATAGACCGTTTTATGAAGGGATTAAAGCAGAGTCTTTGGCAAGCGGCGGGGTTACATTTTAGAAAAATATCAACGCCGCAAAATGTGATTAGCTTCTCAGCCTGGGATCGCGACATTGCGCTCCAGCTAAGGTTTGTGGTGGTGGGACTGGGTAGTAATAGGGCTTTAGGGCGTTTGTCTTGGCTCGATCAACAAGGTCATGATCATGTCTGTTGCTACGTGAACGGCGACTTTCAGTGCGTCTCTCGTAAGAAAAATGGCCTTTGGCGAGAGCAGAAAAAGCCCGTAGGGGAGGCTTGTCTTAGGCGTTTAGAAGAAATAAAAAACGCTTAATAAATACAAGGTTACGCAATAAAAAAGGCACCCGAGTGGTTAATCAACGCGGGTGCCTTTTTAGAAGACGATCAAGGTAGTGGTTTAGTCGAGATCGTTGAGTGAGTCTAGGTCTGAAAAGCTCTGTTCATGGTATTTAGCACCAAGCTCATGGACCGCATCGATCAGGTACTTAGGTTGCTCAGGGTCCACAAATTGATGAATACCGTGACCTAGGTTGAAGACATGACCTGTGCCATGGCCAAAGCCTTCGAGTACATTTTCTACTTCGCGTTCAATCACCGCTTTGTCTGCGTACAAAACGCATGGGTCAACGTTGCCTTGCAGTGCGACTTTATCACCAACGCGAGCGCGCGCTTCTGCCATGTCTGTTGTCCAATCTAGACCGAGAGCGTCAGGACCCGTGGCCGCCATGTTTTCCAACCATTGACCACCATTTTTAGTGAACATGATCACCGGCACTTTTCGCCCTTCGTGGGTGCGGATCAAACCATCCATGATCTGCTTCATGTACATCAATGAAAACTGCTGGTACATAGGGCCACTTAACACGCCACCCCAAGTATCAAAGATCTGTACGGCTTGGGCACCGGCTTTGATTTGACCATTAAGGTAGTCAATAACCGATTTGGCAAGCTTGTCTAGTAAGGCATGAAGCACGTCTGGTGTTTTGTACATCATGCCCTTGATATGACGGAAATCTTTACTAGAACCGCCTTCAACCATATAAGTCGCCAGTGTCCATGGGCTACCGGAGAAGCCAATCAGAGGCACTCGACCGTTTAGCGCATGGCGAATCGTAGTCACGGCTTTCATTACGTAATCGAGATCGTTGGCTGTGGCGATTGGCAGGGCATCGACATCAGCTTTGGAGCGAACCGTATGTTTGAACTTCGGCCCTTCGCCCGTTTCAAAGTACAGGCCCAATCCCATTGCGTCAGGGATGGTCAAAATATCTGAAAAGAGAATGGCGGCATCAAGATCGTAGCGTTCAAGAGGCTGCAGGGTAACTTCACAGGCGAAGGCGTCGTTTTTGCAGAGACTCAAAAAGTCGCCAGCAGTGGCACGGCTTGCGCGGTACTCAGGTAAGTAGCGACCCGCTTGACGCATCATCCATACAGGTGTTGTATCAACAGGTTGCTTGAGTAGAGCACGCAAGAAGCGATCATTTTTGAGCTCAGGAAACATTCAGACTCTCCGATTAGTTCTTTGTTGGAAAACATTTTACCTAACTTGATCGGTAAAAGCAGATCCAATAAATACAATTTATGACAACTTACCTAAAAAACGGCAAGGACATTGATTTATCTCATTCTTTTTGATGGCATTCGATAATGTTACGGATGGCGAACAAGCGCCGTCAGCAACCTAACTAGTCGCCTACATAACGTCGTAAACTTTTTATTTGAACTCGTTGGACGGCGTTTTCAATGTCGCCAGAAGCGTGCAGATCTTTGAGGACTTTGGGAAAGGCCGCTTTGGTCTGAGGCACTGTCATTCCTGGAGTAAGGTGCTTTGAATACAGTGCTTTGAGCAAAATATAATCCAATGGACTTAAGTAAGTATCGACGCTGACATCATTGAACACAGAAGGGAAAACATCGTTAGAGTCATTAGGCAAGCCCAGTGTTTGGGTGATTTCTTCTACCACACAATCGAGCAAACGGGCTTTTTCTCTGGCGTAGTCCACAGGGATGATGATCACAGCTCGCGTGATCTCGGAGCGTTTATTGAGGCGAAAGTTACCTAAACAGACCGCTTCATTGATCGCTTTACGGATTTTATCTGGGTTACCAATATAGCGTCTGACTTTGTCTTCTAGGGTCTTATAGGCGGTGAAGATAATAAAGATGCCAGCCTCTTTGGGGTTTGTCGTGAATTCGATAGGTTGGCCGGTGATATAGGCGAGATGTTTGATTTGTACGTCGAGGAGGTCGTGCTGCAAGGTGGCATCGCCCATGTCGCTTTTAAAATACACCTTGATGGGCTTTTCCCAGCGAATCAACTTGGGGTGTTTGGATTCTTTGTACTCACGTTCCAGCGCGATTTTGATGAAACTTTGCTGTATGTAGGCGTCTGTCTGCCAGCGTTCTAGGGCGCTGGCCTGACCGCTAAAGAGAGCTAAGGCAAGTATAAAACTAGCTAGGATCGCTTGGCAGCGGCTGAGTAAGCTTGTTGGCATAATGGCGTAAGGCATCCAAAGAGTCTGGCGTAAAAAGCAAATTATCTGTGTTCTCTAGTATGTAATTTATACTCATTTCATGAATCGATGCCACTTCTTTTGCCTGCAAGCTCAATGCGCCGTCTCGCTGTTCATCATAATGGCAGGTGTAAATTTTCCCCCAGATTCTAAACCCTTCGCCTTCGGTGCAAAAAACACCTTGTGAGGTCAATGTTAGATCCACCCCCAGTTCTTCTTGTAGCTCACGGTGGGCTGACTCCAAATAGGATTCGCCACTGTCGACAACACCGCCAGTCGACACACCGTAATAACCTGGGCAAAAGGCCTTGTTGTCTGTGCGTTTTTGCACGATCAAGTTGCCATTGTTATTAAAGACTAGGATGTAGGTTACCCGGTGGTAATCTTCACCAAAGTTCATCAAGCGACGAGGAATTTCACCAATGACGGTGTTGTGTTTATCCACTAGGGTGATGATTTCTTCGGTGGGCATAAAAGTCTCGAAAGTTAACAAGCTAAGAAGCTGGAATGAAATATGGCACAAAGGGTATCGGCATTTATCGTGAAAGAAAAGGCTTGTTGCCTTCTGGGTTATCCAAAAGGCGACCAGAACTTTTCTATCTTCTCCCTTACAAAGTCGAGTAAGGTATATCGCGGCGAAAAAAAGGTATGATAATGAGGCCCGTACTGGGGCTGTTTGGCGCGCCACACACACTCATAACATAGCCGCTGTCATTTAATAAATCGCTGTAATGGAAACTATGATGATCCCAGATAATGATTTTCTTGCCCTGACGCTCAATCACCCAGAATCGCTTGCGCCTTTTCAGGTGGCGTTTGCCAGTGGGGTGGGCTTTGTCGAAGAAACCGGGGTGTTAAGGTTGGAACCAAAGTGCCCAACTGACATCAATCTCGTACTCTCAGTGGGTATTCATGGGAATGAAACTGGGCCCATTGAATTGGTCAATCAGTTATTGAAGGCCATTTTTGAGGATCGTTTAGCCTTAAGCGTTCGTCTGTTAGTGATCATTGGCAACCCGATAGCGGCTAATCGAGCAGAGCGCTTTTGCGATGTAAATCTAAATCGACTGTTTAGCGGTGCATGGCGTCATTATGAGGGCATTGAAGTGCCACGGGCGCAATGCTTAGAGCAAGCGGTGACAACGTTTTACGCCGCCAGCAAAGAAGGCAGTCAGCGTTTTCATTATGATTTGCATACTGCAATTCGCGGCTCTGAATACGAAAAATTTGTAGTTCACCCATTTATTGGCGATGCGCCTTATGATCAACAACAGCTGGGCTTTTTAGCGGCGTCTGGCATCGACGCTGTTTTGTTGTCACATCAGCCAACCACAACCTTTTCTTATTACTCTTCAGCCGAACATGGCGCCCATGGATTTACGGTAGAACTCGGTAAAGTCTACCCTTTTGGTGAGAATGACTTGTCTCGATTTGAGGCGATTAACCAGACTCTAATGTCGCTGATTAGCACAGCCAAATTTCCTGTTTTAGATCACCAACAAATAGATGACAGCTTAAAACTCTTTGCGGTGCAGGATGCGTTAGTAAAAGATCACGATGATTATCAACTAACTATCTCCGACGACGTGAAAAACTTTACCGGGTTTGAGAAAGGGTATGAATTAGCGCGCTCTTCACAGAGTCAATATCTGGTGAAAGCCAGTGGCGACGCCATTATCTTTCCAAACGCGAATGTGCCGATAGGGCAGCGCGCAGGGTTAGTAGTTCGCCCAATTTCGTTGAGCGCTTTAACGCTTAAGTAACCCATCTAGGACGTAATTTTCGACAAGCTTGCTAAATGCGGGCTTGAAAGTTGCGCGGTAATTTTATATTGTTACGTTATAACATTTATTAAGAGAGTGGTTTAACGATAATGAATAAGTTGTTAGTTGCCTTGGGTGCGTCCGTATTATCACCGGTTCTGTTTGCTAAGCCGGTTATTGTCACCAGTATTAAGCCTGTTTCTATGGTGGTGGCTGCCATCGCTGGCGATCACGCTAAGATTGAACAAATTGTCTCTAGCACCGCTTCTCCTCACGATTTTGCTCTGCGCCCGTCTGATCTTCGCAAAATAGATCAAGCCGATACCGTTGTTTGGGTGGGTGAGGCGCTAGAGCGTTTTTTAGAAAAACCACTCGAAAATGCGGGTAAAGAAGATTCGTCGATTGAATGGTTAGCGCTTAAAGGCATGACCCTCCAAGAGTTTTCAAAAGATCATGCCGATCACGACGACCATGCGGATCACGATGACCACGACGAACATCATGAAGACCACGCGGATCATGACGACCATCATAACGAGCACGCAGATCATGATGAAGATCACGAGGAGCATGAAGCTCATGAAGGTCATCACCACGATGGTGTGAACCCTCATGTGTGGTTATCCCCAGACAACGCGAAAGTATTGGCGGTTGCGGTAGCGCAACGTTTGGTCTTGTTAGACCCTGAGAACGCCAGTGTTTATCAGCATAATCTAGCCGATTTTGAAAAAGGCCTAGCGCTTAAAGACGCCGAACTGAAAGCGTCTTTATCGACCGTTAAAGACGTGCCTTATATTGTTTTTCACGATGGCTATGGCTACTTTGAACAGCATTACGGTTTGGATCATGTTGGCGAAGTGACGGTGAGTCCTGAGCGCAAACCTGGTGCGAAGAAAATCGCCGAAATCCGTGAAATGATTAATCACAATAAAGTGCAGTGTGTGTTTAGTGAGCCACAGTTTAGCCCTGCGATCGTCAAAACCTTGTTGGACGGCAGCAAGGTGAATTCGGTTCCTTTAGACCCACTAGGGACCGATATCACAATTAATCGTGGTGCCTACCTTGCCTTCTTATCTGAAGTAAGTGGTCAATTTATGAGCTGCCTACGCTAAATTGCTAGCGTACAGCGGTTGAGTCACTGCAGAGTGAGCGGGAAAGTTCGCTCTGCAGTAGGCGACCTGCTTTGACCTCTGTATAATCATTTCACTTAATTATTCAGAGATGTCTTATGAGCGATCCGTCTTCTACTAGTCCATCTTCTATTCCTGCTCCTTCAACTGCTCAGGGTCTTCACTCTGATGCGCTCATTGAAAGTGCCCGAAATACCCTTTCGACACAAGCTAAAGCCCTAGCTAGCCTTGCTAATCAAGTGACGGAAGAGTTCGCTAAAGCGGTCCGCATGATACTCGCGAGCGAAGGCCGTACCATTATTTGTGGTATGGGCAAATCTGGTCTGATTGGTAAAAAGATCGCCGCGACTTTGGCTTCAACGGGAACGCCAAGTTTTTTCCTTCACCCAGGCGAAGCCTTTCATGGCGACCTGGGTATGATCCAAGCTCAAGATACGCTTATTTTAATCAGCTATTCTGGTGAAACCGAAGAGCTGATGCGTTTACTGCCGTCGCTCAAAAATTTTGGTAACCCCAGCATTGCCATCGTCGGCAACATGAACTCTTCGCTCGCCAAACATTGTGATTGCGTGTTGGATATCTCGGTGGATCGTGAAGTTTGCCCTAATAATCTGGCGCCTACCACATCGACCACTATGACCACTGCCATGGGGGACGCGCTGGCCGTGGCTTTAATGGAGTGCCGACATTTTCAACCGCAAGACTTCGCTCGTTTCCACCCAGGTGGCAGCTTAGGTCGTAAACTGCTGACCCGTGTTAAAGACCTGATGCACAGCAAAAACTTGCCAGTCTGTACCTCTGATGCCTCATTAAAAGAGGCCATTACTGTGATGACTCATGGGCGTATGGGGGTGGTCTTGATTCAGGAGAAAGGTCAGCTGCTGGGCATTTTTACCGATGGTGATTTACGTCGTGCCATGCTGAAAGACAGCGTGGGTATGATCGACAAAAAGATGTCGGAATTAATGACACCAAACCCAAAAACCATCAATGAAAATGTCATGATAGTGGAAGCAGAAGAGCAGATGCTACGCGACAAGATCACCTTGTTAGTGGTCACAGATAATGAAAATGCATTGACGGGCGTGTTAGAAATTTACGATCGATAAGCAGATGACTTACTTAGCGCTTCTTAGAAAAAAGATGGAGCGCACAATCAACCTATTAACTGGAGTGACGCATGTCTCACGGTAGCAAAATCATCAAAATTGGCGACAACATTGAAGTCGCGAACCACCTTCCTTTTGTTCTTTTCAGTGGCGTCAATGTATTGGAGTCTCGTGACTTGGCGATGAAGGTGGCCGAAGAGCACGTTAAAGTGACTCAAGCATTGGGTATTCCGTACGTGTTTAAAGGCTCTTTTGATAAAGCCAACCGCTCGTCTATCAACTCTTTCCGTGGTCCTGGCATGGAAGAAGGGTTAAAAATTCTACAAGAAATCAAAGACACTTTTGGTGTGCCAGTGATCACCGATGTGCATGAAGAATACCAATGTGCGCCGGTTGCAGAAGTGGCGGACGTGATCCAATTGCCGGCTTTCCTTTCTCGTCAGACCGATCTTGTTGTGGCGATGGCACAAACTGGCGCTGTGATTAACATTAAAAAAGCACAGTTTCTTGCGCCGCACGAAATGAAGCATATTTTGACCAAGTGCGAAGAAGCGGGCAACCACAACCTAATGTTGTGTGAGCGCGGCACCATGATGGGCTACAACAACCTGGTTGTGGATATGTTGGGCTTTGGCGAAATGAAAAAATTCGAATACCCAGTCATGTTTGATGTGACGCATTCTTTGCAGCGTCCAGGCGGTCGCTCTGATTCGGCCGATGGTCGTCGTGCACAAGTCACTGAGCTTGCTCGTGCGGGCATGTCGCTTGGTTTGTCTAGCTTGTTCTTGGAAACGCATCCAGACCCAGATAACGCAAAATGCGATGGTCCTTGTGCTTTGCCATTAGGCAAATTAGCGCCTTTCTTGAAGCAAATGAAACAGCTTGATGAGTTGGTGAAAACGTTTGAAACGCTAGACACGAGCGCTTAACCAATGGATGTGGATTTTCTTGCGTCTTATCCCTCGTTAATGGCCGCAGACGCGCTTCAAAACAAGCTGGCGGAACTTAAGCTGGTGGTCTTTGATGTGGATGGTGTATTAACCGATGGCGGTTTGCTGTATTCCGCCGCCGGTGAAGAAGTGAAACGCTTTAACGTCAAAGACGGCGTAGCGATGAAGTTGCTGCCTAAATGGGGAGTAACGGTCGCTGTGATTACCGCCAAAGATTCCGCGCCACTGCGCCGTCGCATGGAGGATCTAGGGGTGAAACACTTTTACCCAGGCTGTCATGATAAAGCCGCGGCCTTTGATGAGCTGGTCGACACATTGCAAATATCCCCTAAGCACTGCGCTTATGTGGGAGACGATGTCATTGATCTGCAAGTGATGCCTAAAGTCGGCGTGTCTTTCTGCCCAAGCGATGCCCATGTTTTGGTGAAACGTCATTGTCATTTCACCTTGAATAAATCGGCAGGACAGGGCGTAGCAAGAGAAGTAGCGGATGTGATTTTAGCAACACGAATGGCATTAGAAGACGCGTACGCATTGGCTCAAAAACCGGAGTTCGAGAAAAAATGAGTGTATCTTTACCTGACTTTCACATCGTGATTCCTGCGCGCTATGCGTCTCAACGCTTTCCGCAAAAATTGATGGCTGATCTAGGTGGCAAGCCTGTTTTGCAGTGGGTGTATGAACTTGCGCTTCACGCAGGGGCAAAATCGGTCACTATCGCCACGGACCATCAGGTGATTGAGAGCGCCGCCAAAGGCTTTGGCGCGCCTGTGGTGATGACGCGTGATGACCATGAAAATGGCACCGAACGATTGGCCGAAGTCGCGTCTATTATGGGCTGGCAACAAGACGAGATTATCGTCAATGTGCAAGGCGATGAGCCGTTTTTACCGGTGGCCTTGATCCATGCGACTGTCAAAGCATTGGCCGATGACGCGGAATCTGAAATGGCCACCATCGCGTGTGGCATTGACGACGCCGATGAACTGTTTAACCCTAACGTGGTGAAAGTTGTCTGCGATGAAAAACAGCGTGCTTTGTATTTTAGCCGTGCTCCAATGCCTTGGGATCGAAATGGCTTTATGGCTCGTGCTGAACACCAGCCGTTGCCTGCTGATTTTCCAGCGTTGCGTCATATCGGCTTGTACGTGTATCGCGCTAGCTTATTAGCCAAGTACGCCAGCTTGCCTATGTCGCCACTAGAGCAATGGGAAAAACTAGAGCAACTGCGCTTCTTGCATCAAGGTATTAAGGTTCAAGTGGCCAAAGCCGATGGTTTGCCGCCACACGGGGTCGATACCGAAGAAGATCTAGAGGCATTACGCCGTTTATTGCCATAGCGTTTTTTAATGGTGTGTTGTCATCGCTCTTTTTAAAGGCCATTTTGAAGAGAGCGCCGCCGCTTCTTGTGCCTTGCTAAAACCGCTTAATGCCACTGCGCGTTAAGCGGTTTTTTTGTGCCTAAATGGTTGAGTCTTACGCCATTATAACTGTGTCAATACAGTGTCAGTTGATGTTCATATTTTCTTCTATATTATGAATGCTCATGATTCGGTTTTGCACATTTTTCCAAAGGAAGGCTTGGTGACAACATGAAGACATCTTTGACTCTGTCTGCGCTGTGTTTATTTAGCGGCTCTGTAATGGCCGCCATGCCGGTCTATCTGCCGGTTGGTTCTAGCTATACGTTAAGCGGCGTAGTGAATCCTCGTGCTTTATCCACGTCGCTGGCGAACCCTGCGGCTCCCTATGTGATGGCAAGTACGTCAGCTGGAAAAAGCTGGCGAGCGGGCTTTTTAGGCCCCATCGGAGTGTCTTACGAAGTGGGGAAAGTGGATGATTTCAGCGATCGAGTGGATGATCTGGCGGATATTTTGGAGAAGACAGATTACGCCTCTTCGGCAGAAGCCAATGCCGCTGTAGACGATGCAAACTCGATTCTGAGTGATTTGTCTGAGAGCGCCTATGTAAAGTTGTCTGGCAGTACTCAAGTGCCTTTTATGCCGATTATTTATAAAACGCGAACACGAGGCGCCTTTATGTTGGACGCCAGTGCGTCTTTTGTCGGTAAAGCCAATATCTTGTCCGATGACATCAGCGTTACAGGATCGGGCTCAGATTATGAACTGAATTCAAACAGCGCACTTTATGTTGCGTCGGCAACCGATGTGCGGGTGGGATTAGGTTATAGCCAAATGGTGATAAGAACCCCAGTGGGCGAATTGATTGGTGGTGTTAAAGCCAATGTACATCGGATCTCGTTAGGCCGCTCGTTGGCGGTCTTAAGCGATGAAAGTGACGACGCAGAAGAGGTTTTTATTGATTCCTTAACCGCTGGCAAAAAGGCGTCATCGGGCGTGGGTATTGACCTTGGCGCGATTTGGGTGAGCCATCAGTATCAGCTTGGGGTGACGTTGGCGAATATTAATCAGCCAACCTTTGATTTTGGCGACCTAGGGAATTGTTCTGGGTTATCGGGCTCTTCTCTGACCAGTTGCAATGCGGCCAATGCGTTAGCGAGTGACGGTAAATTGTCCTTGTCTGACACCTATAAAATGGAAGCGCAAGGCACCATTGATGGCGCGATTACTTCTCGTAACCGTCAGTGGATTTTAGCGGCTTCGTACGATGTGAACGGCGTTAAAGACCCAGTCGGTGATGATTACCAATGGGGCGTTGTGTCGCTAGCCTACTTTAGTGATTCAGTCTTGTCGCCAGGGCTTCGAGTAGGGTATCGGGAGAATTTTGCCGGGACCCAGTTAAGTTATGTCACCGCTGGACTGACCTTATTCCGACGTTTAAATGTAGACCTTGCTTATGGCCTACAAAAGATCGAAGGAGACAGTGTGTTGCCACGTAGCATGGCCTTGTCGGTAGGGTATGACATGGCGTTTTAAGGCGTGTTAAACGGCAGAGCATAAGTAAGCCGAGCAATAGAAGTAGCAAAAAGAGTAAACAGTAAAAAGGCCGATACGATGATCTCATATCGGCCTTTTCTGTATTCGTGAGCCTCTTGTGAGGGTCTCAATCAGGTGAGCTGAATGAAGGTTGAAGGCGTCAGTATGTTATCCAATGGCACATCCCAGCTTTCGATCGGCAGTTTAGCCACTTCTTGGCAATCGTGGGCCAGACCAATCAGAATAGGGGGTTGATTGGCTTGCTTGTGCTCGAAAGTACGATCATAAAAACCACCCCCCATGCCTAAGCGGCCACCTTCGATATCAAAGCCGACCAAGGGTAAAAAGACCGCATCCAGCTCAAGGCCATCGATTGTTTCTGAAGCGACAGGCTCTTTAATGCCAAAGCGATTTTCGGCCCATTTTGAGGTAGATGTATAGCGTGCAAATCTGAGCGCTTTGCCATCTAGAACGGGCAAGTAAAGGTCAACGTCATGTTGCCAAAGGTATTCGCATAAAGAATCCGGCGAGATTTCCCCGTCGTTGCTTAGGTAAAGGGCAACGCGAGTGTTTTGAGTTAACGTATTGGATAAAGGACTTGAAACGAACTGAGTCATAAGTTGCTCAGCAGCAAGTGCTTGTTCTTCATTGGATAGGTGTCGTCTGGTTTGACGAAGTTGACGTCTGAGTATTTCTCTAGAACTGGATGGAGAAGGCATAAAAAGAGTTTCCCAAGTTGCCGTTTCGACTATTGGCCTTGAACCCAGTGGTTCAAGGTGGAGGGATCTGAAGTTTTTTAGGCTTTCCGACGCACGGACATGCACACCAAACTCACAGTCTCCTTCCGGGGTATTACTCATAGGCTCAAGGGCGTTAAGCCGCTTCGAACAACCCAGGAAACAAGCGCAGTATAGAGTAACTCTTCTGAGAAATCACCCTTACTTCCCTGATGTTTTCTGGGTTGTATGAAGAAAATTCGTGTTGCGAGCTTGCATCAACAAAAAACAGGTTAAAGAATAAACGGCTTAGGTTATTGTTTAACCGGCTTTTGTTTGATGTGTTAACGCGGCATCCAGCTGCGAAGTCAGTTCTCGCAATTGTTGCTCGTTCGCTCGTGCGTATTTTTGCCCAGAAAGCATATCGTGAGTAATATTCAACGCAGCCAATACGGCAATTTTTTCAAGACCGATGACTTTTCCACCGGCTTTGATTTCCCGCATTTGATTGTTGAGGTATTCAGCGGCTTCTTTCAAATCCGCCTCATGCCCTTTAGGGCAATTTATCTTAAATGTTTGTCCCAGAATGTTGACTGAAACGGTTGGCTTATCCATATAGACTCCAGTTGATAGCAAGGCCCACAAAAAAATGGTCTGTTTTTCCATCATTAGGTAGCGAATGGCATTTTATGCTGCGGGTAAATTCGTTACAATTCCGGATTAACTTTATCCACACTGTTTATAGCAAATTGACGCCAATATGGAAATCAACCCGATACTTTCTAAGATAAAAGACCTGTCTGAACGTGCTTTAACCCTTCGGGGGTATCTTTGACTACGAGTCAAAGAAAGAGCGCCTAGAAGAAGTCAACCGAGAACTTGAAGATCCTGATGTCTGGAATGACCCAGATTATGCTCAAAAACTAGGTAAAGAACGCTCTGCTCTAGAAGCAGTGGTCGATACTCTAGAGAGTATGGAAAGCGGTTTAGAAGATGCCAAAGAGCTTTTGGACCTTGCCGTAGAAGAAGACGATGAAGAATCCGTGGAAGCGGTGAAGCTGGAATTAGCAGACCTTGAAGATCTGTTGGCCAAGCTTGAGTTTCGTCGTATGTTTTCCAAGGAAATGGACGAAAGCAGCGCTTTCCTTGATATTCAATCTGGCTCTGGTGGTACCGAAGCACAAGATTGGGCCAATATCCTATTGCGCATGTACTTACGCTGGGGTGAAGACAAGGGCTTTAAAGTCGAGTTGATGGAAGTGTCTGCCGGTGATGTGGCAGGTATTAAATCGGCAACGATTCGCTTTGAAGGCGAATACGCGTTTGGTTGGTTGCGCACTGAAACCGGTGTTCACCGTCTAGTGCGTAAGTCACCGTTTGACTCAGGGAACCGCCGACATACTTCCTTTGCGTCTGTGTTTGTGTCTCCAGAAGTGGACGACAATGTGGATATCGAGATCAATCCTGCCGATATTCGCACCGACACCTACCGTTCATCTGGTGCGGGTGGTCAGCACGTAAACACCACAGATTCCGCTGTACGTATTACTCACGTACCAACGGGTATCGTTGTGCAATGTCAAAACCAGCGCTCGCAGCACGCTAACCGTGATTTCGCCATGAAACAACTTCGTGCCAAATTGTACGAGTTTGAAATGCTGAAACGTAACGAAGCCGCGCAAGCAGTGGAAGACAGTAAATCCGATATTGGTTGGGGCAGCCAGATTCGCTCCTATGTTCTCGATGCGTCACGTATTAAAGATTTGCGCACCGGTGTGGAATCCTCAAACACGGGCGCCGTGTTGGATGGCAACCTAGATCAATTTATCGTCGCAAGCTTAAAACAAGGCCTGTAAAGCGCCAGAACCCATTTTAAAGAGTAGATAGCAAATCATGGCTAACGAAGCAAACAGCACAGAATCCACAGCACAATCTGAAGACAACCGTTTAGTGGCAGAACGTCGCGGTAAATTGGCGGCAATCCGTGAACAGCGTAATGCCTTCCCTAATGCGTTCCGTCGCAATGCGTACGCGGCAGACTTGCAAGCAGAATTTGGTGAGATTGAAAAGCCAGCATTAGAAGAAAAGAACCACGTGGTTAGCATCGCCGGTCGTATCGTTCGTAACCGTGGCGCTTTCATGTTGCTACAAGACATGTCTGGTCAGATTCAAGCCTACATCAACCGCAAAGTATTGAGCCCTGAATTGCTTGCTGAACAAAAAACATGGGATTTGGGTGATATCATTGGTATCTCTGGTCCTGTTCACAAGTCAGGTAAAGGCGACTTGTACATCGACATGCACGAAGCGCAATTGCTAACCAAATCCTTGCGACCATTGCCAGATAAACACCACGGTTTGTCTGACATGGAAATGCGTTACCGCCAGCGCTACGTTGATTTGATCGTGAATGAAGACTCTCGTGATACTTTCCAAATGCGCTCAAAAATCATTTCTACGATTCGTCGCTTCCTAGAAGATCGTCGTTTTATGGAAGTAGAAACGCCAATGCTGCAAACCATTCCTGGTGGTGCGACGGCGCGTCCTTTCGTGACGCATCACAATGCCATGGACATGAGCATGTACTTGCGTATCGCCCCTGAGCTTTACTTGAAGCGTTTGGTTGTGGGTGGCTTTGAGCGTGTGTTCGAGATCAACCGTAACTTCCGTAACGAAGGAACCTCGACTCGCCATAATCCAGAATTCACCATGATCGAATTCTACCAAGCGTACGCCGACTACAAAGATCTTATGGATCTAACAGAAGACATGTTGCGCACCGTGGCTGAAAAAGTGTTGAACACCACTAAAGTGACCTACCAAGGGTCTGAATACGACTTTGGCGCGCCGTTTGTTCGCATGACCATGCTTGAGTCTATCCTGCACTACAACCCAACGTTGACCGCAGACGACCTCAGCACCTTGGAAAAAGCGACTGCTGTGGCTCAATCTCTTAAAATCGATGTGAAACCGATTTGGGGTCTTGGCAAGCTATGGACGGAAATCTTTGAAGAAACCGCTGAACACAAATTGGATCAGCCGACTTTCATCACAGAATACCCTGCGGAAGTATCACCACTTGCCCGTCGTAACGACGACAACGACTTCATTACAGACCGTTTTGAATTCTTCGTAGGTGGCCGTGAAATCGCCAACGGCTTCTCGGAACTTAACGACCCAGAAGACCAAGCTGAACGCTTCAAACGCCAAGTGGCAGAGAAAGACGCTGGTGATGATGAAGCCATGCATTACGATGCAGACTACATCAACGCCCTAGAATACGGCCTACCACCAACCGCTGGTGAAGGTATCGGTATCGACCGTTTGGTGATGTTGTTCACTGATGCGCCGTCTATCCGTGACGTATTGTTGTTCCCTCATATGAAGCCTCAGGACTGATCCTAGGCCGGACAGTGACTGACAATTTGTAATGTGTTTATAAGGCCTCAATTGAGGCCTTATTTTATGGGTACCTAGCAACAAGCAAAAAGGGGTCAGACCCCTTTAGCAAGTCTTTTAGAAAAGTAACGGAGCATTCCATGAGTCGTTTTTGGACAGATAAAATCGCTTCTCTTGACCCTTATGTGCCAGGTGAGCAACCGCAAGACAAAAAGTACATCAAGCTAAATACCAACGAAAGCCCTTACGCGCCATCTCCTAAAGCCTTAGCTGCCATGCAAGAGCAAGTAAGTGAGCGTTTACGTCTTTATCCTGATCCAAACTGTGTGACACTAAAAGCAGCATTGGCTAAAAGTTACCAACTAAACACAGACCAAGTGTTTGTCGGCAACGGTTCAGATGAAGTACTGGCCTTGGCTTTTATGGGCTATTTTGCGGGCGGCAAACCTTTAGCCTTTGCTGATATCACCTACAGCTTTTATAAAGTGTACGCGGGTTTATACAGCATCGAACCTAAGCTGATTCCATTGGACGATGATTTTAATATTGTACCGACGGATTACGAGAATCTAGACGTATCCGGTGTGGTCGTAACCAACCCGAATGCGCCTACAGGTAAAGCTTTACCGCTATCGGATATTGAAGCGATTCTAAATGCCAACCCAGATGTGGTTGTGCTGGTGGATGAAGCCTACGTCGACTTCGGCGCACAAAGTGCCGCGACACTGGTGAACCAGTACCCGAACTTATTGGTGGTACAGACGTTATCGAAATCCCGCGCCTTGGCCGGAATTCGAGTGGGCTATGCATTGGGTCACCCAGACTTGATCGAAGGGCTAGAGCGTCTGAAGAACTCCTTCAACTCCTACCCAATCGACCGAATTGCTTTAGCAGGCGCAACCGCAGCGGTAGAAGACGAAACCTACCTAAAAGAAATCTGCGACAAAACCATCGCCACACGCGAGCAGTCTGTGAAAGAGCTAGAAGCACTTGGCTTTAGTGTCTTGCCATCGGCGACCAACTTCGTCTTCGCAACACACCCAAAGAAAAACGCCGAACAAATTTACCTCGCTTTAAAAGAGCAGGGCATCCTAGTTCGCTTCTTTGGTAGCAACAAACCACGCATCGGCAACTACCTACGCATCACCATAGGTACAGACGCTGAAATGGCCGCATTAACCAATGCATTGAAAGTCCTGCTTTCATAAGTACTTAAGCTGTGAACAAAGACAAACCGCTGATCTTCAGCGGTTTTTTTGTTTAACGGATTCCGCCACCAGGTCAATCGGTGTTTCTCTTCGAAGCTTTCTCTTCAAAACAAGCGCCTACCTCATCGAAAACAACGTTTGATCTTGTTCTAGGTACTCGCCTTGCTTCTCTGATCGCTACCTCACCACAAAAACCAGACTCTAATGGCCTAAATTTACGTAGTCAATTCATGATAGAAAAAACCAATAAGTAGAAAGGTTATTTTTAAACAAGTCTATTGTTTGCTCATTTAGCCATTTTGAATGACTATATTTTGCGCGTTTACACTGGCATCAAATGAAAAACCGCCTTAAGATCAATGATTAAGTATTCATAGTATTGAGATAATAGGCTGGGGATAAAAGTGATAACACGCACGCTCGTTTAGCCAGTTCTTAATTTTGTGGGTATGTTCATAAACTTTTTATAATTCAGTGATTTATAAGAATATTTGAATAAGTTTGAAAATGTGTAAACGCGCATGCGCACTATTAAGCTGTTAGAACATACAAGGAAATCTGAATGGCCTCTGAGCTGCTAAGAATAAAGAAACGGAAAGAGACAAGAGAAGAGCTGGTTTCCTTGTATGAAAAATCAGATCAGGTTTTGCTCATCCACTATTCTTGTGAATCATTTTATGACATCAAGGATGGAAGAACCCCTAGAGTTACATCTATAGCGGTTAGAAATTTAAAAACAGCTCAAACAGAGAGTTTCTCCGTTCATAAAATTGCAGAGCGAAATGGGGTTTCTATAGATGACATACCTGAGCGATATGATGAACTTGAAAAAGAGATGCTTGAAGAGTTCTTTGAATTTGTAAAGTATAGACAAACCTTTCATTTCGTTCACTGGAATATGCGCGATGGAGCGTATGGGTTTTCTGCAATAGAGCACAGATTTCAAACGTTAGGCGGAGAGCCGCACAAAATACAAGATGAAAAAAAGACTGATTTGGCTAGAGCTTTAGTGTCACTATTTGGCAGGCAGTATGTGGGGCACAGTACGGCTGGTCGTTTTCTTGCAATTGTTGAATTAAACAAAATTACCGATAAAGATGCACTGAACGGTAAAGAAGAAGCTGATGCCTTTGATGCGGGTGAGTACGTTCAACTACATCGTTCCACGTTAAGAAAGGTTGACTGTATGTCAAATATTTTTGAAAGAACGATCGATGGATCATTGATTACTAATGCAACATGGCAAGATCAATATGGTATTCATCCAAAGGCAATTATTGAGTACATCAAGGATCACTGGTTGTGGTCTGTAGTGGTAATAGTTGCAATAATATCAGGGCTAGCGGGTAAAATTGCAGGCATGTTCTAACAAGCAAAGGCAACGGACGCCAAAAAGCGGCGCGCGCTGCTTTGGGCGTTACATACCAAGTTATCGTGGCCATAAATAATGGAGTCAGAATGTCAGATAAAGATACATGGAAGTTGGATAAAGACTCTCCTGTTTTTAATTTTTTTATAGAATTTATTGCATATATCATTGCTGCAAGCTTAGTACTTGTTATTGGTTTTGTAGTCGCTGTCGTATTTAAGGATTTTACACACTTAGGTAGAGCGGGGGCAGTTGTAACATTGATCGCTATATCCATGGCCTATAAAGATTTCTATTTAGATCTTAGAAACATGAGTTTTGAAGAAACGGTTAAATTTTTAGGTAAGGAAAAGCTTTTTGAAATATGGGCATCGGGTTTTGTACATAAGAAAAAGGATGAACTAGAAAGCATTAAACCCGGTTTTAACGAAAAGGACGCTATAGAATTCTTAGAAAACTTGAAAGATTATGAGAGTGGTGAATTAGAAGGTCTTGATAAAGAAGGATTTATAAAAGCTTGGCTCAAAGAGATGTTTGATATCTGGTCAAAAAAGCTTAGGGGCTGGGAATTCACAATGCTTAAAACTGGTACAGTCTTATGGGCATTCTCAGATTTAATAAATATTCCATTTGGATGGTAGTATGTAACAAACAAAGGCGGCGGATAAACCGCTGCTTTGGGGGACATTCCAAGACAGGCATACGAAAAAGCCAGTAACCACGGTGCTTACCGCTCTTTTCGGTTTATTTTTCAGACTTCTTCTATACTTAATTTTTGTTTTCTCAAGGAAGAGGAACGGGATTATGCCAATGCCCAGAAGTCAGCAGGTATGCTTAGACGATACCCCTTATTACCACTGCGTGGCCCGATGTGTGCGTCGTGCTTTTTTGTGCGGTGAGGATCCATTTACTGGTGCGAGCTACGAACATCGACGAAGTTGGGTCGAGCGCCGTTTGCTGTTCCTCGCCAGTGTCTTTTCGATCGATGTGTGTGCCTATGCGGTGATGAGCAACCATCTTCATGTTGTGCTGCATATCGATTCAGAGACTGTGAAAAACTGGTCTGTCGTGGAGGTGTTAGAGCGCTGGCATAAGCTTCATAAAGGCACGACCTTTACTCAGCAATACTTGCTTGGCGGCACGCTTCCTGCTTATGTGGTCTCAGTCGCGGAAGCCGCCGCTGAAACCTATCGAGAGCGCTTAACAGACTTAAGCTGGTTCATGAAAGAACTTAACGAGCCGATTGCACGGCGAGCGAATTTGGAGGATGAATGCACAGGCCATTTCTGGGAAGGGCGCTTTAAATCCCAGGCTTTATTGGACGAAGCGGCGCTGATCGCTTGCATGGCCTATGTGGATTTAAATCCAGTCAGGTCGGGTATTAGTGACACTCCAGAAAGCTCCGATTTCACCAGTATTAAGAAGCGCGTGCTTGCCGTGAAAGAAAACAGCCAGCCCAGAGTTCTGTGTCCCTTTATTGGAAATCCGAGGCAAGATATGCCCAATGGCTTGCCTTTTAAACTCGTGGATTACTTAGAACTCATCGACATGACAGGGCGAATAGTGAAAGAAGGCAAAAGAGGATCGATTGATGCCTCGTTGCTTCCAATCCTACAGCGATTAAATATCTCCTCTGAAAACTGGTTGTGCATTGCTACTGAATTTGAAGTCAGAACGGGGAGTGTTGTCGGGCAAGAATTGTCTATTGATCAATACTGCGAATCACACCAGCGAAAGTGCAATAGAAAGAGTGTTCAGTTACTCGCCTGAATGAAAAAAATGATTAAATCACGGCTTATCAGCTTGTTGTTGAGGTGTCCCCACGGGCAAAAATAGCCAAATAATCACAGTATTCAACGATAATGAGCTATCTAGCCTCAGCGTCTTTCTCCTATCGACTATATCTTGTTTTCTGCATTCATTAGCAACGGCTAGTTTGGGAACCGACTTTTCGTTAAACCATCCAACACTTTGATTTTATGAGTTTTAATAAGTGCCTGTCTTGTATAGATGCAATCAGTGGGGAACTTAATTGGTCTTTCTACGTTTAATAATTCAATAAATTCGCTGGTGAATATTGGTCTGTTAAGACTTTCGTGTCTGCAGGCCAATCATGGTTGTCTTTCGTGGTCTCGATGAACTGAAAAATCTCTTTTATATCAATGTCATAACGTGATAAACGAGGTGCCAGTTGCTTTGCTCTGGCATTGATTTTCGCTGCGCTGGGCGCTGTTTTTAGGCCAGCTAAGATAATGCGATTGCTTCGGTTATGGCGACTAACATTGATGAAATCACCAAAGACTGAATAGTAAGTCGCGGATTCATGATCATACAATTTACTGGCAGAAAACGTATTGGCGGCAATGATACCGTCCGCCGCTAGTACGCTGTTTACTTCTTCAAAAAACTCTTTAGTAAGCAAGTGCTCAGGAATGTAGTCGCCGTTGAAGGCGTCTAAAATGATCCAGTCATATTTTTGCTTTTTAAGCGCAGCACGTTTAATAAAAATTCGCCCATCTTGTACCGTCGAAACAACATTATCTGTTTCAATAAAGTGAAAGTAATCACGAGCAACTCTTAGTACCGCTGGGTCTATTTCGACATTGTTAATGTGGGCTTCTGGATACAACTGATGAATTACGTTAGATAGTGTACCGCCGCCTAAGCCAATGATTAGTACATTATTAGGGTTATCAATAAACAGCAGGCTTGAAAAAATCATTTTTGTGTAGTTGAAGAAGAGCTTGTCGGGAGCGTTTTTATAGATGCAGCTTTGGTTAAGCTTAGTGATTTTGGTGTTGAACTGAAGGCAGAGAGTATCGTTTTTATCCTCGACGATTATGTTGCGATATAAAGATCGTTCTTGATGGATTTCTTTGCTGAATACCAACGCAGAGAAAAGGCACAGAGAGGTGATAAAAAGCAATTTAAGCATGTATTGGTTCCTCGCTGCGTACACTGCTACTGACCGTTATAGCAATGAGGCCGAGTAAGCCTAAGGTGATCGCGAAGGCCGCGATAATATTGTTCACATCAAAGGCGAGTACAAAATAAAATGACGTTATTATGGTGCCAAGAGCGCTGCCTAGGGTACTCACAAAGTAGAGAACACCAGCGACTTGACCGCTTTTGTCGCTTTCGGTAACCAGCAGGCGTACCGAGTAGGGAGATATCATGCCTAATATCACAGTCGGGATGAAAAATAATGCCATTGAAGCCAGTAATGAACCATAGCGGCTGTCTTCAATATGAGTAAATATGAACGCCATAATAGGCTGTGAAAACAAGGAAATAGGAGCAACACTGATGCTTGCAATTAAAAAGATGAAGCCATATTTGGCGAGGGAAGCGTTATGAGTGCTGAGCTTGCCACCAAGCAAGTAGCCTAAAGAAAGGCTTAACATGAAAACCGTAATGATGCTGCCCCATATATGGACACTACTGCCGAAAAAAGGAGCAAGGATACGCCCACCAAGTAGTTCAATACCCATAATGCAAAAGCCACTACAGAAGGCTAAAAAGTAAACTAATCCATTCTTTTTCAAAGTCATATGATTATCGATATCAAACTAATTGGGTCATTATAATACCGTGATAATGAGACGCTGCGCACTTATTTTTAGCCCATCAAAATCTGTTTTTATAGAATACTTTAGTAGGGAGATTTGATCGTTTTTCTCTCTTTAAAAAACTCATACTGATCAATTATTTTTTGCAAATAAAGTCTTCTACTAAAACATTCGCTTCTCTTGTTAAATACTATTATTTTACGATCATGCATTTTATTAGAGACTCCTTATGATTACTTGCCACGAATACGATTATGTTGAGATCGTTTGCTTATTCCATTACCCGATTAGGTTAACGATGGCCTCAGGGGGGTGGATAGAGGGTGTTGCGTTGGATACGGCGCGCAATGAAAACCGTGCCGAGTGTATAAAAATACAGACGGATAATGGGGTTCAGTTGGTGGTACTCGCGGCGTTGGTTAAGCTTGCGATAACCATAGATAACCCACACTTTACGGAAGTGAGTTTTCAGTCGTGATCTTAGGGCATTCTCACTAGGTGGTGAGGCGGATTGCCTGTGTTTAATCCAACAAGAGCAGTCTTTATGTCTTTTATCGCGAGTACTCCTAAGCCGCCTTACTATGCGGTGATCTTCACGTCGACACGAACCGAAGGAGAGCATGGTTATGGTGAAATGGCGATGCGAATGGTCGAGCTCGCACAGCAGCAGCCGGGCTTTTTAGGGGTTGAATCAGCGCGGGAAGAAGTAGGAATAACCGTCTCTTACTGGGCAGATTTAGCGTCTATTAAGCGCTGGAAAGCGAATGCAGAGCATTTGGCCGCGCAAAAAACCGGTCGTGAATCTTGGTATGCGTCGTTTAAAGTGCGCATCTCAAAGGTAGAGCGGGATTACGGTTGCTAGCAAGCTTGTTTGAACGCGGTAAAAGGGCGCGCTAAACACTGCTTTCAATAAGCCAATAATACCCATAGCCCGCAACAAGCGCAGGTGCGGTCGAGTAGAGAGTTGCAAGTAGTGCCGCTTTTGGGGCCAAGGCAATGGCAGGGAATAGGGCGTCACCATCGTTACTAATGGCGTTGGCAAGTTGCGCGGAAAGTGGAATCGCTCCTTGTAAGTACAAGCCAGTCACCATGATCTGCGGGCCACACCCTGGTAGTAGACCAATCATGGCTGCGAAGAAGACAGACGCGCTGCCCCATTCTTGTAGTGACTGCAGAATACCATCTCCGAAATAGCGCAACACCACTTCAAAAACGACAAAGGCGACCACCACCCAGCTGGTGACAAATTGAGTGTCTTGGGCGACTTTTCGAATCCAGTGCTTTGGCAATGGGTTATCATTTTCTTTGGCGAGTTCTGAGTAGCGATCTGTTTTTGCGCTTAATGCCCAAAGCAAAAGGCAGATAAAGCCTGCCACGCTGCCAAATAATTCAATGGATTGCTCTGGTAATCTCAGGAGGGTATTCGCATCGTATTGCATGGCAATCAATAGGGCGACCGCACTGGCTGGTAGAATGAGCAGACACCAAAAGGCCACGCTTAAGCGACTCACCCAAAGCTCAAATGGATTCGGCTCAGGCGTTGTATTTGGCGACCATGCTGAGCCTGTTTGTTTGCATTCTAATGCTGGCGCAGGCAGAAACGCATTGGTGATTAAGCCTGAAACAATACCAACCACTATGCTGATAGGGAGCACTATGGCAGCGTCTTCTGGTCTTTGGCTAATCAGTAGAAAAGCCGCATCGCCCATGGTGCTGGTCAGTACCGCGACCACGGCACCGAAGCCGATTTTACCTTGCGTGTATTGGGTGATAATGACAATCGCACCACCACATCCTGGTAACACTCCCATTAGGCCTGCGAAAAAGACTTCACGATAGGGTTTTTGTTGCATCCAACCTTGTAGTCGAGAAAAGTCAAAGTGGTGACTGAGGCCGTAATACAAGGCCAAGGTAAAGGCCACAAACGCTGAGACTTGCAAGAAGGCCTCGGCCAACACCGAAGTTACCAAGCTTTGACCTTCTGGTATGAGCCAAAGCACGCACAACAGCAACGGAAGTATCATGCGCTTGTTGGCAAACGTACTGTGCACAAAGTAATAATGTTTTGTTAAGACTGCGGCGCTCATCATAGGCATAATAGGATTGGTCTATTTTCGATAATGATTATCATAACCAATAAAGCCTGTTCTAGAAAGTAGATCCTAGTCAGGTATAGCGTCTTTTCTTTTGGGTATTCGCGCTATATTCCTGCTATATCTCCCATAGTAGGATTGACGGACAGTAGTCACTGGTGAAGAATGGAGTATTTATTGAGTGAAAAGTAGGCATCGTTGTGCCCCCGCATAGGAAGCGAATCAAATATGACCGTCAAAATGGAGAACCGCACTCTAGAAGATAAGATCTTGCTTGCCATTACGGCGACAGCGACCTTGGTTCTATCACCTTTTCTGATCATGAGTATGATGGCTGGGGATACAGCGCATATAGCGGTTGATTTTGCTGCGGTAGGCGGTATTTTTGCCATTTTTTTAGGCGTTTGGTTTACCAGCAATGTGCCACTTTTTAGCGCCATTTTCGCCATTCTTGCGCAAGTCACTATTTTAATCGGTATTTATATAAAAGGTGTGGCGTTAATTTATTGGTTATTTCCTATCATAATCGCTAGCTTTTATTTACTGCCGACTCTGATTGCTGGTGTGTTTAACTTTCTATTGATCACAATAGGCTGTCTCTTAATTTATGAGCAGTTTGACAGTTTTACCCTGCCTCGTTTGATCGCGGCCTTTATCGTGACCAATATATTTGCGCTAATCTTTTCGGTTTTTATGCAAAATAAAAACCGTCAACTATTGGAAAAAGACCAAATCAACCAACATCACAATACGATTCTCGAGTTGATTGCCAGCTCCAGCACGTTATCCAAGGTGCTTTCCTCCATAGTAAAAGCCATTGAAAACGAATTTCCTGACGCCAGATGTGGCATTTTATTGCTTGATAAAACCGGCAAACGCTTAACCTTAGGGGCAGCACCGAGCTTGCCAGAGGCTTATCATAACGTGATAAAAGAGTTGGAGATTCGTCCTGATGCAGGTTATGCCGCCGCGACAGGCGCTCGCGTTATTATCGAAGACATAGCGGCTCATTCTGATTGGCCCACTTTGCAAAAGGCGGCGAAGTCGGCGCAATTAGCATCGTGTTGGTCTGAGCCTATATTAGGCAATCAGGGTAATGTGCTGGGCAGCTTCGATATTTTTTATCGTAAACAGCTCACCCCCAAAGTCTCTGAATTTAAATTGATTGAGCAGTTTGTCAATCTTGCTCGTATTGCCATTGAACGAGAAAAAGCAGATAGAATAATTTGGCGGCAAGCCAATTACGACAACTTAACCGGTTTGCCTAACCGCAACCTGCTTCAAGAGCACCTGGCTGCGTCAATCAATGCCGCCCAGCGAGAGAAGAGGCAGCTGGCCATCACTATGTTGGATCTTGATAAGTTTAAACATGTGAATGACACCCTAGGTCATGGTGCTGGCGACAGTGTGTTGGTCGAGTGTTCGAAACGTATTCAAGCGTGTATTAGAAAGAGTGATATCGCTGCGCGCTTGGGTGGAGACGAATTTATCATTGTGTTTTCTGGCACCGCGCCGACTGAAATAGACATGATTGGCAATACCTTACTGCAGGCCCTTGCGGAGCCTTATGTGATCCAAGGGGAAAGCGTGTATTGCACGGCGAGTATCGGCATTGCGTTTTACCCTGATGATGGCGTGAGCATTGATGGTTTGCTTAAAAGTGCCGACCAAGCCATGTATCAGGCAAAAACAGAAGGTCGTAATAGCGTCTATTATTTTTCTGAAGATACCCCATCCAAAGCCTTATAGCGCCTGTTTGTGGCAATACTTGAAAGCTGCCAACTCGCAGTGTTTTGTGCTTTCCTGCTAGGCTTAAGACGCGCTTTTTTCTATGATTCCTAGCGCAATCGACTTATCGCTTTTTCGATCGCGTTAACATTTCTACAACATGGAATTACCCTTGTTTGATTCTTATCTGGCTGCGATCTGACTACAATGGTTTTCCTATCAATACCTTAAGGAAACACCATGGCTGAGCGAGAAGTGGTTTATGTAAAAGCAAATAACGCGGGCAGTACTGCAGGTATCCTTGCTTGTGTGTTTGCTGCGTTGGGCATTTTAATGCTGAGTGTTGTGTTTGTTCCGCTGGCGGCCTTGATTGCTATTTTCGGCCTACTGGGTGCCCTTTTACAGATGAATATATCTGGCATTGGCCTCAACCTTTTTGCGTTTGTGCTTATTGCTGTGGGTATCGTCACCTCGCCTGTTTTGATTGGCTTTATGTTAATGGTTGGTGGAATGCTTCATCTGACGCCTTAGTAAATAGGTAGGTGTTCAGCGCACAGAAATGCGTTTTTGAGAGCCAAATATAGCGCTTGGCTTTTCTGAATGGCAGGAATAAAGTGATGATCTAGTTGCGGAATAAAGGCGCCTTTTACAGTGTCTTTTGTTTCCTTTTCCTGTCGCCAATAGATCTCAAAGGAATGACTATGCTTGCCTTAAAAATCCCTCCTCTTGTTATTTTTCTCGTTGTTGCGGTCATCATGCTTGCCTTATCTGGTTTCCATTTTGAGGCTTCTGGTTGGTCATTGGTATTGAGTTATGCCATTTGGCTGCTTGCCGCTGTCATTGCTGTTTCTGCGGTTCTGTCGTTTACCCAATCAAAGACAACGGTGAACCCTCATAAGCCCAACAAGGCTAATGTCTTGGTAGTGTCTGGGGTGTTTCAATACTCGCGTAATCCCATGTATTTGTCGTTGGCTATGATCTTAGTTGGCGGTGCATTTTGGTTGAATACGCTGTGGGTGGTTTTGCCCATTGTTGGTTTTGTCGTGTATTTATCGTATTTTCAGATCAAGCCAGAAGAGGCTGCGTTAACGGAAAAATTCGGAGAAGAGTATCAGAACTATTGCGCCAGAGTGCGTCGTTGGCTTTGACGGTCCCCTTTGGATTTTCCACTGCTTGGTTGATGGTATGAAGGTTGGCAATTTAGATTAAAAATGTCACGCCCGTTGTTTTTGATTTTTTTGCACCTAACAAGGGAGTAGGCAAGACAAAATTTTTTGGCGTTGTTTGCCGTTCATTTGATTCGCCAACCTTTAATTTGACAGCATGTATACGCGCAGCGGAGGCACTATGAAAGGTCATTTATACAAATTTACTATCGAACATCTTGAGGATCCTAAAGGCAATGCAGTGGAGGCCAGCCCATTAGAGTTTGAAACCCGTAATCACGATGATATTTTTAAAATCGTTGAGACGATGAAAGGAAAGATCGATCTAGATGAGAGCGATGCCAGGGAGTTAGCTCTTGGTATTAAGCTGTTTGGGGAAGTGATGCTGAGAAACTCAAAACATGAACTTTTTCAAGAGTTTAGACCGCATTTTTCCGAGTTTATGAAATCTCTGAAAAAATCTTAACGGTTTAATTCAAACGATTTTATCGAATAATGTCATCCAATAGCACCTCATGCTAATCGCTTTTAGTGAGGTGCTATGTCTAAAAAGTCGTCTCTTAAACGCTAGTTCTTTTTCCCATAAGCGGCATCAAGGTTGGATTTGAACGTTTGCGTAATCTGAATAAAATTTTCAATTTGATCAGGCTCTAGTTCTGATGCCATTGCGCTAAACACTTCGTTTTCCACCTTGTTAAACTCTTCTATTAACGCTTCTCCGCTGGCCGCTAAGATGAGTAATTGGCTGCGTTTGTCCTTCTCATTGTCTTTCTTGATGAGCAATTCTTGGTTCACCAACTCTTTAATCAAACGGTTCACTTGTGCCTTATCTCTGCCCATAAAATCCGCCAGTTTTTGACCTGTGCATTGTTCGATTTTAGAGACCGCTTTTAATGACTTTAAATGCATTGGAGACAAGTTCATATCTAATGATTTTAACTGTTGAATCATAGTGTTACGAACAGTGTGTATTAGGCTAAAAAGCGCTTCATTTAAGTTCACAAAAGCTCCGGGCTAGATTGAATTTACTTGGTTGATTTTATCATCTATTTTGATAAAATATATGACAAAATCAACTGTATTTTATTGACCGTGATCATGCAACTAAAATGCCGGTTAAGTGTGAGCTTATGACCTTCTGATGCTAGTGCGGAGCACGGGTCCTCCTATGAAAATGAACACTTTTGAAGGCTAATTAAAGCATGTCAGATTGGAAGCAAAACTTGCAGAAAACGCGTTATGTTATGGACGTTCTGCTGATTGTGAGTTTTATGATAATTTCAGCACCGCAATCGACAGGCATTCCATTGCATGAGTGGGGAAGCTTATTGTTTGTGGTGCCTTTTGCGATTCATTTACTGCTGCATTGGGATTGGATCAAAAAAAGCGCACGGCTTTTTTTATTGCGCTCGACCTTTAAAGAGCGCTTTAGCACCATTCTGAATTACCTCTTATACATCATGATGCTGTTGGTTTTTGTGAGCGGATTTTTAGTGTCTGTGTCGTTATTGCCTGCGCTTCATATCACGATCTCCATACAAGATTTTTGGTCTAAGGTTCATAACGAATTTGCGTCTTTGATCATGCCTGTTATTGGTGTTCATTTAGCGTTGCATTGGCGTTGGATCGTTAATCTGACGAAGAAAATGTCCGCCAAAGGAGTGGCGTTATGAAATATTTAAGCTATCACTGGAAGTCGCGTTTTACGATTATTTTGCTTGTTTCTCTTGCAGTGGCTGGTTTATTGGCGATGTTGGATCTGACCAGCTGGGCTGAGCAGATTAATCAGCAAGGTTACACACATGGCGGGGATGGAGAAGGCAAGCCTAACATTCCGGCTGTCTTGATGTATGTCTTACCCTTTGTCAAAGAGTTAGTGCTGATTGGCGTACCTATGCTTTTGGCTCTGTTAGTAATGACGCTGTCGGCTGCTGTCAAACGCAAGCTGCATAAACGAAAAAACTAATCGATCTTTTTGCTCTGCAAACTTTAATCAGTCCTGTGGTCTTTGCATTCATTGGCTATTATTTAGCCGTTTCCCCCTTGAATATTGCCATGCTTAGTGTGCTATTGTTCGATAAGCTTCACACGAAGCGGATACAAAACAGTGCAACAGCCGATAGGTTATCGGCTTAGTAAGCTTAGTTCTTATGGAGGGGAGGTTTTATGATGAAAGTAATCAAGGTGGCTTCGTTAGGCGTTGTGGCGCTATTGTCTTCTTTTGCCGCCAATGCCGCAGACAGTTTATTGCGCTATGAAAGCCATTATTCGGTGCAAGAAACCGCAGATCGTTTTGCGTCTATTGCACAAAGTAAAGGCTTGAATGTGTTTGCTCGAATTGACCACCAAAAAAACGCGGAAGGCGCGGGGTTGTCCCTAAGGCCGACTCAAGTGATTCTGTTTGGTAACCCAAAAGTGGGCACGCCCTTGATGAAGTGTGCCCAAGATGTGGCCATTGACCTGCCTCAAAAAGCGCTTATTAGCGAAGACGCCAATCAAAAAGTTTGGTTGTCTTTTAACAACCCAGAGTACCTTAAAGAGCGCCACCATATTCAAGGTTGTGACGCTGTTATTAAGAAAATCTCAGGGGTGCTGAACAAGTTAGGGTCAGCTGCCACCGCCAAATAAGCCTTTATTAATTCGCTGACGGCTCACCAAATTGCAAATCCGCTAGGCGTTTGTACAAGGCGCATGTTTCGAGTAATTCGGAATGAGTGCCTTGGGCAATTATTTCCCCTTGATCCAACACAATAATACGGTCAGCGTTTAATACTGTGGCCAAGCGATGGGCAATCACCAAGGTGGTTCGTCCTATCATAAGCTGTTCAAGTGCGGCCTGTACCATGTGCTCACTTTGCGCATCCAGCGCACTGGTTGCTTCGTCAAGCAACAAGATAGGGGCGTCTTTTAGAATGGCGCGAGCAATGGCAATGCGCTGTCTTTGGCCGCCCGATAAGCGCACACCATCTTCCCCTAATCGCGTCTCATAGGCTTTATCCAAACGTTGAATAAACTCGTGAGCATTGGATTGCTTCGCCGCACTTTGAATGGCGTTCTCACTGGCATCGCGGTTCGCATAACCTAGGTTGTCTGTCACGCTTTGATCAAACAACGCGGTTTCTTGAGGGACTAACGCCAGCTGTTGACGCCAAGCACCAAGGTCGAAGGTTTTGATATCTTGCCCAGAAAAACGAACTTGCCCTTGCTGCGGATCATAGAACCTTAATAGCAACTCAAAGAGGGTGGATTTACCCGCGCCAGAAGGGCCGACAAGGGCGACAGTTTCGCCTTGTTGTATTGAGAAATTGAGGTGTTTTAAGACCGCTGTCGTTGGTCGTGTTGGGTAGCGAAAAGTCACATCCTGTAACGTCAACAAAGGCGTTGTTTGTGCCTCTGGGTTGTTGTTAACGCCCACTGTGTTTTGTGATTCAGGCATACTTTTCGATTCTGGCACCGTAGGGACTGGTTGCTGTCCACCGACAATGACGCTGCGCTCATTGAGCAACTCCATAATGCGTTCTGTGGCGCCTGCTGCCCGTTGCAGTTCGCCCATGACTTCAGATAACGCCGTCACCGCACCAGCGACAACAATCGAATAAAACAAAAAGCTAGCCAGATCTCCCGCGCTAATGGCGCCAGAAATGACATCTTTACCACCAAACCAGAGCATGATTCCAATGCCGCCCATCGACAGCAAAATGGCCATTAGAGCCAGCCAAGAACGCTGTAGTATGCGCTTCACGCTGACAGCAAACGCTTGCTCAACCGCCGCAGAAAAGCGTTGTTCATCGTGTTTTTCATGGGTGAACGCCTGCACGACTTTAATGTGACGCAGAGCTTGAGACAGGTAACGTCCTACATTGGCGATTTCGTCTTGGCTATAGCGAGATAGACGACGTACTCGGCGGCCAAAATACAACACAGGTATCACCACAAAAGGCACGCAAACCAATAGGATCAAGGTCAGCTTAAAATGCATAACGAGTAGGAAAATAATGCCGCCGATCAACATTAAGCTGCTGCGTAAGGCGATCGACAACGAAGAGCCAATAACGCTTTGTAATAAGGTGGTGTCTGAGGTGATGCGCGATTGAATTTCACTCGGTGGATTGTCTTCAAAAAAAGACGGGGAGAGCGTGAGTAAGTGGGCAAAGATCGCTTTTCGTATGTCCGCAACGACCCGCTCACCTAGCCAAGAGACGAGAAAAAATCGGCAAAAGCTGCCAACGCCTAGTAAGATGACTAGCCCCATAAATATCCACAGGGCTTTGGTTAAATCCGCTTCTGAGCCTGAGGCTAATCCTCTATCAATTAAAAACTGCACGCCTTTACCCAGGCTCAGCATGGCTCCCGCGGTGATGACTAACGCGATTAAGGCGTATATCACCTGAAGGCGATAGGGGCGTAGAAAAGGTAAAAATGCGTTTAAGCCAGGCTTGTCTTTGTCGCTGTTCAAGGTAGTCACCTTATGGTGAGGGTCTTGATCCCTAGATGCTGGTTTTTCTTGGTTGATATCGAGTTGGGTCAAAAGTAATGTCCATATGGTGAAAACGACGAATGATGCTTACTATAGCGGAACTTGGTGCTGGAAATGGATAAATAATGTGCTATCTAACGATGGCGTTTCTCTTTGGCTAAGGCGTTATTTTCGGTTTGGTTTTGTCATCTTGGGCCATGGCTTTGTTATTTCAGGTTATGGTATTTAGACTGGCGTTCACTTTGTTGATCTTGGTCGCTAATGCGGTGAATCTCGTCATTGCGTTTTCTTTTGCATTGCCGATTAACGGCGGTGTTGTCTCACGTGTTTTTTTAAGGTGTTGAATGCTATGCCTGAGTTAAAAACAGTCGGTCTTTTTATGGTGACCGCACTGGCTGAAATTATAGGTTGTTACCTTCCTTATCTGTGGTTACGAGAAGGTAAATCGATATGGTTATTGCTGCCTGCCGCGCTGAGTTTAATCGCATTTGCGTGGTTGCTTACCTTGCATCCTTCTGCTGCTGGGCGAGTGTATGCTGCGTATGGTGGTGTGTATATTTTTACCGCGATATTGTGGCTCTGGGCGGTGGATGGCATTCGTCCTACCGCATGGGATTTGGTTGGTTCGGGAGTGGCGCTGGTGGGTATGGCCATTATCATGTTTGCACCGCGTGGGGTGTCGTAACGTCAAAAGCCACGCTGTTTGGCAGACAAAAGACAGCCTAACATTGACCTTTATGGCAGGTGATACAAAAGTGTTTTTATATATTATGATGTGATTCACATGAAATGGCAGTGCTTTAGAGAAAGTAGCTGTGCTTCATCTGACCCTAAGCGATTGTATTATCGCGTTCATTATCACGAGGTTGTAGTTATGTTCAGTCATGTAATGCTCGGTACGAATGACATTGAAAAGTCGAAAGTTTTCTATGATGCCATCTTAGGTGTGTTGGGGTTTGAGCCTGCGGTTGTTGACGAGTCTAACCAGCGTTTCTTTTACTTTAGTGAAAGCGGTGCGTTTGCCATTACCAAGCCCATTAATGGGGAAGCGGCCACGTACGGAAATGGCTCGACGATAGGCTTTAAAGCAACGACTCCAGAATTAGTCGATGCATGGCATGCTGCTGGTGTTGCAGCGGGTGGTGAAGCCTGTGAATCAGCGCCAGGAATAAGAGAAAATGGCACTAGAAAGCTGTATTTAGCGTATTTACGTGATCCATCAGGTAATAAAATCTGCGCTACGTGTTTTTTGTCTAACCAGTAGTTCTAATTGTCTTCTTTGTTTAAAGTGGCGGGTGCTATTTCGTGCCCCGCCATTTTAAATGCCAAAATTACTGAGCAGATTTTTCGAAACACATGGTAAGTTCTGTTGTGGCTTTATTATCTGTGGTGTATTCAGATGCATAAACCATGGTCCAACCATCGTAGGCTTTTAATTCTTCATTGGTGTCAGAATCACCTGTTTCAACCGTCACACAGCGCATCATTTTTTCTGGTGTCGTGGCATCAAAATCACGGATTTGACTGGTTACATTGGCGCCAGAACATGCTGTTAATAATAGTGCGGAAGAAGCGATGAATAGTGCTTTATACATTTTTATCTCCTTGAAAAAGTTAAGCTTTTTGAATGTAAAGGAGAGTACTTAAAGAGGCAAGAGGGATTTGTCTAAAGTGGTCAATAAAGGCAAAAAAGAGAACGTTTTTTGTTTTTTAGACAGACATTAAGTTGGCGATTGAATTCATGGCTGTTCTATAACCGCAGCGCTTTAATAAAGTGGTGCCATTTACCAATGGCTTTATGGTGACTGCCTACGAGTCGTCAAAATAGGTAAATGCACGGTATCTTTGGGCTTGCTGGTTAACCTTCTTAATCACTCAGTTTATTGTGTTTAACGTATTCAATATATGGATATTTACGTGATGACATGTCGAGCAATTAAACGACTAAAACCTCCAATGACAGAGATTAGCCGTGATAACGTTGACACAGTTACTGTTGAAAGCCTGAAAACACAAAGAAGCAGATTTCTCTAGCGACTAAAAGCCGCGGCGTCACAGGGGATGGATTTGTTCCTTGAAAGCACCTTGTTGCTGCCCTGTAAGGTGCTTTTGGGTTTGTATTAATACGCTTTATCCTCCTGTTCTAACATGAATTATTTTCTTTCGAATCGGTCTAGCTTTTCACTTGTTGCGTTTCGCCTAGACGAACGACGAGAAAATGCACAATACGTCTTTCTTTTATGGAAAAGCCTCAGTAGTATTCATTCCCCCTGCTATAAAATAAAACACGACACTGAAACGAATTAAATAATAATGGTGCGGGCTTATAGCGGATTACCTTAAACAAAAGTCTCAAACAAACAGTAGCTGTTAATAAAATAATCATGAACTCAAAACCTAATAATACTCATCTAAATGGTGATGCTGATGGTCAGTCCGATCCGCATCGCAGATTGAATAAAAACGATGCCAAAACATTAAGCTTATCGGCGCTCGGTGGCGCGCTCGAGTTTTATGATTTTGTTATTTTTGTCTATTTTGCCAATGTCGTTGGTAGTTTGTTCTTTCCAACCGACATGCCAGAGTGGCTTCGCCAAGTACAAACCTACGGGATTTTCGCTGCGGGTTATTTAGCGCGTCCTTTGGGTGGCATTATCATGGCGCACTTTGGCGATATTCTTGGTCGTAAACGTATGTTTATGATGAGTATCTTGCTGATGGCTATTCCAACGTTTGCCATTGGTTTAATGCCAACTTATGAAACCATTGGCATTGCCGCGCCGCTGTTATTACTTTTCTTCCGTGTGTTACAAGGTGCAGCGATTGGTGGTGAAGCGCCTGGAGCTTGGGTATTTGTTACTGAGCACGTCTCCAAACGTCATGTTGGTTTAGCGTGTGGCATTCTGTCTGCAGGATTGGTTGCTGGTATTTTGATCGGCTCTTTGATTGCAACAGGTATGCATACGGTTTACACAGCGGATGAGATTTCTGATTACGCTTGGCGTTTTCCTTTCTTGTTGGGTGGTGTGTTCGGCTTTATCGCAATGTACTTGCGTCGCTGGTTACAAGAAACGCCAATCTTCAAAGAAATGCAGGAAAGCCAAGAATTGGCGGTTGAGTTGCCAATTAAAACCGTGCTGAAAAACCATGCGCCTTCAGTGGCTGTGTCTATGGCGGTAACTTGGGTGCTGACAGCAGCGGTGGTTGTAACCGTATTGATGACGCCATCTTTGTTGCAAAAGCTGATTCATCTAGACGCAAAACTGTCTTTGGAAGCCAACAGCTTAGCAATTATTTTTGTGGTGATTGGCTCTGTGGTTTGTGGTGCTTTGGCAGACCGTTTTGGTAATGGTCCTATTATGATTATTTTCAGTATTGGCTTGGCCATCAGTTACTGGGTTTTCTATAGCACCATGCTGCATGACACAACGTACTTGTTCCCATTGTATGCCTTAGTCGGCTTCTTCACTGGACTGGTAGGGGTTGTGCCGGCGATTGCGGTGAAGAGCTTCCCAGCGGCGATCCGTTTTTCAGGCTTGTCGTTCTCTTACAATGTGGCGTATGCCATTTTTGGTGGAACAACGCCAATGGTGGTTAGCTTGATGTTGCGTGAAGACCCACTTTCACCTGCTTATTACGTCGCCTTTGTATGTGGTGTCGGCGTTTTGGCTGGTTTGGCTGTGATGCGTTTTCGTCAACGCTTGGATTTGATTACCGTTCCTGCGTGATGAATCCCTAGACACAATGCGTTTATAAGGCCCTGCTGTGAAGCGGGGCTTTTTTTTGCCTGAATAAAGAGGGCAAAATACGCATTTACTGAAGTTTGTGAAGTTTGAGGTTTGTGTAAAGCTCATACTCTGTTTTTGATATCTGATTGGGTATTTGTTACTTTGTAACACCTTGTGTTGATTTTCATTACACAACTAACTTCTTTTAATTAATCACGTATCACCTATGACAAGCAGCACTCGACGTACTTTCATTCGACGTTTTTTATTGGCCTCTTGTGCCACTCTTTTGCCTGTTTCTGGGTTTGCAGAACAAGGCAACACCCTAGAAGAAATAGCCACATACCGCAAAGGGAGCAACGCGCACCTCACCCTGAAGTTGACTCATACGCCTCATTACAAGGTCTTCACGTTAAAGAATCCTGAACGCTTAGTGGTGGATCTGCCGCAAACAAAAAATGCCTATGCTGTTAAATCGCTCCACAAATTAGGGCTTTTTAAAGATGTGCGTTGGGCCATTCACCATGGGGATACTTTGCGCCTGGTGTTTGATTTAGAAAAGCACATTGCCTTTAACTCCACCTCGGTTCGTCGTGGTGCGCGTCATAATGAACTGATAATAACGCTGACAGATTCTGTTGTGGTGCAACATAAAGTGGCCACAAGGCAGCCCGAAAAGCGTGACATTATTGTTGTTGTGGACCCAGGTCACGGCGGCAAAGACCCAGGAGCAACGGGCAAACACGGTACCCATGAAAAAGACGTGGTATTGGCCATTGGGCGTATGCTGCGCGAAAAGTTAAACCGCACGCAAGGCTTTAAAGTCATTATGACGCGGGACAAAGATGTGTTTATTCCATTGCGTGATAGGGTCAATATCGCGCATAAACATAAGGCGGATATTTTTGTTTCTGTGCATGCCGATGCCTGTGAAGACCGTTCGGTACGAGGTTCTTCTGTGTATATCTTGTCTAATAAAGGCGCGACGAGCGTGATGGCGCGACGCTTGGCGCATAGAGAGAATAATTCGGATCTAATTGGTGGCGTATCGTTAAATACCAAAGACAATATGCTGGCTAAGGTATTGCTCGATTTATCTCAAACAGGCACCTTACAAGCCAGTACGGATCTGGCGAACACTGTGATTAGCAATCTTGCAAAAACAGAAAAAGTGCTGCATAAACGGGTTGAAAGGGCGGCTTTTGCGGTTCTTAAGTCACCGGATATTCCGTCTGCCTTGGTGGAAACGGCGTTTATCTCTAACCCACACGAAGAGAAGAAACTTCGAACTAAGGCTTTCCAAAATAAGATTGCCAGCGCCCTGCATGAAGGCATTACGCATTATTGTTTACACAACATTCCAGAGCGTAACTTGATCGTAGGCTAGTTGTTTCTGACCTTGCTAAACGACTGACATAAAAAAACCAACAGGCGGGCTGTTGGTTCTTTATGTTAAGTGATGTTCGTTGAATCGCTTGGGGTGAGTTTACCCTTTTGCTATTTCAGCCAATCTTTGTTTGATTTGTCTTTCTATGCCATCGGCATCTAAGCCAACGTGCCTTAGCATGGCGCTGTGGCTGGCGTGTTCTTCATATTGGTCCGGCAGTCCAATATGAAGGGTCGACATGGTAATGTTTTGAGACAAGTAAAACTCACTAACGGCGGATCCTGCGCCGCCCATGATGGCATTCTCTTCCACAGTGACCATTAGTTTCGCGTCTGCTTGCGCCAGCAAAGCTGCTTGATCTATTGGTTTGACGAAGCGCATATCCAGCAAGGTGGCATCTAAGTTTTGTGCCGCTTGTAGCGCGTCATAAGTGGGGCGACCAAAAGCGCAGATAACAATGCCAGATTCGCCGCTGTGTAAGGTGCGGGCCTTGCCAATTTCTAGTGTGCTAAGGGTAGGTTCTATGGTTACGCCACGTCCGGTTCCTCGAGGGTAGCGTACTGCGGCAGGGCCGTTATATTGATACCCGGTTTGCAGCATTTTACGGCATTCATCTTCATCAGACGGTGCCATGACGACCATATTTGGAATGCACCGCAAGTAGCTAAGGTCATAGACGCCGGCGTGAGTCGGACCGTCTTCACCGACGAGTCCAGCCCGATCGATGGCAAACAACACATCTAAATTCTGTAATGCAACATCGTGAATCAGCTGGTCATAGGCGCGTTGCAGAAAGGTCGAATAAATCGCCACAACGGGTTTTACCCCATCACAGGCCATGCCTGCCGCCAGAGTAACGGCGTGTTGTTCTGCGATGGCCACATCGAAATAACGCTGTGGAAAACGCTCAGCAAACTCAATGAGGTCAGAGCCTTCTTTCATTGCAGGGGTGATGGCGACAAGCTTGTTATCTTGCTCGGCCGCATCGCACACCCATTGACCAAAAACATTGCAATACTTCGGCAATTTAACTTTTGGGGACGTGGATGGGCTATCTGGTTCTGTCTTATTGATCGCATGATAGCCGATCGGGTCACCCTCGGCAGGCTCAAAGCCTTTGCCTTTTTTGGTGATCACATGAAGAAATTGTGGGCCGGATCGATCTTTTAGATTTGCGATCGTGGTCAATAAGTGGTCCATATCGTGACCATCAATAGGCCCAATATAATTAAAGCCGAGCTCTTCAAACAAGGTGCCAGGTGAAACCAGACCTTTCATGTGCTCTTCTGCTTTACGTGCCAGCTCCAACGCAGATGGCAAGCCAGAGAAAACTTTACGGCCGCCTTCACGAAGGTTTTCATAGGTTTTACTGGCCCACATGCGGGCAAAATAACTCGATAGCGCGCCAACGGGTTTTGAAATAGACATTTCATTGTCGTTGAGAATTACCAGCATATCGGCTTTTACATCGCCTGCGTGGTTTAACGCTTCGAATGCCATGCCGGCAGACATAGCGCCATCGCCAATCACGGCAACGGCTTTACGGCCTGTTTTTAATTGGCGAGCGGCTAGCGACATGCCCAGCGCGGCACCAATAGAGGTACTTGAATGACCGACACCAAAGGTGTCGTATTCGCTTTCTTCTCGCTTTGGAAAACCAGAAATGCCGTTTTCTTGTCTTATGGTCAATAACGCATCGCGGCGACCGGTGAGAATTTTGTGAGGGTAAGCCTGATGGCCCACATCCCAAACAATACGATCTTCAGGCGTATTAAATAAATAATGTAGAGCGACGGTCAGTTCGACAACGCCTAGGCCTGCACCAAAATGTCCGCCAGTTTGACCAACGCTGAAAAGCATAAATTCGCGCAGTTCGCGTACTAGAAGAGGCAGTTGCTCTTTTTTCAATGCGCGCAAATCTGACGGCGCATTCACCTTATCTAATAGTGGCGTGTTGGGACGCGAGGTTGGGATTTCTTCGAACATGGGCACCAGTAAGGTCTCATAAATTAAAGCGAAATAATTAACGCGCTAGTATATCAGTGGTTGCGACCAATAATATAGTTTGCAAGCTCAACTAACGGCTGCGCGGCCTCTCCAAATGAGGAAATATCCTCAATTGCTTGATCATGCAGCTGTTTTGCCAAAGCGGTAGCGCCTTCGAGGCCAAGCAGTTTAGGGTAAGTTGGCTTGTTGGCCTCTTCATCCGAAAACTGTGTTTTTCCAAGTGTTTGCGTATCACTGGTGATATCAATGATGTCGTCTTGCACTTGAAAGGCCAACCCGATTGCTTTGGCGTACGCATCCAGTGCGGCTAACTGCTGGGCACTGGCTTGCTCGGTACTGAGCGCGCCCATGCGAACACTGGCACGAATCAGAGCACCGGTTTTATGGGCATGCATCTGTTCTAGTGTTTCAATGGAAATGGTTTGATCAACATTGGCAAGATCAATCATTTGGCCGGTAATCATGCCATGTCTACCGGAGGCGAGAGATAATTCACGAATCAGTTGAAGTTGTATCTTAGCATTGTTTAATGACGGTGCGCTGAGCAATTCAAACGCGAACGTCTGTAGAGCATCGCCGGCTAGGATCGCGGTTGCTTCGTCAAACTGAATATGGCAGGTGGGTTTTCCTCGGCGTAAGTCGTCGTCGTCCATCGCGGGCAAGTCATCGTGGATCAATGAATAGGCATGGATAGATTCAATGGCCGCCGCACTGGCATCGGTTAACGCATTAGGCTCGGCAAACAAGGCCGCGGTCGCGTACGTTAGCATGGGTCTAATGCGTTTTCCGCCATTAAATAAGCTATAAGACATCGCTTCTTGCAAATTTACCGCTGGCGGGTAAATATCTAATTGCTGCTTAAGAAAAGAGTCGACGCGTTGGCAAGCGTATTGAGAAAACTGGTCTAAATTCACGAAGCAGATTCCGGATCAAAGGGTTCTAAGTGTTCGCCATCTTGCTTATCGAGCAATATTTGAACCTTTTGCTCAGCTTGAGTGAGTACGGATTGACAATCCTGACTAATTTTAACCCCTTTTTCAAAGGCCTTTAAGGCTTCTTCGAGTGGTAACTGATTAGATTCTAATTGAGCCACTATGCTGTCTAGCTCGTTTAGGTTTTCTTCGAAATGACGGACGCTGTTTTTACGAGGCATGATTAATTCTCTTGGGTATCACGATAATTTGTAACAGAAAATGATAAATTCTTCGAGTATCAGCTCTGTAGAAATTACAAAAATACTGATCAAAGATCTGATCCTTTTTATATTCTTTCGTTTAGAATTAGTTAAACTGTGTTTATTATAGCTTTTTTGGTAGGAGACGTGTGTGGATATCGCAACGTTAATTGGGTTGGTCGGCTCTTTTGTCATTGTTTTAATGGCTATTCTGTTAGGCGGCTCAGCAGGGATGTTTTTAGACCCCGCCTCTGTGTTGATTGTATTGATTGGTTCCACTTTTGTTGTGCTTATTCAATATCCTCTCGGGCAGTTTCTTGGCGCAGGTAAAGTTGCCGCAAAAGCCTTCATGTTCAAAAGCACACCGTTAGACACGTTAATCGATGAAATCTACGGTTTGGCCGATGAAGCGCGTAAAGGTGGATTGCTTTCTCTTGAAGGCAAAGAAGTGAGTCATCCGTTTTTGTCTAAAGGCATTCAGATGCTGGTGGACGGGCATGACGGTTCTGTGGTGAAAAGTCAGCTTTCTAATGATATGAATATGGCGTTTGCTCGTCATGATGCAGGTGCGAAAGTCTTTAAGGCATTTGGCGACGTTGGGCCAGCCATGGGGATGATTGGTACCTTGGTGGGGTTGGTGCAAATGTTGGCCAACATGGATGACCCTAAGGCCATCGGGCCTGCCATGGCGGTTGCCTTGCTGACGACTTTGTACGGTGCGGCATTAGCCAATATGGTGTGTTTGCCGATCCAAGCAAAATTGCAGAACCGAGCCAATGAAGAATTAATGTGTCAAAAATTGATTCTAGAAGCTTTACTGGCGATTCAAGCAGGGCAAAACCCTCGTGTAGTAGATGGTGTGTTGAAAACCTATATTGCCGAAGGTAAGCGTATTGAACGTGAATAACTTTTTAGCTGTAGTCGGGTTATTGGATGAGTGATGAAGAAGAACAAGACTGCCCTGAATGTATAGAGGGGCTGCCGGCCTACATGGGAACCTTTGCCGACTTGATGTCGTTGCTGATGTGTTTCTTTGTATTGCTGCTGTCATTCGCAGAAATGGATGTCTTAAAGTTCAAGCAATTGGCCGGATCAATGCGTGAAGCCTTTGGTGTGCAAAAAGAGATTGAAGCGGAAAGTATTCCGATGGGAACCTCTATTATTGCCCAAGAGTTTAGTCCGGGGCGGCCGGAACCGACGCCAATAAATGAAGTTCGCCAAAAGGCGGACGACAAGCCAGATCATACGTTAGAAGTGTTGTGCAAGCCTGGGACGGCGGAGATGAACGAACATGATGGCGCAGGACAGCCTTCTCAAGAAGTTTTTGTGGATAAGTCAAAAGCGGATTTAGAGCGCGAAAAGAAAATTCAGCAAACCGAAGACGATGCTCGTCAAATAGCCTCGGTGATGAGTGAAGAAATCTCCAAAGGAACGGTCGAAGTTGAAACCCAAGAGCAAACCATCACCATACGTCTAAAAGACAAAGGCACGTTTGAGTCAGGCTCCGCTGAGCTAAATTATGACTTTATTCCTGTGATTGATATGGTGCGGGATTTGTTGGTGGGTGTGAAAGGCTCTATTTCTGTTGAAGGGCATACGGATAACGTGCCCATTGACAGTCGACGCTTTAAATCGAATTGGCAGCTGTCTTCCGCTCGAGCTATCTCTGTTGCCGAAGAGCTGTTTGCTTCTGGCAAGTTAAATCAGAATCGTTTTGCGGTAACGGGTTTTGCCGATACGCGCCCTTTGGTGCCAAATGATAGTCCGGCCAACAGGGCGACCAACCGCCGAGTGGAAATTGTGATTAAACAAAATGATTTAGCGCGTCCACAAGTGCCGAAAAGCAACGCAAACAACAATACCGTTGAGGTGGATAAGTCGAGCCTTGATGACAAGCGCTTTAATTTAGCGCCGGGTGAGATTTTTTAACAACAGGACTCGTTTCTCGATGAGAGAATAAAAAAGAGCGCCAGCATAGGGCGCTCTTTTTTTTGCTTTGCCATTGTTCATCGGCTAACAAGCCGATTTGAGCGCTGGGTTACTCTTCGCTGGCAATCTCATAAATGGCGTTACCAAGGGCTTGAATTTGTGACTGCGTGATTATGTAGGGAGGCATCAAATAGATCAGTTTGCCAAAGGGGCGCACCCAAACCCCTCGTTCTACGAATTTGGGTTGAATTTGGTGTTGATCGACGGCGGATTTTAGCTCGACAACGCCGATGGCGCCAAAACATCTGACATCGGCAACCTGTGCAAGGCTGGCGCAGGGCGCGAGGGCTTCTGTCATCCAGCGTTCAATCTGACCGATACGTGCTTCAATGTCATAACTGGCGAGCAGCGATAGGCTGGCGTTAGCCGCGGCACAAGCGAGTGGGTTCCCCATAAAAGTAGGACCATGCATAAATACGCCCCCTTTATCGCTGATGCCGAGGGCGACCTTGTCTGTGGTTAAGGTCGCGGCTAGCGTGATATAGCCGCCAGTTAAGGCTTTACCAACGCACATGATATCTGGGCAAATATTGGTGTGATTCGTGGCAAACAACTTGCCGGTGCGACCGAATCCAGTGGCGATTTCATCAAAAATAAGCAAGATGTCGAACTCATCGCATAAGTCGCGAAGTCGGTTTAAATACTCGGGGTTGTAAAACCGCATTCCGCCGGCGTTTTGCACCACGGGTTCGATAATAAAACCTGCGATGGTTTGGTGTTTTTCTATGAATAATTGACGAATTTCGTCGATATACTCTTCTTTTACCGGATTATTGATGCCAATGGGCGGGGGCGACACAAAGCACTGCTCAGTGACCGCGCCATTAAACAGATTGTGCATTCCATTTTCTGGATCACACACGGACATGGCGGCAAAAGTGTCACCGTGGTAGCCACTTTTGGGGGTGGCAAAATACTGCTTAGTTGGCTTGCCTTGGGAGTGCCAGTATTGAATCGCCATTTTGATTGCGACTTCAACGGAAACGGACCCTGAATCTGAAAAGAACACTCTTTGCAGTGGCTCAGGCGTCATGTTGACGAGCTTATTGGCTAAGTCGATGGCGGGTTTGTGGGTAAAGCCGCCAAACATCACATGAGAGAAATCATCGATTTGTGACTTAAGGGCTTGGTTGATGCTTGGGTGGTTGTATCCATGAATCACACTCCACCATGAGGACATACCATCGATGAGTGTTGCTCCGCTCGCGAGCGTGATTTCGCACTCAGAAGCGTGTTCGACTAGGTAATGTGGGGTAGGGGCACTCATCGAAGTATAAGGGTGCCAGAGCCGTTGTTTGTCGAGTTCGATGTACTCTTGTGATGTCAGTGAGTCTTGCATAGTGGAAACCATTTTGTAGTTTAAGCTCGCGCATACTAAACAATGGTGACTCCGCTTGCCAGCATGGTTTTATTACTGGTTTTTCTCTGGCGTTCTGGCGATAACCCAAACATCGACCTGTTTCGCGCCTGCTTTTTTTAACAGCTTTACGCAGGTTTCTAGGGTGTTGCCACTGGTCATGACGTCGTCAAAAAGGGCGACATGGTTTTCTATTTCACCTGTTACTTGATATACACCTTGTTGATTTTCTGAACGTTTTTTCTTACTTAGCGTGTGTTGCGCTTGGGTATGCAGAGCTTTTTTAATAGGGCTCTTTTTAGTGTGCTTTGGCGTTTTCTCTTTTAATTGCAGCAGGAGTATTTTGTACAATTCAGCCACCATAAGTTGGGTTTGGCAAAAGCCGCGCTCTTTGATTCGTGTAGGATGACTTGGCACAAAAATGATTTGGCTAGGCCAGTTATCCACAGAGTCATAGTGTTCGATGAGTGTCTCGCTGAGTACTTGTATTAAGGGGCGAATATAGTGTGCCTGTTGCTGGAATTTAATCGCGTGGATGAGGTGCTGTGTGAGGCCTTCGAACCGCAAAGGAGCAAGGCAGTTGTGGTAGAGCGGGGGAGAAACTTGGCATTGGCCACAAATAGAACTCAAAGCTCCTTGGCTTGGGCGTTTGCATAATGGGCAGGCAAACGCGTTACGATTGAAGCCAGCTTCACAGTAAGAACAGAGAGGTTTTCGGCTCGGAGCATGGCATAAATAGCATTGCTCGATAAACAATCTGTTGTAAACCTTGATAATATTTATGGTTGACAGTTTTCCATGGTTCATTAGTATTGCCATCCTTGACACTTATTTTTGAGGGTACTATGTCTGCTACTAACACCAATGAGCCGCGTTACGATTGGACGCATGCTGAAATTCAAGCGCTTTTTGATTTGCCTTTTACGGATCTCCTGTTCCGTGCACAGACAGTACACCGTGAGAATTTTGCGCCCAATGAAGTACAGGTTAGTACCCTTCTTTCCATTAAGACAGGTGCTTGCCCTGAAGACTGTAAATACTGTCCTCAAAGTGGGCATTACAACACCGAGCTAGAAAAAGAAAAGCTCATGGAAGTGCAGAAGGTGTTGGAAGAAGCGGCATTGGCCAAAGAAAAGGGCGCTAGCCGTTTTTGCATGGGCGCGGCGTGGAAGCATCCTTCAGAAAAAGATTTTCCTTACGTATTAGAAATGATCAAGGGCGTAAAGTCGCTTGGACTAGAGTCTTGCGTCACGCTCGGCACGTTAAACGATGAGCAAGCGAAGCGCCTGTCTGAAGCAGGTTTGGATTATTACAATCATAACCTAGACACCTCTGCTGAATTTTATGACAGCATTATCACAACGCGTACTTATCAAGACCGCTTAGACACTTTGTCACGAGTGCGAGGTTCTGGTATTAAATTATGCTGTGGTGGCATCATGGGCATGGGCGAAGAGCAAAAAGACCGTGTTGGTTTGATTCGTCAATTAGCGTTAATGACGCCGCATCCTGAAAGTGTGCCAATTAACATGCTGGTCAAAGTGGCTGGTACGCCATTGGAAAACGTCGATGACCTTGATGAATTCGACTTTATTCGTTCTATTGCCGTGGCGCGTATTGTTATGCCGAAATCTCATGTTCGTCTATCAGCAGGCCGTCAAGGCATGAGTGAGCAAACACAAGCCCTGTGCTTCTTAGCCGGTGCCAACTCGATTTTCTACGGCGAAAAACTGCTTACGACCAGTAACCCAGAAGCGAACAAAGATATGATGTTGTTCGCCAAATTGGGCATTAAACCTGAGCAACGTGAAGAGCATTCAGACGCTGCCGTGGTAGACGCCATTGCTGCGCAAGTGGTTAAGCAAGAAGAGTCCAAACTCTTTTACGAAGCCAATGCCTAATACGCCCCCTTGGGTGGAGGCGGCGCTGAATGAGCGCCGCCAACAATCCTTACTACGTCAAACGGTGACCCTAGAAGGGCCGCAAACGCCTAATGCGACCTTTGCTAACCATCAATATAAAGCCTTTTGCTCCAATGATTATCTTGGTCTAGCCAATCACCCTGAGTTGATCCGTAGCCTTCATGAGTCTGCCCAGCAGTACGGAGTGGGCGGCGGCTCATCGCATCTTGTTTGTGGTCATTTAGCGCCTCATCAAGCGTTGGAAGAAGCGCTTGCTGACTGGTTGGGCTATGAGCGAGTGATGCTTTTTAGCACCGGTTATATGGCGAATTTAGGGGTGATTTCTGCCTTGGCTGCGAAAGATCGTCCCGTCGCGCAAGATAAGCTCAACCATGCCTCCTTGCTAGATGGTGCCGTTTTAGCGCAAGCGCCATTACGCCGTTATTTGCATGGGGATGTGGCAAGTGCGGAGAAGTTACTCAGCAAGCTGGCAACACCGGGTTTGTTGGTCACGGATGGCATTTTTAGTATGGACGGTGATTTGGCTCCCTTGGCCGAATTGTCTAAGTTGGCGGCTAGGCGTGACTGGTTATTGATGGTTGATGACGCGCATGGTTTAGGTTGTGTTGGTGAGCAAGGGCGCGGCAGCCTGGCCTTAGAAAATTTGGACGCTGAGTCATTGCCTATTTTAGTGGGCACTTTTGGTAAAGCCTTTGGCACTTCTGGAGCCTTTGTTGCGACCAGCCATGCGATGGCCGATTATTTAACGCAATTTGCTCGTCCTTATGTGTATACCACGGCCATGTCACCGGCCATTGCTGGGGCGACGCTCACGGCGCTTAAGCTGATTCAATCTGCTGAAGGGCAAGCGAGGCGCGAGAAATTAGCGCAGCATATTGCGTATTTTCGTCACCGTCTCTCTCAACTTCCTGTTAAGCTGATGGCATCAAACACCGCTATTCAGCCTATTGTCATTGGAGAAAGCAGCACTGCCATCAAGGTGAGTGATGCGTTAAAATCTCTTGGTATCTGGTGTACGGCTATTCGTCCGCCCACAGTGCCTGTCGGTAGCGCTCGTTTGCGTATCACTTTGAGTGCGTCTCATACAGACGACGATTTGGTTTTTCTGTGTGATTCACTAGAGTGTGTTTTAACGTCATTGCAGTAGAGGGAAATATGCGCATACGCATCGAAACAGAAGTTCTTGGTGATCCAAATTGTCCGGCTATTTTTATGGTGCCAGGTTGGGGGATGCCAAAAGAAGTGATGAAGCCTTTGGCGCGGCGTCTAAGCCAACGTTTCTATGTGGTGATGGCCAATTTACCAGGAATTTCTTTGGATGAAGCCCGGATTGAACAAACGCGAATCGAACCGAATTACGACATAGACGCTTTGTCGGAGCAGCTTATTGCTGTTGCGCCGAAAGACTGCTGGTGGATCGGTTGGTCTTTGGGAGGCATGGTGTCTACTTATGTGGCAGCACGTCGTTCTAGTTGTGTAAAAGGTTTGATTACCTTGTCGGCTTCTCCTAGCTTTTTGCAACGAGAAAATTGGCCTGAAGGCATGGCACCTATGTTATTTGACGAATTTTCTCAGTTGGTTGATGAGTCCCCCGAACAAGGTATGAAGCGATTTTTGATGTTGCAAGTAAGAGGGGCAAAACAAGAGCGTCCTTTAATGAAGCAACTTCAAGCATTGCTGCCAAAGCAGCTTAATAAAACCGCGTTAGTGGGTGGGTTGCGATTATTGAGAGCATTAGACGTTCGTCGCGAGAGTGCGCTGTTGGATTTACCGAACTTACATATATTGGGGCAGAACGACACCTTAGTGGCCCCAACGACTTTAACAACGCAAACCGATGCGAATCCGCTCCAAGAGGTGATTGTTGTGCCAGATTGTGCCCATCAATCCTTCTTGGAGGCAGAAGATGTTTGCGTACAGCATATCGAAACCTTTATAGATGCCAATAGCTAATGATGGTGAAGATTCTTTTCACTATAAACGACAAGTTGCCCAGCGATTTGATCGTGCCGCTTTAACCTACGATGCTTATGCCGATTTTCAACGAGTGGTGTTGGATCGGCTCTTTAGGCATTTGCCTTGTTCTCACGCTAATGCTGTTTTAGACGTAGGGACTGGAACTGGGCAAGCACTTGCTACTCTGTCTCAAACGCTTTCACCTTCTCTATTTATGGCATTGGATTTATCTTTTCAAATGCTAGAAACCGCCAGAACGAGCAATCACTTGTTGACTGATTTGCCCAGCCAGCAAGGCGCGCTTTCGTTTGTTTGTGGGGACGCTGAGTCACTTCCGTTTTCTGATAATGCCTTTGATTTGTTGTTTTCAAGCTTGGCTATGCAATGGTGTTTGCAGCCGAAAACGCTTTTTTCTGAGCTCTATCGGGCCACCGCGCCTGGTGGGTATCTGGTGTTTTCTACCTTGTGTGAAGGCTCAATGCCAGAAATTGAGCAGGCATGGCAAGGCATCGATAATGCGCCTCATGTGAATCAATACCCAAGGTTAGAAGCATTGCTTGCACAGGTGACAGAGTGTCATTGGCAAATACAGCATTCAGAGTTGGCCACTGTGCCTATGTGGTTTTCAGCACCAGAAGACGCCATTCATTCGTTAAAAAAAGTCGGTGCTAGCTTGGTGGTTAACAAGCAAAATAACAGCATGTCTCCTTCTAAGTGGAAAACCTTTATCAAGCAATATGAGCAGCTTAGAGAGAAGAGAGGAATTCCTTTGCGTTACCAAGTGGCTTTTGTTGTTTTGCAAAAGCCCTGTTCTTAATAAAGTGTCTTAATGGGGTGTTACTAGTGAAAAAAACGTTTTTTGTGACGGCAACAGATACCGATGCAGGAAAAACTTATGTCACGGTTGGTTTATTAAAAGCCGCGCATCGTGCTGGACTCCGCTCTCTTGGACTAAAACCCATTGCTGCAGGGGCGGAACGGGTCGATGGAGCACTACGCAATGATGATGCTTTATTGATCCAAGCGGCAAGCAGTGTGCGATTGCCTTATGAACAGGTAAATCCGGTTGTGCTTGAGCCTGCTATAGCACCGCATATTGCCGCCGCACAAGAAAATCGTCTGATTACTGTGTCTCGTCTTGAAGGCTTTTTAAAAGGGGCATTATTGACGCCTTATGATTTTGCTATCGTCGAAGGTGCCGGTGGTTGGCGAGTGCCACTTAATGATCGTGAGTTGTTATCTGGGTTGGCAAAGAGCCTTAATTTTCCAGTGGTGCTGGTGGTGAACATGAAGCTGGGTTGTCTAAATCATGCGATGTTAAGCGCCGAAGCCATTTTACGTGATGGCCTTAATATTGCGGGTTGGGTGGCGAATGGTGGGCAGGACTCCATGCCTTGTTATGAAGAAAACCTGCAAAGCTTAACGAATATGCTGCCAGCTCCCTTGCTTGGAACATTAACCTGGCATGCATCGCCAGCGGATGGCGATGATGAGTTTGATCAAATCTTGTCGAAACTCTAGTCTTTCAGGCAATAGTTGCTGAGTGAAGGGTTGAAACCTAGAATTCAATTCGCATTATTAGATCAGGGAAGAGCGACTTACTTCCTGCTTAGCGCTATCCTTATGGATTGGCGGCGTTTGTATATTGCGAATGAGGGTGAATAGAGTGAGAGCTTGGTTATGTGGATTAGATGACGAAGAGATACTGAGTGTCTCAAGTGTGCTGACCTTTATTGGTGTCGAGCACAGTACGTCGTTCACAGCGTTCCATTTACCTGATTTTGTGGTTATTGGTCACTCTGTTGAGTGTGTTCAGCTGGATGAGATGATCCCCGTGATTTCTTTGCGTTCATCATTGAGTATTATCAATGGTGAGCGAACCGAAGAAAATGTGTGGTATTGTCCTCTGCCTTGGCGCTCCCAAGACTTTTGGAGTGTGCTGAAAGAAATACAGCAAAGACGTTTGCTGCCTCAGCCTTCTGGTGTGAATCTAAATTTGCATGTGCGCCATTTGGAAGCCTTGCTCATCAGGCAGGCATTGGTGTCAGCACAGGGAGTGGTTTCTCGAGCGGCGCAAAATTTGCAGATCCAAAGAACCACATTGATTGAAAAAATGCGTCGGTACAATATTGATAAGTCGGAGTTTTAGTGACAAAGGACGAAGAGATTGCCGAGTTAAAGGCGGCCTTTCAAGTATTTTCAGAATCTTCAGATGTGCTTGCTAAGTCTTATTTAGACTTACAGGAGCAGGTCGCCCAACTTTCCGCTCAATTAGAAAAATCTGAACAAAATCGCCGAGAAGAGCAAGATAAAAATCGTATTCTAGTACAGCAATTCCAACAGCTTTTCGAGTCCATGCCAGTTGGCGTTTTATTGTTAAACGCGGAAGGTTTGGTAGTAATGGCAAACCCTGTTGCTGATCGTCTGTTTGAGTTGCCTTTAATTGGGCGTTCGTGGGGCGACATTGTGCCCTTGAGCTTTCGCCCACAAAAAGACGATGGTCACGAGATTAGCATGACATCTGGTCGGCGTGTGCGTGTAGAAACGGCTTCTCTTGGTGACGTGCCAGGACAATTATTGATTTTTGTCGATTTAACCGAAGCCTATTTGCTACAGAAAAAACTATCACACCATGAGCGCTTGTCGAATATGGGAAAAATGGTTGCCGCGTTAGCGCATCAAATTCGAACCCCGTTGTCGTCAGCGACCTTATACGCAGGGCATTTACAAAAAAGCGACTTATCTCCAGTGATGCGTCAGCGTTTTGCGGATAAACTCTCTAATCGTTTAGAAAATATAGAACGGCAAATTCGTGACATGCTGATCTTTTCGCGTAGTGATATTAAACTGGATGAAAAGTTAGACGCGAGCGTGTTCATGGATAATCTGATCGCGGAGTGTCGTGATATATGCGATCAAAAAAATACCCTATTAGAGATTGATGGTGAGCAAGACATTGCCTCGCTGTTGATCCAATGTAATAAAGAAGCATTAATTGGTGCTTTGCTAAACCTGCTGAATAATGCCATCGATGCTCAATCCGAAGGGGGGCTGGTTATTCTGCAATGGCGCTGCGAAGACGGTGTGTTGCGAATTGCTTTTAAAGACCAAGGAGAAGGCATGTCGCAGGCTCAATTAGAGCATGTTCAAGAAGGCTTTGTGACAACGAAACAGCACGGAACAGGATTAGGTTTGATGGTTGTGAAAGCGATTGCAAGAGCGCATCATGGCTTGTTTGAAATAGACAGTATCGAGGGAGTGGGCACGACGGCAAGTCTGCAGCTTCCTCTTGTAAGGGCGTAGTATGTCTGATGTTAAGTTACTCATCGTTGAAGATGATAAAGGGTTGGCTGAAGCGTTAGAAGACACACTAATGCTGGCTAATTATCAGTGTAAAGTGGTGTTCAATGCGGAAGATGCCGTATTAGCGCTTAAGGTAAGTACGTTTGATATGGTGGTTTCCGATGTCAACTTACCGGGTATGGATGGCTATGGTTTGCTGCATCATGTCATTGAGAATTATCCCGAATTGCCCATCATGTTAATGACGGCGTATGGTGATATCGCGCATGCTGTTGAAGCCATGCGTGACGGCGCGGTGGATTATTTATTAAAGCCGTTCCAAGAAAAAGAACTGCTAGAAGCCATCGAAAAATACACGGTGAAAAAAACCGCCTCACAGAGTCATCAGCCAATTGCTAAAGACCCTTCAAGTATTGCTATGTTGGAGTTGGCGAAGCGCGTTGCGGTGACCGATTCAACGGTCTTGATTTGTGGTGAGAGTGGCACGGGGAAAGAAGTATTAGCGAATTACATTCACCAAGAATCGGCTCGAAATAACGCCCCTTTTGTCGCTATTAACTGTGCTGCCATTCCAGAAAATATGCTGGAAGCGATTTTATTTGGTTATGAAAAAGGCGCTTATACTGGCGCGGTTTCTGCTCAAGCGGGTAAGTTTGAGCAGGCTAATGGTGGTACTTTGTTGCTGGATGAAATCACCGAAATAGACATTGGGTTGCAAGCTAAGTTGCTTCGAGTGCTTCAAGAACAGGAAGTTGAGCGCCTTGGCGGTAAGAAAACCATTCAGCTTGATGTGCGAGTGATCGCAACCACTAACCGCGATTTGGCTGAATATGTACGCGATGGTGGTTTCCGAGAAGATTTGTATTACCGGTTAAATGTTTTTCCATTGCGCTGGTTGCCGATTCGCGAAAGGAAAGGGGATATTATTCCTATTGCTCAGCGTTTCTTAGAGAAACATGCGGTCAAAATGCGCGTCGCAAATGCGGTCTTAAAACCCTCAGCTTTGAGTAAACTTGAGGCGCACCCTTGGCCTGGTAATGTGCGAGAGTTGGATAATGTGATTCAGCGCGCTCTTATTTTAAGCCCTAACGGCCAAATCCATGAAGAACACGTGGCATTCGATATGATGAGTGCGCCAGCGGTAAGCGAGGTTCAAGAAGAGGAAGAAGACAGCGCGGCTTCTATTTTGGGTAAAGGGGTTCAGCAGCATGAATTCCGCATTATTGCCCAAGCGTTGATCGAGGCAAACGGAAAACGCAAGATTGTGGCTGATAAGTTGGGTATTAGCCCGCGAACATTGCGTTACAAAATTGCCAAAATGCGCGAAAGTGGTTTAGATGTGGATTGATTTTTGTATCTTGTTTTAATTACCTTTATGCTAAGCTGTATCAATGTGTTTTTTGTAGGTGAGTAGCATGGTCACAGATAGACCAGATATTAATCAAGTGCTTTCCCAAATGCGGGAAATGAAGGCGCAAGTTCATGCGCCTGGCTCGCCTATGCCTGGTATTTCTAAAATAGGTGGAGAACAAGGGGATGCGGTTGGTCGTGCCGATTTTGCAGACATGCTAAAAGACGCGGTCAACAATGTGAATTCATTGCAGCAGGATGCAAAGAGTTTGGCGCAGTCATACGAACGCGGCGACGCCGGTGTAGATTTGCCTCAAGTCATGATAGGTCTGCAAAAATCGAGTATTTCATTTGAAGCTATGACGCAGGTGCGTAATAAGCTTGTGGATGCGTATGAAAAAATCATGAATATGCCAATTTAGGCATGATATATCGCTTGGCGCTTTTTAATGGATAATGTCCCAGCTGAACAATCAGAGCAAAAGCTCTATCTAGACCTTGTGACTGGCTTTAATAAGCTAACTGTCATTCGACAGCTTGCTTTAATGGTCGGCCTTGCTGCCTCTATTGCTATTGCTTTGGCGGCGGTCTTATGGACCAGTGGGCCAGATTACAAACCCGTATTGAGTAGTATTACTAATTACAGTGCGGATCAAATCGTAGAAGTTCTTAACACCAATAATATTCCCTTTAAAATTGACCAAAATACAGGCGCTTTGCTTGTTGAGTCCGATTATTATCAACAAGCACGTCTAAAACTTGCCGGTTCTGGCATTGTTTCTGATCAGACCGTGGGGATGGAAATTCTTGATAAAGACCAAGGCTTAGGCACCTCTCAGTTTGTGGAGAGCGCGCGCTATCGACGTGGTTTGGAAGGGGAGTTAAGCAAAACCATTTCCAGTTTGCAGAGTGTTAAATCTGCACGTGTGCACTTGGCCATTCCTAAAGAATCTGTGTTTGTGCGCGATACACGTAAGCCTTCAGCCTCTGTTTTTCTTGAATTGTACCCAGGACGACGTTTAGATCGCAGCCAAGTGGATGCGATTGTGAACCTTGTGGCGTCTAGTATTTCTCAATTGACCGAGAAAAATGTCACCGTGGTGGATCAGCGCGGCACCTTATTAACAGAGAAAGACCCTTCTTCGCAGCTGTCTGTTGCGGGTAAACAGTTTGATTACACCCGTCGTGTTGAAGATGTTCTGTTACAGCGAGTCAACAGCATATTAGGTCCTGTTGTCGGCGATGGCCGCTTTAAAGCAGAAGTGTCTGCCGATGTGGACTTTACGGCGGTGGAAAAAACGGCAGAGCAATATAACCCTGACTTATTGGCGCTGCGGAGCGAACAGACGCTGAAAGAGAAAAAAGGTGCTGGAGCGACCAATGGTGGTATTCCAGGCGCATTAAGCAATCAGCCGCCAGGCGCGGTAACGGCCCCCGAAGCGGTGGATGAAAATGGCGCACCGATTGGCGCATCAAGCTCAAACAACGCGTCGAATGGGCAGTCTCGGGAAGAGACCACGCGGAATTTTGAATTAGACAGAAGCATTAGTTACACCAAAAACCAGCAAGGTACGATTCATCGATTGTCGGTGGCGGTTGTGGTGGATGATTTGGTGAGCATCAATCCGAATACTAACGCGGTCGAGAGAACGCCTTGGAGCGATGAAGAATTAGGTCGGCTGACATTATTGGTTCGGGACGCAGTGGGTTATAACCCTTCTCGTGGCGACAGTGTCAGTGTGATTAACTCGCCGTTTGCTTTGCCTGAACCAGAAGCGCCTGCTGAAGTGGTTCCGTTTTACAAAGAAGCCTGGTTTCTTAATCTGTTGAAACCAAGTTTAGTGGGTCTGTTTGTGCTGATCTTGCTGCTGATTGTAGTGCGACCGATTCTGAAAACGCTGAGTGAGCAGAATAAAATTGCGGTGGCGGAAGATACCGAAGCGGCTATTTTCTCCGATGAAACCGATGAGATTTCAGACGATCAAGTCTCCTTAGTGAGTGCTGAAGATGTGATGGTTCCTGGTTCGCCAGAGAAAATCGAACGTCAAATTAATGCCATTCGAGGCTTGATTGCCGAAGAGCCGGAGCGTGTTGCTCAAGTTGTGAAACAATGGGTGATGGAAGGTTAAATGAGTGATATTGGTCAAAATGATTTAAGCTCACTTGAGAAAGCAGCCGTATTATTGATGTCGCTTGGCGAATCAGATGCTGCGCAAATTCTTAAGCACATGGGGCCAAAAGAAGTACAGCGCATTGGTCAAACCATGGCTCAGCTTTCCAACGTGCAGCGTCATCAGGTTGAAAAAGTACTGGATGACTTTTTGGTTCTGGTTGGCGATCAAACCGGTTTGGGGTTAGGGGCTGACGGCTATATTCGCAACATGTTGAAAGAAGCGTTGGGCGATGAAAAAGCCAGTAGTTTGATCGATCGCATCTTGTTAGGCGGCAACACCACAGGTTTGGATACCTTGAAGTGGATGGAGCCAAGGGCGGTAGCCGATGTTATCCGTTATGAGCACCCGCAGATTCAAGCGATTGTTATTTCCTACCTTGATCCGGATCAGGCAGCCGATATTTTGGCTAACTTCGATGAACGAGTGCGGTTAGACATTGTGTTGCGTGTGGCGTCGCTGGATACCGTTCAGCCTGCTGCTTTGCAAGAGCTGAATGATATTCTAGAAAGACAATTTTCTGGCAATCAGTCAACGCAATCTACATCCATTGGTGGTATTCGTACCGCGGCCAACATTATGAACTTTATCGACAGTTCGGTGGAGTCCGAGTTGATGGATTCTATTCGGGACGTTGATGAAGATTTGGCGAACACCATTCAAGACTTGATGTTTGTCTTTGATAACCTGATGGATGTTGATGATCGCGGTATTCAGGTGATATTACGTGAAGTAGAGTCCGAAACCTTGATTTTGGCCTTGAAAGGCGCGGACCCTGATATGCAAGAAAAAGTGTTTAAAAATATGTCTTCTCGTGCCGCGGACATGCTCAAAGACGACCTTGAAGCAAAAGGTCCTGTTCGTGTCAGTGAAGTGGAAGTTGCTCAAAAAGAAATTCTGGCGGTTGCCAGACGCCTTGCCGATAACGGAGAAATCGTTCTTGGTGGTGGCGGTGAGCAGATGGTTTAAATAAAGAATGTCAGAAGAAGACGAGAAAAAAATCGAACGCAAATTAACGGCCTATGAGCGCTGGGAGTTGCCTAATCTTGAGAATAATAAGGTAACTGAAGACACAGGTCCTGCCATTCTCATTCAAAAAGATACCTCGATTACCACAGAAGAAGTGGATCAAGACAGTTTGGTTTATGAGCCATTAACCGCGTCTCAACTTGAAGAAATTCGATCTGCTGCCTATGACGAAGGCTTTATTCAGGGGGAGGGTGACGGCCACGCCAAAGGTTATGAAGATGGTTTGGCAAAAGGTGAGCCAGAAGGATTTGAAAAGGGCCATGCAGAAGGTCTTATTCAAGGTCGCGAAGAAGGTGAAGCCGCCGCTAAAGAAATTGCTCAAAGCCAGCTGGAAAGTGTTGAAAAGTTATTGGCCGATGTGGTTCGTGAAATCACAATTCCACTGGAAGAAAGTCGTGCTGCAGCAGAAGCCATACTGTACCAAACCATGACTCGACTGATTGAAAATGTCTGTCTTTCGCAAATGAAAGAAGAAGCCCATACGGTTTTAAAAGCTCAGCTATCTCGCATATTTGAAGAGATTGGTGAGTATGAAGGGCGCATTAGATTACGCCTGCACCCCAATGATATCTCGGTACTAGAAGCGTTGGCAGTGCGTGACCGTTTGACCTTACAAGTGGATGAAGATGAAAGTTTGATTGAAGGCGGCTTTTTGTTGGATTCAAAATCATTTCATGTGGATGGTCGAGTTGAACAACGTTTAGAGGCGGTGTGTAACGAGCTGCGTCATCTATCTACTCCTGAAGAATAAAGGTGGCGCCAGTGTCGACATTAGCAGAGCGCTTACAGAAGTTAAAAAATGTGTCAGCGGCACCATTTCCTCCCCAATTAGAAGGTAAAGTCACTCGTATGGTGGGCTTAACCATGGAAGCGGTTGGCTGTGTGGTTGCCTTAGGCGATCGCTGCTTGGTGCAAGTGCGAAATAATCGTTGGGTGGAATCTGAAGTGGTTGGCTTCACAGGAAACCTAACCTATTTAATGCCTACTGAAGCGATTGATGGTATTTCTCCTGGTGCGCGAGTGCGGCCGCTTGTCGAAGAAAGCAAAATGCCGGTAGGCGATGAGCTGCTTGGTCGAGTCGTGAATGGCGTGGGCAAGCCATTGGATGGCAAAGGTCCGATCCGAACCAAAGATTCTGTTAGCTTGCAGTGTGACACGATTAACCCGCTCCAGCGTCAACCTATTCATGAGCCACTTGATGTGGGTATTAAATCCATTAATAGTCTTCTAACGGTGGGCAAAGGCCAGCGAATTGGTTTGTTTGCTGGTAGTGGTGTCGGTAAGAGTATGTTGCTCGGCATGATGACGCGCTTTACCGAAGCTGAGGTCACCATTGTTGGTTTAATCGGTGAGCGTGGCCGTGAGGTGAAAGAGTTCATCGAGCAAACGCTAGGGGAAGAAGGGCTTGCTCGTTCTGTGGTGGTTGCGTCTCCTGCAGATGATTCGGCCTTAATGCGGTTGCGGGCAGCCATGTTGGCGACACGGATTGCAGAATATTATCGAGACCAAGGGAAAAGTGTTCTGCTACTAATGGATTCTCTGACGCGTTATGCCCAAGCGCAACGTGAAATCGCCTTATCGGTTGGTGAACCGCCAGCGACTAAGGGTTACCCACCTTCGGTTTTCTCCAAACTCCCTCAATTGGTCGAGCGTGCCGGAAATGGCCGTAGTGGCAGTGGCTCTATTACTGCTTTCTATACTGTTTTGACGGAAGGCGATGACCAACAAGACCCTATTGCTGACGCGTCACGCGCCATCTTGGATGGTCATATTGTGTTGTCGCGCCGTTTGGCTGAAGAAGGCCATTATCCAGCGATTGATATCGAGGCGTCTATTTCCCGAGCTATGCCTAATATTGTCAGCGAGGCGCATCTACAAGGTGCCATGCGAGTGAAGCAGCTGTATTCGAAATACCAGCAAAATCAAGATCTTATTGCTATTGGTGCCTATTCTCGAGGCAGCGACCCAGACCTAGATCAAGCGATCATGCGTATGCCAGATATCCGTGAGTTTCTTCAGCAAGGGCTTGGAGAAAGTTTTACCATCGATGGCAGTTTAGAGGCGCTGGTGCAGGCGATGACAAAAGGAGAGTAGACCTTTGTGTGGAAAAGCGTCTAGTATTCAATTAGTTCGCATTAGAGAATGGTTATGAAAAAATCCCAACGAGCTCAATTATTAGTCGATATCGCTAAACGCAAAGAAGACGCTATTGCTCGGCAGTTGGCGGCCGATAAAGCCAAGGTGCAGCATGATCAGGATAAACTGGAAGAGTTGAAAGAATACGCGGGGCAATATGAATCCGAGCGTAATTTATTGGGCCTAAGTGCTTATCTCACCACGAACTATCAACACTTTGTGGATCGTGTTCAACAAGCCATCAAACAGCAGGAAGCTGCGGTAGGGCGTTCTCAACAGCAAGCGAATATGACCATGCGTGGCTGGATGGAAGCGAAAACCAAAACAAAAAGCATGGATTGGCTAAAAGAAAAACATCATAAACAAGAGCTGCAGTTAGAAGATAAGAAAGAACAGCGCCAGAACGATGAATTTGCCATGCGTCGTTTTATGGATAATATACGTTAGTCATCCTTTTTTAAGTGATCAACTTTGGATGGCGTCGCTCATCGAATTGAGGTGATATTAGGTGCCAAAGGATATTGTTGTTAGCACTTACTCTTCTGTTATCTCCGCGTTGGCTGAGGCAATTGATGCCTACCCACCTTCCCCTAAGTCTGGCTTGATCAATATCAAGTGTGCGTTATCAGATTTATCTCACTGTTTAGTCGCCAATCATGCCCCTGATATTGTCTGTGAACGGACACGACTTGGCCTGCTCAGTGTCGACAATGTTATTAGCAAGCAACCTATATACGATAGTAAGTTAGCCATGGCGTTATATGAAATGGCGGACAGCCTTGAGCAATACACTTTGGCTTGGGCTCTTGGAGAGGCTTATGTAGGATTAACGCTTTCTTTGTTTACTGAAGAGCGTTTTTGTTGGCGCTTATTGGAACAAAAAAAATCCTTGGTTCGTACGCTTCCTTGCTATTTGTATGAGGGGCGTCCAAGTGTTTCAAGTCCACTGGATATCACAGGCGCAATGGCTTGTTTGTCCGCTATTGGCAAGGTGTCTTTTCATCTTGATGAAGACTTGGATAGTGTGGGAACGGGGTATTTTCATCTGTGTACTGTACAGCCTTTGGATTGGCTAAGCGCGCGCTTTGCTAACTTTACTTGGCGTTACTCGGCAACGGACGAGAACGAGCCAAAGGCTGCGTTTTTGCTATCCAGCTATGGTGCGACTTTTTTATCTGAGGCGCTTCCTCAGCGCCAGCGTCGTGCTTTGCTAGCGTCGATTTCAGAATCGATAAGAACACATTATTATGTTGAATTTTCTGACTATTTCTCATCGATAGAGCGTGGCGGCAAGCTGGTGAATGGCGAGCGTTTAGTGCCTCGCTCTTTGTCTATGCTACCGATTGCTGTGACTGCTGGGCAGTTGGCTCGTCCTGTTCGAATTGCAGGCTATCATTATTTACAAATCGACGCCGATAGTGACGCTACCAGTGTGGCTGAATCGAAAGTTGATCTTGCTAGTAACAAGGTCTGTTTAGGGCGTGATCTGCTCTCTTCTTGGCTCTATGTGGTTGATGTTGGTGAGCAGTGCTGGGCATTTGATCAGGCAGACTTTGTCGGCTGTTTTGCACTTCAAAATACGCGTTTACAGCGAACCGATTCTGGTTGGAAGTGCTACTTTGAGACTGGGTTTGGGGCGAGTTTGCACGTTAATGCGGACCTTTTTTTGATTGAAGATGGTGTTTTTCAGTGTTTGAATGACACAAGTCTTGAGCTCTTTGTGATCAATCAAGATGGTCGTTATGTGGCTGTTGCTATCAAGAGTTTGCATCAAGAAGAAGGTGTTTGTGCTGTTTCTTATCAAGCTGGAAAGCGGATAAAAAACATTTGGCTAACGGCAAAATCCAGACGCTTCATTGAGCCCTGGTTGGCTGAATGCCTTTTACCTGAGGTTAAAGAGGTGCCCAGTGGCGAGCGCTCAGCACAGAAAACTGGCTATTACCAAGTCGCGCTAAAAGGCGGCCTCTTGTGGATTGAGGCCAATCTAGTGCTGGATATTGTCTCGGCTGCTTCTCATTCGCTTCTTGGCTCATTCTCGACAGGAGAGGGTAAGCGTGAAAGTGCGCTACTTTACGGTATGGAATATTTTAACCGTATCGTATTATGTCAGAACGAAGTCGTTAATCGTATGGTGCTTTTGCTCGACGGCTGTTCTTTGGCTTTTCAGGCGCCATTCTTTACTTGGTGTGCTCGGCTACCAGATGAGGTGGCAATGGCGGATGTGAGTCATTTGAGCGTGCTATCAGACAGCGATGGTTTGTGCGTACTTGGATGTAATGCTGCATACGAGAATAATTTTGTGATAAATACCAATACGATATCGGATTTTATTCATTACCTTTGGCCGCAACACTCTTTAGAAAGTGTGAGTAACTATGACTAAGCAAGATGCTTCTTTGAATTTGCCTCGAAAAGAGTTGATTGGTTCTGTGCAGAAAGGGGTTTTTGCCCTCTTGCTGGCGCTCGTCGTGGGCGCTGTCGGGCTGTATAAGTTTGTTGATTTGGAGTTCGGTGAGCGAGCGGAGAAGCAGGCTGGTTTGGCCACATTAATGATCCACACAAACACCGCGGAGCGTTATTGGTTTGAGTGGCTTTTGAGTGACCAAAGAGCAGGGGTTAACGTTTCTTTTTCAGAGGTTAAAGAGAGCGAACTGCTGCCAATGAAATTGCTCGAAGTTTATACCCATATCGACCTTCTGTTATCCCGCTATCAGCAGGTTAATGCCAATGCTCGTTTTCTGGATGTGAAGCCAGAGTTGTCTTTCCTTAAAAAAATTACGGAGCAGCATCAGGCGTCGCGAGTGGCGAAGAGTCGACGTTTATTTGTTCAAGAAAAAGAGAAAATTCGTCGTTTTATCGCTCGAGCAGGGGAACAAGGAAGGGAGTTCGCTGAACAGCAATTAGCACTGAACGCGCGTAATAAAACCTTGTTTGATTACGGTGAGTGGGGATTGTTGGTTGTTTTTGGTGGTATTGCTTTACTGCTTGTTATTTTGTCGACCACTTTGGTGAAACGATTAGGAAAAGGCTTTCAGCATTTGCACGTGGTGCTTGAAAAGCATAAACAAGGAAGCTTTGCATCGGATCAGAATTATAACGTCATTGATGAATTCACGGATTTGGGCCGACTGTTTGAGAATGAATTGTCCGCGCGCGAGCTCGAATTATCAGAGTCTATTTTGGATCAAAAATTAATGACATTAGGTATGTCTCATTTAACCAGCGCTTTTCTGATTGCAGATGAGAAGGGAGATGTTAAGTGGCTGAGCAAAGGGTTTAGTGATTTGTGGGAGCAGAACGCAAGTGTATTCGAGCCTCTGTTTGACATTGACCCAGGCATAGATGGGCCGCTTGGCGAGCGTTTACCGGATAACATTTTAAGTGGCGACCATGATATTAAATTGAGCTTGTTAGAAGGGCGCTACTCCGTTGTTGTAGAGCGATTAATAGATCAGGAAAGTGATGATGTATCCTTCTTAGTATCGCTGACACCTCTTTCACAGTTAGCGGAAATTGAAGTGTTAAGAAAAAGCTTAGAACTCATGGTTCAAGGTACTTGGCATTACCCAATACGCGTGCTTAGAAGCGACTCCCCATTTCAAGATTTCTCACTGCTATTGGAAGAAATACGACGCTCTGTTATTGATCTTATAAACGCCGCAGAACACTCAGAATTGCAGCCTTCACTCGATTTTAAAATTACTAAACTACAACAAATAAAAACGCTATTAACGGCAAAAATAAACGACAATTGTGAGCATATTAAGTCGATTGTGCCGGTTAATAACGCCTTATCAGAGTCGCTTGTTAGCGAGTTAGGAAATGTCTCTTCTTTGTCTCATCAGATTGATGACACCATATTAGTTGGCTATGAACTGCTGCTACAGCGTTTGGTTTTGGTAGAAAAAGACGTCGCAGGGCAGGTCTTACTCTTGAATGATGTTGACCGCTGTTTGAATGAAGTTCGTGCTGGAGTGCTCGCTAGTTTATCGGCGACAGAAGACAGCTCTGAGCAAATTCGCCAGCGTTTTTCCATTGATTTAGAACACGATATTAGTAGTGTGCAGCAGCAGATTTTTGCCATGCAGGAAGGGGTTTCCCTAACCTTGTCTCTTTTAGAGTCGGATCACAGTATCGGCGCTGCTCGATTGGAGCGTGCCAAACAATCGGTCAATGAAATACAAGACCGAATTGACAATTTATTACTCGAGGTAACTCGATTGGATGATAGCGGTAACAAAGAAATAATCGCTTTAATAGAAAATACAGATGGGTTGGACGAGTCTTAACTAAGCTCTTCTTCTTGTGTTTGGAGGGGATTGTGATAGAAAACCGTTATGATGAAAGTTCAGCGCACCTGATGATTAAAGTGAATGGGCGTTTTGATGTTTATTGCCATCGTGTGTTTCGCAATGCTTTTGTGTCAACGCCTCAAGCTAAAACGTACACCGTTGATTTATCGAATGTTAGCTACTTAGATAGTTCGGCATTGGGTATGTTACTGCTGCTTAAAAAACACGCCGATGTACGAGGGGCCAAAGTGCTTCTCAGTCATTGCTCCGCCGTTGTTAGCCAAGTGTTAGAAATGGCTAATTTCAACCGCCTTTTTACGATGTCCGAGTAATTTATGGAAGCAAACATTACCATTCTTATTGCGGATGAAGCGACCCCAGATCGTGTGCTTTTAAAAACGATATTCGAGCAACTTGGTCATGCAGTGGTGGTTGCGAATGATGGTCGCGAAGCCATTGATTTATTTGATCCTGAGCTTATTCAATTGGTTTGTTTAGGCGTCACGCCCTCTTTTTGCAATAGTCGATCGGTTGCCCTAGAAATACAGCGCATTGCGAATGGTGTGTTTGTCCCGATTGTGTTTTTATCTGGCGATCGTGACTCGGTGTCGCTATTAGATTGCTTGAAAATAAGCGGCACAGACTACATTTCTAAGCCTTATTGCTCAACGATAATTGCGGCTAAACTGGACGCAATGACACGAATTTTAGTCATGCAAAAAACACTGGCTAAGCAAAACCAAGCTTTATCCCAATATAATGAAATGTTGGTGTATGAGCAGGAAGTGGCGAAAGTGGTTTACGAAAATATTACCCACTCGAACTGTTTAAGCGACCCTGCTTTACATACTTTTCATTATGGTAGTCATACCTTCAACGGCGATGTCATATTGGCGGCTTATAAGCCTAATGGAGGGATGCACTTATTACTGGGTGACTTTACAGGTCAGGGGTTGTCTGCTGCTATTGGTGCTTTGCCATTGGCGGATATATTCTTTGATTGGACGAAAAAAGGCTTTTTGATGAGGCAAATATTGCCTGAAATAAACGCACGTCTTAAGCGAATTTTGCCACCAGATATGTTTTGCAGTGCGGCTTTTATTGATATTAAAGCCAACGACAAAAGCATGGAAATCTGGAATGGTGGGCTGCCTGATTTATTGTTTTTCTCTCAGTTTGAGCAACAACCTAAAAGACTTATATCAAAGAATTTACCGTTAGGCGTGCTGTCTCCTGCTGACTTTGAATTTGCTATTGATCCGGTATCGTTTCAAGCGGGCGATGCGTTGCTGGTTTATTCCGATGGCCTTTTTGAAGCCAAGACAGCGCAAGGAACCTCCTTCTATGAAACTATGGTTGCTTCGCTTTACAACCGTGAAGTTTTGTCACATAACGGCTTGAGTTGGCTCATTGATCGGATGGCGCAAGCGGGTGTTTTAGAGAGTCCACATGATGATATTTCTTGTTTAGAAGTTTCACTCACCCCCCAAATTGGCGTGCATTCAGCGGACGCTAGTGAACCGTCTTATAAGCAAGAAGCTCCGGCAGATTTCTCTTTTGAATACAGGTTAAACGCTGACTCTTTGCGTTCGACGGATCCACTTCCTTATATACTTCAAATTATCACCACGGCGCCAGGGTTAAAACAATACGCGAGTCATGTGTTTATGATTTTGTCTGAGCTGTATTCTAATGCTCTTGAACATGGTGTGTTAAGGCTGTCTTCTGATAAGAAGAATACCCTAGAGGGGTTTGCTTCATATTATGAAGAGAGGGAGCAGGCTTTATGTGCATTAGAAGAAGGTTCAGTGACGATTCAAGTAAAGGCGACCTCTGACTCTGCGTCAGGTGAGCTCGAACTGAGAGTCACAGACAGTGGGCCTGGTTTTGACTATCAGAGCGTAGCGTTTGATTTAGACAATACAGACGTGCCTTATAATCGAGGCTTGGCGCTGCTAAATCAGTTATGTGAAAAACTGGAGTTTTCTCATGGCGGACGCTCTGTCAGTGCGTGTTTTCGTTGGCAGCTAAACTGAAATAGTTAGATTGGCCTTTGTCTTGCATGTTGCTTTCTATTGCCGGAGGAAAATATGCAAACAGTCACAAACTCGGTGTTGTCATCTTCACAACCCCCATCAAAATCCACTATCAACACCCATTCATCGGGTGCTGATTCTCGTGGTCAAGTATTTGCAGAAAACCTTCAAAAAGCGAAGCGGGAGTTAGCTTCCGACGCAAAATCACAACCTACACAAAGCAAGGGTGAAGCGGTTGTGAGTACTGATGAGGGTGCAGATAACGTGACTCGCTCAAATCCTAGCCAAGAAGGGGCCGCAAAAGAATCCACGTTGTCTTCTTCAAGCAATGATCGCAGCACCAGTGAGTCTTCTTTACAAGATGGTCATTCGCGGGCAAGCAATGGGGACCTCACCAGCCAGGCTAAAAACGCCACCCAAGAAAAAGTGATAGATAACGGCAAGAGTTTGCACCATACAGGACAAAATTCGCCAGACAGCGAGCTTTTGGCAAAAAGCGGTAAGACGGAGTCTGGTGTTTTGCGAAGCGTAACTGAGGGGGCTGATGATGTGCAGAACGAGACGTCGACGGCTGTAACCAGTGACTCTGGGGTAAGCAAGACGGTTCCGAGTACCACGCCACCAGTAGACGCTGCCATGACCTCAAAAGGGGAGGCGCTTGGCGTTAATGACGCTTCAGATATGGCGGGTCAAGTTGAGGGCGCGCAGGCAACTTCTGATGCTGCCACTCATAGTTTGCAAGCCAATAACCCTGATCAAGGGATGGTAGAGAAGGTCGGTGGAAATAAACTGACTACTTCTTCAGATGTGGATAACCAGAATCCAAACCAGGCAGGTGTGGCCTCGGAGTTAGAGCTTGCGCCTGAACAGTCTCTTTCTGATGCAAAACCTGCTTCTGAGCGATCTGCTTCCGATCTATCCGGCTCTGCCAAGTCCGCCCCTGAGCTTAGTGCTTCAGGGAATATAGCGACGAATTCATTATCATCTAGTCAACCGTTAGCGGCGTCGGGTGTTCAGCCAATCAAGTCACAAGGGACTGAAAAAATAAGCGATAAAGTCCCGGCAGAAGTGAGAGCATTACAGGCTAAAGAAGGCAAAGCGAAGGAAGTAGCTGCAGGTCTAGCGACCATTGGTCTGGCGGCGAAGGGCGTGAATGCTAACGGCGCAAAAGCTGCTTTAGATAAAGCGGATGCTCCGATGCTCTTAGCTAAAGACGGTAAAGTTGAACCTGCTGAATCTAGCGAAGCACCGGATGCGGCTGATGGTACAGAATTATCTTGGGTGCTTTCTCAGATGGGAGGGAGTGCTCCCGCGGCGACTGCGGCTGCGACGACGGCCTCTGATGCCGGTGTCGATAAAAGCGCTGTGTCTGGTATTCCCACACCAACCACTAAAGTGGCCGATCAGGTGGCTTTAGCCAACGAGGTCAAAAACGCTCAGCCATTGGCGGCAGGCGCTTTGGCAGTTGGTGGTGCCGCGAATGGACAAACGGATGGTTTAACGGCGGATGGCAATCTGGCTTCAACAATAGACAAAGACAGTTTGTTGGCGAATGAGCCGCTAGAGTTACGTAAGAAAGAGCAAGATGCGATGATTGGTAAAATGGCCAGTCAATGGGATGGTACCTCTAGAGACTCTGAGTCCGGAGGGCTGAATAGCTCAATCACAGCGACAAATAATACAACTAACCGACTTTCGCCAGCCGCAGCCAATATGCAGCCGATGAACTCTCCGCAAAATTTAGCCATGTCAGTGCCTCCGAATCATCCAGGCTGGGCTGGGGAAATGGGGCAAAAAGTGGCCTTTGTTGCGCAATCTGGCGGGCATACAGCACACATAAAGCTAGACCCGCCTGAGTTAGGCAGTTTAACGGTGAAGGTGTCTGTGGATAGTGACAATAACAATACCCAGGTGAGTTTTATGGCCGCCACGCCTCAAGCCAGAGATTTATTAGAAAGCCAAATGGGCAGATTGAGGGACATGCTTGCTCAGCAAGGGATGGATCTGGATAGTGTAGATGTGGGTGTGTCTCAACAAGAGACCAGCGGCGGTCAATACCAAGATGCTAGAGAGGGCGGGTCAACGGCTAATGCCAGTCGCTTTTTAACTGGCGACGATGGGGATGACGACCTGTCCGTTCGAAATATTTCTTATGTATCGCCATCGGGTGTTGATTACTATGCTTAAATTAAGGGAAAGGCATGGTGCTATTTTTTATTCTTTGTAGAATAGAGACTTATTGGCGCAAGAAGCTTAGTGATGCGCTTTCTTTTATCAAGTAATCAATAACAAAGGTTTTATCATGGCTGAAGCAGATGGTTTAGATGTTGGGGCAGAGGTTGAAAAAAAAGGCGGTAAGAAAAAGCTCATTATCATCTTAGCTATTGTCTTGGTTTTGTTAGGTGGTGGCGGTGCTGCTGCGTATTTCTTTTTGTTCAGCGATTCTGATGACGCAACCTCTGGTGATGCTGTCAGCACAGAAGACGCCGCTATGGTCAATGCGCCTTCTATCTACCTTAAACTAGATGCCCCCTTTGTGGTGGATTTCATGGTGGATGGCAAGCAGCGTTATCTGCAACTCGATATGACCATTAAGTCCAGAGATCAGGTGCAAATTGATGCGGTAAAAGTGCACATGCCGTTAATTCGAAACAGCTTGGTTCTGCTGCTATCGAGCCAGTCATTTGATGCTTTACAAACAATGGATGGTAAAGCCGCCTTAAAGAAGGCAGCATTAGATTCCATTAATGGTATTCTTCAGCAAGAAACCGGAAAAGGTGGTATTGATAGCGTGTTGTTTACTAACTTTGTGATGCAGTAGCGATTATGTCAGCGCAAGACTTATTATCTCAGGATGAAATCGACGCTCTTTTACATGGCGCGGATGAAACACCTGAAGAGGAAGATATAAGAGACGCCAATGGGGTGGCTTCTTACGACATTACGAGCCAAGAGCGTATTGTTCGTGGGCGCATGCCTACCTTGGAGATGATCAACGAGCGTTTTGCTCGCTATACTCGAATTAGTCTGTTTAATCTGCTGAGACGAACCGCGGACGTGTCGTCTGGCGGGCTTCAAATCATGAAGTTTGGAGAGTACGTTCATACCTTGTACGTACCAACCAGTCTGAACTTGGTGAAGTTTCGACCATTAAGGAGCACCGCGTTATTTATTTTGGATGCCAAGTTGGTGTTCAAGTTGGTAGATAACTTCTTTGGCGGTGATGGCCGTCACGCCAAAATTGAAGGCCGTGAGTTTACGCCTACCGAGATACGCATCGTGCAGCTTATGTTAGAGCAAGTCTTTGTTGATTTGACTGAAGCATGGGCACCGGTATTAAAATTAGAGTTGGAGTACATTAGCTCTGAAGTAAACCCGGCGATGGCAAACATTGTTAGCCCAAGTGAAGTTGTGGTGGTGTCTACCTTCCATATTGAGCTGGATGGTGGTGGTGGAGAACTGCATATTACCTTGCCGTATTCTATGATTGAGCCCGTTCGAGAGCTACTGGATGCGGGGGTACAAAGTGATGTTGATGAAAAAGATGACCGTTGGGGAAGGTCCCTAGAGCAAGATGTGAAAGACATCGATGTGAACCTTAAAGTGAACGTGGCGAATCGTAAAATATCTTTGCGTGAGGTGATGAAGTTTAAGGCTGGTGATATCATTCCTATAGAAATGCCAGAATTTGTCACAGTGCGCGCCAACAGCGTTCCTACTTTTAAAGGAAAGCTTGGTGTGAGCAATGAACGCTATTCTGTGCAGATGGTTGAAGACTTTAAAATTAACAAGGTAACGAAATAACATGGCAGAAGAACAAAATCCAGATGCAGCAGGAATGGACGAAGATCTCGCTGATGAGTGGGCGGCGGCCATGTCTGAAGCAGGCGATGCTGGCGCCGAGGACAATCTTGATGATGAGTGGGCAGCCGCCATGTCCGAGCAAGATGTAAAGCCGGTTAAGCTGGAAGAGCTTTCTACACCATCAAGCTCGGGTGCCGATGTGGGGTCAGATCTTGATCTTATTATGGACATCCCCGTTACCTTATCAATGGAATTAGGCAACACGGAAATCGCCATACGTAACCTCATGCAGCTGACGCAGGGGTCTGTCGTAGAGTTGGATCGATTCGCTGGTGAACCATTGGATGTCTTGGTAAATGGTACCTTGATTGCCCATGGTGAGGTGGTGGTAGTAAACGACAAATATGGTATTCGCCTAACAGACGTTGTTAGTCCTAATGAGCGTATCAGACGATTGAAGTAAGCCTTGTGAAAACCTGTTTAAAGACAAGCGTTACCCTAATAACAGCCATGCTTAGCATGGCTGTTTCCTATGTGCATGCCGCAGTTCCTCAAGAAATGCCAACCACTTATTCTATTTGGAAAGTCGTGTTATCTCTGGCTTTTATTGTGGTGTTTATTCCCGCTTGTTTGTGGCTTGTTAAAAAGTTGCAAGTCACTCAAATGCGTTTTGGGCAGTCTGATATTCGAGTGGTTAGTAGCCAATCCTTAGGCGCTAAGGAAAAAATTGTCTTGATTGAAGTGGAAGGCGAAAAAATCTTGTTGGGAGTGACCTCTCAATCCATTAATCACCTTAAAAGCTTTTCAACCAACGGTAAGGCATTTGCGCAGGTAATGACTGAAGCGGAATCGAGTTCTCATCTGGATGATGCAGATAAAGGAGCGGCATCATGATGCGTTTAGCGCTGCTCTGTCTATTGTTGTTTCCAACTCTGTCATGGGCTGAAGTCGGGCTTCCTGCGGTGAAAGTGGTGACCAACGCCGACGGTAGCCAGGATTATTCAGTATCCTTGCAGATTCTCTTTATCATGACTGCGCTGACATTGCTGCCAGCTGCATTGATGATGATGACTGCTTTTACCCGAATTATTGTAGTGTTGGCTATTTTGCGTCAGGCAATAGGTTTACAGCAAACACCATCGAACCAAATCATGGTGGGTATGGCGTTGTTTCTGACCTTATTTATTATGACGCCAACCCTAGATAAGGTGAATGAAGTGGCGCTTCAGCCGTACTTGAAGGAGCAGATGACGTCGATTCAAGCGGTCGAAGCGGCGGCAACGCCTATGCGTGACTTTATGCTGGCGCAAACTCGTGAAGATGACATTGCGTTGTTTGTGAAGTTGGCCGGCAAAGAGGGAAAGATTCAATCATTAGAAACCTTACCGTTTACTATTTTGATGCCAGCGTTTGTGACCAGTGAGCTGAAAACGGCGTTTCAAATTGGCTTTATGATTTTTATCCCTTTCTTGATTGTGGATATGGTTGTGGCGAGTGTTTTGATGGCGATGGGGATGATGATGTTATCTCCGGTTATTATCTCTTTGCCGTTTAAAATCATGCTCTTTGTAATGGTAGATGGCTGGTCTATGATTATGGGAACCCTAGCCGCCAGTTTTGGGATGTAGCCATGGATCCTCAAGTTGTTTTAGATCTTTATGGTCAGGGTTTTTATTTGATAGTGGTGATTGTAGGAGCCGTCATGGTGCCAAGTTTGTTGGTCGGGTTGTTGGTGAGTATTTTTCAAGCCGCCACACAAATCAACGAGCAGACATTGTCTTTCTTGCCGCGACTCATTGTTACTATTTTGGTTATCATGCAGTTGGGGCCTTGGATTTTAACCAAGTTAACGGACTTCACGACCAACCTGTTTATTAATATTCCAATGATAATCGGCTGATGCTTGATCTTAACCCTGATCAACTATTGAACCTTACTATCAGTTTTTTGCTGCCTTTTTTTCGCATAGGCGCATTTCTTATGGCGTTGCCGTTGTTTGGTAGTCGTTTGGTGAATGCGAAAGTGCGCGTCGCCTTTGCCTTTTTGATTGCCATTATCGTCACCCCTGTTATTCATGTGCCCGCTTACGATCCTATTTCTCCGGCTTTTATCGTTTTAATTGCTGAGCAATTGGTGATTGGTTTTGCTCTAGGGTTTGTTATTACTATTTTGTTCCAAGTGTTTTCTCTTGCGGGGCAATTGGCGGCAATGAAGGCAGGCCTTGGTTTTGCTATGTCGAATGACCCAGCCAATGGTGTATCCGTCGCCACCATGGGGCAGTACTATGTGTCCATGGTGGCGCTGGCGTTCCTTGGAACCGATGGTCACTTGGTGATGATTGAGTATTTGGCTGAGAGTTTTCAATACTGGCCGATCGGTGGCGGCTTCGATAGCCAACATTATTGGCAGCTGGTGTTACTGGGGGGCTGGATGTTTGAAAAAGCATTGTTGGTAGTGATGCCGTTAGCGATTGCGGTTCTGGTGATGAACTTTGCTTTTGGCGTGGTTGCGAAAGCCTCGCCTCAACTCAATATTTTTGCGTTGGGCTTTCCTATCATAATGCTGTTCTCTTTGTTCTTTTTCTGGATAATGCTAAAAGACTTTTTGGATATTTATCGCTTGTTTTTCCACGAAATAACAAGCTGGATGAAAGACGTGTGGGGGATTCGTTTGCATGGCTGAGAACGAAGACGGCAGTGAAAAGACGGAGAGTGCCAGTAGTAAGAAACTCGAAGACGCTCGAAAGAAAGGTAATTTACCTCGCTCTAAAGATCTGAGTGCAGCACTGCTGTTAGTTGTCGCCGCGGTGACGATTTACGGTACCGGCACCATGCTAACAAAAGACCTTGAGTCGGTGTTTGGCTTTAATTTTGTGATCGAGCGAGCCGATGTCTTTCAATATGGCAGGATGGTCTTTCATCTTTACAGCTCCATTGTGTCTGTGATGGATTCGATGTTCGTGATGATGGCGATTTTGGCCGCCGCAGGCATAGTTGGCAGTATTTGCCTTGGTGGGTTGAATTTTTCTTGGGAGCCGTTGTTACCCAAGTTGAGCAAGATGAATCCCATTTCGGGATTAAAGCGCATGTTTTCTGTGCAATCGCTAGTGGAGTTGTTGAAGTCGATTGCAAAGGTGACCTTGGTGGGTGGCGTTGCCGCCATTGTCATTACGCACTTTCTTGACGAAGCCTTAGGGCTGACGTTCCAATCGGTGCAAATGGCGATTGCTCATGGCGCCAGCATGGTTATTTGGTCGTTTGTGTTTGTGGCGTTGGCGTTGGTTTTTATTGCTGCTATTGATGTGCCGTTTCAGATATGGTCACACAAACAAAAGCTCAAAATGACCAAGCAAGAAGTCAAAGACGAATTCAAACAGCAAGAGGGTGACCCGCAAGTAAGGGGGCGGATTCGTCAATTGCAGCGTCAGGCCGCGATGAACCGCATGATGTCAGATGTGCCTCAAGCGGATGTTATTATCACTAACCCAACCCATTTCTCAGTGGCGTTACAGTATGATCAAAATGGTGGTAAGGCCCCAGTTATGCTGGCCAAAGGCAGTGACTTCATTGCTTTGAAAATACGAGAAGTAGGCAATCACTATGATATCCCTGTGATACAATCGCCCACCTTAACTCGAGCTATTTTTCACCATACAGAAATCGGCGAAGAAATTCCTCAGGGGTTATTTAAAGCCGTTGCTCAATTATTAGCGTATGTTTATCAGTTACGCAATGCGCGAAATGGCGCGCCTCGTCCAGATGTAATGCCGAGTTTAGAAGTACCAGACGAATTTCAATGGGACGGCAAGTAGCCGTTTCAAATGAGTGTTTAATTTTAGTGGGATGTGTGTGTGATTTTTGACCGTCAAAAAATGACAGGGCAGTTTAAAGGAGCGGTCGCTGGGAATTTAGGGATCCCGATTTTACTACTGTCTCTTTTGGCAATGATGATATTGCCGGTTCCCGCTTTTCTGTTGGATGTGCTGTTTACGTTCAACATTGCCTTGGCCATCGTTGTTCTTCTTGTGGCTATTTATTCTTTACGTCCTCTCGATTTTGCCGTTTTCCCTACGGTACTACTGGTTTCCACACTAATGAGGTTGGCGCTAAACGTGGCCTCTACTCGAGTGGTTTTGCTTCATGGTCACGAAGGCCCGGATGCCGCAGGTAAGGTTATTCAAGCCTTTGGTGAAGTGGTTATTGGTGGCAACTATGTTGTGGGCTTCGTGGTTTTCGCCATCTTGATGATCATCAACTTTGCGGTGGTGACCAAAGGTGCTGGACGAATCTCTGAAGTAAGCGCGCGTTTTACCTTGGATGCGATGCCAGGTAAGCAGATGGCGATCGATGCCGATTTGAACGCTGGCATGATTGACGCGGATCAAGCCAAAATACGCCGGTCAGAAATTGCCTCTGAAGCCGAATTTTACGGTTCTATGGACGGTGCCTCAAAGTTTGTGAAAGGGGATGCGGTTGCGGGTCTGCTAATCTTAGGCATCAACATTATTGGTGGTTTGGCGATTGGTATGGCGCAGCATGATTTGACATTTGTTGAAGCAATCCAACGCTACTCATTGTTAACCATTGGTGATGGCTTGGTGGCGCAGTTGCCTTCTTTGATGCTGTCTACCGCGGCGGCCATTATGGTAACTCGAGTGAATGAGTCGGGTGACATGGGCACGCAAGTATTCACTCAGATGTTCGGTTCGCCAAAGGCTTTGTATGTGGCCGCGGCGGTATTGACCATCATGGGGATTGTGCCTGGAATGCCGCACTTTTCGTTCCTTTCACTGGCCTTTTCATTGGGTGGGTTTGCGTATTATTTAGAGTATCGCAAGAAACAAAAAGCCTTGGCTGGCGTGAAAGGGCCGAGTAAGTCGAGCTCTTCCGATGTGGCACCTTCTTCTGAGTCTAAGGACTTGAGTTGGGATGATGTGGCGCCAGTGGATATGTTGGGGCTGGAAGTTGGTTATCGGCTGATTCCACTGGTTGATAAGTCGCAAGGTGGTGAATTGCTGGCCCGAATTAAAGGGGTGCGTCGTAAGCTGTCCCAAGACCTTGGCTTTTTGGTGCCAAGTGTTCATATTCGCGATAATTTAGATTTGATGCCTAATGCCTATCGTGTGACCTTGATGGGGGTGAGTTTGGCAGAAGCCGAAGTGCACCCAGATAAAGATTTGGCGATCGACCCAGGTCAGGTGTTTGGCTCTATTGACGGCATTGCCGGTAAAGACCCTTCGTTTGGGTTGGATGCGGTGTGGATTGACCCGAAAAAACGTGACCAAGCACAAACTTACGGTTATACCGTGGTGGACGTGAGTACTGTGGTGGCAACCCATCTCAATCAAATTATGCACAAACACGCGTATGAATTGATTGGTCATGATGAAGTTCAGCAATTGCTCAGCTTGCTGAAGCAATACAATCCTAAGTTAGCGGAAGAATTGGTGCCAAATACGGTTCCTTTAAGTGTGCTTCTAAAAGTATTGCAGAACCTATTGATCGAAGGTGTGCCATTGCGAGATATGCGCACCATTGCTGAGGCCATTATGGGGGTTCAGCCGAAAACTCAGGACCCTATGGTGCTCACGGCGGCCGTGCGTACAGCGCTTTCTCGAATGATTATTCAGACATTGGCAGATGGCGTAGAAGAGATTCCGGTGCTGACGCTGGACCCTCAATTAGAGAAGATGCTCATGCAAACAGTGCAACAGAGTCAGCAATCTGGCATTAAGAATGAAGAAGCCTTGATTTTAGAGCCAAAAATGGCAGAACAATTGCAAAGCTCTTTGAAAGAATCTGCCGAACAGCAAGAAGCAATGGGCAATACGCCTATCTTGATTGTGTCTGCACCAATACGACCTATGTTGGCGCGCTTTATGCGCTATGGAATGGTAAATATGTCAGTATTGTCTTATCAGGAAGTGCCTGATCACAAAAGAATCACTGTGGTCGGTGTGATAGGTCAATAGTCTGTATTGATTGTAATGATTTACTATCTATATTTATCAAAACCTTTCGGGTAAGCTATGGATTTGTAAGAAAAATAAACTAGAAGGATTGTAGTATTCATGCAAATTAGGCGGTTTCGAGCACCCGACATGCGCCAAGCAATACGGAAAGTCCGTGATGCTGTGGGCCCTGACGCGGTCATTTTGTCGAACCAACGCCTAGCGACAGGGGAAATAGAGATTGTTGCAGCATTGGATTATGACGGCTCTTTGCCTTCTAGTATGGCCGAAAAGAAAGCGTCAACACCTTCTCCTCGTTCTGCCCAAGCGAAGCGACCTGAGCAGAATCAAGACCCGAGTGCAGAATATTTTGAACGTATAGAGCGAGCAAAGCAGTATTCGCCAGCTCAGCCTAGCGCACCAGAACCGCAGGCCGCTTCTTTTGATTTGCCACCATTGCAAGAGGATCAAGAAGATCCGTTAGTGGAAGAGGCGCTGTCGCTAAAAAACCGGGACAACGCGCGTCAGATTCATGAAATGGAACTGGAGCTGCAACACGTTCGAGATATGTTGGAGCAACAGACCGCCGCTAACTCGAAAGTGAATCCGATTGAAGCTCAAGCGAGAGAGAAACTAAAGCGCTTGGGGTTATCTGACACTGTGATATCGCGCCTTTTAGACGATATTGATTTAAAAGGGCGAGAAGACGACTGGAATCGATTATTAGCTCATCTAGCGGATTACATTCCTATTCGTTCTAATAATAATGAATTACAGGGTTGTATTGCTTTTATGGGCCCGACGGGTGTGGGCAAGACCACGTCAATTGGTAAAATTGCCGCCCAACATGTATTGAAGCACGGCTCGGGAAGTGTGGTTTTAGTAACCACAGATACCTATCGAATTGCCGCCCATGAGCAACTTCGGACATTTGGTCGTATACTCAATGTCCCAGTTGAAGTTGTTAATGAGTATTCTGATTTAAACGAAGTGCTGGCAAAGTACTCAGATTATTCATTGGTGCTGGTTGATACGGCAGGGATGAATCCTCGGGATTCTAACCTAGAACGTCAGTTGTTAATGATGAAACGGGCGCGTGTCGGATTAAAGAAATTGCTTGTATTGCCTTGTACTAGCCAACGACAAGTATTGAAAACCGTCATCGATGTGTATTCTCAAGTGCAGTTAGATGGCTGTGTATTGAGTAAACTTGATGAGTCTGCCTCGCTAGGCGAAGCGATTAGTGTGGTGGTAGAGGAAGGGTTACCGGTTGTTTATATCGCTGACGGTCAACGCATTCCAGATGATATTGAGCCTGCACGGGCCCACAATTTAATTAGTCGAGCGGTATATACGGCAGAGCATTATAGTCAACTTTACGGTGCATTAAGATATGGCAGTTAGTAATATGGTGCTTGATTAGGTCAAGCCCCGAGCCAAAGTCTGTAGTACAGTTATTATGTGCATTGGATTCAAATAGTTAAAGGTTGTTTACGCTATAACTTATGCAAACCAAAAACGGATATAACACATACGCTAAAAAAGCGACCTTGTCAGTTGATGCTATTGTTGACCAGTATGGTTATTTAGTTAAAAAAATTGCGTATCATCTGTTGGCTCGCTTGCCAAACAGTGTTGATGTAAATGATTTAACACAAGCGGGAATGATGGGGTTGATTGAAGCCTATAAACGGTTTGAATCAAACAAAGGCGCTAGTTTTGAAACCTATGCTGGAATTCGCATTCGTGGTTCCATTATGGATGAGATTCGCAAAGCAGATTGGGCTCCTCGCTCCGTCAGACGAAATGGTCGTGCCGTATCGGCAGCGATACATGAGTTAGAATCTAAAGTTGGCCGTGATGTAACCGATATGGAAGTAGCGGCTCACATGGCCATTAGCATTGATGAATATCATGACATTATTCATTCATCAATGACCACTCAGCTATTCAGCTATGAAGAAATCATTGAAAGTGACAGTGGTGTCTTGGATGGCATGTCATCGGACGTTAATAGTACGCCCTATGCCATGACAGAAGAGAGTGGCTTTCAGGGGCAGTTGGCGAAAGAGATCGACTTACTCCCAGAAAGAGAAAAACTTGTATTATCTCTTTACTACAATGAAGAGTTAAATTTAAAAGAAATTGGCGCGGTGTTAGGTGTCAGTGAATCTAGAGTCAGTCAAATACACAGCCAAGCCGCGATGCGGTTAAAGGCTCGATTAAGTGACTGGCAGGACTAAATTATGTGTTTTGAAAGACTAACGTTAGAGTGTGGAGGGTGCATTGGATAAAAACATGAAGATCCTGATTGTTGATGATTTCTCGACAATGAGACGTATCATCAAAAACTTACTGCGGGATTTGGGGTTTACCAATACAGTTGAAGCGGATGATGGAACAACAGCGTTGCCGATTCTTCAAGCAGGCACAGTGGACTTTCTTGTGACCGATTGGAATATGCCAGGGATGACTGGAATCGAGTTGCTTCGTGCTGTTCGAGCGGATGAGAAATTAAAAAGCATCCCCGTTCTTATGGTAACGGCGGAAGCGAAACGTGACCAGATTATTGCAGCGGCACAAGCTGGTGTAAATGGCTATGTTGTTAAGCCTTTTACTGCGGTAGCTCTCAAAGAAAAAATTGAGAAAATATTCGAACGAATCGATGCGGCTAAATAAGGACTGTTGATGTCAAAGCAATCTGGATCTGAACTAGGAGATTTTGAAAACTTAGTTAGAGATGGTGCTGTTGATTTATTAAATCATTTGGAGACAGGTGATTTTAGTGGCGCTATTAAGATAATACAGGAACTGAGTGACGCTCGGCACAGTAGCTTTTATAAAGAGGTGGGCACATTAACACGCAGCCTCCATGATGCTATTCGAGATTTTCAAATCGATTCAATGGATTTAGTCGTAGGCGATAAAGCCAGTGATTCTGGAACCAAGATCACGGATGCGTCTGATCGCCTAAATTATGTCATTGAACTAACGAGTTCTGCTGCTAACAAAACCATGGATATGGTAGATAGCAGTATGCCTGTTGCCAGTGAATTGCAGGCTCAAGCAAAAGAATTACGAAAGGATTGGGGCCGATTGATTCAACGTGATCTCACGCCGCAAGAATTTCGTGAGTTATACAAGCGTATTGATGTCTTTTTACAATATGCGGATAACAGTGCCACCGCTTTACACTCCAACCTCAACACCATTCTCTTAGAGCAAGGCTACCAAGATCTTACGGGTCAGGTTATTGCTAGAGTGAATGATTTAATTCGAGATGTAGAAGAACGCCTTGTTCATCTTGTTGCTGTTGCAGGACGCGTTGATAGTATCTCCGGGATTCAATACGAAGAGAAAGAGGCAGAACACGATGACACTCGTGGACATGGCCCAGCTATTAATAAACAAAACAACCCTGAAGTACTAAATAGTCAAGACGAAGTAGACGACTTGCTATCAAGTCTTGGTTTCTAAAAGGAGCTGAGGATGAGTTTCGAGGTCGATGAAGAAATTCTGCAGGATTTTTTGGTAGAAGCTGGCGAACTGCTTGAACAGCTTTCCGAACAATTAGTAGATCTAGAGCAAAACCCAGATGATAAACAGCTACTTAATGCTATTTTTCGTGGTTTTCACACCGTCAAAGGCGGCGCGGGTTTTCTCCAGTTAACCGCTTTAGTAGATTGCTGTCATTACGCGGAAAGTGTGTTTGATATCTTGCGCAATGGTCAGCGTAAAATTGATTCAGAGTTAATGGATGTCGTATTACAGGCGTTAGATGCTGTAAACGAAATGTTTGATACCGTACGGGCAGGTGGTGAACCTGAACGTGCAGATCCTGACTTAATCAGTGCATTAAGTGCGTATGCTGTGCCACCAAGCGAAGCGGAAATGGCGGCAGACGAAGCGCCTGAGGTGAACGACAGTGCAGAGGAAGGGTCTTCTGTGTTGAGTGATGCTTCAGAGCAAGGCGATGCCGTTGAGCACAATGATATTTCTGACGACGAGTTCGAATCTTTACTCGATGCTTTAGGGGGAGGCGATTCTAGCAATGCAGAATCCATACCGTCCGGCGAGGTAACAGGTTCAGATGATATTACCGAAGACGAATTCGATGCCTTGCTTGATCAACTTCATGGTTCAAGTGCACCGGGTATTTCTGCCGAAGAGTCAAAGCCGGCTGAGCCGATTGCTGAGTCGTCTGGTGCCGATGAAATAACAGAAGATGAATTTGAGAAACTGCTTGATCAACTCCATGGTAGTAATGCACCAGGGCAGGTTGAAGAGGCGAAAGAAGCCCCATCTTCAGATAAAGCGGCAGAGGAAAAAGCGTCTGTTTCGACCGAAGGCGACTTGATAACAGAAGATGAATTTGAATCTTTATTAGACAGTTTGCACGGTAAAGGCCAGGCGCCGAAGGCAACCGCTGAGGCGAATGCCGCTGAAACTAAAGCGGAAGCGCCTCAGAAGAAAGCGGAAAAAGCGTCAGCCCCGAAACCTGCTGCTAAGCCAGCGGTTGAGAAAAAACGCACGGAGCCGGTGAAAGAAAAATCGAGCAATTCTCCGGTGACGCAAGAAGCGACGGTTCGTGTAGATACGAAGCGACTTGATGACATTATGAACATGGTTGGCGAGCTTGTCTTAGTTCGAAATCGCTTGGTACGTTTAGGCCTACAAAGCGAAGACGAGTCTATGGGCAAAGCGGTGGCTAACCTGGATGTAGTGACAGGCGATTTGCAGAACGCGGTCATGAAGACGCGAATGCAGCCGATCAAGAAAGTCTTTGGCAAGTTCCCTCGAGTGGTTCGAGATCTGGCTCGAAACTTGAAGAAAGAAGTCAATCTTGAGCTGCGTGGCGAAGAGACAGATTTAGATAAAAACCTAGTAGAAGCCCTTGCTGATCCATTGGTGCATTTGGTCCGAAACTCGGTTGACCATGGTGTCGAAGTGCCGGATGTTCGTGAAGCCAATGGTAAGCCTCGAGTTGGTCATGTGGTGCTTTCTGCAGAGCAAGAAGGCGATCATATACTCTTGTCCATCGATGATGATGGCGCGGGTATGGACCCTGATGTACTGCGTCGTAAAGCCGTTGAAAAAGGCTTGATGGACATGGACGCGGCAGAGCGTTTGTCGGATGACGAAGCCTTTAATCTGATTTTTGCGCCTGGTTTCTCGACAAAAACTGAAATCACGGATGTGTCAGGACGTGGTGTGGGAATGGACGTTGTTAAAACGAAAATTTCTCAATTGAACGGCACCCTACACATTCAGTCTGTGTTAGGGCAAGGGTCACGCTTTATTATTAAAGTGCCTCTAACGCTGGCGATTATGCCCACCTTGATGGTGACTTTATCGGATCAAGCGTTCGCTTTCCCATTGGTGAGTGTGAATGAAATATTCCACTTAGATCTACAGAAAACCAATGTGGTTGACGGTCAGCAAGTGGTGGTTATTAGGGGGAAAACCCTGCCGATTTTCCACCTGAAAAGTTGGCTGATAAAAGGCGAAGGCAAGCAAACAGAGCCAAAAGAAGCCCATGTGGTGGTGGTTCAAGTTGGCACCAGTGAAGTTGGCTTTGTTGTGGATCAGCTAGTCGGCCAAGAAGAAGTGGTTATTAAGCCACTGGGCAAAATGCTACAAGGCACGGTAGGCATAGCGGGAGCGACAATTACAGGTGATGGTCGTATTGCATTAATTCTCGATGTGCCGAGCATGATCAAAAGCTATGCATCAAGGTAGATAAGATTTTTATTTAGGGGTAGCGCGTTATGCCGGTTAAGGTTCTGGTCGTAGACGATTCAGGTTTTTTTCGACGTCGTCTCGTTGAGATTTTTGAGGCCGATCCTAGGCTGACGGTTGTTGGAACCGCCAATAATGGTCGTGAAGCGGTAGACAAAGTGCAATCTTTGTCGCCTGATGTTGTTACCATGGATTATGAAATGCCGATTTTGGATGGCATTTCAGCGGTGACGAATATCATGAAGTTGAAGCCGACACCGGTTCTCATGTTTTCATCATTGACGCACGAAGGTGCGAAGGTGACATTGGATGCATTAGAAGCCGGGGCGGTTGATTTTATGCCAAAGAATTTCGAGGACATTTCTCGGGATTCTGCGGTGGTAAAACGGACTTTGGTTGAAAGGGTATTGGCGGTTGCTCGTACTCGACTTGCCGGCACGAGAGCGCCGGTTCGTAGTCTAGAACCTAGAGTGGCTCCGAAGCCGATTGTGACCGATCGTGGGGTGATTATTCCTCGCGCACGCAAACGAGTAAGTCTAGTGGCAATTGGTACGTCAACGGGCGGTCCTATGGCCTTGCAGATGGTGTTGAGCAAATTGCCCAAGGATTTTTCAGCGCCATTGGTGGTGGTACAGCATATGCCTGCCGCGTTTACCGGCGCGTTTGCTGAACGGCTCAATAACATCTGTCAGATCACAGTGAAAGAAGCAAAAGATGGCGATCGTCTTTTGCCTGGTGTGGCGTTACTGGCGCCAGGTGGAAAGCAAATGATGGTTGACCCACGCAACGGTGGTTGTGTGCGAATACTAGAAGGCGATGAGCGACTTAATTATAAACCCTCCGTGGATGTAACATTTGGCTCTGCCTCAAAATGTTATCCGGGAAAAGTCCTTTCCGTGATTATGACGGGGATGGGGGTAGACGGTCGAGAAGGGGCTCGCATGCTGAAAAGCTCTGGGTCGACCGTTTGGGTTCAAAGTGAAGCGTCGTGTGTTATTTATGGTATGCCGATGGCGGTTGAGAAGGCGAACCTTGCGGATGACATCATAGACCTTAATCATATTGGTGAACGAATTGCTCGTGAGGTTTCTTAGTGGATTTTGTCACCTTAGCAGGACTGTTACTCGCTTTTAGCTCGGTTTTTCTAGCGAATTGGTTAGGTGGAGGGGAAGTTGTTCTTCTTCTTAACCTGCCTTCCGCTATTATTGTCATTGTTGGAAGTGTTGGCGCCACCTTAATGCAGAGTAGTATTCAAGATGCTCTGCGCGCCTTTTATCTTGCTAAGTGGAGTCTGTTTCCACCTGTTTACGACTTTTCGTTTGCCAGAGCTTACCTTATTGAGCTGGCGCAAAAAGCCCGCCGTACTTCTTTATTTTCCTTAGAGTCTGACATAGCCTCCTTTCCGAACCCTTTTGCTGCCCGTGCTTTGCAGATGGCAATTGATGGCACTGACCCTGAATTATTAGCCGATCGCTTGCACGATGAAGCGAACCGGATTCATGATAAACGCATGGCAAGTGTCCGCTTTTTAGAATCGATCGGCGGGTATGCGCCGACCTTAGGTATTATGGGATCGGTACTGGGTCTGATTCAGGCAATGGCGAATTTAGACAGCCCGTCTGCGCTCGGCCATGGTATTGCGGTGGCGTTTGTGTCAACGCTATACGGACAAGGGTTTGCTAACCTAGTTATTTTTCCTATCTCTAAAAAATTGTCTTCTTATGTCGATCAAGAGCTGCTTTACCATCAGTTAATTATTGATGGTGTGCATGGCATAGCAACAGGCAAACACCCACAACGTTTAGACATAGAGTTGAATAGTTATGAGTGATGAAGGGGCTCATTCCTCACGTCGTCGGCGAGTGCGCAGAAGCAGCGCTTCTGATGGCGCGCAAGGAAGAGACCGCTGGATTCTTTCGTACGCTGACTTTATCACCTTGCTGTTTGCTTTCTTCGTTGCCTTATATTCAATTTCTCTAAAAACACAGGGCAATGATCGACGCCTGACAGAGACGCTCAATGGGGTCTTTGATGCGGTGCAAAAGTCCGTTAAGCCAATCAATATTGGTCAGCCGATTATTGGTGAGCCCAAAGATCAAGATGCCGTGGATGCGCAGCCGATACCTTCTAATCCTCCTAATATGGAAGTAAAAGCCCCAGATCCAATTCCAGAGAGCGGTGTCCCTCAGCCAACAATCTATGATGTATTAGATCGCGTCATCAGCAGCGACTTTCAATCGTTGCAGCAGTCAGGGCAAGTCTCCATCACAGAGTCACCGCAATGGGTTAATTTGGAGTTGAAATCCGCCCTGTTATTTGGGGAAGGTGAGTATCAGCTGACGAATGAAGCGGTGGCGTTATTGATCGTCATTAGTAATATTTTAAAAAGCTACCCAGCCCCTATTTTAGTGGATGGTAATACCGATAATCTTCCCGTCACATCGCAGCGTCTTATCTCAAATTGGCATTTGTCCAGCTTAAGAGCGTCTTCGGTGGTAGAGGAGCTTGTTTATCGAGGCGTTGACCCTAAACTTATTGCGCCGATTGGTTTCTCTAGTGAGCATCCGAAGGTGCGCAATAGCAGTGATGCTGCGCGTCAGCAAAATCGACGCGTCGTACTTAGGATTAGTAAAACGCAGGCGGCAAATCTATATGATTACTTGTTTAAGTAGTCACTTACTGTATATGATTGCAATGAAATAGTAAGCAAAATAACAGCATAGGATCTCAGGGGACTCAGAGTGCACATTTGGGCAGTGGCAAATCAAAAGGGAGGGGTAGGCAAAACCACAACAGTGGTTTCCTTAGCTGGCCTATTGGCAGATGCCGGAAACAGAGTATTAATGATCGATTTGGATCCACATGGCTCATTAACCAGTTATTTTCGCTTTGATCCAGATTCTATAGAGCACAGTGCTTATGACCTTTTTCAGGTAAATGGCAAAATCCCTAATAGCCTACCTGGACAGCTTATTTTAGAAACAGGCCATCCGAATTTATCATTGTTGCCATCCTCGACGGCACTTGCAACGCTTGAGCGTCATGCTCAAGCCCAAGGTGGTATGGGCTTGGTGATGTCTAAAACTCTGGCCATTTTATGGGACGATTACGATTATGTCTTGATCGATAGCCCACCGGTACTGGGTGTGTTGATGATCAATGCGTTGGCGGCTTGTCAAAAGTTGGTGATACCAGTACAAACAGAGTTTTTGGCGATAAAAGGCTTAGAGCGAATGGTTCGTACGCTGACGATGATCAATCGTGCGAGAAAGCGTCCGGTACCGTATATTATCGTGCCAACCTTGTTTGATAGAAGAACCCAGGCATCCAATAAAAGCTTACGTAGCTTGAAAGATACCTACGATGAATTGGTCTGGCATTCTGTGATTCCTGTAGACACAAAATTAAGAGATGCGAGTACGGCAGGGGTTGCTCCGTCAGCATTGGACGCGAATGCTCGGGGCGTGAAAGCTTATGAGAGTCTTATGAGCACCTTACTGAATCCGGCGGATTAGACCAGGGTTATGAAAGAGACGAAAACGAAAGACAGTATGATTGCTCCGCAGCTTGCGGTGCAGCGCTATTTAGATGATTTACTACAAGAAGCGACCATTGATGAGTCGCCGGCTGAGGTAAATGATCAAGCTACAGACAATACGGCTGGGTCTGATGACGACGTATTATTAGAAGAGGAACCGTCAGACGACCATCTTGATCATTCGATAGATGCTTCCTTTGCGGATTTTGAAGCCGCCATCGCCAATATGCCGGATGAACGCTTGCCAGTGAGCGAACAAGACGCTGACACTGTTAATGAGCCAGAGCCAGAGCCAGAGCCAGAGCCAGAGCCAGAGCCAGAGCCAGAGCCAGAGCCAGAGCCAGAGCCAGAGCCAGAGCCAGAGCCAGAGCCAGAATTGCGTACTAGCGTTGCAAAAACAGAACCTTTGCCTTGGGCAACCGGACGTTTTGAATGCTTACTGTTTTATGTCGGCGGTTTAAAAATGGCAGTGCCATTGATTGAACTTGGCGGTATTTTCCAAAGCAGCGATGAGAAGTTAACGTCTATTTTTGGTCAGCCAGATTGGTTTATGGGTGTTGCTAATGTGGGAGATTTTAATCTACGCTGTGTGGACACCGCCCGTTGGGTTATGCCGAATCATTATAAAGGCGAGCTCAAAGAGCATTTTAAATTTGTGATTCAGCTCGATCGATCCGACTGGTCATTAGGGTGTGAGCGAGTTGCAGAGGCAATTTCTTTGCAGCCATCACAAGTGAAATGGCGTAGTGATAGAAGCAAAAGACCCTGGTTGGCGGGCACTGTGATCGACCACATGTGTGCCATACTGGACGTACAAGGGTTTATTGAATTGTTAGATGATCCAGATAATGGCTTTAAAAAGCCGCTTAAATAACAGTGTATTAATTGTTTGATGATCTTGAGGAATGAGTGTGACAACAACAGGTAGAGCACTAAAAGAGTCTAAGCAAGCAGAAGACCCAATGTTGCAATGGGTGACGTTTCGATTGGAAAATGAAACCTACGGCGTCAATGTTATGCAGGTCAAAGAGGTGTTGCGTTATACCGATATTGCACCGGTACCGGGCGCACCGAGCTTTGTTCTTGGTATCATTCATTTGCGTGGGACTGTGGTGACCGTAATGGACACTTGTCAGCGATTTGATTTGCCTTCAGGCGAAATCACTGACACCACTCGCATCATGATCTTAGAAGTAGAAGGGCATGTCGTTGGGATCTTAGTGGACGCGGTTTCTGAAGTGGTGTACTTACGCCAGTCAGAAATAGAAGTGACACCAAATGTCGGTAATGATGAAGCATCGAAATTTATTCAAGGTGTGTGCCATAAAAATGATACCCTGCTTATTTTAGTGGACCTTGATAAACTTCTTTCTGAAGATGAATGGTCTGAAATAGGCTCAATGTAAGTTCGAAGGTAGCAGCACCCAATGGAATCTCAATGGTTATTTAACCTTCTGCTCATTCTGCAATTTGTCATGTTATTGGCATTGGCGGTGTGGGCGATGCGTTTATCGAAGCGCATTAAACAGATGAATATTCAGCACCAAAATGAAACGGTGAACCAAAAGAAACAGGTGCAGGTATTGGCATCAGGTTCGATTGGCATGGGACGACGTTTGGTGGCCATTGAGAAAAAACTAAACATGGCGGTTGAAAGGCAGTCCGAACTTCTTTCGAAAGAAGGCAGCGTTTCTTATAATCGTGCCATGGAGCTGTTAGAAATGGGCGCAACGATCGACGACCTTGTGTCTAAATGTGGCTTAATACGAGCCGAGGCTGAGTTGATTAGCCTATTGAAAAAAGAGTCACGACATAACTCTGATTACCATTAATTAACGCGTCTCGCCATTTTTGGATTTTAGTTTTGTGGCCAGTTATTTTTAATATTATGGGCAAAGGCAATAATCTCGGCGACCGCTAGATATAATGCTTCCGGAATTTCTTCACCGAGCTCAAGAGTGCTTAACATCTCGACTAGCTCAGGGCTTTGGTGAAGCACCACATCATTCTCTTTGGCAACCGCCATGATACGTTCCGCTAAATAACCAGAGCCTTTGGCGGCAATGGTTGGGGCTAGGCTGTAGTCATACTTCAGAGCGACGGCTTTTTTCATTAGGTCCTCACATCGATTAACGAGGTTTGAGTAGGGCTTTTTAGCTTATCTTCTGACAACGTTGTCTGAAACACGTCGAGCCTTTGTACTTCAATATTCTTCTCAATAAGCTGTTGTTTCAAGTCTGCCATTTGGTGTTTGATAGCTGCTATTGTTACTGCGTCTTCGGCGGCAAATAAGATGCCGACTTTATTTTCCTGAATTCCGGCCCTTGCCTCGAATCGTCCTGTTTCTTCAAAATCAAAGTTAAGTTTTACTAACCAGCGTCGTTCATGATCCTGTGCGTTGTCATCTTGTGCCTCTTGATCTATTTGTAATTGCACTAGACTGGTGTTCTGGTGGTCCTTGATCGGCAGTTCTATGTACAAGGGGTACGTTTGCGCATTGACCTGATTAAGGTCTGAAAAATGCCGCAATTGGTTTGTGGTGATTCGTTCAATAGCGTTGGCGACTTGTTCGGTTGGGAAGTTGGAAGAACGTTGGCTCAGCGAGTCATTGGTCGCGTTCTCCAATCGAGTTAGGTTCATCTTAAGGTCTGTATTCAGAGCGGCTGCATTGGTGTTTTTTAATAAGGATTCAGAAAATTGGCCGCTGGTTTGAATCGCTTGCTTCATAGCGTCAGGAGATTGAGTGAGTTGCTCTAGGGCGGGCAGGCTTTGGATTAACTGAGCAAGCGCCCGTTGTGATTGAGGAGATAAGGACGCCGGTGAGGCATTATGGATGGCCTGCAACTGCTTGATCAGTTGAGCCATTTCAGGTGCTGACAATTGCTGAGGTAAACTTTGTTTTAAAGCATCAATTTGTGGTGGTGTTGTTGCCAGTTTACTTGGGATGACTTGCAGCTGATTGTTTGCATCGAGCAGAACTCGAATTTTTTCGCCTGGTTGCAGAGGTGTTTGGCTGGCGATTTGAAACTGATTGTGTCCATCAGAAACTTGCGTTAGATGACTGCCATTGCTGTTGGTTGAGGCCGCTAAAGTCGTTAAGGTGATCATGCGTGACGCAACACTGAGGTTATTGATTGTGCTGTTTACGCCATTTGGTTTGTTATCCGAGAACGTTAAGCTGGCTTGGTTTTGCGCTGCGCGTGTGAGTGTGGCGGTTTGTTGACCGTCAACGGCTATTCTTGGGCCAGTATTGATCAAGGTAATTGGCTGTTGCTGGCTTGTTGTTACACTCAGCAGTTGGGCGGGTTTTCCTTGAAAGGATAAGGTCTCGCTGCCTTGAACCCGTATCAGGCTTAACTCTTTGATTAATTTGATTTCACTTTGCAATTGGCTGATGGTGCCGGTCTGCGCAGTTAAGCTTGAAGGCGCCTTATTTGATAGAGCTTGATGGTTGGTGCTTTTGATATCAGGAATCATTCTGCATTCCGCTCGTTCGTTATTTTAAGACGTTTCACATATAATGAAGACGTTTTAGCGCTTGCTTCAATGCGATTAAGCGGCGCTTATTATTTTATCGGCCCACATGGACATATCTTTTGCATTCTGTTGCTACTTTAACCATATCAGATTTATGGGTTGAACGAGGAGAAAGCGATCTGCTGAATGGATTGTCTTTTTCTGCTCGATCGGGTGACCTTGTTCATATCACCGGGGCAAATGGTGCGGGTAAAAGTACGTTTTTCAAAGCGCTTTTAGGTTTGCTGCCAATATTGAGTGGCAGCATGACATTTAATGGTGAATCCTTGGCGCAGGGACGTCATCGTTTTCTTAATAATGTGCTCTATATTGCTCACTCTGCTGGGTTGAATAGCGCGCTCAGCGTGCTTGAAAACCTACGTTGGTATGCGCCAGATTGTACCCAGGATAAGATCGAGCAGGTGCTAACAAGGTTATCCTTAGCCGCGTTTTCTGAGACTCAGTTGCAAGCTCTGTCAGCGGGGCAAGTACGACGAGTCGCATTGGCTCGCCTCTGGTTATCGGAAAAACAAATTTGGTTACTGGATGAGCCCTTTACGGCTTTGGATCAGACTTTAATTGGTTTATTGGAAGAAAAAATGGCGGCTCATGTGGCATCGGGCGGCATGATTATTTTGGCCTCGCATTTACCCTTAACGAACCTTCCATATTTGCAAGTGGAATTGTCGCCGTGACCTATTTTTCGTTTTTCAAAGCCGAATGCTTAGCGCTTTTTTACACCAAACAACGTGTTGTAAATGCCTTGCTTTTTTTTGTGATGGTGGTGGTGTTGTTTCCGTTAGGGATTGACCCTTCTGCTGAGTTTTTATCGCCTGTTGCAGGTGGTATTATCTGGTGTGCTGCCGCCTTGTCTGTGGTGATTTCTGTCGAAAGTATGTACAAAGAAAGCTACTTGGATGGCACATTAACTCAGCTGATTGTGAGTGGTTTGTCATTGCCTTGGCTGATCTTAATCAAGGTGGGCGTTTATTGGGGGGCCATGATGCTTCCCTTGTTATTGCTAACACCAGTGTTTGCACAGATGCTGTTTTTGCCATCGGATAGCCTGTTTATGCTACTCGCCACTTTGTTGCTCGGTACGCCTGGGTTGTTTCTGATTGGCAGCATCGGTGCCGCTCTGACCGTATCGTTAAGGCAGGGGGCTATGTTGATGGTATTACTGATACTGCCTTTCTATTTCCCGATTATTATTTTCTCAACAGCGGCGATTAAAGCGATGCAGCTTGGTTTACCTTATGGTGGTTTGTTAGCGTTGTTGGGGGCTATTTCATTATTAGCGCTGGTGGTGTCGCCAGTGATGACTTCTTTGTGTATTAAAGCGAGTGTGCGTTAATGAACTGGATCTGGTTTCATAAATTAGGGTCGCCTAAATGGTTTTACCAATGGTCTAGTAAGTGGGCTTTGCCCGTATTTTCTATGGGTTTACTGGCGATGTTGGTTGGCGTTGGGTGGGGCTTAGGTTTTGCACCGACCGATTACCAGCAGGGCGACACTTATCGAATTATTTATCTGCATGTTCCGGCCGCCGTGTTGGCAGAGTCTTGCTACCTCTCTTTGGGGGTTGCGGGTTTTGTGTATTTGGTTTGGCAAATGAAAATGGCGCCCATATTCATCAAGTCGATGGCGCCGATTGGTGCCGCGATGGCCGCCATTGCGTTATTGTCAGGGGCTATTTGGGGCAAGCCAACATGGGGCACTTGGTGGGTGTGGGATGCACGGCTGACCTCTGTTCTTGTTTTGTTCCTCTTATATATGGGTATTATTGCCCTGCAAAACACCTTAGAGGACGCGGCTTTAGCCAACCAAGCAACGGCGATTGTCAGTGTGCTTGGGCTGATCAATTTGCCGATTATTAAGTACTCGGTGAACTGGTGGAACACATTACATCAACCAGCGTCGTTTAGTTTGACCGAAAAACCTGCGATGCCGATGGAGATGTGGCTGCCCTTACTGATCGCCGTTATTGGGTTTTATTGCTTAGTGGCTGGGCTTGTGATGTGGCGTATGCAATCTGAGATTCTGTTGCGTGAGCGTCGTACTCAATGGGTGAAGGAAAAGGTGATGAATCATGGCGTTTAATAGTCTGGCTGATTTCCTGACAATGGGAACTCATGGGGCGTTTGTGTGGTCAACTTACGGCTTGGTTTTGTTGATCTTGGCAAGCTTGATATTGAATACTGTCCAGGGTCGCCGCAAGGTGATTCGACAACTAAAAAAACGTTATTTAAGAGAGTCTGATTCCTAGTGCACGCCATCCGAAAAAAGCGCCTTATTACGCTTGCTGTTATTCTTTTTATTCTCAGTGCCGCTCTTGGTTTGGTTCTGTATGCGCTTCAGCAAAACATTAACTTATTTTATTCACCGACCCAGATTGCGCTAGGCGAAGCGCCTGAAAATACGACGATACGCGCAGGCGGTATGGTTGTAAAAGGCAGCGTAAAGCGCGATGCCAATACACTGGCTGTCACCTTTGCCGTCACCGATTTTAAGCATTCTGTGCAGATCCAATACCAAGGCATACTCCCTGATTTATTCCGCGAAGGCCAAGGCATAGTTGCCCAAGGGAAAATGCTCAGTAATGGTGTGTTTTCTGCGTCCCAAGTGCTGGCTAAGCACGATGAAAAATACATGCCACCAGAAGTGACAGAGGCGTTAGAAAAAGCGCAGCAACAAACCAATCCTACTTCCTCATCTACTCTTGAACGTTAGGCTTTTATGATTCCCGAAATTGGACACTTTGCATTAATACTGGCGTTGTTCTTCTCGCTTTGTCTGTCGGTTGTTCCCTTAATTGGCTATTGGCAAAAAAACAGAGTGCTACTGCATACCGCGCGCCCACTGACTTACCTGATGTCGTTTTTTGTTCTGGTAAGTTTTTTGGTGCTGGCTCTGTCGTTTATGACGGACGATTTTTCTGTCTTGTACGTCAGCCAAAATTCAAACAGTCAGCTGCCTATTTGGTATAAGTTTAGTGCTCTGTGGGGAGGGCATGAAGGCTCGCTTTTGCTGTGGATATTGATCTTATCAGGGTGGAGTTCGGCGGTCGCATTGAAAAGTGTTTCTTTGCCAAAAGATGTCGGCCCCGTGGTATTGAGCGTATTAGGAATCGTGTCATTGGGCTTTTTGTCCTTCATGCTGTTTACCTCCTCGCCTTTTGTGAGAGCGTTACCCGATGCCCCGCTGGATGGCCGCGATTTAAACCCCTTGTTGCAAGATATTGGACTGATTATTCACCCACCCATGCTCTACATGGGGTATGTGGGCTTTTCGGTGGCCTTTGCCTTTGCTATTGCTGCCTTGATCACTGGTAACCTCAATGCTTCTTGGGCGCGCTGGACAAGGCCTTGGACCTCATTATCTTGGGCGTTTTTAACGCTCGGTATCACTTTAGGCAGTTGGTGGGCGTATTACGAACTTGGCTGGGGCGGTTGGTGGTTTTGGGACCCAGTAGAAAATGCCTCCTTTATGCCTTGGTTAGCGGGCACGGCGCTTGTGCATTCATTGGCGGTGACAGAAAAGCGCGGGGTGTTTAAAAGCTGGACCGTATTACTGGCTATTTTTACGTTTAGTTTGTCCTTATTGGGCACCTTTTTGGTGAGATCTGGCGTGCTGACCTCGGTGCACGCCTTTGCCGCTGACCCAACTCGTGGCATCTATATTCTGATGTTGTTGGTGATCTTGATTGGTGGCAGCTTATTGCTTTATGGACTGCGAGCGAGCCAGGTCCGAGCCAGTGCCACCTTCGGTGTTACGGGGCGTGAAGCTTGGTTGTTGTTCAACAATATCTTGCTAACTGTACTGACGCTGACTGTTTTATTAGGCACCTTATACCCACTGATTTTCGATGTGTTGGGGTTAGGGCGAATTTCAGTGGGGGCACCGTATTTTAATACTGTGTTTTCTCCGATTGCTCTGCTGCTGATTGTGTTTATGGCGATTGGCCCCTTCTCTAAATGGCATCATACAAAGGCATCATTGTTGCTGAATGCGATTCTGTTGCCGGCGGTGTTGGCGATCGTTGTGGCTGGCCTGCTGAGTTATGTTTATACCTTAGGGATGATGGCTTGGCTCACCTTAAGTGTTGCCCTATGGTCGGCGTTGCTGATCGCCAAAGATTGGTTTGTGAAGGTGTCTGCGGGAACCAAGGGTATTATCCCTAGGGCGAGACAATTACCTCGAAATTATTACGGAATGATGATTGCCCATCTGGGTATGGTGGTAACGCTTATTGGCATTCTGTTGGTCAGCACCAGCAGCCATGAGTCGACGGTTAAATTGTCACCAGGGGAGTCGGTGTCGTTTGCAGGCTACGACTTTCATTTTGATGGTATTTCTCATTTGAAAGGGCCGAATTACCTGGCAGATCGTGGCGTTATATCAGTGTCTAAAAACGGTGATTTTGTGGCCTTACTACAGCCTGAAAAACGTTTTTATTCGACCAGCCGACAGATAATGACAGAAGCGGGATTGGACGCCGGATTTACCCGAGATCTTTATGTTTCCCTAGGGGAAAAATTATCAGGAGAAGCGTGGGGCATTCGTCTTTATGTGAAAGCATTTGTGCGCTGGATTTGGCTAGGTGGTTTGATGATGATGTGTGGCGGCTTGTTGTCTGCTTTAGACAAACGCTACCGTAAAACGGTGAGAGGTAATAATGCGTAAATTGCTCGTTTTTCTCCCATTTATCGTTTTTATTGGCTTAGGGAGTGTGTTGTACAAGCAATTGGGCACCAATCCTGAATACATGCCTTCGGCCTTGATTGGTAAGCCTGTGCCTGACTTTAGACTCGTTTCTTTGCAAACGGATACCGTCCAAGACCAGACCAGCTTGCCTAAACAAGCGTACTTGCTGAATTTTTGGGCTACTTGGTGTCCGACTTGTGAAATGGAACACGCCTATTTAAGAACGTTGGCTAAGCAAGGCATTCCTATTGTCGGTATCGATTACAAAGACGACAAGCATAAAGCTCAGCAGTGGCTCGCGACCAAGGGCAACCCTTATCAATGGGTGCTGACCGATGAATTGGGCAAGTTCGGGGTCGACATGGGAGTGACTGGCGCCCCCGAGACGTTTGTGGTGAACAGTAAAGGGATTATTGTTTACCGTTATCAGGGCGCATTGGACGATAGGGTGTGGCAAGAAATGAAAGGCTATTTAAAATGAAACTGATAAAACTCGCGTGTCTGATGATGGCTTTTATGCTGTCTTCTTATTTGTTTGCAGACACCTTGATGACGTTTAGTTCTGAGTTGAATCAGACTCGTTTTCAGTCTTTGGCAAAAGAGCTGCGTTGTCCTAAATGCCAAAACCAAGATTTAGCCGATTCTCAAGCAGGCATCGCCAAGGATTTGAGAATACAAATTCATGAGATGATCGAACAAGGTAAAACAGACCAGGAAATAGTCGATTATATGGTGGCTCGTTACGGTGACTTTGTTTTATATCGACCAAAATATTCTGCGGCAACGTCTATTTTATGGGTAGGGCCTGCGGCATTTTTGATTATCGGTTTGGTGGTGTTTGCAGGGGTGGTGTATCGCAATAAGAAACGCAGAGCGGGGAAAGCATTATGATACTGCTGTGGCTCGTAATGGCATTGATGATAGCGGCAAGCCTAGTGTATTTTTTTGTTTCTCTACAGAAAAATCTTGCCAATGATGATGGCGAAAAGGCGGACAGTTTTGCTGCTATTCGTAGCGAAGAAATCGCCAATGAACAAGAAGTTGGACGTTTGACTGGTCAAGAAGCTGAGGCCTTGTTGAAGGATTTAGAGAGCGAAACGCAGCACGCTCAGTCAATGGATGAGTTTGTGCCTCGTCATCGTTCGTTTTTGCCCAACCTCGTCTCGACAAAATATACCCTGTTAGGCATTTTTGTTTTAGTCAGCTTAGGGAGTGTGACTCTCTATCAGTCGTTGGGTTATGCCAAAGACGTGGCTTTTTCTCAGGCGCTGGCTGCCAAAAACACGACGCCAAAAATGACCCTGGATTTTTTGAAGTACCGAAGCGAGCGCTATGATCGAGCGGAAGATTGGTATTATCTGGCGAATGATTTCATGTCTTCAGGGGAATATGCTCAAGCGATGGGGGCTTTTCAAGCCGCGCTTGTGAAACTTCCTGAAGGCAGCGCAGACCAAGCGGAAGTATTGGTGAGATACGCACAAGCCATTTTTTATAACAATGGCAATGTAAGCAGTCCTGAAATGGAAAAGGTGGTCGATAAGGTTTTGGTACTGGAGCCTAAAAATGCCACGGCGTTAGGCTTGAAAGGGGTAGCGGCGTTTGATCATAAGGCTTATCTGAAAGCGGTGTTAACGTGGCAAGATGCCGCTCGATACAATGATAATGCCCTTGAGAGACAGACTTTGTTAGGCGCCATTCAAAGTGCGCGACAAGCAGGCGGCATTAGTTATCAGCAGGTCCCAGCGTTAGTTACTCGTCAAATTGCCCTTCGAGTGATCTGGGATAAAAGCAAAATACAATGGCATTCGGACGACGTCTTGTTGGTCTATGCGCTGGCGCCAGGATCAAACATGCCGGTGGCAATACGACGTGTTTACCCTCAAGACTTAAATCGACCTGTGATCTTAACGAATCTTGATAATCTAATGTCAAAACAATCGTTAGAAGACGTCGGGAATGTTGATCTTGTTGTAAAACTATCGAAGATTATCGCAAAAGACCTGACAAAAGGTCAGGTAATCGGTATAAAAAAAGCCGTACCTTCAAACACTAAGGCGATTTATGCAATCAATGTGACCTTATAATTGAATCCTAAGGCGCTTCGTTTGATAATAGCGTTAACTTTATTGATCTAATTCGGAAAAATGCAATGGAATTTAGCTTGCGTGAGTGGCTAATCTTAATTGGTGTTGTCATTATTGTGGCAATACTAATAGATGGATTTCGTCGATATAAAAAAGGCCAACAATTCAGCCAAGATGATGACGACGATGACTTCGTTGATCCTGAAGAGTTGGCGCGTGAAGCCATGGTGAGACGAGAGCTGCCAAATGGTGGCGCGCGTCCTGTTGGTGAAGCGAAACGTCAAACGTCAAACCCGATTACGAACGCCTTTGAAAATGCCCGTCAAACAGTCAATGCTCCGCTTGCCGATCTACCTCATAAGGTGGATTCTGGTCCGACATTAGAGCGTGATGAGAATCTGCATCTTGATGAGCTGGCCTCACTTGTGCCGGATCGGGAAGAAGATTCAGGGCGTTATACTGAGCAAAACTACGCAGACGAACCGCTTGATGAGTATCAGTCAGAGACGCGTAATGATGAGTTTGATGATCTAGATATCGGCCATGACGACGTTCATGAAACGGCGGACGACACGGATTATGAACGTGATTATTCTAGTGTTGATGTCGACCAAATCACGCCGCAAGGCAATGGCTACGATTTGGATGAAAGCGACTCAGACAACGATGACGCCGCGGAAATCGAAGAAGTCATTGTGATTAATATTTTTGCGCCAGAAGGCAAAACTTTTTCCGGTATTGAGCTGCTGCAGTTAGTCCTTAATTGCGGTATGCGTTTTGGCGATATGGATATTTTCCACCGTCACGAAGAAGGGTTTGACCGTGGGCGTGTGCAATTCAGCATGGCCAACGCCATTGAGCCAGGTACCTTTGATCTTGACACTATGGGCGAAGGGGATTGCCCTGGTGTGAGTTTCTTCATGGGATTACCTGGGCCGAAAAACAGCATGAAAGCGTTTGATTTTATGTTGGAAACAGCGCAAGCATTAGTGCGTAATCTAGGTGGTGAATTACGCGATGAGCGTCGTAGCCCAATGAGTGAGCAAACCATTGCGCACTGCCGTCAGCGAATACGTGACTTTGAACGTCGGCGCTTGATGAAGCACAAACCTTAATCTTTTTATCAAGGCCCTGAGGGGCCTTGATTGTTTCTCCCTCCTGTACGGTTTTATTTCGAGTTTTCTTTATGAGTCAAAACAACGACATTACTCACGAACACATGTTGGCATTGATCCAGCAATTAAATGATTACAGCTACGCCTACCATGTCAAAGATAATCCATTGGTGCCTGACGCAGAATACGACCGTTGTTATCGACAGTTGCAGGCCATAGAGGCGGAGCATGCGGAGTGGATTCAAGCGGATTCGCCTACCCAGCGAGTGGGTGAAAAGCCAGACAGCGGCTTTGAAAATGTGCCACATACTGTTCCCATGTTGTCCCTTGATAACGCCTTTGATGATGTGTCTTTGGAAGATTTTGACCAACGCATTCGTAAACTATTGGACGCCGAAAGTGTTACCTATTGCTGTGAGCCAAAACTTGATGGCTTAGCCATTAGTTTGCGTTATGAGCATGGGCGTTTGGTAAGAGGGGTTACACGAGGCGATGGATTGTCTGGGGAAGACATTACCTCCAACATCAAAACGATTTACTCTGTTCCTTTGTCATTGCGAACAGATACTCCGCCACCAGTGCTTGAAGTGCGCGGTGAAATTTATATGCCTAAAGAGGGCTTTGAAAAACTTAATTTGCAAGCCGCAGAGCGAGGCGATAAGCCATTTGTAAACCCTCGAAATGCCGCTGCTGGTTCGCTTCGACAACTTGATCCAAAGATTACCGCATCGCGCCCTTTGGTGATGTGCGCGTATTCAATAGGTTATGTGGAGGGCTGGTCTCAGCCTGATAGCCATTATGAAGGCTTACTGCAATTGGGTGAATGGGGTTTTCGTATTAACGATTTGATGAAAACCGTTGAAGGCGCAGCAGGCTGTATTTCCTACTATCAAATGCTCAATGAAAAGCGCCCCAATTTGTCTTATGACATAGATGGTATCGTGTATAAGGTGGATCAGATTGAGCTTCAAGAAGAACTGGGCTTTATCGCTCGGGCACCTCGCTGGGCGATCGCGCGAAAATTCCCTGCTCAAGAAGAAGTGACACGTATTTTAGGGGTAGATTTTCAAGTTGGTCGTACTGGGGCAATTACGCCTGTGGCACGTCTTGCCCCTGTGTTTGTTGGCGGTGTTACCGTGTCTAATGCGACCTTGCACAACAAAGATGAAATTGCGCGTTTGGGCGTGAAAGTAAACGACTATGTGGTGATTCGTCGTGCTGGTGATGTGATCCCTCAAGTGGTTCAAGTGCTAGAAGATCGCCGCGTTGATGAAGACGTAAAGAGCGTGGTATTCCCTGACGCGTGTCCCGTTTGTGGTTCCGATGTAGAGCGAGTCGAAGGCGAGGCGGTGATTCGCTGTACCGGTGGCTTGGTGTGTGGTGCGCAACTTAAAGAATCGCTAAAACACTTTGTCTCGCGCAAAGCCATGGACATTGATGGGTTAGGCGATAAGTTGATTGAGCAGTTGGTTGATCAGGAGCTATTAAAAACCCCAGTCGACATCTTTACCTTGGCCGAGAAAAAAGACAGATTGTTGTCGATGGAGAGAATGGGGCAAAAGTCGGTTGATAAGTTGTTAAAGGCCATTGAAACCGCGAAGAAAACGCAATTCAACCGCTTTATTTATGCCTTAGGCATTCGAGAAGTTGGTGAAGCAACGGCGCGCTCTTTAACCAGTCATTTTGTTGAGCTAGACACCTTGATGCAGGCCGATCAAGAGGCTTTGGTGGCGGTGGATGATGTAGGGCCGATTGTTGCGCAGCACGTGAGAGTGTTTTTTGAACAAGAGCAGAACGTGGCGACGATTCATGGTTTGTTAGCCGCAGGGATTGAATGGGAAAAGAAAGCCATTGTCGACGACAGTGATTTGCCATTGACTGGAAAAACGTACGTAGTGACTGGGTCTTTGAGTCAATTTTCACGAGATCAGGTGAAGGAAAAGCTGCAAAGCTTGGGGGCGAAAGTAAGCGGTTCAGTGTCGGCTAAAACCGATTGCTTAGTCGCAGGTGAAAAAGCAGGGTCGAAACTGACTAAGGCGCAAAATTTGAACATTCCCATTCTTGATGAAGCGGGTGTTATTACATTGTTACAAAGCTACGGAGCGGTTTAATGGATACCTTGATTCCTTATGACTCTTTAGAGTCAGAGACATTAATGACCATTCTCGATGATATTGTGTCTCGTGAAGGGACGGATTACGGCGATTATGATTTGTCTGCTGAGCAGAAACGCCAGCAGGCGGTGGCGGCTCTCAAAGGCGGTCAAGCGGTGCTCTTATTTGACACTGAGAGTGAAACCATCAAGATGGTGCCAAAAGACACCCTAGGACATTACGACCTTATGTGAAGGCGTAATGTCCTTACAGAGATAGACTAGGAGGGGTTAGGACGGATTGCTGTCGTTGCCGTCTCGAACGCAATGGTTGATGTTATGGTCCATTGCACGAGAAGGTTCTTCGCCGGTATTGCGGCCTACAATTTTAGCGGGTACTCCAGCGACTGTCGTATGTGCTCCAACGGCTTCGAGTACGACGCTGCCTGCGCCAATTTTAGCGCCTTCGCCCACTTCGATGTTGCCCAAAATTTTCGCACCAGCGCCAATAAGGACACCAGAACGGATTTTAGGATGACGATCGCCGTGTTCTTTGCCAGTGCCGCCTAGTGTGACGGATTGCAGGATAGAGACGTTGTCTTCAATAACGCAAGTTTCGCCGACGACTAAGCCTGTCGCGTGGTCTAGCATGATGCCGCAGCCAATCGTTGCTGCAGGGTGAATATCAACACTAAATACCATCGACATTTGGCCTTGTAAGTACAGGGCCAGACTTTTCCTGTTGTTTTTCCAAAGCCAATTCGCTACTCGGTACGTTTGTAGGGCATGGAATCCTTTAAAAAACAAAAGGGGGGTCGTGAGGCAGTCGCAAGCCGCATCCCTTTCTTTTATCGACAAAATATCTTGCTCAATGCACTCAACAATGCCAGATTGAGAGTCGGACATTGCTTCTTCAAAGACCTCTCTTAATACGATAGAAGGAATTGAAATGCTATCCAGTTTGCAGGCCAGTAAGAAGCTAAGCGCAGAGCTTAACGATTCGTGCCTAAGAATGGTCGTATTGAAGTAGCTGGCGAGTATGGGTTCATCTAAAGCAAGTTTTTTTGCTTCGGCCTGTAAAGATGACCATAAATTGCCAGAAGTCACGGCATTGTACATTGTGTTACTCAAGGGGCTATTTACCTATTTTAATTCGCAGCTAGAATGTAAGTAATAGTGTTAGCATGAAACAAAACAAGGGTTAAGGCAAAAATTGCCACTGATAATGGAGACAGTATGACTAAAAAAACCGTTGCCGATGCATTGCATGTATTCTACGAGCTAAATTCTACTTTCGCGGATGCTTACTGGGAAACCAACGATATTAATCAAAAAGATCGTTTTTTTGCAATGAAGAGCATGTTACAAGATGAGCTGGATGAACTCCATAAGTTGAGCGTCCAAGATCATATTTATCCTTATGAATCGATAGACCCAGGTGTGCTGAAACTGCGTGATGAATTGCGTGCATTGCTACCAGACATGAGTCGTGTTGTGCTGCGACCAAAGACAATAAATCGTTTTCTAGAGCTAATTCCAAGCGCCTGCGAGTTATTTGAGCTATAAAAAAAGCGCCACGAATGGCCATGTTATCAGCTATTCGTGGCGTGTTACTGCTTTGTTGGTGCGCTCTAGTTAGCGTTGCTACGCTTTAATGCTCTAATCACAAAGCGATTAGGGTGAAGCTTGTTGATAATGCTTTGCTCTAGTGGTGATGGTGTATTGGTAATCAGGCTGGCGAGATACGCACCGCTCAACGGCGTTGAGACCAACCCCCGAGAACCATGTCCGATATTGATAAACAAGCCTTCTTGTTCAATGGCCACCTGATGGCATTTCCATTTGGCATTTTTGCTTAGTATGGCGTAATGGCTATGCAACTCTGCAGGCGATGCGATTGGCCCAATCATTGGCGTGTAGTCGGGAATGGCACAGCGAAAGGACACTCGTCCGCCACAATCTTCTTCATTAAGTGTGTTTTCTTTCAGATGCAGGAGGCTTTCTAGAATGCGTAAGTTACGACAATGACCTTCAGTTCTGACGGTTTCATCCTGATCTTTCGCATCGTATGTTGATCCGAAATGTAGGGTGTCCTGCAATGCTGGAGACACATAGCCTTTTTGGCAAAGGACATGCTCAGTCGTTAATTTTGCGCTGTCTTCATTGGCGTTAGAACAGGCTTTCTTGGCCGCCTCTAATGGCAAATACGACACTTGCCCACGAATGGGATAAGCAGGTGTCTTGGGTAAAAAGTCGAGTTCATGGGTATCGTTGGCGGTACAAATCACCACATGAGAGAAACTCTGTTGTTGCGCTTGGGTGCTGGCTTGCCAACTCAGCGGTACGCTTCCCGTTTTTGTTAAGGCGTCTAAACGGGTATTTAATTGGACATCAATGAGCGGATGGTCGAGCAGCTTATGGCACAGATCCGTTAGCACCACCCAGCCCGATAAAGGCAAAAATATACTGCCTTCTTCGCCATGTTTACAGGCGATGGATTCTGGGTAGAGTTTATTTTCTAGTAGGCTAGCAAAGCGCTGTTTTTCCTTTTCACTCGTAGGGCGTTGCTCTAGACCGCATTGCTGCCAAAAAACCGCATCATCATCGAGTTGTGAATACAGTTTGCTCGCGTATAAGTAAGCGCTGAGATAAAAGCGATTAACAGGCGTGTCTTGACTGGCAAGTTTAGGGTAAAGCATCCCCTGTGGGTTACCGGATGCTTTACAAGCAACGGATTCTCCTTGCTCCCACACGGTAACGTTAACGCCTTGCTTGGCGAGCGCGTAGGCGGTGGTGGCGCCTGCAAGCCCAGCGCCAACGACTAATACGTGTTTGTTTTGGTTTTCGTTGTTTGTGGGAAGAGGCGCAGGATTTTGTCGAACATTAAACCAAGCTTCGCCTTGGGACATGCGTTCTGTTAGAGAAAGCGTTTGCTCTGCCAGTTCACCGACGGCCATTTCTCGTTTATGACCAAAGCCTTTGACCTTCCTTACCTCAAAGCCTACTTCTTTTAAGCCTCGGCGAACAATACCTGCGGCGGTAAAGGTCGAAAAGCTTGTGCCTTGATGGCTGAGTCGGTGGATGTGCTTAAACAGCGTCGGTGACCACATCTCCGGATTTTTGCTAGGGGCAAAACCATCTAGAAACCAAGCGTCTACGTCGGCGTTTAAAGCAGAGAAGCCTTCTTCTGCTTCTCCAAACCATAGCGTCAATTGAATACGACCTTGGGCCAATTCTATGCGATGTAGGCCATGGCTCAGCTCTGGATAGTGGGCAATCAGTGCTTGGCTGTATGTCTCTAATGAAGGCCACATTTTCAGCGCATTGGTCAATGCACTCTTACTCAGTGGGAATTTTTCGACTGAAATAAAGTGCAAGGTCGTATCAGAGGGAGCGCTTGCTAAAAATGCCTGCCAAGCGCAGAGGAAATTGAGCCCTGTGCCGAAACCGGTTTCGGCAATTGTGAAATGACTCTTGTTGGATGAGTCTAAACTTTTCCAACGCTCATCGAGTTGGTTATGCTGAAGAAACACATAGCGTGTTTCTTCAAGTCCTGCGTCTTTATCAAAATAAACATCGTCAAATTGGGTTGAATGGGGGGCGCCGTCGTCTCCCCAGTTTAATTGGGGAGACGCTAAACAATAACTAGTTAACACGCTTGATGCTCTCGATCACGATAGGGGTAGAGGGAACGTTTTGGTATGGACCAACAGAATGTGTGGGTTGCTTAGACATGGTGTCGACGACGTCCATTCCTGACACTACTTGTCCAAAAACTGTATAACCTGCTGCGCCACGAGCGCCATCATTTAAGAAACTATTGTCTTTTTCATTGATGAAAAATTGAGACGTTGCGCTGTTAGGGTTTTGTGTTCGAGCCATGGCAATGGTGCCACGATTATTATCTAGCCCATTATCGCCTTCATAGGGAACAGGGGCGTGAGTTGCTTTTTGATTCATGTCGGCGGTAAAGCCACCGCCTTGAACCATAAAGCCTTGAATAACGCGGTGAAAAATGGTGCCGTTATAAAACCCTTCGTCGACATAGGTGAGAAAGTTTTTTACTGTTTTAGGCGCTACATTATCATTTAGGTCAATACGAATGGTGCCTTGGTTGGTGGTAATATCAACTTCTGTTGCATTGGCTTGACTGCAAAGGGCAGCAAACATAAGGCTAATGATGAAGGTTTTACGCATAATAGGCTTTCCTTAAATAATGAGTGCACCAATAATATTGGCAGCGTGGCGGCACGCCAAGTTATTTTGGGTTTTTAGTGGTAATAGTGGAGAGAAAGATGCGAACAGCCGTGATAGAAATTGAATATTGTACATTGTGTCGTTGGATGCTGCGTGCAGCCTGGTTATCTCAAGAATTATTAACCACCTTTGATGACGATGTGAAAAGCGTCACCTTGATTCCCACTCAAGGGGGGATTTTCAAAGTCAGAGTGAATGGCGAAGAAGTGTGGTGTCGTAAAGCGGAAAATGGCTTTCCTGAGGCAAAAGTACTGAAGCAAAGAGTGCGAGATGTGATCGACCCAGAGCGCGATCTTGGGCATTCCGATGTAAAAGAGGTCGATGTAAAAGAGAGTCATTAAAAAAGCCGCTCTGGTGCGGATGACACAGAGCGGCTTCTTGTGTTTGAGTCTTGGTTAGTTTGGAAAGACTTGTTTGAAAGGTTTTACCGTGACGCTGCTGTATACGCCCACTTCCATATATGGATCGGCATCAGCCCAAGCTTGCGCTTCATCCAGTGAAGCGAACTCAGCGACGACAACGCTGCCGGTGAAACCAGCATCGCCTGGGTTATCTGAATCTATGGCAGGGTTAGGGCCTGCTAACACAAGGCGACCTTCATCTAACAGCTGTTGAAGGCGGGCTAAGTGGGCTGGGCGAGCTTGTTGGCGACCCGCTAGGCTGTTTTCTATATCAGTACCAACGATTGAGTAAAGCATGATTATTCCTTGTTCTGAATGTGTGAAGATAGGTAGATGCCTTGCAAAATAATGAAGACAATGGTCATACCCAATAAACCAAACAACTTAAAGTCGACCCAGATGTCTTCACTGAAACTGAAGGCAACGTAAAGGTTTACGGCGCCTGATAACAGGAAGAAGGCCACCCAAGCAAGGTTTAAGGTACGCCAAACTTTGAAGGGAAGCTGAATTTTATCACCCATCATGCGTTCGATGATGTTTCGTTCGCCGATGAACTGGCTACCTAAAAATGCCATGGCAAATAAGCCATTGACGATAGTAGGCTTCCATTTAATGAATTCACCGTCGCCCAATAATACTGTTGCGCCACCTAATAAAACCACCAACACCAAAGACACTAGGTGCATCTTTTCCACTTTTTTGTAGCGTATCCAGTTATAACCTACTTGCAAAACGCTGGCAGGAATCAGCACCGCGGTGGCGAGAATGATGTTCCCTGAAAGCTTATAGACAACGAAAAAGACCAAGATAGGGAGAAAGTCGAATAATATTTTCATATAAAAACCAATTTATGTATGCTGAACCAATGATAACTACCATTCCATTTAAAGAACAGCCTATCTATGCCTGAAAACGCGAGTTACCGCAAAGTTGACCTTCATACCCATTCTACTTTTTCGGATGGTCGATTATCGCCAACGGAGCTGGTGGATTTGGCTGTAGAGCAAGGCGTGACACTTTTTTCCTTAACCGACCATGATACCTTGGATGGCTTGGTAGAGGCGCGCACTCGTGCGGAGTCGCATCAATTGTCTTTCTTAAATGGGGTTGAGCTTTCGACCCAATGGAAGGGCATTCCCCTGCATATGGTGGCACTTAACTTTGACCCAAATAACGCAGCTTTAAACGCTGTGGTAAAGGAGAATCAAGCGATTCGACTCGACAGAGCGCGCCGTATTGCCGACCTGTTAATCAAACAAGGTTTGCCTGATTTGTTTGATGAGGCCGTGGCTCTGGCCGGAAAAAGTCAGCTTGGTCGCCCGCATTTTGCCACCTTAATGATCGAAAAAGGCCTGGTGAAAGACGCGAATAAAGCGTTTGATCGTTACTTGGGAAACAAACGACTGGGCAGTCTTAGAGATGTTTGGCCAGAACTTGAGGTTGTTTTGGGACTGCTAAAGGATCAAGGCATGGCGTTAATTTTGGCACATCCGAAGCGTTACCCATTAACCGTCACCAAATTAAAACGCTTACTGGCAGATTTTAAAGCTTGGGGTGGGACTGGCATGGAAGTGGCTTCTGGTAATGAGCGTCCTGATCATGTTCGCCTTATGGAGCGCTTATCTCAGGAGTTTGCTTTGCATGCCTCGGTTGGAAGTGATTTCCATGGGCCGTTTGGTCCTTGGACACAAGTTGGCCGTTTCACTCAAATCCATGAAAGCGAAGTCGATCTAGTATGGCGTGATTGGGTTTAGCTTTGAGTTGAGTCTAATGGCTTTTATGGTCTAGTATGTGATTGATATGGCGAATTTTTAATCGCCATCATGTTATTAACGGAGTGCGTTTTGAGTCAGTTTTTTCAAATTCATCCAGAAAACCCACAAGCGCGTTTGATTAAACAAGCCGCCCAAGTTATTCGCGACGGTGGAGTGGTGGCGTATCCGACGGATTGTGGTTATTCGTTAGGGTGTTATTTGGGTGATAAAGCGGCGATGGATCGAATTAAAGCGATCCGTCGTTTGGATGATAAACACAACTTTACTTTAGTGTGCCGAGATCTGTCAGAGATATCCACCTATGCGCGCTTTGACAATCACTTATACCGATTGCTGAAGAACAATACACCTGGGCCTTACACCTTTATTTTTCATGCCACGTCGGTCGTACCAAGACGCCTAATGCATCCAAAGCGTAAGACCATAGGTATTCGTATTCCAGATAATCGTATTGTTTCTGCTTTGTTGAATGAGTTATCGGAACCCTTGATGAGTGTGTCGCTTATTTTACCGGGTGAGACCGATCCCATGACAGACCCTTATGACATTCGAGACACCCTAGAGCATGCATTGGATCTGGTGATTGATGGCGGTTTCTGTGGTTTAGAGCCGACGACGGTCGTGATGATGGATTCTGATAAGGTTGAGGTTGTGCGAGTAGGGGCTGGCGATCCAGCGCCTTTTATGTAAAAAGTTAGACATGTCGCTGTCAAGCGTCGCTATGTATGACTATAATGCCCAAAATTTTATGTTTAAAAAAATGGGTTGCTGAGAAGCATTCCCTCTAAGAGGTTCGTAATGGACGAAAAGTTACAAAAAGTATTAGCCAGAGCCGGTCAAGGTTCACGTCGTGAAATGGAAAACCGTATCCGTGAAGGCCGTGTCCTTGTCAACGGTGCTGTGGCGACGTTAGGTGATCGCGTAAGCGTCAGCGATGCTATCGAGTTGGATGGTTATTCTGTAAAAGTGACAGAAGCTGGCGAAGGCCGACGTGTCATTATTTACAATAAACCAGAAGGCGAAGTCTGTACTCGTAAAGACCCAGAAGGTCGACCAACGGTATTTGATAAGCTGCCTAAACTGCGCGGAGAGCGTTGGATTGCGGTCGGTCGTCTAGACATCAATACTTCTGGTCTACTGTTATTCACTACCGATGGTGAGTTAGCCAATCGCTTGATGCACCCTTCAACGGAAATTGATCGTGAATACTTAGTTCGCGTAATGGGTGAAGTGACAGAAGAGAGCATTGCAACACTTAAAAAAGGCGTTAATTTAGAAGATGGACAAGCGAAATTTACCGACATCGTTGATGGTGGTGGTGAAGGTATTAACCGTTGGTTCTATGTGTGTTTGATGGAAGGACGTAACCGAGAAGTGCGTCGTTTGTGGGAATCTCAAGGGGTAAAAGTAAACCGCTTGAAACGGGTTCGATTTGGCCCGATTTTCTTACCATCAAAGGCAAAAGTCGGCCGTTGGGTAGAAATGGAAGAAAGTGATGTGAATTCACTGTGCGCTATGGTGGATTTGAAAGTGTCTGCTATTGCTCAAAAAACTCAGCAGCAAAAGCTGGATGTTAAGCGCACTAAGAATAAGCAGACAGGTGGTGCACGCCGTCCTAAAGGGTTTGATTGGCAGGGCACTGATAAGCCAGAATTTAAACCTAAAAAGCCGGGTAAACGCACCTTTAGATAATAGAAACAGTTGTTAGGAGTCGTAGAAGCATGGTTCGCTGGATAAGCCTTTTTGTTGTTGTTTTAGTAATAGGTTTTTTTGTCTATATCAAGGTGAACAATCAGCCTCCGGAAGGTTTGGGAGTGACAGCTGGCTTATTTAAACCGTGCCCTACTACCCCTAACTGCGTTTCTAGCCAAGCAGAAAAAAGTGATGCTGCGCATTATATTGCGCCAATGATTTACCACGGTAGCCGCAAAGATACGCAACTAAATATAGAGTCGTATTTCTTAAATCAAGGCAACGCGCAAATTGTTGCCAGTGAATTAGGCTATGTACATATTGAAGTAAAAAGCTCGTGGTTTGGCTATATCGATGATGTGGAATTCTACTTGCCAGAAGCCGATAGTGTGATTCATGTGCGCTCAGGGTCGCGAGTAGGCTACTCAGATTTAGATGTTAATCGTCAGCGTATCGAAAAACTTGAAACTCATCTGAAAGGATGAGTTTGAGCGATTATCAATCGATTTATTAGAAAATATTTATCAGGATGAGGGTAAAGCATGAAAACGGATGAGAGCCAAACTATTTTAATAGTGGAAGATGATGAGCGTTTAGCGTCACTTACTCAAGAATACTTAATTAAAAATGGCTTTTTAGTTAATGTTGAATCAGATGGTCGAGCTGCCATTACTCGTATTGTAGAAGAGCAGCCTTCACTTGTTATTTTGGATCTAATGTTACCCGGAGCAGATGGTTTTACCATTTGCCGCAGTGTGCGCAACGACTATAAGGGACCTATCCTTATGTTAACGGCACGCAGTGACGATGTGGATCAAATTTTAGGTCTAGAAATTGGCGCTGATGATTATGTTTCCAAACCTGCTAAACCGCGTGTTTTATTAGCACGAGTTCAATCCTTGTTACGTCGTAGTACACAAGATGTTGATTTGTCAGCTGCACACAGCGCTAAAGCGGAGCAAACCTTGACGTTTGGTCCTTTGGTGATTGATAACTCTCGTCGCGAAGCATGGTTAGCGAGTGATGAAATAGAGCTGACCAGTGCAGAGTTTGATTTACTTTGGCTGTTGGCCAGCAATGCTGGTCGAATCCTCAGTCGAGAAGAAATTTTTGGCGAGTTACGTGGCATTGAATACGACGGTCAAGATCGTTCTGTTGATGTGCGCATTTCTCGAATTCGCTCCAAGATTGGTGATGATCCGATTCACCCTCGTCGTATTAAAACAATACGCAGTAAAGGCTACCTTTTTGTAAAAGAGGTTTAACCGCCTAATGCAAAAAGAAATGTGGCGGTTATATCGACACCTTATTATTGGTTGTCTAATTATATTAATGGGGTGTTATGCCGCGGTAGAGTTTGCCATGTTTCGCATCACTGAAGCGAAACATGAGCAGGTTTTATGTGTGGATGCAGAGCTGAGTCTTGCTTTGCTCGCCACTGGCATAAAACGAACTCTGCCTGAATCTCAATTCAAATGGCAAACGCTTGAAGCACCACAAAGTGTTGCTAACACAACCGCTTTGCTAGCCCAAAAAAAATGGTTACGTTTGCCAAATGGTGATTACCAATTATCTTTTGGCACTGATGCTGGCGCCAGTTTTGTTGGTGTGGCGGCGTCAGAAAGTAAGCGATTCCATCTCGAAGCCTTGCTTAAAGGGCTGCTTCTTTCCCCTCTTTCCTATGCGGATAAACGCTCTTTATTGCAGTCAATTTCCTGTTTAAGTGTAGAACCTGTTTCATCTGAAATGACCGGTTCTGTAGAAGGGGTGACCTTGACGTATGGTGTTCATAATAAGCACGGTTTTTTATGGAAGGGAGACGTAGAGGGCGATGAATATTTCATTTCCATTGATCATGCCGCGCCTTTCTCACTGACTTTTATTGTGGTTATGATTGTCGCCATTGCGATTGTTGCTATGTTGGCATTGATCTGGCGTGAACTGTTTTACTTGGATTTGAAGAGAAAAACGTTCGAGAACCTTACCCGTCAAATTGCCCGTGGACGCAGTGGTTTACCTAAAGAAATACCGGACAGTAGCGGAACGCTTAAAGAGCTTGCTTACTCATTTGACTCTATGTCCTCTCATATTCAGCGCTTGCTTAAAGTACAAAGAGAAATGATTAATGCCATTTCTCATGAGTTGCGCACCCCTATAGCACGACTCCGCTTTGGTCTAGAGGTAGTCAAAGACGAAGTGGATGACTCTGTGGTTCATACTGTGACCGCGTTGGAAGACGATGTCGAAGAGCTCAATACGCTCGTTGATGAAGTGCTAACGTATGGCAAGCTGGAAGAAGGGTCATTAGCGCTCAATTTCCAAGAAACCAGCATTAAGCAATTATTAGGCTCTATCTTGGATAACAATGAACCTTTGCTTAAGCACTTGCAGGTAACGATTGATATTCCAGAGCCAGATACCGTGGTTGCTGATGAACATCATCTTCACAGGGCGTTGCAGAATTTGATTTTAAACGCTTCTAAATACGCCAATAGCAAGATTGCCATTATCTTTTCTTACGATGAAGAGCGTTGGCAGTTGGATATCGAAGACGATGGTCCTGGGATTGCTATAGAAGACAGAGACAAGGTTTTTATTCCTTTTCAGCGATTGGATAATAGCCGGACTCGAGCGTCAGGGGGGTATGGTTTAGGGCTTGCCATTGTTCAGCGTATTGCATTTTGGCATGGTGGCGCTGTGCTGGTGGACGCCAGTGATCTTGGTGGGGCGAAGTTTAGTTTGATTTGGTCTCGTAATCAGCATCAGAACACCTTGTCCTGATGCTGAAAAAATGGTCGCCGGACTGCTATAGGTCTGGCGACAATATGCCTTTTAGATTTTTAAAACATGTCTTAGAGGCGGTATTAATTAAGTCTTCCATGTAAGCGTTTTGGCGCTGATCTTTTCTGATTGCAAGATAGAGCTTACACCAAACGCCTTCTTCCCCTAATGATTTTGTCAGCACGTATTGGCGGTTTGAGTATTCCGTTAATGCCCAGTTTGGAATACAACAAACACCACGTCCGCTGGCCACTAATTGCATCATCATCAAGGTTAATTCGCTGTGACGAATTTTGGCGGGTGCGACGCCCGCTGGGGTTAAGAAGTGCTTGAATATATCCAAGCGCTCTGGCTCAACCGGATAAGTGATGAGCGTTTCTTGGGCAAAATCTTCAGGGCTTAAAAATTCTTTTTTGGCCAGTCTGTGATGTCTTGAAAGTGCGACTTGAGCCTCATACTGAAAAAGTGGAATGTATTCTATATTAGGCAGATCCTGCGGGTCAGATGTGACCACTAAGTCCAGATCTCCTCGTGCCAATGCTGGCAAGGGCATAAAGCTGAACGCGGTCGACAGGTCGAGCTCGACGTCTGGCCAATGTTCCCTGAAATGATCAATGGTTGGCATTAACCACTCGTAGCAGCTGTGGCATTCAATCGCGATGTGTAAGCGACCACTTTCGCCTTCTGCAAAGCGCTGTATGTCTCTTTGTGCTGAGCGAAATGATAGTAGTACATCGTCGGCAAGTTGCAGTAATCGAAGTCCTGCGCTGGTAAAGCGAACGGGTTTAGTTTTGCGAATGAAGAGCGCGCAATCAAGTTTTTCTTCTAGGTCCTTTAGTTGGTGAGACAGTGCCGATTGGGTTAGATGAACCCGTTCAGCTGCTTCGACTAAGCTGCCTGTTTCCCGTAACGCTGTCAGCGTTTTTAAATGCCTAACTTCAATAATACTCATAATAACTTACAGTAAGTGAATGTGATTCAGTGAATAACAGAAAAAAAACCCATGGGCGAAAAACGTCTCATGGGTTTCGGTGTTGTGATTAATTACACAATAGAAATTCGAGTAGGGCTTTTTGAGCATGAAGACGGTTTTCAGCTTCGTCCCACACAACCGAGTCTGGATGATCTAACACTTCAGCAGAGACTTCTTCACCTCGGTGAGCAGGAAGGCAGTGCATGAATAAAGCGTCTTTGTTGGCTAAAGACATAAGATCAGTATTCACTTGGAAACCGTCAAAATCTTTGAGTCTTTGCTCTTGTTCGTCTTCTTGTCCCATAGAGGCGAATACGTCCGTCACAATCAGGTCTGCCCCTTTTGCTGCGTCTTTTGCATCGTGCAATACGGTAACTCGATCTTGGTGCTCTGCGACCAGTTCAGGATTAGGCTCGTAACCTTTAGGACAGGCGATAACCAATTGGAAATCCAGCAGAGACGCGGCATTGATGTAAGAGTTACACATATTGTTGCCATCGCCCACCCAGACAACTTTTTTACCTTCAATTGAGCCACGGTGCTCTTGGTAAGTCTGCATGTCAGCAAGCAGCTGGCAAGGGTGGTAATCGTCTGTTAGTGCGTTTATCACAGGCACAGAAGAATACTGAGCAAAGGTTTCGACAAGGCTGTGCTCAAAAGTACGAATCATCACAGCATCAACCATGCTGGAGATAACACGAGCGCTGTCTTCCACGGGTTCGCCGCGACCTAGTTGTGTGTCTCTGGAGGATAGAAACAAAGCATGTCCACCAAACTGAGCCATACCTGATTCAAATGATACGCGAGTTCGCGTCGAGGACTTTTCGAAAATCATCCCTAATACGCGGTTTTTAAGCGGTTCGTAGAGTGCGCCTTCACGATGAATTTTCTTAAGCTCTGAAGCTCGAGATAGTAGCTGTTTTAACTCTGCAGACGAAAGGTCTTTGAGAGTAAGAAAATGCCTTGGCGACACGCTAAACTCCTTAATTGTCTTTTTAAAAGGGGAATCGTCCAATTTAATACACTCAGGTAGGTGAGTAAAGGGCAATTCGCATTAGAAAGAACAAAGGAAACCACTGTCTTGGGGTTGTAAACACTAGGCGAGTCCCAATAAACTTGGACAAGTTAATGTATTTTGGCGTGATACTGCTTTTGATGGTGTTACGAAGAAACAAGGTGAATGAGGTTTTATAATGAGCAATACAATTGATACGATTAAAGAGCAGATTGAGAGCAACGACATTCTTCTATATATGAAGGGTAATCCTCGTGCACCACAATGTGGTTTTTCATCACAGGCAGTGCAAGCCTTGATGAGCTGTGGTGAGCGTTTTGCGTTTGTTAATATCTTAGACAATCCAGACATTCGCGCGGAATTGCCAAAGTTTGCGAACTGGCCAACATTCCCACAATTATGGGTAAAAGGCGAGTTGGTTGGTGGTTGTGACATCATTGTAGAAATGGCGTCGAATGGTGAATTACAAACTTTGATTAAAGAGGCGGTTGGCTCTACAGAAGAGTAAGCCATAGCCTTGAGTTAGACGCAAAGCACACATCCGTTTCTGATGTGTGCTTTTTTTATGTCTATGGTTTGGCCTGTCTTATTCTATTTCGTACAGTTCTAGCGGTAAGCCATCTGGGTCGGCAAAAAAAGTAAAGCGTCGCCCGGTGAGGTGATCAACGCGAATTTCTTCCACCGCCATCTTGTGTTCTTTAAGATGATTGATACAGGCATCTAGATCGGTAACGGCAAAAGCGAGGTGTCTTAGGCCTTGAGCTTCAGGGCGAGAAGGTCGCTTTGGCGGGTTAGGAAATGAGAAAAGCTCTATTTGTTCGAATTCACTGACTTTTAAATCTAATTTAAAAGACTGGCGCTCTTCTCTATAGGTTTCTCGAAGAATCTCGAAACCTAAAATGTCGTGATAAAAGCGTTTAGAGACCGAGTAGTTGGAGCAAATGATGGCCACGTGATGAAGGTGAGAAACCGAAAACATAGTTGCTTCCATGCTAAATTTGTTTTTTTAATTCATTGGCAAGCTCAATCACTTGTCTTCTGAACCAGATATGGCTGGCGTCATGGTGTAGCAAAGAGCTCCAGATCATTTTGAGTTCTATTTTAGGGATGACAAATGGTGGCTCAATAATCGCAAGGTCTGGATTGTTGCGATTGATCATGGCGACTTTTCTTGGCAAGGTCGCAATCAGGTCTTGCTCAAGGGCAAGGTGCATTGCTGTATGGTAGCTTCTGGTAAACACTCGAATGCTGCGTGTTTTATCAATGCTTTGTAATGCTTCGTCTACCCAGCCTAGTTTTTGTACGTCATTTGGGTCCATCCCGACGCCAACCCCAAACCCTGTTTTACTCACCCAGATATGTTGCGACTGCAAATAACTTTCTAAATTGAAGTTGTGCCTGAGAGGGTTGTCGGAGCTCATCATGCAGACAAAATCGTCTAGCCAAATGCTTTTTTGATGGAATGATTGAGGAAGCTCTTCAAAGCGATTGATGGCCATGTCAATTCTTCCAGCCTCCACATCATGAAAAGTCACATCGCTCGGTGTCATTATGTCTAGGGTGATTCCTGGGGCATTTTCTCGCAATCGATTTAACAGCCTTGGGATAACCGTTGAGGCGGCATAATCGCTGGCCATAATTCGAAACACACGTGTACTGGTGCGCTCGTTAAAGTCGGCTTCTGGCTGTAGTGCTTCTTCGAGCTCAAGCAAGACCTTTCTTACCACAGGTTGCAGGCGAAGTGCTTTTTCAGTGGGTTTCATGCCTTCGCTGGTTCGAACGAGGAGTGGGTCGTTTAGCAAATCTCTCAACCGTTTTAATCCATTGCTCATGGCTGGTTGGGTGATGTTTAATTTGCTTGCAGACCGTGTGACATTGCATTCTCGTAGCAAGACATCTAAATAAATGAGTAGATTCAGATCTATTTTGTTTATATTCATCTTTGTTATGGTAGCCAGCTGTTTTATTGCTTTAGTGAATTGATTGTATTGACCTTGTTACAAAGTACAACCGAGTATTGCTTTTTCTCTGAACTTTTTCACATGACAGTAAAAAGCCAAGGTCGTCGCTTGGTCGGTTTGGCAGCTTCTGGCATAATACAGCGGCTCGATAAGGCCTTAGGAATGCATGCGGTTACTTTACGCTAGATGCTTTTCCTTTCAGCCAGAGTTTCTTGTGTGTCTACATGGCTTTTAATGAGGTAATGATGAAAGCTTCCTGCTTATGTGGTTCTGTTGTGTTCAGAGTGACCTCTCCTTTTATCAGTGCAAGTATTTGTCATTGCACCCAGTGTCGTAAAACGCACGCAGGCACTGGCGCCGCTTACGGCACCTGTTTGAAAAAGGATGTTGAGTGGATATCGACGAAAAAAAGAGTTCGCCGTTTTGCGTCATCTGAACGTGTCAGACGGGGATTCTGCAAAGACTGTGGCAGTCCAATTTATTATTACCATAAAGACTTTCCTAACCACATTGAAATTTCGTTAGGCGTACTGGATGATGAGCCGAATTTAGCGCCAGACCATCACTTGTTTGTTTCGAGTAAACCCGATTGGTACGATATCAGCGACGATCTGTTGCAGTACCCTGCATTAAAATAAGCTGAGATGGGCTAAGCACTCAACGTATGGTTTTTCTTTTTGGCTGCTCTATAAAGAGGGAAGTGCATAGCATTGATCAAAGAAGCCTTGAGCATTTTTGGTGAGGGTGGTGTTCTTTGGGGTCACTATTAAAAGGTTTCGTGTCAACTCAAGAGGCGTCTCATAAAGCCTGATTAGGCCTGAACTTAGTTCCTGAGAAAGCGCCATGCGAGATAAGCAGCCAAGCCCCATTTTATGAATGACCGCTTGTTTAACGGCTTCCATATGGGCCAGTGATAACACCACGTTAAGTTGGGTGATGTTTTTTCCCATTGCTTGCTCAAGTATGTTTCTGGTTCCTGAGCCGACTTCTCGCATTACCCAATCTGCCTTTTGCAGATCATCCCAGGATAAGTTTTCCGGTCGGTTTTCTTGGGTAGAGCCAAACACCACTAATTCATCTTTCAGCCATACCTTGGTCATCAACTCTGCGTGCTGGCAATAGCCTTCAATAAAGCCGACTTCTGCTTTGCCTGTGAGGAGCTGCTGAATGACGTGTTGGGTATTGCCAATGTCGAGGTTGAAGCGAATATTAGGGTGCTTTTGCTTAAACACCGACATCTGTTCAGGAAGTAGATAGTTGCCAACACTGACGCTGGCAGCAATATGGAGTGAACCGCTAAGCTCGTCATCGCTTCCCATGCTTTCTATCTGTTCTATTTGGCTTAACACCGCGCGAGCTTGGGGCAATAAATGCCGAGCTTGGGGAGTAATTTGCAAGCGTTTACCGTGGCGCCGAAAAAGAGGTTGGCCTAGTAAGGCTTCTAATTCTCGTAACGCTTGGCTTGCCGCCGGCTGACTAATGGCAACCATATCGGCAGCGGCGGTGACGGAGCCAGTGTGAACAACGGCTTCAAATATTTGTAATTGTCTTAAGGTGATTCTCATGAGCTCATTGTATCCGCATTTGGATTTTAATGAGTAGCCATTTAAGGATTTAATAATCGTAAGCAGGGTTTTTCTTCTGCATGGGCGATTAGGTTGTCCAATGTTGTGGTGGCGATGTGATCGAGTGCCTCTTGAGTAAAGTAGCCCTGATGACCTGTAACCACCACATTGGGGAAGGTCAGCATGAGCTGAAAAACACTGTCCTGAATAATGTGTGATGACATGTCTTCAAAGAAAATCGAATTTTCTTGCTCGTAGACGTCTAATCCTAAATAGCCGATTTTTCCTGTGTAAAGAGCGTCTATGGCTTCTTGTGCATTGACTAAAGCGCCGCGACTGGTGTTGATGATCATCACCCCATCTTTCATTTTAGATAGGCTGTTTTTATTGATTAGGTGGTGGGTGGACGCGTTGAGAGGGCAGTGCAAGCTAAGAATGTCGCTGTCTGAATACAGGGTTTCTAAATCTGTGTATTCGCATCCAATATCAACAAGATCGTTATTAGGGGAAATGTCGTAGCAGAGGACGCGACAACCAAAGCCCCTCATAATGCGACAAAAAGCTTGGCCTATGCGCCCTGTACCAATGCAGCCTACCGTCCTGCTTTGCACGTTAAACCCCAGTAACCCTTCCAGAGCAAAGTTCCCTTCTTTGACTCTATGGTAAGCGCGATGGGTTTTTCTGTTTAAAGTCATGATGAGAGCGACGGCATGTTCAGCCACGGAAGTGGGGCTGTAATCTGGTACGTGGTAGACCTTTATGTTTGCCGCTTTTGCAGCAGACAGGTCTACGTTATTAAAGCCGGCGCAACGCAAAGCGATCGCTGTAATGCCGTGATCCGCTAAGTATTGGATTACGTGTCGGTCGATATTGTCGTTAACGAAGCAAGAGACAGCATCAAAGCCGTTCGTTAATGTCATGGTTTCTGAGCTGAGTCGGCTTTCGAAATAGCTCAATTCAATCGAAGGGGTTTCAGCAACGGCCTTAGATAGGGTTCTTTGGTCATAAGGTTTGCATGAAAAAACAGCCACTTTCATCATTTCTTGCTCCAATGGTTTATTCTGGTCGTTCAAAAAGCATACTATGGGCCGCGAAGAAAAAACTATTTTGATCGTTGTTTTTATATAGAGTGTTGATTTGACTCAAGATAATTTTTCTTCTTGGCTTTACCAATTAATTTTTATGAAAACTTGATTGACCCGGCGACAAGAAGCAGTCTACAATCAGTTTCGTTTAAAAGAGTTGGCAATATTTATGTCCAGAGTTGCGAATACTACGTCAAGTATGTTCGGTCCTGTTAAGTCATAAGTAATACCGAGTTTTTTTAGCACAACAACGCATGATGATGACATCTGCGTGTAAATTAACTTACCTACAGGAAAAACAGACATGTCTGACGTAGTAACTGGTACAGTAAAGTTCTTCAACGAAACTAAAGGTTTCGGTTTCATTACTCAGGATTCAGGTCCTGATGTTTTTGTTCACTTCTCTGCAATCAACACTTCTGGTTTCAAAACTTTGGCTGAAGGCCAAAAAGTTGAATTCCAAGTAGCTCAAGGCAAAAAAGGCCCTGAAGCTCAAAACGTTACTCCTTTATAAGGAAACGTTGCTGAGGTAACCTCAGCAGTGCGAATGCTAAAAAGCGACTTTTAAGTCGCTTTTTTTGTTTTTATACTAAGTGAAATATCGCCAGCCTATGTTGAGCGGTGATGTATTATTTCGTTTAACCTGGTGCTCAGTAGAGTGCTGAAGATAGAGCAGAGGGTGATCTAATGGCGGCTAAATCATTGCAAGAGCAGCTTTTGGGAGCGGGGCTCGTTGATAAAAAGAAAGCCAAAAAGCTAAAAGCAGAACAGTTGCAGCACAAGCAAAAAGTTAAAAAAGGCAAAGCGGTTGCTGAAGATGACAGTGGACGCCAAGCTGAGCTAAAGGCGCAGCGTGAAGAGAAAATCGCAAAAGACCGTTTGCTTAATTTAGAAAAACAGAAAGAACTTGAGTTAAAAGCGGTGCAAGGGCAGATTCGCCAAATGATCTCCCAGAATAGAGTGCGCAAACAAGATGGTGACATCGCTTATCACTTTACCGATGAGAAAAAGGTTAAGAAGCTCTATGTAAGCTCGGAGATGCACGAGGATCTAACTAAGGGACGCTTGGCTATTGCTAAGCTAGAAGCGGCCTATGAGCTTATCCCTGAGCCTGTTGCGCTCAAGATTATTGAAAGAGATGAGAGTTTTATTCTTGTTTGCAATAGTCGCACTGAAAGAGTGGAGGATGAAGAAGATCCTTACGCAGACTTTCAGATCCCTGATGACCTTATGTGGTAGTCAGTTTTTTTCACGACGCTTGTGGTAAAGAACGCCGCAGCGTCTGTGCCCTATAACGCCCTCTCATTGCCTTTCGACACTACCGCGAGTCTCATGACACAGCTCTTTCCCTCCATTTATGGAAGGCCCATAGTACAAAGCGTCTTTTTTTGCCATCACACTCCTTTCTTATTTTTTGCTAGATCTCCTTGTTAAGTCGAGTTATGCTCCCTATTATTGTGCAAAAAATGATTACAAATAGCTGATTTTTATTGCAATTGTATTAATTCGAGAAAAATCTTTTGTTTTTTTATTAATCATGCATATAATAATTACGAAATAGGGATAAACTGTGCAAGTCGCTGACTTGTTGTTGCCTATTTCGTGAGAATGTTTAGATTGTTTGATTGTTGCTTGCACATATCAAGCGCTCATAAAAAGAACGCAATACATCATCTATAAGGGAAACGAGAATGAAAAAATCAATTGTCGCTCTTGCAGTATCTAGCGCTGCTCTTGCCTCTGTCTCTGCTTATGCTGCAGAAGATACGTCTGTAGACTTCTACGGTAACATTCAATACGCATACTCTAGCTCTACCTCAGATGGCACTAACTTCCAAGATAACGGTTCTACCCTTGGTGTGAAAGGTGAGTCAAAAGTTAATGACGACATCACGGCTTTCTTCAAGTACGAACTAGAATTTAAAGCTGATGAGCAAGCTGACCGTGATAGTACTGGTTATAATGAATCCAAACTTGACCAAGCTTATGTTGGTTTGAAAGGTAATTTTGGTAAAGTAACTGTTGGTACCCACGATACTATTTACAACAACGCTATCCAAGATGGCATTGACCAAATGGAATACCTAGGTATTTCTAGTGCATCTGGTTCATCTCAGGGTGATACCATTACTTATTTCTCGCCTTCTATGAGCGGTTTTGAAGTACAGGTAGCGCTGCAAACTAAAGGAACTGATGATAGTTCAACTGATAATGGTGACTTCACAGGCAATGCAGGTATGGCGGTGTTGAAATACACCAACGACCTTATGTCTGTTGCTGTAGGTTACGATTCTCGTGATAACACAGCAGAAGATGATGCTAAATCCACTTCTGGTATTGCAGTAACCGTTACTCCTATGGATAACCTATCCCTTACAGCAAAATACGAAACAACAGAAGATACTGCAGATTACCTAGGTCTTGCTGCTCGTTACGGTTACGGCATGGGTGATGTATACGGTTCTTACGCTAATGTTAATCCTGATGAGTCTCAGGATGACAATGAAACTTACAATGAGTATGCACTTGGTGTGACTTATAGTATCAATAGCGCTATGTATACTTACTTCGAAATCGGTAACTTCGGTAGCGATGTAAAAGACGAAGGTTCTAGCACTACTTCTGTAGTAGGTGTAACTTACGTTTTCTAAGATCATTTTTACCTAGTTAGGTGATGTGATATCTTATTGCTAATAAGGCTCCTTAGGGGGCCTTATTTATAGATAAGATATAGATGATTTTATAAAAGCATTAGTCTTTACTAATGCTTTTGTTTTTTATGGAATAGTTGTTCTTTCTTGTTTTCCTTTTCTTCACTTTAATTTCTTCTTGGTTAGCCAGTCTTTATTTTTGCTTCTTGCCTTTCCTGTTTTAATACTGACTATTTTTCAAAACACCTTTCATTACTTATAATCTGCTTTACTAATCTGCTTGCTATTCATATCCTCATAAAGGTATTTACTCGTTAACAGTATGAGGAATGAAATGAAGTATATTGTCGAAAAGCAGCCATCTGTCTCCTTGCCAATCAATGATAGTGATGCGTTTTTCCCTGTTGGTCGGGTGTATTGCGTTGGGCGTAACTACGCTGCCCATTCACGAGAAATGGGCGATGACCCTGATCGAGATCCGCCGTTCTTCTTTTGCAAAGATGCGACGTGCGTAACGCCTGTTTCCTATGATACTAATAATGCCATTGCTTACCCTATGGCCACTTCTCAGTTTGAATATGAGGCTGAGTTAGTGGTGGCTATTGGTAAAGGCGGTACGAACTTGTCTCTTGCTCAGGCGAAAGACGCTGTGTTGGGTTATGCCATTGGTTTGGATATGACTCGCCGTGACTTGCAGGGGCAGGCAAAGAAAAAAGGCCGCCCTTGGGAAGTGGGGAAATCCTTCGATCAATCGGCGCCAATAGGCCCGATTACGCTCTACTCCACTGATTTAGCTAACAATATTGCTTCCAGCGACATTTCCCTTTTGGTCAATGGGGAGGTGAAGCAAAGCAGTAATATTGCAAATTTGACTTGGTCTATTGAAGAGGTGATCGTTAAGCTGTCTGAGGTTTTCGAGCTGCGCCCTGGGGATCTTATTATGACGGGTACCCCGGAGAATGTTGGGCCGGTTGTTGTTGGCGATGAAATGCTAGTGAGTATTCCTGCGCTGGGGAATATCACGGTTAAGGTGACAGATTAAAGTCTGTAAAGCGTGCTTGAAGCTTTTTAGTTTGAAGGTCGTTCGCTTCTTTTAGTAGGTGAATGGCCACTTCTGCAGTGCAAAGCCCGGCTTCTTTTTGATTTCTGCGTTTAGTGTAAGCAGAGCTTTCTCCTTGGATTTCATAGTGTGGAAAGCGCGCTAAGTAAGGGGATTGGTTGTACATTTTTCTGGCCTGCTGCCAGGTTCCATCCAGTATGATAATGTTTTGCAGGTGGCAAATTTCTTCTTTTTCTAGGGTTAATGAGGTAGGGCTTTTTAAATACACAATGGCGGTATTTAGAGGGTCGAGTGCTAATAAATCTTGATTAGGTTCTTTTCTCGCCCATATGATTATGTGACATTGATCGGTTAATATTTCCTTTACTAGTTTTCCTGTGCCACTTTCTTTTTTTAATTCTTCATTGTGTGTTAATAGCCAAATTTTCATCAGTTCTTCTTGTGTGATCTATATTGGAGACATGTTTTTTGGTTATAAAAGATAGTCCAAATAGGGCATCTTTTCTGCTTCTGGTCAGTCTATTTTATATTATTTACGTTTTTTAACAAAGATGCTCTTGATGGGCTTCACATTTGTTTTTCTACGACATATTATCGAAGGGTCAGTATGTTTTTAAAACCATATATATGGAAATATATTGAGTACTTCAGAGGACGACTAAAAGAATTTGATCTTTTAGTGTTTTAATCGATTGCTGTATGAATAGCAGTATAAAAAGAAATGAGGTTTGTATGTCAGGTCAATTAGTATCCGGAATTGTGAAATGGTTTAATGATGAAAAAGGTTTTGGTTTCATTGAGCGTGAAGGTGGCCCAGATGTTTTTGTTCATTTTCGTGCAATTAACGGTACTGGTCGTAAAACACTAGCAGAAGGTCAAAAAGTCTCTTTTGAAGTGACTCAAGGTCAAAAAGGCCCTCAAGCCGAAAATGTTACCGTCATCTAAGCAAATTGCTTAAGTGAAAAATGGGTCTTTATGACCTTTAAAAGCCATGCTCTTGCGTGGTTTTTTTATGCCTGTCTTTTGCTGTATATTCAAACCTTAATCTTGTTTATTGGTTTGAGAGTAAGTTTTGTTCCCTATTTTATATTCTTTTCGCCGTTGTCCTTATGCAATAAGGGCGAGATATTGTTTGGCTATTCTCGGTGTGCGAGTGCAGCTAAGAGAAGTGGTGTTAAAAGCAAAACCTAACGCTCTGTTGTCTTTAGGTGGTTCTTCCACTGTGCCCCAGTTGCTCACTCAAAATGGAGAGCGTTTACCACAAAGCCTGGATGTTATATTTTGGTCGCTGGCGCAAACTGAAAATCATTCCTTAGCGGCTTCACTGTGGCCATTACAAAAAACAGCTCAGCAGAAGATAGTATCTTGGTTGAATTACAACGACCGTTTTTTTAAGTATTGGTTGGATCGTTATAAATACGCAGATCGCCATCCTGATTTTCCAGAGCAATATTATCGAATGCGAGGAGAGGTTTTTTTAGCTCGTTTAGAGGCGCGGCTTAGTGCTCGGGCTTTTATAATGGGGGATCAGATGTCTTTGGCGGACATTTGTCTTTTTCCTTTTATACGTCAATTTGCGGCAGTGGATTCAGACTGGTTTAACGCCAGTAAGTACGAAAAAGTTAAGGGGTGGTTATCAGGCTTCTTGATGTCTGAATCTTTTTCTGAAGTGATGAAAAAGTACCCAGCGTGGGAGGAGGGGCAAGAGGTTGTGTATTTTCCGCGTTAATCTAAAGCACCCACAACATGGATTTGCACGCTGTGGGTGTTTGGTTTTTTTAAGTTAGTCGATTAACCCAAAGCTAACCCAGTACCAAAAACTCGGATCGGCGTCGCTTGGCAATGGTAGCGGAATGAAGTCGCCTTCAGCGTTAATATGAGGCGAATCTGGGTAGGTCTTCTGTAATACTGATAGGTTGAGCAGTGCTAAGTTAGTTAGCTTCAGGTCATTGTAAGACTGGATGCTAATGGCAAGCGCTTCTTCAACAGACGTTGAGCTTGGGTAGTGTTCGATTACCGCTTGGCTGCGGCGTAAAGCGGAAAGAGGGGCTTTACGTTTCAAGTAGTATCGAGCAACCTGCAATTCATGACGTGCTATGGTGTTACGCAAGAAAATCATTCTGGCTTTTGCATCTGGTGCATAATCGCTGGTTGGGTAGCGGTATAAGAAATCGCTCATTTCTCTAAAGGCTTTTTGCAGCTCTTTGGAGTCTGTTTTACTTGGGTCAATATCTAGATAGCGTTGAATCAAGCTTTGTGAGCCGACGTAGGTCGATAGCGCTCGCATATAGTATGCATAATCAATGGCATCGTGATCAGGGTGGTTTTTGATAAAGCGCTCTGCAGTGGCGTGAGCAGAAATATAATCGCCCGATTCATATTGCGCATAAATTAGGTCAAGCTCAGCGCGCGTGCTAAATTCACCGAATGGGTAGCGCGTGTCCAAATCTTGTAAGTTTTTTGCGGCGGTAGCCGGCAAACCTTCTGCAAACGCTTGTTGCGCTTTTTCGTAATAAGCATGTTCTGGAAGGTCAGGTTCTTGAACCTGTGAACTTGAACATGCGGCGAGAAGTAAAGAAAAACTGGCGATTCCTGCGAATCGGAGCAGCGAGTGATTAAATCCCATGTATAATCAAAACCTTGAAGTGGTAAATTAGCCTCTATCGGCATTTTGTAGCGTTCTATTGCGAAATCAAAGTAAAAGGCAAGATGCTACACGTTTTTTCACATTCAGATCTTATGATAAAATCACAGGTCTGAAAACAACAGATTAAAGTACATTGTATGGCAGAGCGCATAGTAAAAGAAGCCCAGGTCCCTTTTGATTTAGGTGGTAACCGATTTGACCAAGTAGCTACTGAGCTATTTAGTGATTATTCCCGTTCCAGAATCAAGACATGGATCAAAGAAGGAACCTTGCTCGTTGATGGCAAAATCACCAAGCCAAAAGAAAAGCTGTTTGGTGGCGAAGTGGTGACTCTGAACGTGGTTCTTGAAGCTCAGGCGGATCATGAGGCACAAGAAATGCCGCTGGATATCGTTTATGAAGACGACGATATTATTGTTGTGAATAAGCCAGCAGGCTTAGTGGTTCACCCAGCAGTGGGAAACCGAGATGGCACCTTGATGAATGCTATTTTGCACCATGCACCAGAAACGGCTCATGTCCCTAGAGCAGGTATTGTTCACCGTCTCGATAAAGAGACAACCGGCCTGATGGTGGTTGCAAAAACGTTGGCAGCGCAAACAGACTTAGTGGCTCAGTTGCAAGAGCGCAGCATGGGCCGTGAGTACGAAGCGATTGCGATTGGTGAGATGACAGGCGGTGGTATCGTGGATGAACCAATTGGTCGTCACCCTCATAATCGTCAAAAAATGGCGGTTGAGCCAGTTAATGGTAAGGATGCGGTAACGCATTATCGTTTGGTGAAGCGTTATAAAAACCACACGCATATACGTCTTAAGCTTGAGACTGGGCGAACGCATCAAATCCGTGTTCATATGTCGTTTATTCAATACCCATTGGTAGGGGACCCGCAATACGGTGGGCGCCTTAAAATGCCAAAAGCTTGCTCGCCAGAGTTGCAGGATTCGTTGAGGCATTTTCGTCGTCAAGCATTGCACGCGAAACGATTAGAGCTAGCGCATCCTATTACTGGTGATTGGATGGAGTGGGAAATAGACCTTCCCAAAGACATGCAGTCACTACTGGATGCCTTGAAAAAGGATATGGTAGAGTCAGGCAGTGACGATTCCGAATATTTTTAATAAAGAAGCAGCGAAAGCTGCTTTTTTATTGTCTGTTGATTGTTGGAGGTTAAGTTAGTGGATACATCGACACCAGCCCATATTGTGGCTTCTTGGCCTGCGCCAGCCAATGTGAAGGCATACACTTCAACGCGTCAGGGTGGCGTGAGCCAGGGGGAATTTGCGTCGCTTAATTTAGGTGCGCATGTTGGCGATAGTGAGGCTGATGTGCTGGCGAATCGACGCTTATTCTCTTCTCGTGTTGATATGCCTGATAACTTGGTTTGGTTGAATCAAGTGCACGGTACTCATGTGCTCGCCTTGCCGAGTGTTCAGCCGCTCATAGAAGCAGATGGCGCAGTGACGCAGCAGGAAAACCAGGTGTGTGCGGTATTAACAGCGGATTGCTTGCCGGTTTTTTTCTGTAATAAGCAAGGCTCTCAAGTGGCGGTTGCCCATGCGGGCTGGCGTAGCTTGTGTTTTGGTGTGCTGGAGGAAACGCTCACGCACTTTAATGATTCTGATGAGATTTTAGTCTGGCTAGGACCTGCTATTGGGCCGGCCGCTTTTGAAGTGGGCGGCGAAGTAAGACAAGCATTCATTGAGCAGCAAGCTGAAGCAGAAGCGGCTTTTGTGTCGAAGGGAAATGGAAAGTGGCTAGGAAACCTTTATTTGCTGGCAAAGCAAAGACTGGCGGCTCACGGAGTAACGGAAGTGTATGGTGGGGATTTTTGTACCTATCAAAACGATGACGATTTCTTCTCTTATCGTCGCTCTGGAAAAACGGGAAGAATGGCTTCTGTTATTTGGTTTGAGAAAAGAATTGAAGAGGAGGAAGGGGAGTAGATTGTGGTTTTATTGATGGGTGTCAATAAAATGACACTCGTCCATTGAAAAGGGGATAAGTGGACATATTAAATGAGTAACAAGAGATATTTCCCTTTTTCAAGGAGGTCAAAATGCGAATCGAGCGTTTAACAAGTAAGCTTCAGATGGCTCTGTCTGATGCGCAGTCAATCGCGCTGGGTCAGGATCATTCTTATATCGAGTCCCTTCATTTACTCATGGCTTTGCTGGATCAGCAAGGTGGCAGTACTCGTCCTATTCTACAGCAAGCTGGGGTTCAGGTTGCTAAATTCCGTGACAGTCTAGACGCGCTCTTAGATCGCTTGCCTAAGGTTAATGACCATGATGGTAATGTTCAAATGTCGCCTGAATTAGGGCGCCTAATGAACCTTGCAGATAAAGAAGCGCAAAAGCGTAAAGATCAATTTATTTCATCTGAACTGGTTCTGATGGCCATGTTTGATGGCAAAGACGATGTGGCCAAGACGCTAAAGGCGACGGGTGTTACCAAGGCGGACATCGCTTCTGTGATTGACAGTGTGCGTGGTGGTGAGTCGGTTAATGATCCAAATGCCGAGGAAAATCGACAAGCGTTGGATAAATATACGGTTGATCTGACGACCAAGGCAGCCGAAGGTAAGCTTGATCCTGTGATTGGTCGAGACGATGAAATTCGCCGTACGATTCAAGTTTTACAACGTCGTCGTAAAAATAACCCTGTGTTAATTGGTGAGCCTGGTGTCGGTAAAACCGCCATTGTAGAAGGTTTAGCGCAACGGATTATCAATGGTGAAGTGCCTGAGGGCCTTAAGAATAAGCGAGTGCTTTCGCTTGATATGGGCTCCTTGATTGCTGGCGCTAAATATCGTGGTGAATTTGAAGAGCGCCTCAAGGCGGTGTTGAGTGAATTGTCTAAGCAAGAAGGGCAAATTATTCTGTTTATTGATGAGATCCATACCATGGTAGGGGCGGGCAAGTCTGAAGGCTCTATGGATGCGGGCAACATGCTGAAACCTGCGCTGGCACGTGGTGAGCTTCATTGTGTCGGGGCAACCACATTAGATGAGTATCGTCAGTACATTGAGAAAGACGCTGCATTAGAGCGTCGCTTCCAGAAAGTATTGGTCGAAGAACCTAGTGTGTTGGATTCGATTGCCATATTACGTGGTTTAAAAGAGCGCTACGAGGTCCACCATGGGGTAGATATTACTGATTCGGCCATTATCGCCGCGGCTAAGTTGTCGCAGCGCTATATTACCGATCGTCAATTGCCGGATAAGGCGATTGATTTGATTGATGAGGCAGCCAGTCGTATTCGCATGGAGATGGACTCTAAGCCTGAAAATATGGACCGTCTAGAGCGACGTCTAATTCAGCTCAAAATTGAAAAAGAAGCGCTTAAGAAAGAAACAGATCGAGCATCCAAGGTGCGTTTGGGTGAGCTAGAGAGCGAAATTGACGACTTGCAAAAGCAGTATTCTGATTTCGAGGAAATTTGGAATGCGGAAAAAGCCGCTTTGCAAGGCGCTCAAAAGTTAAAAGAAGAGTTGGAATCGGTTAAGCAAGAGATGGAAGAAGCGCGTCGTAATGGTAATTTAGCCAAAATGTCAGAGTTGCAATATGGGGTCATTCCTATGTTGGAAGCTGAGATTGAAAAAGCGGGTAAAGCGGAAGAAGAAACGCAGATGACGCTGTTAAAGAATCGTGTGACCGAAGAAGAAATAGCGACTGTGGTGGCTCGCTGGACCGGCATTCCAATGGAAAAAATGCTGGAAGGGGATCGCGATCGATTGTTGCGCATGGAAGACGCCTTGCATGAGTCTGTTATTGGTCAAGACGAAGCGGTTCAGGCGGTCTCTAATGCAGTAAGACGCTCTCGTTCAGGGTTGGCTGATCCTAACCGCCCTAATGGCTCATTTCTCTTCTTAGGCCCTACAGGTGTCGGTAAGACTGAGTTGTGTAAGTCATTGGCTAGGTTCTTGTTTGATACCGACCAGGCGATGGTGAGAATCGACATGTCTGAGTTTATGGAGAAGCACTCTGTTGCGCGTTTGATTGGTGCGCCTCCAGGTTATGTTGGCTATGAAGAAGGCGGTTATTTAACGGAAGCGGTTAGACGACGTCCTTACTCTGTGTTGTTGTTGGATGAAATAGAGAAGGCTCACCCTGATGTGTTTAATATTTTGCTGCAAGTGCTTGATGATGGTCGTTTAACCGACGGACAGGGGCGCACAGTCGATTTTAGAAACACTGTGATAGTGATGACCTCAAACCTAGGGTCTGACGTGATACAAGAGTACCGTTCGAACGATCAATACGAAGACATTAAAGCTAAGGTGATGGAAGTGGTGGGTATGCACTTTAGACCTGAGTTTATTAACCGTATTGATGAAACCGTGGTCTTCCACCCATTAATGCAGTCACAAATAAAAGGCATTGCTAAGATCCAGCTTGCGCATTTGAATGATCGTTTGGCTGAGCTTGGCATGACATTGAGCTTGAGTGAGGCCGCATCGGATCAATTGGCTGAGGTGGGTTATGATCCTGTGTATGGGGCGCGCCCATTGAAACGTGCTATACAGCAATGGATTGAAAACCCATTGGCCAATCAGCTGCTGTCCGGTGGTTTTGTGTCGGGCGACAATATTCTTGCTGAGGTGGAGGATGAGCAAATAGTGTTTAAAAAAGCCCTGTGATCTCAGTGCTTGTTGTGGCGTATAAAAAACTCACCCTAGCGGTGAGTTTTTTATAGGGGCTTATTGCTTACTGTAAGGGCGAACGAAAAAAGCCAGTATGACGATGTGTCATACTGGCTTTTTTGTTTTCTTGTTCTCTTAATGGCGAATTAGAAGTCGATAAAGGCACCGACAAACACACCAGAGAAATCACTTTTGATGTCTTTTCCATCAATGTCGTCTAGGTCTAGGTCGATTTTGCGGTAACCGCCTTCAAGACCAACCAAGAAAGGACTTTGGTATTTTACTTTAAGCGTGGTGTCCGTGATGCTGGAGCCATCAAAGCCGCCTGCTTTAACTTCGCCACCAAAAGATAAGCGCGTGCCTGGTACGGTTACGTAGCCAGCGACATAGCCTAATGGGTAGAAGTCAGATAGGTTGGATTTATCACCATCAAGGGATACTGAGCCGTCAAATTTTCGTACGGTAAGACCTGCGTCTAGATCGATCCAAAGTAAGCCATCAAGAAATTCGTAGTAAAGCGTGTAGTCTTGGTGGGAAAGGTCAAGTTTGGCTGATTTTCCATCAGAGCTGCCGTTTGCCTTCAGATCAAGGGTTTGAAAGCGAACATTTGGAATCAGTGGTAATGGGTGCTCAAAAGCAATACCAAAATAGGTGCCGCTCTTACCGTCTAGGTCGGCTGATTTTTTGCTGCTGCCACTGTCTGAAATATAGCTATCATCGGCGCTGGGTGAGTAAGAACCAACCTCGGCAGTCAGGCCTAAAATATCGGCTTGTGCTGTGCCTGCTAATAGGGCGGTGGTAAGAAGTAGGGCTGGCTTCATCATAACGTACATCCATAAATCAGAAATTGACAAATTTCTTCCATTATAGGTCTTCGTGTAACAAAATCCAGAGAAATAAGGAGGAAAATGGATGTAATGTGGCGTGAGATATTGCTGGAAAATGATGGCTGGGGTAGCAGGATTCGAACCTACGCATGACAGGATCAAAACCTGTTGCCTTACCGCTTGGCGATACCCCAAAGAATCATTTTTTTCGAGTGGTGGCTATGACTAGATTCGAACTAGTGACCCCATCATTATGAGTGATGTGCTCTAACCAACTGAGCTACATAGCCTAAATTGTATCTATAACGTGTGACGATGGCTGGGGTAGCAGGATTCGAACCTACGCATGACAGGATCAAAACCTGTTGCCTTACCGCTTGGCGATACCCCATTATCGAGTTGTTGGTGGCTATGACTAGATTCGAACTAGTGACCCCATCATTATGAGTGATGTGCTCTAACCAACTGAGCTACATAGCCGTTGTCTATTGGCTGGGGTAGCAGGATTCGAACCTACGCATGACAGGATCAAAACCTGTTGCCTTACCGCTTGGCGATACCCCAATAGACTGTCACAGAGCCAGTTATCGCAGAACGATCTGCTGTCTCTGTGGCGCGATATTATTCATATAACCCGTTAACGGGTCAAGTGTTTTCTTTAATGTTTTATAAAAAATCAAACATTAAAACGGAAATGCATGACGTCGCCGTCTTTCACAATGTAGTCTTTTCCTTCTAGACGCCATTTCCCAGCTTCTTTTGCGCCACTTTCACCCTGGTATTGAATAAAATCGTCGTAGGCAACAACTTCTGCGCGGATAAAGCCTTTTTCAAAGTCCGTGTGGATCACACCAGCGGCCTGTGGGCCGGTTGCGCCTTGTTTGACTGTCCATGCACGCACTTCTTTTACGCCCGCTGTAAAGTAGGTCTGAAGGCCGAGAAGCTCATAGCCTGCGCGAATGACGCGATCAAGACCTGGCTCTGTCATGCCCATCTCATCAAGGAATTCTTGCATTTCTTCTGCGTCTAGCTCAGAAATTTCTGCTTCAAGCTGATTACAGATAGGCACCACCATGGCGCCTTCTGCCGCGGCGATTTCACGCACTTGATCTAGGTGAGGGTTATTTTCAAAACCGTCTTCTGCCACGTTCGCAATGTACATGGTGGGTTTGGTTGTCAACAGGTGAAAAGATCTGACTTCTTTTTGTTGATCGTCAGACAATTTCATAGCACGCACAGGCAAGCCGTTTTCTAGGTGCTCTTTAATGCTTTCAAGAAAGGCTTTGTGGGCAATGGCGTCTTTGTTGCCGCTTTTGGCGTTTTTCGCGGTGCGGAATAATTGTTTCTCGATGGACTCTATATCAGCAAAGATAAGCTCTAGGTTAATGACTTCGATGTCTGATTTAGGGTCTACTTTATTTGATACATGGATGACGTTTTCGTCTTCAAAGCAACGAACAACATGAGCAATGGCATCTGTTTCGCGAATGTTAGCAAGGAATTTATTGCCCAGTCCTTCGCCTTTTGACGCGCCTTCTACAAGACCTGCAATATCAACGAATTCCATCGTGGTTGCTAGTGTGCGTTCAGGCTTCACGATTGCTGCGAGCGCATCTAAGCGAGGGTCGGGCATAGCAACGACGCCGGCATTGGGCTCGATGGTGCAAAAAGGGAAGTTTTCTGCGCCGATACCAGCTTTGGTAAGGGCGTTAAAAAGAGTGGATTTACCAACGTTAGGTAAGCCTACGATGCCGCAATTAAAACCCATAGTGAGATTCCTGAATGATTAAATGATTATGCTTTGAAGCTGTGTAATTGGTTCATAACAGCGTTTAGGTTGCCGCGTACGATGTCATCAACGTAGCGTAATGATTCGTCGATTGTCTGTTCTATTTTGCTGTAGTCATCTGGCGATGCTTTTTTAAGAACATAATTTGCGACTTGGCTGGCGTGTCCCGGGTGTCCGATACCGATGCGCAAACGACCAAACTCTCGGTTGTTTGCAAGCTTCGCTATGATGTCTTTTAGACCGTTATGGCCACCGTGACCGCCACCTTTTTTAAGTTTGACAGTACCAGGAGGGATGTCCAGTTCGTCATGGATGACAAGAACTTCTTCTGGAGGGATTTTGTAAAACTGACAAACCGCTTGAACGGCTTTGCCACTTAAATTCATATAGGTGGTGGGAATAAGCAAATAGCATTCTTCACCAGCTATAGAAACTTTGCCAAATTGGCCTGAGAACTTCTTTTCAGAACGCAAAAGGCACTGGCTCTGACGAGCCAATGCCTCAACCCATTGGGCGCCTGCATTGTGACGAGTGTTCTCGTATTCGTTACCTGGATTACCCAGACCGACTAATAATTTGAAACCTGCCACAATGCTACCTTCAATGATCTTAACGTTTAGATTTGTCGATACGACCGATTGGTTGGTTGTGATCTTCGCCTTTAAGCAAAGCAATCAACTCAACGCCTTCTGGTAGTGTTGCATCAGATAGGTGGAAGATCTGACCAAGTTGGCCATTGATAGTATCAACGATCAATTCAGCAGGTAGGTTAGCTGGTAGACAGCGAACTTCAGCCAGTTTCGCTTCAACAGTCAAACGACCGCCTTGGCTCTTAACGCCTTCACTTTTCGCAGCGTTGATGAAACTTAAAGGAACACGAGTTGTGATCACAGTGTTTTCAGCGATGCGCAATAGGTCCATGTGCATTACTGCACCAGTTGCTGGGTGGCGTTGAAGTGCTTTAACAAGTACTTTTTCAGCTTGGCCATCAACAGATACTTCAACAACACTAGTTAAGAAACCAGGTGTAGAAACAGCTTTAAGAACTTCGTTATCTTTTAGAGTAACGGATTTTGGTTCAACGTCGCCACCGTAGATGACAGCAGGCACTAGGCCTTCTTTACGAAGGCGGCGGCTCGCACCTTTACCTTCTTCAGTACGTGCAACGGCATTAATTGATAATGTCATGGTATTTTCCTAATTAATAATAAGTGGTGCCCAGAACTGCGACCCGTTCCGAGCGAAAGTGTTTGGCTTAGGCCCCAAACATGGCACTGATAGACTCTTCGTTGCAAACGCGACGAACAGCCTCCGCCATAATGTCAGACATCGACAATTGGCGTATTTGAGGGCAATTTTGCGCCTCTTGTGTCAATGGGATGGTATCAGTCACGACCAACTCATCAAGCACGGAATTTTTTACGTTTTCAATGGCTTTGCCAGAGAGAACAGGGTGTGTGCAATAAGCTAATACTTTTGCCGCGCCGTGTTCTTTTAGTGCTTTTGCCGCGGCACACAATGTACCTCCGGTGTCACACATATCATCGATAAGAACGCAGGTCTTGCCTGCAACATCGCCAATCAAATGCATAATTTGCGCTTCATTAGCGCGTGGACGACGTTTGTCGATGATCGCAAGATCGGCGTCATCTAATAGTTTCGCAAAAGCACGAGCACGGACAACACCACCAACATCTGGAGAAACCACGGCAATGTTTTCATGGCCTTGGCGCTGAAGATCATCCAGTAGTAGTGGGGTGGCATAGACGTTGTCGACTGGAATGTCGAAAAAGCCTTGGATCTGATCCGCGTGAAGGTCAACCGTTAATACTCGGTTAATGCCAACTGCAGAAATCATATCGGCAACCACTTTTGCGGTAATCGGTACGCGAGCAGAACGAACTCGACGGTCTTGGCGAGCGTAACCGAAATATGGAATCACCGCGGTAACTCGGGAAGCGGATGCTCGACGTAGCGCATCTGCCATCACGATTAATTCCATTAAATTATCATTACTAGGGGCGCACGTGGATTGGATAATAAAAACGTCTTTACCGCGGACATTTTCATTGATCTCGACCGCAATTTCTCCGTCGCTAAATTTACCTACGGTTGCATTGCCAATAGGTAGCCCTAAGCGGCGAACCACCCTGCGAGCGAGTTCAGGGTTTGCATTACCGGTAAAAACCATCAACTTGGACACTGTGTATACCCTTTGTATTTTATAACTATGAACATAGGTGGCTGACGTAGTGCGCTAATAACATGCGAATTACGCTTTGTTTTTCTCGATCCACTGATTTAATGCAGTATGAGTCGGGGAAAGGTTACAGCCTTGGCAAACCCAAGCTTGCCATTTTTCAGGTGTAGACGCTCTTAGTCGCTCAGCGTCTTGACGATTATGAAACGTTAAAAAGAGGCAGGCACCGGTCCCGGTCAGTTTGGCGTCACCGTGATTTTTAAGCCACAAATACGCGTCATTTACTTCAGGATTGTGCTTTATTACCACGTTTAAACAATCATTACGCCCGCCCAGCGTTAAGGCGTGCGATATTTTGATGGGAGGGGTGTCTCTTGTCAAATGTTTATCGGTAAATATTTGACCAGTTGAGACGTGGCAATCGGGTTTTATGATTAAAAAATACGGGGTCTCTAGCTCGACGGGTTGGAGTTGCTCACCCACACCTTGAGCAAACGCCGATGTACCCATGACAAAAACAGGCACATCGGCTCCTAACTGAAGCCCTAAATTGGCTAGCGTTTGTAAAGAAAGGCCGCATTGCCATAAGGTGTTTAGGGCGAGTAAAGTCGTGGCCGCGTTGGAGCTTCCTCCGCCAATGCCTCCACCCATAGGTAATTGTTTTTCTAGAACAATATTGACACCATGATAAGCATGTTTGCGATAAGGTTTGAGCAGTTCTGCCGCTTTAAAAATCAGATTGTCAGATGTCGGCAGAGTAGGAATATCAGGTGATATGCTCACACTATCTTGTTCGTTTATATCAAAGGTTAAGGTGTCGCAAAAATCAGTCAGTTGAAAAAGCGTTTGCAGGTCATGGTAGCCGTCACTACGCTGACCGGTAATGTGCAAAAAAAGGTTCAATTTCGCCGGTGAAGGGAGTTTCATAGAATTTACTGAATAGTCCATTGGGTGATTATTAAATTAACACGATAGGGTGGGCGAGAAACTTGCATTTTTTGTGGCAAAGACAAGCCGCGGATGTTGGAAAATTTCTGATAAGAAATGGTCCAGCCATCTTGTGTGATTTCTTCCGGCAATTCACTGTTTTGTGATTTTTTTACTGTGCTTGGGGTGTTGGGGTAGGGTAATCCTCGGATCCAATAGGTTACTTGGCGGACTGGAAATTGCCACCCCAAGCGTTGCTTAAGAAGTTGTTCGGCATCATAACCTTCTGCTTTTTGGTCTTCGTAGGCCAATACCACTTTACCGTCTTTGCTTTTGCTTAATTCTGTACTGCCCTGCCCAAATGGACCGTAAATGCGTAAATCAAATGTGTTAGGGCTGTGCTGCCAGTTAAAATTCCCAGACACGGCATCGTGTTCTGTTCGAATCCCAACACGGCCTTCGGCTTCCCATTGTTTGATGGTGCTAACGCTAGAAGGCGGCGGTGTTTGTACCTGTGGTTGACTGGTACAAGCCGCCAATAGCGTTGTCAGCAATGCCAATAAGGTAACGCGAAAAAACATCATTGATTGTCCTTAATAGTGTTGTCTAGAAGAGAGGGGGAAAGTCTCTTTATGGTTTCTAATAATAAACTGTTCTGAGGGCTTTCTTTAAGCGCTTTTTCCCAGATATAGGCGGCTTGGTTATGGGCCTTTTGTTGCCATAAAACCTCGCCGTAATGGGCTCCGATTTCAGCGTCTTGTAATGTGTTCCATGCTTTTTTTAGATAAAAAGAAGCGCTGGTTAATTTGCCTTGTAAAAATAACCCCCACCCTAAGCTGTCAATAATAGCAGGATCTTCTGGGTCTTGTTGGTAGGCTTCTTCGATATAGTGCATCGCTTCATCGATGTTTTTAGTGCGCGTTAATAGGGTATAACCTAAAGCGTTAAGGTATTGAGCGTCTTGCGGCTTTTTGTCTAATAAATGCTTTAAATCTGTGATGGTGTTTTGCCAATTGCCCATGCTGTCTTCAAGCAGTGCTTTACGATAACGCAAGGCGTCAGAGTGTGGATACGCTGTTAGCGCATCGTTTAACAGCGCTAATGATAAATCATTGTGCTGTTTCTCTTCGTGTAAGCGGCAAATGCTCGTGACGACTTCAGGGATGTGCTCTCTGTGCGTTCGATTGAGCACCATGCTATTGATTTCGTTTTCCCTATGCTCGTCATAAAGCCACAAGGCTATTTGGCTGGTGGCGTGAGTGTTGAGGACGCCAGACACCGTTTTCATTTCTTTAATGGCTTGGGGCTTTTCTCCCATATCAGAAAGGGCGGTTGCGATTAAATAACCGACTTGGTTCTCAAGGCCGTATTTATTTTCCGGTAATGCTCTCAACGTCGTTAAGGCTGTCTTTGGGTGCCCAGTGGCAATGAGTAGGTTGCTAAAGGTAATGCCAGCTTGGGTGTGATCTGAGTGTGTGAGAGCGGTGTTTTGGTAACTTTTTACGGCCTTTTTAATTTCCCCAGAATGTACTAAAAACTCCAATAATGGTGTGAGTAGGCGAGTGCTTCGAGGGAAGTGAGACAATCCTTTTTCCAGCGTGGATATGGCGCTTTTTTGGTTTCCTAATTGATCTTGGCTATAGGCAAGAAGGAGGTATAAAGGCTCTGTGTCGGTTGTTTTTTTGTTGGCTAATAGTGCTTTGGTGGTCTGGATTGTGGCTTTGTAATCGCCAGCACTGAATTGCACCCGTGCATCGCTTGCCTTAACTGAAAGGTTATTGTGGTAGCTGTCTGGCAATTGCGCCAAAGTGCGGGTGACGGTATTGATCAAATCCGTGTTGCGAATGTTTTTATCAATATAAAGAGGTAAAAAATGAGCCGAAACGCCCTTATCAATGATTGAGCTTAGTAGTGCGGTCGCTTCGTCAGGGCGATGAGATTGCAACAGCATCTGTAATTTCAGTGCATAGGCTTGTTCGTTAAAAGGATCAATGGAAATAAGCAAGTTAGTGCTTTTTTCGATGTTTATATTGCTCTGACTGGCGGCTGAAATCTGCATAAGTCGCTCAGCTAGATGTTCATCACGTGTTTTCTTAACGAGCTGATAAAATGGCTGAAACGCTTTGCTTGGTCCCTCTCTTTGCAGTGTGAACTCCGCTTCTAAGAGAGCCTCAATTTGATCGTTTGGGTTCTTTGTTGCGCTTGTGTTTGGTGCTGTTTTTTGTGGTTGGGTTGGGGTGTCTGCGGGTTGAGGTGTTGAACTGCAGCCAAATAAAGCAGCCGAGCTTAAAATAAGGAAAAGTGTGGCGGCCGATCTCATCGTAGGCGATTTTTTGTGTGCATAGGCAAAGGTGTGCAAATAAGATGGCATGTGCTTTCTCGATGCTAAATTCATATAAGCCTTATGATATCGTTAGCAGATAGGTTGTGTCAGTCATAACTATAAACTAATCCTATTACTTTTATTGATCCTATGGGGTGCGAAAATAAGCTAATTCCTCGTATAATGTGTCCTCTTTATGTAAAGGGCTGTACTGGAATGCTTATTCCTCTTACCCATGTCTTGAGATACCGATCCTTGAAAAGAGTTTCTTAATGTCGCTAATTACCGTGGGAGTCAACCACAAAACAGCCCCAGTATCGATTCGTGAGCGCTTAGCCTTTGCCCCAGAAAAAATGGTGGAGGCTCTGTCTTCTTTGGTGTCTGAGAAAAAAGCCAATGAAGCCGTAATTGTCTCTACGTGCAATCGGACTGAGTTATATTGCGCAATTGAAGATGGTCGCGATGTGGATGACGTTATCCGCTGGTTAGGGCATTATCATCAATTGGATTTCGATGATCTTAAGCAATATTGTTATACGCACTTTAATGATGACAGTGTTCGTCATGTGATGCGTGTGGCGTCAGGATTGGATTCTCTTATTTTAGGTGAGCCGCAAATTTTAGGGCAGGTTAAGTCTGCTTATGCGGTTTCTCAAGAAGGCGAGTGCATAGGCCCTGAATTGCGCGCCTTGTTTCAGCGTACCTTCTCGATCGCCAAGCGCGTCCGCACAGACACCGCGATTGGTGAAAACCCTGTCTCGATTGCGTTTGCCGCCGTGAGCTTAGCGCAACGCATTTTTGCCGATATTCGACAAAATACAGCCTTGTTGATTGGCGCAGGGCAAACCATAGAATTGGTTGCTCGTCATTTAAAAGAGCAAGGTGTTAAGCGAATCATAGTGGCCAACAGAACCTTAATGCGTGCAGAAACCTTAGCCAATGATTTAGGCGCCGAAGCCATCATGCTGGGTGATATCGGCGATTATCTTGCTCAGGCAGACATTGTTATTTCATCGACAGCGAGCCAGTTACCTATCATAGGCAAAGGAATGGTTGAGCGTGCAACCTCTAAGCGCCGCCATAATCCTATGTTGCTAATCGACATCGCGGTGCCTAGGGATATTGAACCAGAAGTAGAGGAAGTGAAAGACGCTTACCTTTATACCGTTGACGATTTGCATTCAGTGATTGAAGAAAATGTGCGAGCAAGGCAAGATGCCGCCAAAGCCGCAGAGTTAATTATTGAAGAAGGGGTCGACTCTTATCGTCGCACCCTAGAATCCCGTAAAATGTCTGACCTAATAGTCACTTACCGACATTCTGCAGAAGACATAAAAGACATTGAGTTGGCGAAAGCGATGAAAAGCTTAGAGTCCGGCCAATCCCCTGAGCAAGTGATCAATAAACTCGCGCATGGGCTGATGAATAAATTGATCCACGCTCCCACTCGTTATCTCAGAGAGGCGGGTGCGGATGCGGATCAACACGGATTAACCATTGCCGCAACTGTATTGGGCATTAATGAAGATAAAGATAATTAAAAATGAAAGATTCGATAAAGTTTAAATTAGAGAGTTTGTCTGATCGTTATGATGAATTAGCGGCACAGTTAAGTGAAGCTGAGGTCATCATGGATCAGGATTTATTTCGTGCTTACTCAAAAGAGTACGCAGAATTAGAGCCAGTGGTTAAGTGCTTCAATGAATATCAGCAAGTTGTTGAAAATATCGAAGAAGCCGAGTTGATGATGACGGATTCCGACCCGGATATTAAAGAGATGGGTGTGGAAGAAATGAAAGCAGGTCAGCAGCAACAAGAAGCGCTGCAGCTTGTTTTGCAGAAGCTATTGTTGCCTAAAGACCCTAACGATTCACGTAACGTGTTCTTAGAAGTTCGAGCCGGAACCGGCGGTGATGAAGCGTCTATTTTCTCTGGTGATTTGTTCCGCATGTATTCGCGTTACGCGGAAACTCAACGCTGGAAAGTAGAAATTGTCAGTGCCAGCGATGGCGAACATGGCGGTTACAAAGAAGTCATTGCGCGTATTGTTGGTGAAGGTGCTTATTCTAAGCTTAAGTTTGAATCGGGTGCACACCGCGTGCAACGTGTTCCTGCAACGGAATCTCAAGGCCGTATTCATACCTCGGCTTGTACTGTCGCTGTGATGCCAGAAATGGACGAAGTGGCGGATATTGCGATAAACAAAAGCGATTTACGAGTCGATACTTTCCGTGCCTCTGGGGCGGGTGGTCAGCACGTAAACAAAACCGATTCTGCGATTCGTTTGACGCATATTCCAACCGGTGTTGTGGTTGAGTGTCAGGAAGAGCGTTCACAGCATAAGAACCGCGCGAAAGCGATGTCTTTGCTTGCGTCTCGCTTATTAGCAGCGGAGCAAGATAAAGCCGCTAGCGAGCAATCTGAAGCGCGTAAATCATTGGTGGGTAGTGGTGATCGTTCTGAGCGAATCCGTACTTATAATTACCCGCAAGGCCGTGTAACCGACCACCGTATTAATTTGACCTTATACAAACTGGACGAAATTGTTGCTGGGGATTTAGATGTATTGATCAATCCTCTAGTGAATGAGTTCCAAGCAGAGCAACTTGCAGCGTTGAGTTCAGACAATTAATTTTGTGTAAATGGCTGACATCATAGGGTTATGATCGCATATGCGAATTGACGAATTACTAAAAGGCGCTTACGAGCGCCTTACTTTTGTGTCGGATACGGCTCAGTTGGATGCGCAGCTTTTGTTGGCGCATGTGTTAGGAGTAACAACGGCGTATTTTTATACCTGGCCGGATAAAATATTAGAGCACTCATCGATTGCTGAGTTTGAGGCGCTGCTCCAGAGGCGTGAGCAAGGTGAACCGATCGCTTATATTATCCGCCATCAGGCTTTTTGGACGCTGGAGCTGGAGGTGGCGGAATGCACCTTGATTCCCCGTGCAGACACTGAGCGTTTGGTTGAGGTGGCTTTGGCGTTAATTGATCCAATGGCCGCCAATTGTGTGCTGGACTTAGGGACTGGCACTGGCGCCATTGCGCTCGCTTTAGCGGCAGAAAGTCCTTCATCCTCTGTGACAGGCATTGATTTTAATGAAGAGGCGGTGACTTTAGCTAGGCGTAATGCAAAGCGAAATCAGCTGGATGTTGAGTTCATACAGAGCAGTTGGTTTGATCAATTAGACGCCTCTAATCAGTTTAATTTGATCGTCTCCAATCCGCCTTATATTGACCCTGATGATGAGCATTTAGCACAAGGTGATGTCCGCTTTGAGCCAAGGAGTGCCTTGGTTGCGGAGCAGCAAGGGTTAGCGGATATTCTGCATATTATTGCTTGTGCGCCGAGCTATTTAAGCGAAGCCGGTTACCTTGTTTTTGAGCATGGTTATGATCAAGGTGCTGCGGTGCGTTCTGCGTTTTTAGCACAAGGTTATACGGACGTGAAAACCCACCAAGATTTGGGCGTTAATGACCGTGTTACTCAAGGTCGTAAGCCTGTAAAGGGGTAAGTTAGCGAGGAATAAAATGCGTGATGCAAAGAGCATCACGCAACCTGAAGGTGTTATTTTTGCGGCTGTGCGCTTTCGGGACGAACAAAAATAGGTTCATTTTTGGTTGAGCGCTCAGCATCATAGCGATAGCCCGCCAAATCAAAGCGTTTTAGCTCTTCTAAGGTTTCGCAGCGATTCTCAATCAGGTAGCGAGACATTAAGCCACGCGCTTTTTTAGCATAAAAACTAATCACTTTGAATTGACCGTTTTTTTCATCTAGGAAATTTGGGCTAATCAATGTGCTCTTGAGGCGCTTGGTATTTACGGCCTTAAAGTATTCATTTGACGCTAGGTTAACCAACAGTTCGCCTTCACTTAATTCACTGTTTAGAGAATCCACAATGGTGTCTCCCCAAAACTGATACAAGTTGCTGCCGTTTGCATTTTCCAGTCTGGTTCCCATTTCTAAGCGGTAGGCTTGCATTAGATCTAGGGGTTTTAGCAGGCCATATAAGCCACTCAAAATTCTTAAATGCCCTTGTGCATAGGCGATATTGTCAGCGCTTAAAGAATAAGCGTCGAGACCCGTATATACATCGCCCATGAAGGTGTAGATCGCAGGGCGACTATTGTGTGTTGAGTGTGATTTTTCCCAGGCGTGATAACGCTCCACATTGAGTGTGGCTAACTTGTCGCTGAGTTTCATTAGTGATGCAATTTGCGCAGGTGTGTACGGCTTTATCGTGTCAATCAGTTGTTGAGACTGTTCTAAGAAGCGCGGTTGACTAAATTCATTTACGCTCGGCGTGGACGTTGTATCCAGTGTTTTTGCTGGTGATATTAAGAATTTCATAAGGCTTCCATCGGCTCAATTGTTGCGTTTGTTAAAGATTATCCATAGAGTGTCGATAGATATCTAGAGGATGCTGCAATAGAGATAGGTTATGAATGATAATCTGATACCTTTTCCGAACATTAAGCGAGTGATAAACGTCCCTTCAGAGGAAGCTGTTTGTAACAGTGAACTTGTTGAATTGAGGGAGGCTTTTGATCGTGCCCGAGCACAGTGGCCGATTGAAATCGCAGAATTGCCCGAAGAAAATAAGATTTACTCCCATAATAAAAAATAATCATGTGACAAGCTTTGTTTAGCGCTTGTCTGCCAAGGATGTCTTTTACATGTTCGCTTTTCTTATTCGCCACTCGTTGTTGTGTATGTTTTTGGCGGCCATTTTAGGTTTTGTGTTCCCTTCATTATCACTTAGTGTGTTTCCTTTTCTTCCCTTAGTGTTGTTTTTCCTGATGACGCTGACCTTGCTTGGTATTAAACAAGCGGAGTTAATCATTAGGCTCCGAAATAGAAAAATTTGGTTGTATTCCAGCTTACATGCGATCTTTTACATGCTTTTTATTGGTCTTATCGGCTGGTTGTTCTCGGCAAATGCCTCATTGCAATTGGCCATGGTGGCTGTGGCTGCAACGGGGTCGCTGTTTGCGACGCCAGCGATTGTAAGAGCGCTAGGGTTTGACAGTGTAGAAGCCATGGCGATGACCATTGCAACAACCTTATTGCTGCCATTGGTGATTTTTGTGACCTTGCTGATTTACCAAGGCGATAGTGTTCACCTTGATCTAGTGGCGTATTTTTTACGATTAATTATTTTTGTCTTTGGTCCGATGGCCTTTTCGTTTCTGGTGCATGCGATTGCGCCACGAGAAGCGCTTGACCGAATGTTGGTGAAAATCTCTCCTTATACGATTTTGTTGGTGTTTGCTTTTCCTTTTGGTTTGATCGGAAGCTTTAGAGTGCTGTTTGATCAGGACCCAATGGCAGCGCTAAACTATTTACTGGTCGCGATGGGCTTATGCGCCCTGTTCTTTAGTGTGTCTTTGCTGGTCTATTGGCGATCAGGAAAAGAAATCGCCTTAACAGCAGCGATAACATCAGGCAACCGAAATGTCTTGTTAACTTACAGTATTGCTGGCGCGCTATTAGGGCCAGCATTCCTTCCCTTGGCAGGCGCGTTGCAATTGCCAACCTCCCTTTTACCGGTGATTACCCGCTGGTTAAACAAAAAACTATAGTGTTTCTTTTTTTGATTGGCTGGCATTCATCACACGCCAATATGGCGCTTTGGTGAGTGGTGCAATCATGTCCAGTGACAGCATCCGAGAGCTGCAAGTTGTCTCGCTAGAATTGCATGAACTTGTGGTGCGTTTTAAATAGCGTTTAAAGACAAAAAAGGCCGTTTACTTGGGAGAGTAAACGGCCTTTTTATTGAGTGAACGTTATTGAATGAACGCGTTAGTGCTCTTGTGGTAAGGGCAGTGCTTTTAGTCTATCGCTGGCTTGGTTAAGGCTAACCATCATAATGTCTTGGCTGGCTTTTATGTCGCCCATGGCTTTGAGTAAACGACTAAGTTCAGCAAGGGCTTCACTTTGGCTGTCCAAGGAGAAAGCGTGTTCGTAATAGTCTTTGGCTTTTCCCCAAAGGCGAAGGGACTGACTCAAGCGGCCACACACCAGTAATAGGTTAGCGCTGTGGGGCTCTTTTTTCAGCCAGCCTTCACAATTGGCTAACAGTTTCTTAGGCGCCAATTCGCGTAGATTGCCGTATTCATAAATCAACGCCTCTGACCACTTGTTGTTTAGGCTGTGGCGAATGAAATGCTCCGCTTTCTCTTCGTCATTAAAACTAATGAGCGTTTGGGCGTAAAGCTGACGCATGTGATCGTCTTGAGATAAAGTGTCCAATTTGTTCCAGAGTGCTTCTACGTCTGCAACCAAGTCTTTGTTGCTTTCCCCTAACTTATTGCGGAAATTGATTTTGTTTAACAGAGCCCAAAAGGCATTACGTTCGATTTCGAGCATGTTGTCGTTATCAAAAATCCCTTCTTTCTTAAGTGTTGGAGTTAGCTCGAACAAGGCGTCCCAATCTTTTAATTTGGTGTAAACCGAAACCAGCATTTTAAGAATCTGTCGGTGTTTCGGCTTGAGCTTTTGCAAACGAAGCAAGGAGGCGAGTGCGCCTTCGTAGTGACCTTGTCTCATTTGTATTTGGCTTTGCGCAAAGCCAATGGCAAATTCGGCTTCAGGCGTTGACTGATGAGCGGTTCTTAGCAGTGTTTTAGAGCGCTCATGTTCGTCTTGCTCACTGGCCGCGTAAGCGGCACCAATGTAGTTAATTAATGGATAAGACACGTTGTTCGCGCTGTTTGTGAGCAGTTTTTCGGCTTTTCGCCAGTTTCCGCCCACCAGTTCGAGCATGCCTCGAATGGTGTTTTTGGTGGCGCGTTTTGTGGCAAGGCTATCGGTGAGTTTAGACAGTGAATTGCTAGGGCGTAATAATACAAAGAGAATACGCTTAACCCAGCTAAGCACAAAGAGGGTGATGATAATGGCGACAACCAAAACCCATAGGCTTGTTTCGAGTGTCACACCATTATAGGCGATCAGGACATAGCCGCTGTCTTGGCGCATCAATAGACCTAATACGCCGCCAATGGCCATCATGATCACCAGTACGAAGAGGAGTTTTCTCATGCTCCTGCTCCTTGCACTGGACTTTCAGTGCTGTTTTGTTCTGTTTCATTAGAAGGCGCAGCAGCCTCGCTCGATTCACTGGGTTGAACTTGCTCTTCTTGATGTTCCGATGTCGGACGAGCATTCCACTCTTTCATCATTTCCTTCATGGCATTCAGTGAGGCTCTTGGCTGTGGTAGCTCAGGCGCTGGGTTAACTTGCTGCAATGAGGTCAGGCTGGTCATAAATGCAATGACGTTTTGAGAGCGTGTATCAAAGTGTGCGGTAATGGCGTCTGCGACTCGAGACAAGGCTTTTTGATAAATTGACGATTCGCCTTTTACTAAAGCCACTTGCGCGACGTCAATTTGTAACTGTAAGCCTGTGACTAACTCTTGATACTCGGCTGGTGGCAGTAAGGTTTTAATGGGTTTGTGGTTGTAGTTAATAACAACCAGTGACTTGATGGAGTCCCATAAGCTTGCCAGTGTGCTAGTGACTTTTGAAGAGGCTTGATCCAGTTTGCCTTGCGGGGCTTCTTGTGTGCTTTCTTGCCATTTTTTAGAAGGTTCTCTTTGTGGCAATTGGCCAACTTGATCGTACAAGGCGCCCAATTGTAGGTAGCGGCCTTCAACGTCAAAATGGCTGGTGGATTTTAGCGCTTGAATGTCTTTTGCAATGGCTTTACGTGCGTTAAAAAAGAGAGGGTCTTCAAGTGCAGAAAGAATATCATCGGCATTGGAAAGCAGTGTTTCTGCCCCTGTAAGGTCGGCCTCTAGTAGGACTCTTTGGTTGGCTAGACGTACTAGGTATTCCGCTTCAGCCAGTTTCCAGTCCTCTTTATTCGCGCTGTTTATTTTACGTACGCGGTTCTCAAGTGCCTGCAGTTGCGTTTGCTGCTTGGTTTGTTGTGCTTGCAATGAGGCGGCTTGTTCGCGAGTGTTTTGCTCTGCTTGGGTGACTTGGTCGGATAATTGTACGAGTTGGCTGTGTGTTTGATTGCGAGCCTTAAACTCTGTATTTACCTTGTCTTGCTGGCTTTTTAAAAGCGCAAGCTGAGCTTGAGTGTTGCTTTGTTGGCTCTGGTAAAACAGCCATCCGCTTGTCCCTAATGCAATAATAGAAATGACCAGAGAGGCGGCTATTAGCGTTCGATGCATAGTGACGGGCGCTTGATTTTGGGTGTTGTGATTGTTTGACGGTTCCGTTGTCATTGTTGGAGAATCTTCGCTATTAGCTACATCGTGTTCTGAAGTGTGCTTATTAGTCTCTATCATTCTGTTGTCCTGTGTGAAGTTCCGTCGCCGTTATTAGACTAGCGTCATCTGCACCGTTTGCGCAAATAGCATTATGCCAGCCCATGGTCTTCGCCAAAGCGTTCACTCGTTCGCTTGGCGTTAGAAGTAATAGTGATTTAAAGCTGGGTTTGAATTGCTCAATGTAGCTGTTAAGGTTTATCAAGCTTTCACCACTGGTTGCCCATATTAAATGAATATCGGGTAATAAGGCGAAAGTTTGGGCGTGGTAAACAGGCTTTTTTCTTTCATAGAGAGAAAGGTACTGTACGTGAGCGCCTCTTTTCTCTAGTTGTTCTCCGAGTTCTGGTCGTCCGCCTTCCCCTCTTACTATGAGTACTTTCTGATGGCGCATTTTTACCGGTTTAAGCCATTCTAATAGCGCTTCCGTAGTGTGCCCTGGATTGGTTATCGCGGGAATGTTTTCAGCTCGCAATGTTTCTGTTGTGCCTTTTCCTATGCCTATCCAATGAGTATTCACGGGTAACATAGGCCAGCAGTCATCCAGCCATTGTGCGGCGGCTCTTGCTGCATTTTTACTGACAAAAATAACATACTGAAATTCATCAATGTTAAAAATTTGTGAGCGAATGGCCGCCACTTTATTTGCTTCACTTATCGGAACAATCTCTAGCATAGGCAGAGACACGCCATGAAATCCTTGTTCAGTTGCGCGTTCACAACTGAGGGTGTTTTCTGGCTCAGGCCGAGTGATTAGTATGTTTAATTTACTCACCGGTGTTATTTGCCTTTCATCGCGTGTGGGTTGTTATTGATAAATAGAAGCAAGAATGCGATCAGCGCCTTGTTGTAACAAGTCGTCAGCGAGTTGAACGCCTAATGATTTAGCGTCGTGTTTGTGTCCTGTGATCTCACTGGTGATCATGGTTTTTCCATCAGGGCTGCCAACCAAGCCACGGACAAATAACTGATCGTCATTGAGCGTTGCAAAACAAGCGATTGGGGCTTGGCATCCGCCATTTAAACGTTCGTTAATGGCGCGTTCAGCCGTCACTCGAATGGCGGTTTCTTCATGTTGCAATGGTGCGAGTAACGCCACTGTGTCCTGGTCGTCAGAGCGACATTCAATACCCATAGCGCCTTGGCCACCGGCTGGCAAGCTGACTGTGTCGGGAATTCTTTGCTGGATGCGGTCTTGCATCTCTAGGCGTATTAGCCCTGCCGTGGCCAAAATAATGGCATCGTATTCGCCTGCGTCTAGTTTTCTTAGGCGAGTGTTTACATTGCCTCTAAGGTCTTTTACGACTATGTCTGGTCTGTGCATACGCAGTTGGCAAGAGCGTCGTAAGCTGGAGGTACCGACAACACTGCCAGCAGGCAAGTCTGCTGCAGAGGCAAAGTGGTTGGAGACAAAAGCATCGGTTGGGTCTTCGCGTTCACAAATAACAGCAAGACCTAAGCCATCTGGAAAAGCCATAGGCACGTCTTTCATGGAGTGCACAGCAATGTCCGCACGGCCATCCAATAACGCCGTTTCTAACTCTTTAACGAAGAGTCCTTTGCCACCAATTTTTGAGAGCGGTGAATCTAAAATTTGATCGCCTTTGGTTGTCATGCCAAGCAATTCGACTTTGAGGTTTGGGTAGAGCGATTCTAATTGAGCTTTTACCGTATTGGCTTGCCATAAAGCGAGTTGGCTTTCGCGGGTAGCGATCACGATTTTATCTTTCACATTATCTCCTAGTAAGGCGTCGGAAGAAAAAGCATTCTTCGTTGAGATTTATGGCCTTAATCATACTCGTTAAGCGGTGGGTCGTCATCCTTCCACGCTTTATAAGTGGCGGCGCTTAAGGTACTCTTGGCAGCTGTTTGAATTTGTGTGGGAACTGATTGAATGACTGATACTACTAAAACCACGAACCAGCAATGGGGTGGTCGCTTTTCCGAACCTGTAGATGCTTTTGTTGCTCGTTTTACAGCGTCTGTTGAGTTTGATCAACGAATGGCGAAACAAGACATCCAAGGCTCTATTGCGCACGGCACCATGCTCGCAAGCGTAGGGGTTTTGACAGACGATGAGCGTGATCAGATTATTCAAGGTTTGACCGAGATAGAAGAAGAAATCGCACGTGGTGAGTTTCAATGGTCGATCGAGCTAGAAGACGTTCATATGAACATCGAAGCGCGTTTGACTCAAAAAATTGGCATTACCGGCAAAAAACTTCATACCGGTCGTTCTCGAAATGATCAAGTGGCGACAGACATTCGTCTTTACATGCGCGATGAAGTGGATTTCTTGCTAGAAGAAGTCACTCGCCTGCAGCAAGGCATTTTGAGTCTTGCTGAAAAAGAAGCGGCGACTATTATGCCTGGCTTTACGCACTTGCAAACGGCTCAGCCAGTTACGTTTGGTCACCACCTAATGGCGTGGTATGAAATGATGCAACGTGATTACGAGCGTTTAGTTGATTGCCGTAAGCGTATTAATATTCTGCCATTGGGTGCTGCGGCACTTGCTGGTACCACGTACCCAATCGATCGTAACATGACGGCAGAATTGCTGGGCTTTGAACGTCCAACTTACAACTCTTTAGACTCTGTTAGTGATCGTGATTTTGCCATCGAATTTACTTCTGCTGCCTCTATTATCATGATGCACATGTCTCGCTGGGCTGAAGAAATGGTGATGTGGGCGTCTGCGCAATTTAACTTCATCTACTTACCTGATCGTTTTTGTACAGGTTCGTCGATTATGCCGCAAAAGAAAAACCCAGATGTACCTGAACTAGTTCGCGGTAAAACGGGTCGTGTTTATGGGCACCTAATGGGGTTGTTAACCCTAATGAAGTCTCAATGTCTGGCATACAACAAAGACAACCAAGAAGACAAAGAGCCCTTATTTGATACGGTCGATACTTTAAAAGGTTCGTTGCGTGCCTTTGCAGACATGATTCCAGCGATCGAATCTCGTAAAGAGCACATGTATGAAGCTGCTCGTCGTGGCTTTTCTACCGCAACAGACTTGGCCGATTATTTGGTTCGCCAAGGCGTGGCGTTTCGTGATGCCCATGAAGTTGTTGGTAAAGCAGTGGGGTATGGCGTTAAAGAAGGTAAGGACTTATCAGAAATGACGCTTGAAGAGTTGCAGTCATTCGGCGACATGATTAAAGCGGACGTATTTGATGTGTTGACCCTAGAAGGCTCCGTTGCTGCGCGTGATCACATTGGTGGTACTGCGCCAGCGCAAGTTCTTAAAGCGGTCGCTCGAGCAAAGCAAGAGTTAGCAGCGCGTTAAGCGATAGAGTAGATAAACCCAATAAAAACGGCGCATTGAATGCGCCGTTTTTTTTATTTCTCTAAGGTAAAAGGAGACTCTGGTCCGAGCAATTCATTGGTGAGCATACTTGGGCTAATATTGAGCTCAAAATGGAAGGATTTATCTTTGAGTCCGCAGCCATCAAATACGATTGCCCAGCTGTCTTTGCTCGGATCTTTCGGCATTCTCCAGCAAACCCCTTTGATGTTTACATAGCGGGTGCCATCAGCGTCTTCTGTTATTGGGTAGCTTATTTCTCGCTTGGTGCCTTTCAAATAGTCTTTTTGAGCTTGCTTAGAAGCGGCGATTTTCTTTTGCAATTCTGCAGAAAAAATTTCTCTGGTCGCGTTAGAGTCTGCCGCAGGGGACAAGGAAAAATGAGACAGATCCAGTAATGAGGATTTGGTCGATATGTCGCCTGTTTTTTCTGTGTCTGCGTCTTGATCTGTTTTGATATCGTCCGCTGACGGGGCGACTTGAGCGGTGATATTTCCTTCGCTATTAATGTGCGGTCGATTCGGGGCCGGGTTTTCGCCTGTCACCTTGTCAGTCGCGTTAGGGTTTGAAGAAGTGGTAGGGACGGTAGGCGCTGTCTCCTTGGCGGTTTCATCTCTCACAGAGGTGTCTTTTTGTGTTGTCTCATCACTTGTCTGGTTTGGTTTGTGGACAAATGTCACTTCAAGTGGCGGCTGAGCAGGCGTTTCTTTGGCTTGCCAGAGGGTGAACCCTCCGTAAATGTTGAGCAAAGTGATGATAATGATATGAAGGGCAAGGGCGCTGACGAGTGCGATCACCCACGGTGGTATGTATGGTTTGCTTTTCATAATCAAAGCGTAAGTTCGCTGACCCTTTAAATAATGAGGTTTATTTAAATCATTACCTATCTACCTTGATGTGATTATCGAAAATTCAAGGTGGGAGGGATTCTTTTATTGGTAAAGAATATTATTTTAAATGCCGCTCTAGGGTTGGGAAACACCTAGCCTACAAGTATACTGTAAGCATCAAAAATTGAAGAGATTAAGACGATGTTTAAATGGTTTTCAGTACTTATTTTGGTTGTGTTCCTAACGGCCTGTGGCAACAAAGGTCCTCTTTACTTGCCAACTGATAAGGCTGCACCACAACAAGAATCGTCTGCTAACTGAGGATCCCCTTTTGGACTTTTTTAACTATAAAAATCAGGTTTTGCAGGCAGAGAACGTTGCTTTAACAGACCTAGCGCAAGAATATGGCACGCCTTGTTATGTTTACTCGCGAGCGACGTTAGAGCGTCATTACTCAGCGTATGCTGATGCCTTTGCTTCTCACCCAACATTAATTTGTTATGCCGTAAAAGCCTGTTCAAACATTGCAATTTTGAATGTGCTTGCGCGCTTAGGGTCTGGCTTCGATATTGTTTCCGTTGGTGAATTGGAGCGCGTACTGAAAGCGGGCGGCGACCCTGCCAAAGTAATGTTTTCAGGGTTAGGCAAGCAAGCGGTAGAGATGCGTAGAGCGCTTGAAGTGGGAATACATTGCTTCAATGTAGAATCTGAAGCGGAATTGTACCGACTTGATCAAGTGGCTGGCGAGATGGGGAAAATTGCCCCTGTGTCGTTACGTGTAAACCCAGACGTGGACGCAAAAACACACCCGTATATTTCGACAGGCTTGAAAGAAAACAAGTTTGGCATTGATATCAAAGACGCCGTTCGCATTTACCAAATAGCGCACAAGCTGCCAAATCTAAATGTGATGGGTGTGGATTGCCATATCGGCTCTCAATTGACAGAGCTAAAACCTTTCCTAGATACCTTCGATCGTTTGATTGGTTTGGTAGACGAGCTTTCTGCTGTTGGCATCGAAATCAAGCACCTTGATTTAGGAGGTGGTTTAGGGGTTCGTTACCGTGATGAAGTGCCGCCAGAACCTGCTGAATACGCTCAACTTGTGTTGGAAAAAGTGAAAGGTCGCAATGTGACGCTGGCATTTGAACCTGGCCGCTCAATTGCCGCTAATGCTGGCCTATTAGTAACTCAAGTTGAGTTTCTAAAGTGCACGGCACACAAAAACTTTGCCATCATTGACGGTGCCATGAACGATTTGATTCGCCCGTCTTTGTACAGTGCTTGGATGGATATTGTGCCAGTGTCATTGGCGCCAACGCCAGAAGGTAGCCGCAGTTATGACTTGGTGGGGCCTATTTGTGAAACAGGAGATTTCCTGGGTAAAGATCGCGAATTAGACATTCAGGCAGGGGATTTATTGGCAGTTCGTTCCGCGGGCGCTTACGGCTTTACTATGTCTTCTAACTACAATAGCCGAAATAGAGCGGCTGAAGTCATGGTGGATGGTGATAAAACGTATCTTATACGCGCTCGTGAAACAATAGAGCATCAATTAGCCGGCGAGCAAGTATTGCCCGACTAAGGAGTCTATTGTGTTATTGAAATTTACTAAAATGCACGGTTTGGGTAACGATTTTATTGTTGTCGATGCGGTGTCACGCAAAGTGTTTTTTAATCAAAAACAAATTCAGCGTTTAAGTGATCGCAACTTTGGTATCGGCTTTGATCAATTATTGATGGTTGAGCCGCCGACAAATCCAGACATGGATTTTCGCTACCGTATTTACAATGCGGACGGCTCTGAAGTTGAGCACTGTGGTAACGGTGCGCGCTGCTTTGCTAAATTTGTATTGGACCGAGAGTTAACCAATAAGCACATTATCAACGTGGAAACGAAAGGTGGCCAAATCCAGCTTCGTGTTGTTGATGGTGGCTTAGTAACGGTCGACATGGGAATGCCAAGCTTCGAGCCTAAGACATTGCCCTTTATCGCAGAGTCCTCTGAGTCATTGTATACGCTTGATGCTGGTGGCCAAGATTATGAGATCACGCCGGTATCGGTTGGCAACCCGCACGCGGTTTTACGTGTTGACGCTTTGCGTGACGAAGAAGTCTCAACAGTTGGTGCCCTGATAGAGTGTCATGAACGTTTCCCACAGAAGGTCAATGTTGGCTTTATGCAGGTGCTAAATAAAGAGGAAATTAATCTTCGTGTTTATGAGCGTGGTGCTGGTGAAACACAAGCGTGTGGCACAGGTGCTTGCGCCGCGGTCGTTGCAGGTATTAAGCAAGGTTGGTTAGGGCCTAAAGTGACCGCGCATTTACGCGGTGGAGACTTACATATTGAATGGCAAGGTGAAGGCCACCCTATTCTTATGACAGGTCCTGCAGAAAAAGTCTTTGAAGGACAGATCTACCTATAGAGGTGTTATGAACGAAGCGGAAGTTATTCAGTATCTATCAGATAAACCGGATTTTTTTGTTAAGAATCCCGAGTTGTTGGAAAGCTTAACGCTTCCGCACCCCGTTCATGGGCGTGTTGTTTCTTTGCTTGAATATCAGGTCGATTTATTAAGAAAATCCACGTCGGATTATCGTCGTGAATTTGATCGCCTGATTGATGTGGCTCGTGAAAATGAAGCCATCATGCAGAAGACACGTCGTTTCATTTTGGCTGGACTAGAATGCCACACATTGGATGAGTTTGCGGTCGTCATCGATGACATGGTACGAGATGACTTTGCGGCGTCTCGGCATGCATTTGTGTTGTTTGGCGATGCTCAAGATTCCGCGATTCGTTGTTGCTCTGCTGAAGAGGTTGTTACTCACCTTGCGACTATCCCAAAAATGAAGCAGTCCGCTTGTGGGGGCTTGTCTAAAAAAGAGCTTGCCTATTTATTTCAAGAAGACGCTTCTGACATCCAGTCTCATGCTGTAATGCCGATTATGTCTATTGATAAGGGGAAAAAGCACGCGATTGGCGTTTTGGTGCTTGGAGCCTCGTCCAAAAATACCTTTGCTAAAAAGAAAGAAAACTTGTTTCTAGAGCACATAGCCGAGTTATTAAATGTCTTAATTCAAAGGCTTTCCTCATGAAAAAAGTCGTCGCGTTTGATCTGGATAACACATTGTGGGATGTCGATCCTGTTATTGTGAGAGCAGAGTATGCAATGGAGTCTTGGTTTGAGGAGCGTTTTCCTGGCTTTGATGCGCGCTACCCTTTTGCGGTGCGACAAGAAATACGCAAAGCGTTAATTGTCGAGCAACCTTCTTTGCTGGCGAATATTTCAGCGGCTCGCTATGAAGTTTATAAGACGGCATTAAAGCAATTTGGTTTGCCAACGGAAGAGGCAGATTCTGTGGCGCAAGCTGCTCTATCGTATTTTTCTGAGTGGCGCCAAAAAGTCGATTTATACCCGCACGTAAAAGAAGTGTTAGAAGGTCTCCAGTCTGATTACTCATTGATCGCGATTACTAACGGCAATGCCGATGTATTTCATCCTTATGTTGGTATTGGGCATTATTTTGATTTTGCGATTCGTGCCGATCAAGTGGGCGTTGCCAAGCCAGACAGCAAGTTGTTTGAACTGGCTGCAGACAAAGCTGGCGTTTCAGTAGAGCGTATTGTGCATATCGGTGACCATCCTATTGATGATGTTGCAGGAGCGGCTAGAGCGGGAATCAAAAGTATTTGGTTTAACCGACATGGGGCTCGACGCTGGGACGATCAGTGGTCTTTGCGCTCTGATATAGAGGTGCATTCTATATTGGAGTTGCCGGAAGCGGTCCGTTTACTGCTTCCATAGTGTTTTTCTATTACCTTAGTAGGTGGAACTCATTTTTACCCAAATAGTTTAGTGTTACACTAGGCTCATTCATTAGTTAAAACTGATTTTAAGGAAAATTTTATGGGTGATAATACTGTTCACATTACCGACGCTCAATTTTCAGAAGAAGTACTGAATTCTGATGTGCCTGTTATTGTTGATTTCTGGGCTCCTTGGTGTGGTCCTTGTAAAATGATTGCGCCAGTGTTGGAAGATGTTGCTGCTGAATTTGCAGGCAGAGTGAAAGTGGTTAAGTTGAACGTTGACGAAAACACTGAAACAGCACCTAAGTACAATGTTCGTGGTATTCCAACTTTATTGGTTGTGAAGGGCGGTGAAGTGGTTGCTACTAAAGTAGGCGCTGTTTCTAAGTCTCAATTGGTTGAATTCGTAAACGGCGCTATCTAATACTAGTTGTTCTGTTTATCTAAAAAAGCAGCCGGATGGCTGCTTTTTTTATGCCTGTTGTTTTTAACGGGCAATGTCTTTTCTTTAGATATGCTCAGTCTTTAAGCAGTGCCAACCTTTGTGAAAACTCGGCAGAATTGGAGTTGGTTAGAGCGGCAACCACACCTTGTGCGTACGGTAAATATTTCTTTAAATCTGCTTTAGGCATAGGATCGTCATTAGGCAGTTTTACGGTCACTGGGTTTTTGTGGACACCATTCACCCTGAATTCGTAATGTAGATGTGGCCCTGTTGCCCAGCCTGTTTGGCCGACATAAGCGATGATGTTCCCTTGCTTTACTTTTTTACCTTTGCGCATGCCACGGGCAAAGCCTCGTAGATGAGCGTACAGTGTCTGGTAACCTTTTCCATGATTGATGATGACGACATTGCCATAGCCTTTTTGCTTGCCTGCAAAAGACACTTTTCCGTCTCCAGCTGCCTTGACTGGGGTGCCACTGGCGGCAGCATAATCTACCCCGCGGTGAGGGCGGCTGGTCTTGAAGATCGGGTGCAGTCGGTTTGGATTGAACTTGGATGAAATTCGAGTGAAGTCAACGGGCGTTCGGATAAAGGCTTTGCGCATCGCTAACCCGTCGGGGGTGTAATAGCTTGCCCCTTTATTTGTCTCATAGCGAATGGCTTGAAAGGTGCGTCCGTTATTGATGAACTGCGCGGCCAGAATGTTGCCATTAGCAATTTTTTCGCCGTCTAAAAACTTCTCTTCATATAGCAGGCTAAAACGATCGCCTTTTCGAATGTCGAGGGCAAAATCAATGTCCCAGCCAAAAATATTCGCCAGCTCAATGAGTAGCGGTTGGTCGATGTTCGCGTTCATTCCGTCTACGAATAATGAGTTATTAATAACCGCTTCTTTGTAGGTTTGAGATATGTCTGGGGTTCTGTTGGTTTCACCGCGTTCGAACTGATCATTTTTACGTTCGAAATCGATGCTTTGTAGTCGATTTAGCACCAGCTTAATGTGTTTGAGTGAACCAGATGGCTGTTCAATTGCAAATTCCAGGTGTTGTCCGGGTCTCATGCGCAATAAGCTTTTTTGCTTCTTGTCAGCGCTGGAGACTTTGTAAATATCGTTCGCAGATACCTGGTAACTGGACAATACCTTGGACAATGAGTCGCCTTCTTTTATTTGTACTGAGTGCTTTTCAATAGTGAACTTGGGTCTAGGATTGGCAGTGAGAGAGGAGGTTGACGGTTTTGCGTTTGAATTATTTGATTGCTCATTTTCTCCTCCTTTATCAATAAGATAAGGCAGGCTATTATGAGTGGCTTGATTGCTAATCACTTGAGTCTTAACGTTATTTAATGAGGAGGATCCACTTTCAAATAATGACAGCTCAGATTCTTTAATAACTTGCGGCGTTATGGTTAAAGAAATGTTTTGTGTGTCTTTTGATGCGCCTGTTGGAAAAGCAAAAAATACAATTGCAAGAAAGGCGCAGACAATGCCGATCAGTAAAAGATGCTTCGCTGGTATAAGTTTAGCCAAAATGAGTACCCAAAATTCTTTATTAAAGCCTTATAATCGTACCAACATTACTTTTATAATTGAATGCTTTAATAAAACTAACTTTCAGGAAATGGATCTAACAAATGACCGTAAGCAGTAACGACCTTTTAAACGACTTGCAAGCTCGTGGGCTTATCGCCCAAATGACGGCAGAAGAAGAGCTTAAATCTCATCTGGCTAGTGGCAGTCGTACGCTTTATTGTGGTTTTGATCCAACCGCGGATAGCCTACATCTAGGTCATCTTGTTCCGTTGCTTGTTTTGAAGCGCTTTCAAGATGCTGGCCACAATCCGATTGCCTTGGTTGGTGGTGCAACCGGGTTGATTGGTGATCCAAGCTTTAAAGCAGCAGAGCGCCAGTTGAATACTTCTGATGTTGTCGCCGATTGGGCAGAGAAGATTCGTGGCCAAGTAAGTCAATTTGTAAAATTTGATGATGTGCCAAACCCTGCGAAGGTTGTTAATAACCTCGACTGGGCAGGCGAAATGAGCATGTTGGATTTCTTGCGAGACATTGGCAAACATTTTTCTGTTAATGCCATGATCAATAAAGAGTCGGTACAACAGCGTCTTAATAGAGAAGGTGCTGGTATTTCATTCACTGAATTCTCATATGCTTTATTACAAGGTATGGACTTCGCTGAGCTTAACCGCACTTATGATTGCACCATCCAAGTGGGGGGCAGTGATCAGTGGGGTAATATAGTCGGAGGTATTGATTTATCTCGTCGTCAAAACCAGTCTCAAGCCTTTGGTTTAACCGTTCCCCTGGTAACAAAATCGGATGGCACGAAATTCGGAAAAACAGAGTCTGGTGCGGTTTGGTTAGACCCTGCTAAAACCAGTCAATATGCTTTTTATCAATTCTGGATGAATACGGCTGACGCTGATGTTTATAAATTTTTGAAATTTTTCACTTTCTTAAGTCTTGAAGAAATTGATGCGATTGAAAAAGCAGACCAAGAAAGTACCAGCAAGCCTGAAGCTCAGTCTATTTTGGCTCGTGAAGCGACTAAATTGGTTCATGGTGAAGAAGGGTTGCAAGCGGCAGAGCGTATTACAAAAGCCTTGTTTAGTGGCCAAGCAGATGATCTAAGTGAGCAAGACCTAGAGCAAATTCAGTTAGATGGTTTACCGAGCAGTTCATTGCAAGGTATTGACCTAGCTGCCACGCCATTAACCTCTTTATTGGCTGATGCGGGATTGGCGGCAAGTGGTAAACAGGTAAAGGACGCATTGCAACGTAATTCTGTTGTGGTAAATGGCAAGGCCCAGGGCTTAGATAACAATATGGACGCGGCTAGTATTTTTGCTGCTGAAGACGGTTACTACAACAAGTACTTCCTAGTGAAATTAGGTAAGAAGAAGCATCACCTGTTCGTTCTGTAAGGTGACAAATGGGTTGTTTGATACAAAGGCGCTTCGGCGCCTTTTTAATTAATTTAAGAAAGTGTTAAAAAGTGCTTGCGCTAATTTTTTCAGAATGTATTATACGCACCCACTGACACGGACAACGACGCAAACAAGAGTTTGCCACTTAGCTTGCTAAGTAAGTCGACCGACATGTCAGACGCTCTTTAAAATAGATAATCAGATAATTTGTGTGGGCGCTCGCTGGAGTCTTCAGAAGATCATCGCCGTTCGGTTTACCGGAAGGTAGTTGAT
>NZ_JBITUJ010000007.1:0-237308 GCF_044542435.1 Marinomonas sp. NPDC078689 | reverse complement strand
TGCTTTGTTCTGTGGTAAGAAGAATCATACCAACTTCAGCAGTTGGCTTCTTCTACACCTGATTAGCAGTGTCGCACTTATTATCTGAATTTAAGACTTTGTAAATATTCTTGACCCTCGATGAGTCCTATCCTATTTTCCAAATTATCTTGATAATCTGAAATTTTGAAGGAAATAAAATGAGAAGGTCCTATTTTTCAATGCTCGCTATTGGGTGTTTGGTTGTATCTATAGATGCTTCTGCTGCTAAGGAAGAGCATTATCCTATTAGTAAGCTAGATTATATTGGTGAGTACATCATTCCTAATGATGCCACTGTCGATGGTGTGACTGTTGGGGGATTATCTGGAATTGATTACGATGCAAAAAATAAACAATGGTTAATGATCAGTGACGATAGGTCTGATAAAGGTCCCGATCGTGCTTACCTTGGAAAAATGACCATCACGGCCAATAACGTCGGCGCTATGACGCTAACAAAAATGATTCCGCTCTTACAGCCGAACGGTAGCCTTTACCCAAGTAAAGTCGCTTATCTTAGTGATCATAAAGGTGTTGTGCCAGATTTCGAGTCCATACGCTTTAACCCTTATACTAAGGGAATCCGTTATACCAGCGAAGGCGATCGTTCTTTAGGTTTTAGTCCTTTTATTCGAGATGCAGATATAGATGGTCATTACTTAGACGAACTGCCAGTACCGGTGGCGTTTAAGTTCGACCCTAAAAATAAGGCTCGTGGCTTTTATGATAATTTAGCGTTTGAAGGTAGCAGTTATACCCCAGATAAGAAGGCGTATTTTGTCGCGATGGAAGCGCCTTTAATACAAGATGGTCCAGTACCTTCGCTTAATAAGGGGGCTTTTTCACGAGTTCTACGTTACGGCAAAAATAATACCGTACTGGGTGAGTATGTTTATCCGGTCGACTCATTGCCCGCCGCGCCAGATGCCGGTAAGCACGCAGATAATGGCGTATCAGAAATTTTAGCGGTGGATAATCAGCATTTATTGGTATTAGAACGCGCAGGTATTCAGGATAAGAAGGGTCATTATCATGATTACATTCGTATCTATCAAACGGACATGAAGGGCGCGACGAATGTGAAAGGGCGCAATAAACTGGTCGCCGGTCAGTTTAAACCGATGCATAAACGCTTATTGCTGAACTTGAATCAGGCTAATTTACCTCGACTTGATAACTTAGAAGGCATTACCTTTGGCCCTAAATTAGCAGATGGACAAGAGACTCTTGTCCTTATCTCGGACAATAATTTCAACGCAACTGAAGTCACTCAACTGTTCGCTTTTAAAGTCATTTCGGCACACTTATAGCCTTCAGGTAACGTCGCCTTGTCATCAAATTTTGTGACAAGGCGATTGAATACAGGTTATTGAGTGCGCATTCGCTTTCTTGCTAGAAATCCCCCGGCGCGCATTGTAAGCAGGTTAGTCCGAGGTCACTCCAGCCTTTTACCACTGCATCGCGGTCATCTAGTACTAGCCAAGGTTCGAATCCATCTTCATGAATTTTCTCTAATAACGCTTTTTTTAATCGTGTCAGAGAGGGAATATTAGAGTTTAAATTGCGTCACGAGATTATCGAGTTGATTCGACAAGCTTTGTAGGTTGCGACTAGAGGCTGTTAGGGCGTCAGCTATGTCTGCCGTTTCCGTGGTAAGTTGATTAATCTCTTCGACGTTACGGCTCATTTCGGTGACGACGAGAGACTGTTCTTCTGTCGCCGTTGCGACTTGAATGTTCATGTCACTGATTTTGCTAATGTGGGAGGTGATTTGCACCAGCGCGTTACTCGCATCGCCAGCTTGTGTCACGACATCATGGCTTTGTTCTTGCCCTATTTTAATCGTCGCTACTGTTTTTGCCGATTGCTCTTGTAGCAGGTTGATCATTTTCTGAATTTCATCAGTCGACTCTGACGAACGGCTAGCTAGGTTGCGTACTTCATCAGCCACCACGGCAAAGCCTCGACCGTGCTCTCCGGCTCGAGCGGCTTCAATCGCCGCATTCAGGGCTAATAAGTTTGTTTGCTCGAAAATGCTACGAATGGTGTCCAAAATACTGCCAATGGAATCGGTTTGTGACGCCAGAGAGCCAATGTCGGTGCTGATATGCTCAATTTCACCAGACAACAAAACCACACTTTGACGCGCTTTATCGACTAAACCTGCACCACTGTGTGCTTGGCTATCGGCTTCTTGAGCCGCTTTTGCCGCGTCGGATGCATTGCTAGCAATGTTCTCTACCGTGGTGCCCATTTCATGGATGGCCGTCGCAATTTGTGTGGTGCGATCACGTTCATTTAATGAGTTGTTATGCGTCTCTTGCGCCTTTTTTGCGACATCATTGGCGGTGTGAGCAAGTTGTTTGGAGTTTTCAGCCACCGCTTCAATGGCGGCGCGGATTTTCTCCGAGAAAACGTTAAAGTGTTGACCAATATTGGCGAGTTCATCATCGCCTTTAAGCTCCACTCTTGAGCCCAGATCAAGGTTATCACTGGCTTGCGTGATGTGTTGCTGCAAGTGGCTGACACGCTTATTTAAACGACGCAGAATTAATAGCGCCAGTAATACTGAGGTAATGAGAGCGATGGCGGTTAACGCGACCATTTCATTGAGCGTTTTGCTGTGATTGCTTGAGCTTGCTAGGTAGCTGTTGTGGCTTTGGGCAAGAAGCTCATCAAGGATCTCATTAACGGCTTTTCGCATCACGCTGTAGCTGTTGGCATATTGCGTGCGGTAGAGGGTTTTTGCTGTCGCCAGATCACCGCTTTCCATTGCGGCAAGCATGGGGGTTAGTTCATCACTTTTTACCTTTGAAAAGACATTGATGAGCGCTTGAACCTTGGTTCGTATGTGAGGATTTACTTGCGCATCGAGGGCATTTTTGAGCGCTTCATCCATTTCAGGAATGTCTTCTGTGCGTGTTTCTTGTACGCGGGTTAGTACTCCTTTCGTGTCTCTCATGGACGAAATTTCTTGCAAAAGAATCACATCAATACCCACCCGCATACGTGGAATGCGAGAGGCCACTTCGGCTAATGAGCGCATTGGAATATTTGTATTGTCTGCTAACTCCTCGGCCTGATTTTGCATGTTTGATAGGCCATTTAGGCCAAACAAACTCACTAGTAATAAGGCAATGCAGGGAATGGTGATAATAGAGATGAATTGCGTTTTAAGAGTCATTTTAGTGAACACTGTATCTTCCTGATGTCGTGATAGGTAAATGAAGTTAAATCTATGTTGAATGTGCGCTTGAGGCGGTTTTAATCTTTATCAGCAATGCGTTTTACGAATTACGAAAATTAACAAACTTCTGCATTACTTGATCGATCGAGAGAATATGGTGTTAATAAGGATTTAACAAGTGAAAAATAAACATGATCTAGCGCGATAAATAGCGGCGTGGTTTAGCGCGCTTTACAGGGAGAGAGAACACGCTTTGTCGAAGGAGGGTGACGCTCAAGCTTGTTGCGAGGACGAATAGGGCGTGGGACAAAGTTACCGCCACAATTTGGACAAATATTATTCAGTAGCGTGCTCACGCAAGTAGAGCAGAAGGTGCATTCAAACGAACAGATCATGGCGTCGTTAGACGACGCGGGAAGGTCTTTGTCGCAGCATTCGCAATTGGGTCTAAGGTCGAGCATTTACACTCCGAGCAGTCTGATCTAAACAGACTTCAGTAGACCATGGCGTTTAGTTGCAAAGCAATACACCTTTTGAGTGATGACTTATATTGTCTGAAGTGTTCGCAAATATCGCTATCGTTTACTAAGTTTGAACAGGACAAATCATTTGTCGACATCCACTAGGAATAGATAGCCATCATGACGGCATAGGAGTAACAGGAATGTTATTTGGCACTCGGAAAAAAGAGACATCAGCAGAGCAGTCAATTATGGCGAGCCGCACGGAGCAGGTGCAAGATGAGTTGAACGCGATTAAAACGAATACGGCTTATATTAGTTTCACGGCCGATGGCATAGTGATCGACGCTAATACTATTTTCTTGGATGTAATGGGATTTTCACTAGAGGAAATTGTTGGCCAGCATCATAGAATGTTTTGTGAGTCAGAATACGCTAAATCCTCCGAATATAAGATTTTCTGGGAGGATCTAAAGTCGGGGAAATCATTTAACGGCAATTTCTTACGCTTTAAAAAAAGCAAAGAGCCCGTTTACCTTGAAGCCAGTTATTTCCCTGTTATTGGTCAGGATGGTCAGGTTTCAAAGGTCATCAAGATGGCAAATGACGTGACCGAAATGCAAGACTCTCTTAAAAATAAGCATGCGATTTTAAATGCCCTAGACCGTTCTTTAGCCGTGATTGAGTTTGATCCAGATGGCACTATCTTAACGGCAAATCGTAACTTCTTACACGCCATGTTTTACGAATTAGACAAGATTCAAGGCAAGCATCATAAGATGTTTTGTGACGAGAGTTTTTATCGAGACAATCCGAATTTTTGGCAGCAACTTGCCAGTGGTCAGCACTTTTCAGGTCGCTTTAAGCGCTTTGATGGGAATGGCAAACTGATTTGGTTAGAAGCCACTTATAATCCTATTTTCGACGAGAAAGGGCAAGTTTACAAAGTGATCAAATTTGCCTCTGACATTACCGCACGAGTGACCATGGCGCTGAATGCCATTGATTTGGCGGCAGCCACCTCCGAGCAAACCAGCCAAGTGGCGACGAATGCGGTAAAAGTACTGAACGAGTCGGTGAAAACGTCGAGCGATATCGCTGACAAGGTCTCCAGTGCATCAAGTACAGGAGAAGAACTAAAGGCGCAATCAAAAAGCATCGCTGACATAGTGGTCACCATTCGCTCGATTGCAGATCAAACCAATTTACTGGCCTTGAATGCAGCGATTGAAGCCGCCCGAGCTGGGGAAGCGGGGCGCGGTTTTTCGGTGGTTGCTGACGAGGTTCGACATCTGGCCAGTAACACGTCTGAAGCCACGGCGGAAATTGCGAAAGTGGTGGAACGTAATCATGAGCTGATTAATGTAATGGATCAAATATTAGGCTCTGTTTCTGGCATTGCATTACATGGCAAAGAAAGCATCACAGACGTTTCGAGAGGGTTGGACGAGATCACGCAAGGCGTACAACGCTTTGTCGAAATGGTCGACAAGATGAAGCCTTAATCAGAAAAACCACCTCTATTACCTTGATAAAAGCGGCGTAAATAAGCCGCTTTTATATTAAGTGACGAAAAATCATCAGCTTGATCTTAATACTCGCGCCCAATTTCTTGATCATGGCTTGCCGAAAAGTGAATCAATACTTATTTCTATGTGTTTTGAAGGCGGGTATTATTTGTCACATAGTGCATTCGACATTGCTATTAATGTATTAGGCTCGCGGTTGGGCATTAATGCCATCGCTTTAGCCATCACCTTTTTTGATGTCACGCCCTTTTCCCCTACTCGTTTTCATTAAGGCACCTTATGTTTCACCATCAGGATGGTTCCGCGTTTTCATTACACAGGCTCTCAGGGTACGGTGTCGCGCTTGGTTGTGGTTTGTTTTTATTGTCTATTATTCCGGGTGTGGGCTGGGCTTATGCGCTGTCTGCCCTCTGTTATTGGACCGTATTTATCATGGCGTGGCCGCGGTTAAATGCACGCAATAAAAAGCAAATTCGTTTGTTGCTTGGTGTGGCTATTATTGCCTTACTGACGGCGTATTTTAACGGCGTCAGTTTGAATTTTTTCAGCTTGATAGAAGGCAACTTGGGGATTGTAGCAATGCTATCCGCAGTGTCTGTATTGGGGTTGCTACCTGATCCCGTTAAGCAAAAAGCGCCGATTCTTGGTGCGAAAGGCGTGGTTAGCACTTGGGCTAGTGTTCATTTATTAGGTGCTGTGATTAATATGTCGTCGGTGTTTTTAGTTGGTGATAAGTTGCAACGAAACACGGGGTCCTTATCGAAAGCACAATACTCAATTTTGGTTCGAGCGCTGACCAGTGCAGGGTTTTGGTCGCCTTTTTTTGCTTCGATGGCGGTTGCCTTGTCGATTGCGCCGCATGCGGAGTTCCATCAACTGGCCATAATAGGGGTGCCAATGGCCATGCTTTCTTGTCTGATTTCGCTGTGGGAGTTCAATAAAAGAGGCACTCTTACCTCATTTTCAGGGTTTCCTCTGGCTTTCCATTCGCTGGTTTTTCCCCTTAGCTTGGCCGCATCTGTACTGGTGTTCCATTATTTTATTATGCCGGACTTGCCGATTTTATCGATTGTGACTTTGTTGAGCCCAGTCTCTGTGATTGTGCTTTTGGTACTGAAGAGCGGCGCCCGATACACTAAGCAACGGCTTACGGACCATGTGTATATCCGTCTGCCGAATATGGCCAATGAAGTGTCACTTTTTTTGTCAGCAGGATTGCTCACTAAGGCCGTCAGTTTGGCCTTGGCTGGCGTATTAGGGGCGAATTGGTCTTTGTTTGATTCGTTTGGTTTTGTTGAGGCTTTTTCTTGTTTTGTGGGCATTTGTGCGATTGCCTTATTGGGCTTACACCCGATTGTGGGCATTTCATTAATGAGTTCTTTAGTGCCGGCTCATGGCGTAGATAACACCTTATTGGCCTTTGTCTGTCTTTGTTCTTGGGGCGTAGGAACGGCAATCAGTCCGCTATCTGGTATTAACTTATCGGTGGCAGGAAAATACGCCGTGGATAACTTTCAATTAGCACGGTCGAATTTATTGTATGGTGTGCTGATGTCGTTGGTTGTTGCTATTGCGATGTACATGCTTGCTTGGGTGGTTGGCGCTTAGCCAAGCGTGATCGGCGAGTTATTCGATAAAAAATACCCACGTCGAAGTGGGTATTTTTTTATCTGTTTTGTGGGCTCGTTGTGAGGCGCTTAATCGCTTAGTAACGCCGCCGCACTGCCACATACGGTCATAATAAATAGGAACCATTTAAGATGCTTTGGGTTGGCTTTAATGGCGAATTTCACCGCAAGATGCGAGCCTAACATGGTGCCAGAAGCGAGGATTAAACCAGGGATCCAAAGAATTTGGTCGTTCCAAATAAAGACCCCCAAAGCCAATGCGGTAAAGCCGATCGTACACACCATTTTCAAAGCATTGGTACGAACAAGATCATAACGCAGCGTACCGGCGAGTGCGGCGATAAGAATAAACCCCACGCCTGCCTGCACGAACCCACCGTACACCCCAGCAATGAATAAGGCGATCCATGCGCTGGGCTTTTCTGACACTTTAAAGGGCACGGTTCCTTCTGGTGGCGCGATTAAGGTTGGGCGGACTATCATAATCAGCGTCATGCCTATCATGGCGCTTAATAATAACGGTTTGAGCCAAGTTTCAGGTGCGTAGCTGGCAGCAAAGGCGCCTACTACACCACCGAGTAAAGAGGGAATCATCACCGGCATAATGTCTGCCGTATCGAGTTTTTTTGCTTTTCTAAACCCCGCCACCGCGGTCAAGTTCTGCAAAAACACACCGACTCGGTTGGTTGCATTGGCAATATCAGCAGGCATGCCCATGACCATGAGTGCGGGTAGGGTCAGGTTAGAACCGCCACCGGCCAATGTGTTGATAATACCGGCTATAAATCCGGTGCCAATTAAGAGCGAGACAGTGAAAAGACTGTAGTCCAAGAGAGTATCCTTACATCAACGAATGCAAATAAGAAAAGCCGAGGAAGGATACTACTAAGAAAAACACTTTTATGTGAAGGAAAGAGTTCCTCTGTCTGATTTATAGTCGTTATAAAGCGGACAGAGGTTGAGCAAAAAAGATTTATTGCAGATGATTTTCTTTCATTATCTGCTCATCAATGCCTTTTAATTTCATTTCATCCATCATGAAGTTCACGGTATTTAACAGGCGTTGTTCGCCTGCTGGAATCAAATAACCGAACTGACTTTTGGTGAATGGATTGCCGGCACGAGACGCTTCTAATTTATCGTCGGTTACTTGGTAGTAAAGCGCTTCTGGCGTTTCGGTGATCATTACATCTACCTTGCCGCTTGCCACAGCCTTGGGAACATCGAGGTTGTTTTCAAAACGGACTAGGGTGGCGTTAGGCAGGTATTGATCGGCGAATTTTTCATTGGTACCACCGATGTTCACGCCGACTCTGACTTCTGGACGATTAACTTCTGCCAATGTATCAAACGCGGCCGTTTTGCCTTTCGCCACTAGGAAACATTTACCAAATGTCATGTACCCCTGAGAGATGTCTGCCGCCATTTGACGGGACGTTCGACGGGTAATTCCTCCCATAGCGATGTCGTATTTATCACTTTTAAGGTCGGGCACTAGGTTTTTCCATGTGGTTTGAACAAACTTCACTTCCACGCCCATTTCTTTAGCAAAATATTTTGCGACATCAATATCATAGCCAGTAAATTCTTTGCCATCATAATGCGAAAAAGGAGTGTAATCGCCGGTTGTTCCTACTGTGATATAGCCTTGTTTTTGAATGTCTTCAAGACGATCTGCTTGAGCAAACGCACTAAAGGTAAGCGCAGAAGTAATTAATAAGAAAGAGGCTGAAAGTTTCATAAGTCGCTTTGTTATTCCAAATAAAGAGGTTGAGGGGGGATTTTTTTACAGTGTCTGAATAACTAATAGAATGTTTTCAAGCATAGAGCAAGCCAACTATTTTCACCTTCTCTCTTGATATTGTAAAAATCAACTGACAATGTGCAAAAAATCGATTATTTTGCCTCGTGGTATCAGAGGAATGGCCGTTAATAATTAGTAGGTCATCTTGCTTCACGTCTCAGTAGAGGTGTAGATACCCTTTTTTGGTCAGTTCATGAGAGGTCTCAATGACAGTTCGGTCTAAGATTATTGCGTTAGTGGCGGCAGGCGTTATCTTGCCAGTTTTTATTATTTCAGCTGTGATTATAGGAAATGTTCGCTCTAATGCGCTTGCTGATTTCTCACGCCAAAGCCAGTTAGAAATGGGGCACGTCGACTCTTTATTTTCTATGTACCTAAATAATCTAGCGGAAAATGCGGCTTTTTTTGCCCGTACTCAAGCCTTAACAGAACTCACTCCCGGTAGCATTACCAGCTATTACGATAAAGAATCACAGCAAATGACACCGGATCAAAACTCTGAAAAAGAGCAGGCAGCGTTTGCTTTAATGGACGCGTTTGGCCAAACCCATCCGGATTTAAAATTTATTTGGTTAGGGGCAAATGACAAAGGGTATTTGCAATGGCCAAAGGGCAAGAACGTTGCGAACTACAATCCACTCACCAGAGATTGGTATAAACGCTCTATCAATAGTAAGGATGAGGCGGTACGAATTCCGGCATACAAGGATTTAGCGTCCGGCGCCCCTCTAGTAGACTTCTTGCATGCTTTTGATGGTAAAAACGGTTTCCAAGGCACGGTAGGTGTTGATGTGACTCTGCAAAAGTTGACGGAATTATTGTCTACAGTGAAATTCGGGGGCGATGGTTATGTGGTCATGGTGGAAGACACAGGTACTATTTTGGCAGACCCAAGAGACACTGAAAATAACTTTAAAGCGATTGATAAAGCTTCTTATCCGTATGGGGCGTTAACCTCAGAGGAAGGGCTGCAAAGTATCACCATTGATGGCCAAGATTGGTTTGCACGGGTTCATACATCGCCTCATTTGGGATGGAAGTTGATTGGTTTGGTGCCTGAAAAAGTTGTTTATGGTGAAGCCAATCACTTGTTAATGATTACGCTAATTATCGCGCTAGTGATGATTGTTATTTTTGTTGTGATTGGCTCTGTGTTAGCCAATATTGTGATTCGCCCAATTAAAGTGATGGCCGCTCGTTTAGAAGACATTAGCCAAGGCGAAGGGGATTTAACGCAGCGCTTAGAAGTAAAAGGCAATGACGAATCAGCACAAATGGCGGCCGCGTTTAATCAGTTTGTGGCATCGATTGATGGCATTATTAGCCATGCAAAATCCTCGTGTCATCAGATTGGCGACGTCGCACAGCGCTCCGACGATTTGTCTTCTGAATTAACGTCAGTCGTCTCTCATCAAGTGAACTCAGTCGATCATGTGTCGACGGCGTTTAATGAAATGGTGGCGACGGCCAATGAAGTCGCTTCGAATTGCAGTACGGCAGCGCATGCCGCAGAAAGCAGCGAGCAACAAGTTCAAGAAGGCAATAAACTGATTCAAGAAACCATGGATTCATTGAAAGGCCTAGAAACGGAATTGCTCAGCTCGAATGAGTCGATGAAGGTGCTGTCAGAAGAATCAAATAACATTGTCAGTATTTTGGACACGATCAAAGCGATTGCAGAGCAGACCAACTTGTTGGCATTGAATGCGGCCATAGAAGCCGCGCGCGCCGGTGAGTACGGCCGAGGGTTTGCCGTGGTGGCGGATGAAGTTCGTACCTTGGCGGGACGTACCGCAGAATCGACAGATGAAATTGATAAGTTGCTAACGCGTTTGCAGCAACAAACGAATGTATCGGCCAGTAAAATGGAACACAGTGTGAGTGTGGCGAAAGGGTCCGTTGATCTTGCCTCTCAAACGTATTCCGTGTTCGAGCAAATTCTGGCGTCTGTTTTGAGCATCAAAGACATGATGATTCAGATCAGTGCATCGGCCGAAGAACAGCACTTGGTGGCAGAAGAAATAAACACCAATGTGATTGTTATTCACGATGGTACTGTGAAGTCGAATAATTTGTCTGAGCAGGTATCGCAAACCGCAACGGCGTTGAACGATTTGTCCAGTGAGCTACAAGGAATGGTAGAGAAGTTCAAATCGAGCCACTAAGCTAAACAATCACATTAGCCTGGTTAAAACGCCTGCAAATCGTTATTTCTTTGCAGGCGTTCTTGTTTTTACAAGCGAGGCTATAGCGCGCTTTATTTCGTTCTTTCTGTCATTCGAATAATCAAACTTAATATGCCTGCAATGGTGGCTAACGAAACCACACCGCTCCAGCCTAGGCTCATTAACGCTTGGCTGCCAAGTGCCGAACCTGCCGCCATACCAATAAACATGCCGGTAAAAAATAGCGCATTTAGACGCCCTCGAGCAGTAGGGTCGATGCCGTAAACCAAGGTCTGGTGAGAAACCAGGGCAGCCTGTACTCCAAAATCAAAACCGATTGCAGAGAGGATGATCAAAGCAATTTGGCCATTAGTAGACAAATACGGCAGTAAGAACATCAGTGCGAACGATAAAGCCACCAATCCAGAACCGACTTGAGTAACTCGAGAAGGTCCTTGTTTGTCCGCAAGTCTACCCGCCAGCGGCGCGGCTAATGCGCCAGCCGCACCCGCCAATCCGAAGGCCCCAGCGGTGGCACTGCCAAACCCATAATTTTGATGCAGCATGACCGCAAGCGTAGACCAAAAGGCACTAAATGAAAGTGATAATAAGCCTTGAGACAACGCGGCACGACGTAATGTTGGATGGCGATTCCAGAGTGTCAGCATAGAGCGCATAAGCGCGAGATAGCTGACATTAGTGTGGGTTTCCATGTTGGGTAACACGCGCCAAAGTATCACGGAAATGGCGATAATACTGGCTGCCGCCGCTTGATACATGACTCGCCATCCGACCAGCTCTGTGACCACGCCACTGACCACGCGAGACAGCAAAATTCCGATTAGCAATCCCGTCATAACAGTGCCAACAGCCTTACCTCGCTGGGCATCTGGTGCCAATATCGCCGCCGTTGGAACAATGTCCTGAGCCATAGTCGCCATGATGCCGATGATCAAGCTGGTGACCAGCATGCCATTAAGCGATGGCATAAAGGAGCACAAGATTAAGGCCATCGCGAGCATCAATCCTTTGGCTAGGATGACATGGCGGCGGTTAAAACGATCTCCAAGCGGAATCAATAACAAGATGCCCAAGGCATAGCCAATTTGCGTCAAGGTTGGTATTAGGCCGGTGGCACTGACGCTGGAATGAAAGTCCTGACCAATATTGCCGAGCATGGGCTGGTTGTAATAAATCGCCGCGACACTTAATCCAGCGCCGACCGATAAACTAAAAAGAAGCGAGCGAGAAGGCCCAATCGCTTTGTGCTGGGGAGTGGTAAGGGTGTTAGTTTGCAATGACATAGTAGAATCTCGTTCTGGTGAGAAGCGGTTAGAATGCACACATTTTTATCGTTTGTAGAAAAGATTGGTAGCCACAGGTAAGGTAAAACTGATATACGTTGAACGTATGAAAGAAATAAAATCAGGTGGCATCGACCGTATAGAAATGATGCAGACGTTTGTGCGTATTGTTGAGAGCGGTAGCTTGTCATCGGCGGCATTGCAATTGAATACAACGCAGCCAACCGTGAGTCGTCGCTTACAGTCTTTAGAAGCAAGATTGGGCGCCAAGCTTATTATGCGCACGACGCACGCCATGAAGTTAACCGACGATGGTGAACGTTGTTATCAACATGCCAAAAAGTTACTAGAGCAGTGGGAATCGCTAGAAGAAGATCTGATCAATGCCAATGATGACCCAGTCGGAACCTTAAAAGTTCGAGTTCCTCACGCGTTTGGTCAAGATCAGTTGATCGCCCCTTTGATGAAGTACTTAAACGATCACGGACAGATTTCTGTCGAGTGGATGCTCAACGACCATTCGCCTGACTTCATTAACGATGGCATTGATTGTGCCATTCGAGTCGGCGAGATTACGGACTCGTCTATGGTGGCTATTTTATTGGCCGAAGTCCCTCGCATCATAGTCGCGTCACCCTTGTTACTAAAGCAATATTCAGAGGTGACAACACTCGATGAGTTAGAACGATTGCCTTGGGCGGCCTTGAGTACCTTTTATCGCAACAAAATAACCTTGCAGTGCGCGGCACACAACAGCAGCCGAGAGTTGGAATTTTTCCCCAGATTTATTACCGATAGCTTGTATGCATTAAGAAACACTGTGTTATCAGGGGTTGGCGTATGTGTTTCCTCAGCGTGGGTCATTAACGATGACCTTGCCTCTGGTTCACTTGTCCAGCTGCTTCCTGAGTGGCGAGCAGACCCTTTACCTGTCTATCTTGTGTATCCCTACGCCAGCTATTACCCCGCACGTCTAAGAAAATTTTTCGAGTTGATTCGAGAAGTCATGCCCACATTAGTCGGCGCCAGACCGCCGAGCCCACAAGCATAAAAAAATGACGATAAGGTTGCCCTTATCGTCATTTTTATTTTGTGTGGTTAAGCTTTGAGTTAGAAGGCGTTGGCGACTTCTTCAGCTTGCAGATAAACGCTTTCTAAACCGTTGCCGGCTATGTACCAAAGACCAGGGTTTAGGTTGCTGACTTTGATGTCGCCACCCCCCAGTTTTGCTAAGGTTTGTTTGAAAGCCGCTAGGTCCAATGCTTCTTCTGGCTTGTTGATGGCTGCGCTACGGTCAACTATGTAGAGCACATCTGGATTCATAGTGACTATGTTGGCTGGCGTTAGTGGTGTGAAGCTACGATTGCCACGTTTTTTGGTTTCTACGCCGGCAGGGATAGGGGATGGCTGAAGCCCCATGACTTGATCCACCACAGGGTAATTCCCCATCATTAAGTGGCCATTATTATGAATGACCAGGACAAAGTGTTTGTTTGGACCCACTTTGGCTTTTAGCGCATCGATCTTTGAATGCAGTGAAGCAAGCGCGGTTTTTGCTTTGTTTTCTACACCGAACTGCTTGCCAATCTGCTCTACTTGAGCGCTGAAGTTTTTCCAATAGTCTTTTGTGTCAAAGCTCATGTTTTCTACTTTAGCGAGTTTTTTTAGCTCCGCTTCGTGGCTTTGTTGGCGCCCAGAAATCATGATAAGCGTTGGTTTTGCTGTGCCCGCGGCGGTGATGTCGATATTTTTGGCGTTGCCCACGTCTACGTATTGGTCGGTATTATAGGCGGCAAGATAATGTGGCAGAGTTTGTTTGGGAACCGCTACGACTTGGTTTGCTAACCCTAACTCTGTGAGCGTGTCTAAACTGCCGTAATCAAAACTCACAATCCGCTCAGGCTGAGAGGCCATGACCAGTTGACTGGCAAGCATTAACGCACTGGAAACCACAACATTTTTGATCTTCATCACACACTCCGACTCGTTCGTTATTTTAATAAATGATAATCATTATCTCACAATGTAAGTGATCTGAAATCGGCCAAAACAGAGACGCACTGTTGCGTGGTATAAAACACGATAGAATGAAACCTATCTTTTTTATTCATTGGGCATCAAGCCGCGCTTTTTTACATTAGAATAGCGCCAAAACCTTGACCGATAGGTCAACGTTTAATGTTTATTGAACGGATTGTTTATAAAAAGGGCGTTAAATGACAGTGCACACCTCTCCATATGATACGAAAACGGCATGGCTGGAAGTAATGCTGCTATGGGCGGCAGGGATATCAGTGGCAATGCAATTTGCCAAGTTTTCCATTTCTTATGATGCGTTACTGGCGTATTACCAAGAAGGCGCAACACTCACCGGTGCGGCGATTTCCGTAGTGGGTGTGATCGGGCTTATTTTTGGTGTCTCGGCGGGGGTTGTTGTCGGCCGTGTTGGTTATCGACGTGCCCTGATTGGGGCCTTGGCATTAGGCTCAGTGATGTCCTTTTTAGAAGCCTTGATGCCAAATTTTGAGCTGATGATGGTGTGCCGTGTGATCGAAGGCTTTTCTCAATTGGGTGTCGTTGTCGCTGCGCCGACTATGATTGCTCGCTTGAGTGCACCACAGCATCGTTCGATTACGATGGGGCTATGGGGCACCTTCTTTGGTGTGGCGTTTGCGATGACTGGCTTATTTGGTGACATGATTCTGCGCCATTACGGTATGGGAAGTTTGTTCTTCTCCCATGGCCTCTTTATTGGGGGCGTTGCCTGTGTGCTGTATTTTCGTTTAGAGCGCAATAACCCTTTGTATGAAAACCAAACAAGCACAGTGCAGAATAAAATGTTAGCGCAAATGTCGCAGGTGTATCGTAACCCAAGAAACATACTGCCAGCCGCAATATTTTTATTTTATACCTGTATGTTTGTCTCGTTACTAACGTATGTCCCTCGCTTGATAGAAGACGAACATTTGCGCTCGGTGATTCGTACCTGTTTGCCTTTAATGAGCATTGCAGGAACGTTTTTAGCCGGTACCTTGTCTCAATATGTGATGCGCCCTCAGAACGTCGCGATCATGGCATATTTTTTGATTGCTACGAGCGCTGTGGCCTTGAATTTTCTAGTGGCTACGCCAGTGTTATTTTGCGTGGTTGCCGGTGTGATGGTGTTGTCTGCAGGCATGGTGACTGGTGCGGCGATGTCGATGATTCCGGCACTCGCCCGTAACCCTAATGAACAAGCTCAGACCTACGGTTTAGTCGCTCAGTTAGGGAATTTAGGGTCGACCATTGGGCCGCCAAGCTTTGCGACCATGCTCAGTCTTTTTGGTGTACAAGGGCTGATTTCACTGGTGCTGATTTTTTGTGTTTGTGGCGGCAGTTTGAGTATTTTGGCGAAGCGCTTTAAAAATAATTCAGCTTCATTGTAAGAGTTCGCAGAGTTGGTGCGTCTAACGATAAGTAGCCTTGATCTTATGCCTATGTTGTTGGTGGCGTAGATGGGATAGGAAGTAAAACATTTATGCTTAATAGGCAAATCAACTTAATCTATTTTGGAGTTTAGCAATGAAGAAAATCGGGTTAGTAATCGCTATCCTATTATTGGTGGTGGGCTTTTTCCATTACGACCTTGATCGGTTATTAACGCTTGATGGGCTAAAATCGGGACTTGTGCAGTTTGAAGTTTGGCGTGCAGAAGCTCCGTTATTGGTTGGCAGCGCTTTCTTATTGCTTTACGTGGTAGTGACAGCCTTGTCGTTACCGGGTGCTGTGATTATGACCTTGGCGGCCGGCACCTTGTTTGGTTTGTTTTGGGGCACCGTTATTGTCTCATTCGCGAGCTCTATTGGTGCCACATTGGCGTTTTTGGTGTCGCGTTACTTATTGCGTGATTGGGTGCAAGCAAAGTTCGGTAGTCGTTTAAAGGCGTTTAATGAAGGGGTCGAGAAAGACGGAGCCTTTTATTTATTCACCTTGCGCTTGGTGCCTGTTTTCCCTTTCTTTTTAATTAACTTGTTGATGGGCTTAACCGCGCTGCGCGCTTTTACCTTCTATTGGGTTAGCCAAGTGGGCATGTTGGTAGGCACTGTCGTGTATGTGAACGCGGGTACGCAACTGGGTCAATTAGAAAGCTTATCTGGCATTTTATCCCCTTCTTTACTGTTCTCCTTTGTCCTGCTTGGGGTATTTCCTTTGGTGGCTAAAAAATTATTGGATGTGATAAAAGCGCGTCGAGTGTATGCAGGATTTACCAAGCCAAAAAGTTTTGACCGTAACCTAATCGTTATTGGTGGAGGTGCTGGTGGATTGGTAAGTGCTTACATTGCTGCGGCAGTGAAATCGAAAGTTACCTTGATCGAAGCTCATAAAATGGGTGGCGATTGCTTGAACTACGGTTGTATTCCAAGCAAAGCGATTATTAAGAGTGCGAAAATCGCACAACAAATGCGTCATGCGGAACACTATGGATTAGAAAATGTTGAGCCTACGTTTTCGTTTAAGAAAGTCATGGCGCGTGTGCACGATGTTATTAGTAAAGTAGAGCCTCATGACAGCGTTGAGCGCTATACCGAACTTGGTGTAGATGTTGTTCAAGGCTATGCAAAAATAATTGACCCTTGGACCGTTGAAATTCAATTAAACGACGGTGGTACGCAACGTCTGACGGCACGCAGTATTATTCTGGCGACCGGTGCGCGTCCATTTGTTCCACCATTGCCTGGGTTAGACGATGTGGGTTACTACACCAGCGATACTTTGTGGGGTGAATTCGCCAAGTTTGACGAGCCACCAAAGCGTCTTGTTGTATTAGGCGGTGGTCCAATTGGCTCTGAGCTGGCACAAAGCTTTGCTCGCCTAGGTTCTAATGTCACTCAGGTCGAGCGTTCTGATCGTATTATGGTCCGCGAAGACGAAGAAGTGTCGGCCTTGGTTCAAGAAAGTATGGAATCGGATGGCGTGACCATACTAACGTCGCACAATGCGATTCGCTGTGAGAAAGAAGGCGACATCAAACGTCTTATCGTTGAAAAAGACGGCATTGAAAGTGTGATCGAATTTGATGCGCTACTGTGTGCTGTTGGCCGTCAGGCTCGCCTTGAAGGTTACGGTTTAGAAAATCTTGGTGTAGAAACAAATCGCACCATAGTGACCAACGATTACCTTGAAACCTTGTTTCCAAATATTTTTGCGGTCGGTGATGTCGCGGGCCCTTATCAGTTTACCCACGTCGCAGCTCATCAAGCTTGGTTTGCCGCCGTGAATGCTTTATTTGGAACCTTTAAGAAATTCCGTGCGGATTACCGAGTGATTCCATGGGCAACCTTTGTTGACCCTGAAGTGGCGCGTGTTGGTTTAAGTGAGCAAGATGCGAAAGAACAAGGCATCGAATATGAAATGGTACGCTACGGTCTTGATGACCTAGACCGCGCGATTGCTGAGAGTGCAACCAAGGGTTTTGTTAAGGTGTTAACCGTTCCCGGCAAAGATAAGATCTTAGGAGTGACCATTGTAGGTGAGCATTCTGGTGAATTATTGGCTGAGTTCGTTTTAGCGATGAAGCATGGTCTTGGCTTGAATAAAATCCTAGGAACGATTCATACTTATCCTACGTGGGCTGAATCGAATAAATACGCCGCAGGTGAGTGGAAACGCGCTCATACGCCTGAGCGTATCTTGAAGTGGATCGAGAAATATCATACTTGGCGTCGAGGCTAATTTAGAGCGCGTTTAGCCTCTTTGAAAACGCCAGATAATAGAATGATTAAAACGCACTAAGGTAGCAACTTTAGTGCGTTTTCTTTCATTGCTTCCCAGAATAAGTTCGCTTGATAACTGAGTGTTTGATGCCGAAGCTTGATCATAAAAATAGGCAGCTGGTTATGAGACATAAAGTTTTCTATGTCGATGGTCACTAACGCGCCAGACGCTAGCTCCGCCTCCACCATATAGCGAGGCATTCTTGCCCAACCTAAGCCATTTAATAATAACGACTTCTTCGCGAAGTAATCATTCACATACCAGCGTTTCCCGGTCGGCAGTAAGTAGCGATGGCCACTCTCACTTTGGTTGATTGCCGAATTATTGACGAGAATGTGCGCGGTAGAATAAAGCTGAGCTTGCTTTAAACGATTGCCTTTATGACCCAGTGTTGCCAACAGTTCAGGCGCCACCACAGTGACCACCTCCAGTCGTAATAATTCAATAAAAGCGTGTCTGTCATCGAGACCATATCGAGGGCCAATCGCCACTTCTGATTTGTCTTTTTGCAGGTTTTCATGCACCCCATAGAGATGATCCGTTGTGATGTCGATGGACAGCTCTGGGTAACTGGTCTGAAAGTTTTTGAGGCGCGTCATAAGCTCATTAGAAAAGCAGCTCTGACTAAAGCAAAGGCGTAATGGCGCCTCGGTTCCTTGCGCTAAATTGTGCCCTAAACTTTCTAATTGCTGTACTTGAGACATGAGCTTTTTGCTTTGCAGGAAAAACGCTTTGCCTTCTGTCGTCAGTGTAGGGCGATAGCTGTCACGGTCGAACAGCTGGATGCCATATTGTGCTTCCAGCGTTTTTACCGCGGCACTGATGCTTGGTTGGGTTTTATGAATGGCGTCTGCAGCGGAACGAAAGCTACCCGTTTCAACCACCGCGATAAACGCTCTAACTTGATCTAGCTTCATGATAGATATATCCAATCATTTTAATAACAAAACGAAATTATTTTTCGTTCATTATTTGCCTTATCATAGTGAATATCAAATGAAAGTGTTTTTTTAAAGGAGAAAGTGTTGGATACATCCTTCGTTGTCTTATTGATTGCGGGTTTGATTACGGGTTTTTCGAAATTCTCCGTAGGCGGTATGGGGTTGTTGGTATTGCCCATTGTGATGATTGCGTTCCCTGGGCCTGAAGCCTTAGGTATTTTAATGCCGCTCTATGTGATTACGGACCTGATGGCCGTGTTTAGCTATAAGAACCACATTGCTTGGTCTGTTTTGTTGCGCTTCTTACCATTGGCTTTTCTTGGCGTCTTTGTGGGTGGGCATTTCTTATCGGGCATTGATGCCAGCCAGTTTGTTTACTTCTTAGGGACGATTGTCATCGCGATGATCTTACTGGGTCTGTATCTTGATTTTCGCCCCGCTGGTTTTATGCGAAAGCCTGCTGCGGCATATAGTATGGGCTTTTTAGGTGGGGTTGTGAGCATGATGGCGAACGCGGCAGGCCCGTTATTTAGCTTGTTTTTGTTGGAGCAAAAGCTCGATAAAAAAACGTATGTGAGCACAAGAGCATGGGCCTTCTTCATTATTAACTTATTGAAATTGCCGCTCTATATCAGCTTAGGTTTGTTGTCTGTTGGTACTGCCAAAATGAGCGTCATGGCGTTGCCTGGCTTGTTGATAGGGTCGTTTATTGGCTATCACTTCTTGAAAAAAGTGAATCCGGTTCAGTTCAAATGGCTGATCCGGATCATGTCCTGCATGGCGGCGTTTAAACTTTTTCTGTTTTCGTAGTCATGTCTAACGGTCGTTTTTTTCTGGTATTGCGCAGTTGACGAATAGAATTGAAAATCAGCAATGCCAGAGCGCCCCAGATCAAGCTAAAGGTAATTAACTTCTCAGGGCTTAACGGCTCATCGTATAAAAAGACAGCCAGTAAGAACATGCCACTTGGTCCTATGTATTGGAAGAAGCCAAGGGTAATCATGCTGACTCGGTTCGCGGCGGCAGCAAAGCACATTAGTGGCACCATGGTGATTGGTCCAGCGGCAAACAAAAGCCAGTTGGTCAGGCTTGGGTTTGCTAGCATATTCGACGTTGAGGTGTGCACAGTGAACATGTAAATCAGAGCCACTGGCAGCATTAATAAGGTTTCGACGGCCATCCCTGTGAAGCTATCAATGGCGACTTTTTTTCGTACTAAGCCATAGAAACCAAACGACAGTGCTAAGGACAATGCGACCCAAGGCAGAGAACCAAATTGGATCACCTCAAACGCCACGGCAGCAAAGCATAAGGCGACGGCGGCTTTGCGCACAGGGTCTAGTTTTTCTTTAAAGAAAACCATCCCCAGCATAATGCTGATTAAGGGGTTAATGTAATAACCTAAACTGGCACTGAGCAATTGGTTGTGGCTAATGGCCCAAATAAAAGTCCCCCAATTGACGCCGATTAGCAGGGTTGAAAGAAGCATGGCCAGCAGTGTTTTTTTGGAGCTAAACACTTGTTTTAACTTGTCTGTTTTGCTCATTCCAACAATAAGAATGAGCACGATCAGGCAAGACCAAATGACGCGGTGAGCGAGTATCTCAGTGGTTGGAATAAACGCCATAAACTTGAAATACATCGGGGCAATAGCCCATAAAGTAAACGCCGTCAGGGCGTAAAATATGCCGCTTTGGGAAGACTGAGGCATGACTACTTCCTTGCTGTTATTTAAATGAGCCTCTTTTTACCACTCGGGTTATGAGAAGTCAGTTACAATCTTGCTTTCTTATTCGCATTCTCTGCATAAATGACTAGGTTGTGAGCGTGATAGGCGCCAGCCACGAAGGGTAAAAACGCGTTTATGCTTCGCTTTTACCCGAGTTAAAATTTATTATAGCGCCACTCCTACCCTTCTTTATTGCCACTGTCTTTTTTTCCTTAGATGGTGTGACAATAACGGTCATAAATAAGTAGTACGCTGAAACAGAATGGACGTTCTTTTTGATGACATAGAACGCATTAGGTATCGGTTCGCAGAGGTACGCGAATGTTAAGATTTTTCAGAATTAATAACGGTTTGATCAAAGAAATCCCTAAAGATGAGGGTGCGCTTCCCAGTATGCACACAGAAGCAGACTGGATTGATGTAAATGAACCCGATGAGGAAGAGCGCACGCAGCTGCGTACCTTGTTACGCACAGACTTACCTGAATCGGATGATGTAGAAGAAATTGAAGCGTCGGCTCGCTGTTTTGTGGACCAAGTTGGCATTCATGTTCACTCTTTGTTTTTAACGCAAAGTGAAGGCCGTCACAAAACCACAACGGTTGCCTGTATTTTACAGAAAGATCGTTTAGTGACGGTGCGAGAAGGCGAAATTGCCGATTTTCGATTATTAAGAATGCGCGCCAGAGGCGGCCAGATAGCAGCCGATTCTCCGGCTCAATTACTGGTAACCATGCTTGAGCACAAGGTCGAAAACCATGCCGATATTTTGGAAGATTTACACCGTCAGCTGGAAGAAGTAAGCCATCTTGTGTTGGAAGAAAATGAAACAGAATTCGACTCTGTTATCGCCAAATTAGCGCGTCTAGAAGACAGTAACGGAAAGATTCGTTTATGCCTGATGGATACCCAGCGCAATATTTCATTTTTATTGCGTCATCTGACCAGCAAGCAGGACCATTCAGAAACATTACGCGAGATCATGCGCGATGTGGACACCCTGATGTCACACACGACCTTTTTGTTCGATAAAATTAACTTCTTGATGGATTCCACCCAAGGCTTTATCAATATAGAACAAAATAAAATCATTAAGATTTTCTCGATTGCTTCTGTGGTGTTTTTACCGCCGACCTTAGTGGCCAGTATTTATGGGATGAACTTCCATATTATGCCGGAATTAAACTGGAGCCTTGGTTATCCAGGTGCGCTGGGGCTAATGGTGGTGTCTGGTTTCGCACCCTATTGGTACTTCAAACACCGTGGCTGGCTATAACCAGCCACGATGTTTGAAGGGCTCTCTTTAGCGTGCTAAGAGGGTAAAGAAGGCTACTGTATAGCTTTAAGGTATGCCGCATAAACCCAGACATGCTGTTTATTAAATACGATCTCACGCCATGCCCCATGTTGTCTAATCACAGTTATCTTCATTCCATGACGTAAGGCACCGACGATTGGGCTGTTAGTGGTAGGTTGCGCGCGAATATTTAAGCGCTTGCTCGTGACAATATGTGGCCCACTACGAAAGACAGTCGGCTTTTTCTTGGTAAGTTGTTTCTGGTGCTTAGTAACGGCTTTATGTTTTTGTGTCACTACTTTGTGTTTTTGGACAGGAGGTGAAACACTTTTTTGAGCTGAGTGTTTGTTTGTCTGGCAGTTTATTTTCTGGTTATAACAAGCGGCATTGTGGTTTGCTTGTTCGCCTTTAGCGAAGGAGATAGTCGGCACTAAAACACAGCCAATTAGGCAAATGATTTTGCTGGTTAATCTCATACTTGTTTCCTTTTTTATAGACTTAATGTGTTTTCAGGATAAGCATAGAGGTTTATTGGCTGGGTAGTCCAATAAGGAAAAGCCAGCCATCAAGCGCTCAAAAATGATGACTGGCTTTTGTTGCTTGCTCTTTTTTGGCGGACACGGCATTCAGGAGTTAAACGCTTGAGTGTAAACACGCCATCTTTCATAGAGAGCGTGAACAACCGGTGTCTGATCAAAGTGGATTTTATGCTCTTAGGCCAAGTGCCGCAGAGCATAAAAGAGAGAGATGACAATTAAATTACAGGCTGAATAGTGGGCCAAAAAGACGCTAGAAACCGCTTAATTGGTCTGTTAAATGGGCAATCGACAGCAGGTGTTGCTCATTTAAATAATTCAGTAATTCTGTATTCACATCGGTTTGAATACTGGTAATACCTTGATTACCAAAGATCCTATTGATTTCAATGACGTAGGGCACTGAGCCTATCATAGCGATATCAAATCCGGCGTGGTTAATGTCGAGAGATTGCGCCAAATAGGTCACAAGATCTTGAGCTTCTTTTGGGATCAAAGCCACTTCTACCTGCCCGCCTTGGCTAACATTGTTGTGGAAGCCATTATCTGATTGCAAACGCCAGTAACCACTGACAATTTTATTGCCTACCCAAATAATGCGCAGATCTCGGTCGATCGGCAAATACTCTTGTACATATAGAACATCACTTTTGGCCAGATAGTCACGCCACTGTCCCAATGTTTCGATCAGAAACACCCCATTTCCCATGCTGCTTTTTGGAATCTTAGCGACAAAAGGAGATGACATTGTGTCCCAGATTTTGTCCGCTTCATAAGGGGTGTTCGCGGCAATCACTGTATAAGGGTGTTGATTCGGTACTATGGTGCGAAAAGTACGCGTCATTTCTATTTTGTCATGACCAATCATATAAGACGCAAGACTTGGAAAAATGCGCTTCTTTAAACCGTATATTAACGCGTTAAGCTGCCAATACTGTGGGAATAGAAGCCAGTCCGCTTGTTGAATTTCCTCTAAGTGATCGTACATAGATTCAGGCTTTATGTAGCGAACATTCGGGAGGTGCAAGGTGCGTAATGCGTCGAAAGAGATGATGTTCATTTAACAATAATCAATGGCCAAACAGGTCGCGATTTTAGAGCCAAAGAAGTGCTAAAAGATACGTTTATTTTAGTAAATGCCGAAAAATATTCGCCGCGATAAAAACAAAATAGAGGGCATAAAAAGAGGCCGTTAAGGTTTATTGCGGCATTTCATCTGGATTTGCTTAGTAACGGTTTTATCAGAAGGTTAAAGGTTGTCTTTGGTCTTCGTCATGAAAGTTTAATTTATTGGCTTAGAGCGGGTGAGGCTCTTGAAATAGGGAGTCGGTAAGGAGATCCTCTGGAAATAGTATGACAAGATGGAAATCAATATGCCTTCAAATATAGTGGCCGTTTATGGCTCTCTCAGAGTGGGTTTCGATAATCACGAATTATTAGCGAACAGCCAACCTATTGGAAAGGGCTGGTTAACAGGTTACCGAATGGGTAATTTTGGAGACTTTCCTGGTGTGGTGTTTACCCATGAAGATAACCAACGTGTTCGTGTCGAATGGTACAAGGTAACGGACAGCACATTGGAAGCAATGGATCGTCTTGAAGAGTATGATCCTGCGGCACCAGAGCGCTCCTTGTTTGTGAGAAAATGCGTACAATCTCCTTATGGAAAAGGTTGGATTTATGTTTACAATCAACCTTTTCAACATGCCGATCTTGTTGAATACGGTGATTGGGAGCGTGCCGTGGTACGCCCCGCAGTTCATCGTGAGATCCCTGTCGTGTGATCCTTGTCTGAGCTGGCGTGCATGATAACTCTTATGCGCGTCAGCGCTTGTTCACTACCAACCTCTTATTCTGCGGCTTCGCCGACAGCACGCTTCTTTGCAACCCAACTACCTTGACGTTGGCTTATTCTTTGCTTGGTTAAAATACCAATAAAGAGGGCGAACAGTATGGAAACGAACGATTACCCATTAACTGAAGTACCAAAAAATGACCGCAAAGGGTTGTTTTCTACCAGTATCGTGTTGCTTGGCTTTACTTTTTTTACCGCCACCATGTTTGCTGGGGGGAAAATAGGCAGTGCATTTAGTCTAGGTGAAATGCTGTTAGCGGTTACCATAGGTAACCTATTATTGGGCTTTTATGCCGCCGCCTTGGCTTATATTGCCTACAAAAGTGGCCTTAACGCGGTATTGATGGGGCGTTTTTGTTTTGGTGAGAAAGGCAGCAAACTGTCTGACTTTATTTTAGGCTTTACGCAAATCGGTTGGTATGCCTGGGGCACAGCGACGATTGCGATTGTGCTAGTGAAGACACTGGATCTGAGCCCCAGTCTCGAAACGCCCTTGATGATCTTCTTTGGTTTTGCTTTTTGCATTACCGCGATGATTGGCTATAAGGGGATGGATTACCTCTCCCGTCTTGCTGTACCTGCCATGTTGCTGTTTATCTTGATCAGTTTCTATAAAGGGATGGCGGATCTCAGCGGCTTAGGGGATGTGTTCGGACAAGCGCCCACGACCAATATGAGCATGGCAACGGCCATTACCATTATTATTGGCACTTTTGTGAGTGGTGGAACACAGGCGACCAATTGGAGTCGCTTCGCTAAGTCTGGCAAGGTGGCCATTTGGGCGACATTGCTGGCCTTTGTATTAGGCAATGGCTTAATGGTCGTGACAGGGGCGCTGGGTAGCCTAATATACCAACAAGCTGACATTGTTGATGTGATGATCGCTCAAGGTTCCATCTCATTGGCGATTCTTATGCTATTTCTAAATCTGTGGACCACTCAAGACAACACCATTTATAACTTCGCCGTCGCGGGCTGTAACCTTGTTCGTACGGACAAACGACGCCTTGTGACTGTGCTGGGAGCGGCCATTGGCACTGTGTTGGCATTAGGTGGCATGTACAATTACTTGATTCCCTACTTGATCTTGTTAGGCACTTTTATTCCACCATTGGGTGGCGTCATCATGGCCGATTTTTGGGTCAAATATCGCGGTAAATACCCCGCATTAGACAGTGCCGCATTGCCCAATTTTAATTACGCCGGCTTGATTGCCTATGGGATCGCTTGCGCCTGTGCTTATTTCACGCCTGTGTTACCGCCCGTGATTGGTGTGCTTGTTGCGGCGCTTGTTTATGGGGCTCTATTAAGCAGTCAAATGAAAGTAAAAACCGCCACTATTTAAACGGGGTGACGATGCCAAGATGTGGTCGATAGGACGCACTACGATTGTCTGATGCCATGGCTTAAACAGCGGCTTAGTTAAGAAGGCTAAGCCGCTGCGTTATTATTCTGTTTCTTTAGGAGCATGTTTGAGAAACACACCTAAGGAAATCAGTAAGAAGCCGGCACAGCTGACAATGGCCACGGGATAATAAAGATTTCCTGCCATGTCCATTTGGCTGTATTTAATGACCATGATGAGCCCTTCTAGTGCCAAGGCAACACAAACTGTACTGATAAAGCGCGGTAAGGTGCGTCGCATCATGACGATCACATCGTGTTCATCGTCATTGCCATATTCTTTGTTAATCACCATGGCCAGTTCAAACACCGCAATGGCAATAATATTTGAGTTAATGATCTTGATTAGCGTCTGAGTAATGTCTTCGCCATTTAAGTAATTGCCGGTGGCTGAAACAAAGCTAGTAATGACCACTAACGCTGCCAGCGTGAAGAAAATATAGGAGAAGGTTTTCGCAAAAAGTTTTTGAACACTGACGTTCATAAAGTAAATCCGGTTGTTATCGTTGGTCTTTACAATACGGACTTCTTTTAAAATAAACAGTTTCCAGCTGGGTATACCGCAAAGGTTCCATAGTCGCCAGAATGGCTGGGCATTCTTTACAAAACACGCCGTCTGTTAATGGTCAGTCAAAGAAAACACGACATAATACCAAGAGAATAGCGTCATTTTCTCTTCATTATAGAAGGACGCTTCTTTTACAGTGACAGCAGGCCTTAGGAGTGGAAAAAGCCTTAGTAAATTATTTTATCCCCAATTGGATCAGTGTTTCACAAGAGCAGAAGATTACCCATACACATCAGATGTTTGGCTTGCTTACCGCGCTTAAATAGACCAACGCACGGTTTTATCGTTGATTATTGAAAGAGGGCTTGAGCTTTGTTGGAGTAGGTTGGGTGTGAACGGTTCTAATGTTTGGAGGAGTAAAATCAATAATTTATTAACCTACTGATTTAAAAGAGAAAAATAAATTAACAGGTGTTTTTTTTGGCGATAAGGATTGACTTTTTTAAGACGAAAGCTTTTTTGAGGAAAGTTTTTCATCGGTTTTTATGCCACAGATCTTGACACGAATCGGAATTTTTAACTATTCCTGACCAAATAGAAAAAATCGTTTAAAAATCAATCCGAGAGCCCTGTGTCAATACCAGAAAGCGGCAATCTTCAAGTTTTTTTAAAAACCTTTCACAAAGTTATCCACAAGAACGTCGTGTTCAAATAATGAGCGAAAACCGGTGAGATAGACGCAGATTGGCCATTTTTAGAATCTGTATGCTGTGTTTTTTGGCATTGTGTGCCTCGAAATCTGCTGACGAGGCGTTATGATCAAAGGCAGTGAAATACTAACCAATAGGGAGACGTCATAATGAAGGTTACTTTTATCGGCTTGGGCACAATGGGCTATCCAATGGCGGGTCATGTGAGCAAGGCAGGTCATGATGTTACCGTTTATAATCGCACTACGGCCAAGGCTCAGGCTTGGAGTGAAGAGTATTCTGGTGCGTTTGCACTAACGCCAGCACTGGCCGCCCAAGACGCGGAGATAGTACTGACGTGTGTCGGTAACGACGCGGATCTGCGTGCCGTCTACTTAGGCGAGGAAGGCGCTTTTCATATGGCGAAAGCGGGCACTCTCTTTATTGATCACACAACAGCCTCAGCGGAAGTCGCTAAAGAGCTAAGTGCCGTAGCAAAGGATAGGGGCTTCCTGTTTATGGATGGCCCTGTGTCTGGCGGCCAAGCCGGTGCGGTTAATGGTGTCTTGACTGTGATGATGGGCGGAGAAGCTGCGCCGTTAGCGATGGCTCAACCCGTGTTAGATTGTTATGCGAAATCCACCACGTTATTAGGCCCTGTTGGTCATGGTCAATTAGCAAAAATGGTCAATCAAATCCTGATTGGTGGAGTATTGTCTGGCTTGTCTGAAGGGGTGCGCTTTGCACAAAAAGCGGGGCTAGATATGGCCACTTTAGTCGACACTTTAAAACATGGAGCCGCAGGCTCATGGCAATTAGAAAACCGTGGCGAGACCATGGCGAAAGACGAATTTGATTTTGGTTTCGCCATCGAATGGATGCATAAAGACTTAACTCTTTGCCTGGCCCAAGCGGATAAAATGGGGCTGTCTATTCCTTTAACGAAAGCCGTAGATGAAGATTATCAAGCCCTAATGGCAGAAGGTCGTAGCCGCCAAGATACTTCAGTGCTTATTAAAGCATTAGACAATAAAGCATGAGACAAACAGGCCTAATCTTGTACGGCTTGTGATTAACAACGATAGTAATAAGGCCAGTATCATTGAATGATGCTGGCCTTATTTGTTTTTGTATCCGGCGTTTTGTGCGTCACATTTTCGTGGAAACCGTGGCGATCTATAAGGGATTTATCTGTTCGCTATTACTCTTTTGTCACGCTTTCTAACTTAATATTCATTGAGTTAGGTTTTTATTTTTGAAAAAAACACGTCATTTCTCTTTTTCCTAAATAGCCTTATAACGCTGCAACCCCTTTGTTTTCGGGTGCTATATGTGTGCATAAAAATTACTTATTCATTACACGCATGAGGCATATCGTTATTTCGATTGGTCATTTGGGAAAGCTTAAGTAGTCTTCAATGATGCGGTTTTGAGCGGGGTTACATTGTAGCGCGCGATAAACAGCTAAAGGGGGCTCAAGGATGAGGCAGGACACCTCGCTTAGATGGATATCTAAGCGAGGTCGTTTCTCTATCTATGCCATTACAACCTTGCCTCTCAGATATCACAAAGTAACGATTACCTTGATTCAACTTCCCACGTGTTTAACACGATCATAATTACGCTAATGGAGAATGAAAATGAAAAAAGGGTTAGCAGCATTACCGTTTGCCGTCATGGCCGCGGCCGCTATTTCCACGTCAGCTCATGCAGCATCAACATTGGTATACTGTTCAGAAGGTAGCCCAGAAGGCTTTAACCCTTCTTTGTACTATTCTGGTACCACTTTCGATGCGTCTTCTAAACCAATTTTTAACCGCTTAATGGAGTTTAAACTGGGCACGACTCAAGTAGAGCCGAGCTTAGCCAAAAGCGTTGATGTCTCTGACGATGGCTTAGAATATACCTTCCATTTACGTAAGGGTGTGAAGTTCCAAAGCTCAAAAGATTTCAAACCAACACGCGACTTTGATGCAGACGATGTGATCTTCTCATTCAACCGTCAGCGTCTTGATAGTAACCCGTACCATAAAGTGGGCGGCGGTTCTTACGGTTACTTTGATGACATGGGCATGAATACCCTGATCAAAGACATAGTAAAAGTCGATGACTACACAGTTAAATTTGTATTGAACCACCCAGAAGCGCCGTTTATTGCCAACTTGGCGATGGACTTTGCGTCTATCTTTTCAAAAGAACAAGCGGATCAATACTTAAAAGCGGGCACGCCTGAAAAACTGGATCAAACCCCAGTTGGTACCGGACCATTCCAAAAAGTGCAGTACCAAAAAGACTCTTTGATTCGCTACGTTGCGTTTAAAGATTACTGGAAAGGCAAAGCAAAAATTGACCGCTTGGTATTCTCTATCACACCAGATGCTTCTGTTCGTTACGCTAAACTAAAAGCCGGCGAATGTGATGTGATGCCATACCCAAATCCTGCTGATATCAAGCAGATGGAAGCGGATCCAAATATCAACTTGATGAGCCAAGAAGGTTTGAACGTTGGTTATCTAGCATTCAACGTGACGAAAAAACCGTTTGGTGATGTGAAAGTGCGTCAGGCATTGAACTATGCGACGGATAAACAAGCGATCATTGATTCGGTTTTCCAAGGGGCTGGTAAAGTCGCTAAGAACCCAATTCCACCGACTATGTGGTCTTACAATACGTCTATCAAAGATTACCCATATGACCCAGCTAAAGCGAAAAAACTGTTAGCAGAAGCAGGCTATGCTGATGGTTTCGAAACCACTATTTGGGCAATGCCAGTTCAGCGTCCTTACAACCCGAATGCACGCCGTATGGCGGAAATCATGCAAGAGGATTGGGCCAAAGTGGGTGTTAAAGCGAACATAGTGACGTACGAATGGGGTGAATACCTTAAGCGTGCAAAAGCGGGTGAGCCAGACACGATTCTAATTGGTTGGACGGGTGACAATGGTGACCCAGATAACTTCCTGTACGTACTAACAAGCTGTGATTCTGTGGGTGGTTCAAACTACTCAGAATGGTGTAACAAAGCCTATGATGACCTGCTGGTTAAAGCGAAACGTACTTCTGATATGGACAAACGTAACGACTACTACAAACAAGCACAGGTTATTTTCCATGATCAAGCACCTTGGATTCCTGTTGCCAACTCTGTGGTATACGAACCAATCCGCAAAGAAGTGAAAGGCTACAAAATTGATCCACTTGGTGGTCACTACTTCTACAGCGTAAGCAAAGAGAAGTAAGTCCAATTCGGACGCCGTAATAGGGTGTTTGTTTGCTGGGACGCAAGCAAACACCCCGCTGACCGGGCTACAAACCCGATCTAGTCAAATCGCAAGAGAGCCAGTCCTTTATGTTCCAATTTATTTTCCGACGTTTGAGTCTTGTCATTCCGACCTTTATCGGTATTACCTTACTGACCTTCACCTTGATCCACATGATCCCTGGTGACCCGATTGAAGTGATGGCAGGGGAGCGTGGTGTATCGCCAGAACGTCATGCTGAGTTGAGTGCCCAATTGGGGTTAGATAAACCCCTATATGAGCAATATTTCCACTATGTTGCAGGCATAGTACAAGGTGACTTAGGCGAGTCTTTAGTTACCCACGAACCTGTCATGAATGAGTTTATGACGCTGTTTCCAGCCACCGTAGAGCTTGCTGTTTGCGCGGCTATTTTTGCTATTTTAATTGGCTTACCCGCCGGTATTTTTGCTGCGGTGAAGCGCGGTACCATTTTCGACCATTCGGTGATGACCTTTTCATTAACGGGTTATTCGATGCCTATTTTTTGGTGGGCATTGCTGCTGATGTTGGTGTTTTCCGTGACCCTAGGCTGGACCCCAGTATCGGGGCGGATTGATGTTGTCTATTGGATCGACAATACCACGGGATTTATGTTGATCGACTCTTGGTTATCAGGCGAAGAGGGCGCTTTCAAGTCTGCCGTGTCTCACCTTATTTTGCCCAGCATTGTCTTGGGCACCATTCCGATGGCCGTTATTGCCCGTATGACGCGTTCTTCTATGCTTGAAGTCTTAAGTGAAGACTACATTCGCACCGCTCGTGCCAAAGGCATTGCTCCGTGGCGAGTGATTGTTATTCATGCGTTGCGCAACGCTCTGATTCCTGTGATTACCGTGATCGGTTTGCAGGTCGGAACTTTATTATCAGGGGCAATTTTGACCGAGACTGTGTTTGCTTGGCCAGGCATTGGCAAATGGCTTATCGAGTCTATTAGCCGACGAGATTACCCTGTTGTACAGGGCGGCATCTTGATTGTTGCGACCATTATTATTGTCGTCAACCTATTGGTCGACATCGCCTACGGCGTTGTTAACCCACGCATTCGACACAACCGATAAGGAGGCGCTTTATGACGACTAATACCGTATCTGCACCAGCGCCAAGAACACCGATACAAGAATTTTGGCATTATTTTAGCAGCAATAAAGGCGCGGTCGCAGGACTGGTTTTTATTGTATTGATTTGTTTTATGGCGGTTTTCGCCGATGTTGTGGCACCGCATTCGCCCTCTGCTCAAGTGCGAGACGCCTTATTGCTTCCGCCTGCATGGTTAGATGGTGGCAGTTGGTCCTACTTGTTAGGCACCGATGACGTGGGTCGAGACATTTTTTCACGCCTTATTTATGGGGCCAGATTGTCTTTGTCTGTTGGCGCTTTTGCGGTAACGATTTCTTTGGTCATTGGCATATTGTTGGGCTTGGTAGCAGGCTACTTTAAAGGCGTTGTCGATATTTGCATCATGCGCCTTGTCGACATCATGTTGGCGATGCCGAGTTTGCTATTGGCGATTGCCATTGTCGCAATATTAGGGCCAAGCATCTTTAATGCAGCCCTGGCGATATCTTTGGTGTCTTTGCCAAATTACGTGCGCTTAACGCGTGCTGCGACCATGGCGGAAATGTCACGGGACTATGTCACCTCGTCTCGTGTTTTGGGTGCCAGTCCATTGCGTTTGATGTTTGTGTGTATTTTACCGAACTGCTTAGCACCTCTGATCGTGCAAGCGACACTGGGCTTTTCTAGCGCCATCTTGGACATGGCGGCATTGGGCTTTCTCGGGCTAGGTGCTCAGCCACCGACGCCTGAATGGGGTTCTATGTTGGCCGACGCCTTACAGTTTGTACAACGCGCGTGGTGGGTTGTGACCTTCCCCGGATTGATGATCTTGATCACAGTGTTGGCATTTAACCTCATGGGCGATGGCTTACGCGATGCTCTTGATCCCAAGTTGAAACAGTAGGAGGTTGTGATGTCACTGCTACAGCTGGACAATTTAAGCGTTACCTTCGGTAATTTTCGTGCCGTGGACAACATCAGTTATAAGGTCGAGGAAGGGGAAGTCCTTGGCATCGTTGGAGAATCTGGCTCAGGTAAGAGCGTGAGTTCCTTGTCTATAATGGGCTTGATTGATTTTCCCGGTAAAGTGAGCGCCGATCAATTAACCTTTGATGGGCAAGACCTACAAGCCATGCCAGAAAAGCAACGTCGTAAACTGACGGGCTCGGATATTGCGATGATTTTCCAAGATCCTATGACCAGTTTGAACCCTTGTTTCTCAGTGGGTTATCAGATCATGGAGGCGCTTAAAACCCACCAAGGTGGGCGCAAGAAAGTCTTAAAACAACGCGCGATTGAATTGTTAACCCAAGTGGGTATTCCCGCGCCTGAATCACGTTTGGATAATTATCCGCATCAGCTGTCTGGTGGTATGAGCCAGCGTGTGATGATTGCCATGGCGATTGCGTGTAATCCTAGGTTATTGATAGCCGATGAGCCTACCACGGCTCTGGATGTCACCATTCAAGCGCAAATCATTGATCTGTTGATCGAATTACAGCGCAAGAAAAAAATGGGATTGGTGTTGATTACCCATGATTTGGCGTTGGTGGCAGAAGTCGCCCATCGAGTGATCGTGATGTACGCCGGTCAAATTGTCGAATCTGGTCCCGCGGCGGAAGTGTTTCGTTCTCCAAAGCACCCTTACACGCAAGCCTTGTTGGCTTCGCTGCCAGAGTCGTCCTCCGGTAAAGCTCGTCTTGAGGCTTTACCTGGTGTTGTGCCTGGGCAATACGATCGTCCGCAAGGCTGTTTGTTAAGCCCTCGTTGCCCTTATGCTCAGGAACAATGTCATAAGGTAGAACCTGAAAATCAAGGTCCATTAGACCGCCAAGTGAAATGCCATACTCCGTTAGACATTGAAGGGAGACCGGCCGCATGAGTACATCACAGAACAATGCACTGATCCTGAATGCAGAAAACCTAAAGCAGCATTACCATGTTAAGCAGGGGATGTTTAAGCCGGATGCCGTCGTAAAAGCGGTGGATGGGGTTAGTTTTACTTTGGAAAAAGGCAAAACGTTGGCGGTGGTTGGCGAGTCTGGTTGTGGTAAATCGACCTTGGGTCGTATGTTGACCATGATCGAAACACCAACAGAAGGGCAGCTGGCGCATCTTGGGCAGGACTTATTAACGCTTTCTAAAAACGAGCAAGCAAGCCTGCGTCAAAAGATCCAAATCATCTTCCAAAATCCTTATGGTTCGTTAAATCCACGTAAGAAAATTGGCTCGATTTTAGAAGAACCTTTGGTTATCAATACCAAGCTTTCTAAAGGGCAGCGCAAAGAAAAAGCCTTGGCCATGATGGCAAAAGTGGGACTGAAAGAAGAACATTACGATCGCTATCCGCATATGTTTTCCGGTGGCCAGCGCCAGCGTATTGCCATTGCTCGTGGCCTGATGTTGGACCCTAATGTCATCGTCGCTGATGAGCCAGTGTCTGCGCTAGATGTGTCAGTTCAAGCCCAAGTGCTTAATCTAATGATGGATTTACAGCAAGAGTTTGGCTTGAGTTATGTGTTTATCTCCCACGATTTGTCGGTGGTGGAGCACATTGCTGATGACGTGATGGTGATGTATTTGGGGAAGGTGGTTGAGCAAGGCTCTCGAGAGCAATTGTTTGAAAATCCGCAGCACCCTTATACCTTGGCCTTACTGTCTAGTACGCCTCAACTGTCGCCGGATAAACGTCGTCAGCGTATTAAGTTAGAAGGGGAGTTGCCTTCGCCATTAAACCCACCGTCTGGGTGCGCGTTTCATGGTCGTTGTTCTTATGCGAACGATCGTTGTCGCAGTGAAACGCCGTTATTGGGTAAAGCAGAAGAAGGGCATTTTATTGCATGTCATGCGGTGGAAGAAAATCGTATGAAACCACTTGCCGTCGGTGTCGCGTAAGCGAGAGAGTTACTTTGCTAACAAGAAAACGCCCAGCAGGGCGTTTTCTTTGCCTAAAACAACAGGATTAAACGTCTGTTTTAGGACGGAATTTTAGCTGCAATCCCATGATGAAGTTACGCAAGATCTGGTCTTTGCATTCACGGTAATGCTTGTTGTCTGGCTTACGGAAGAAGGCACTTAGCTCGTGCTTGCTCATGTTGAACTCAGCCAATTGCATGATTTCAAGAATATCTTCCGCTTTCAGATTAAGCGCAATGCGCAGCTTCATAAAGATAAGATTATTATTTAGGCGTTTCTCTGGCGCAGGCTGTTCACCTTCGCGCTTGCCACGACGCACATTGATAAAGCCATTTAGAAAAGCGGCCATGTCTATATCGACCATAGAGGTGTAACCCTCTTCCTCTTCTTTTTTCATCCACGCGATGATTTGATCACGATTAACCGTTTGATCAGCGGCAGCAAAGATCTCTTTTACATAAGAATCTTTCAAGTCAAAGGTGTAGCGAAGGCGGCGTAAAATATCGTTATTGGTCAAAGTAGAGTCCTAGTGTTAGGTGTCCAGTACAGTCAGGGTGAATCACTGGCGATTCAAAGAGCGACTTTAACAGATTTTAGCGTCACTTTTATCAAATATATAAAGATATTTGCCTAACACGGCGCGTTTTCATCCATCGTGAGTAGCGTGATATCGCGTAAAAAAACCTAACACACTGAGTCTGTTAGGTTTCTGTTTTTCTTAAGGCATTGTTTCTCTCGCGATGGCGCTGCGAATTTAGTCTTTACCGAATAAATCTCGGGTATAAACCTTATCCGCCACGTCGCTCAGCTCGTCGGTCATGCGGTTACTCATGATGACATCCGCCGCGACTTTAAACTCAGCAAGGTCACGATAGACTGTTGAGTGGAAGAAGTTGTCTTCTTCTAATTCTGGTTCAAAAACAATGACTTCAATACCTTTGGCTTTCAAACGTTTCATGACGCCTTGAATCGCCGATGCGCGGAAGTTGTCTGAACCTGTTTTCATCACTAAGCGATACACGCCCACGACGCTAGGATTGCGTTTGATGATGGCATCGGCAATAAAGTCTTTACGTGTGGTGTTAGAGTCAACAATGGCACGGATCAGGTTGTTCGGCACATTGTCGTAATTGGCCAGCAGCTGCTTGGTGTCTTTTGGTAGGCAGTAGCCGCCGTAACCAAAAGAAGGGTTGTTGTAGTGCGCGCCAATACGAGGGTCTAGGCCGACGCCTTCGATCACTTGCTTAGAGCTGAGGCCAAAGGCTTCACAGTAAGAATCAAGCTCGTTGAAGTAGGCCACACGCATGGCCAAATAGGTATTAGAGAAAAGCTTAACGGCTTCGGCTTCGGTGGCGTCGGTAAACAAGGTGGGAACCTCTTGTTTGATCGCGCCTTCTTGCAACAAAGCAGCGAACACTTTCGCGCGCTCGGAGTCTTCTCCAACGATAATACGAGACGGGTGAAGGTTGTCGTAAAGGGCTTTGCCTTCACGCAAAAACTCAGGCGAGAACAGAATATTATCTGTACCAAATTTGGCTTTTACTTCCGCTGTGTAGCCGACAGGGATAGTCGACTTGATGACCATAACCGCGCTTGGGTTGACCGCCAACACATCCGCAATAACACTTTCTACCGAGCTGGTATTGAAGTAATTGGTTTCAGGGTCATAGTCTGTTGGCGTGGCAATTACCACGAAGTCTGCCTTCTGATAAGCCTGTGTTTTGTCTTCGGTGGCGACAAAATCGAGCGTCTTAGTGGCAAGGAAATCTTCGATTTCTGCATCGCTAATAGGCGACTGTCCTTGGTTTAGCATGGACACACGCTCTGCGACGATATCAACCGCTGTGACTTTATGGTTCTGGGCCAGCAACATGGAGATAGACAGGCCAACATAGCCTGTTCCCGCAACGGCAATCTGGTATTTTTTAGTCGTCAAAATATCTTCCTACGTTATCAGTATAATTAGTGGGTTGAGCCATAAAAGTCACGGTACCAGTCGACAAAATTCTGCATGCCGTCTTCGATACTGGTGGCTGGCTTAAAACCGGTACTTTCTATCAGTTCATCAATGTCGGCAAACGTCAGTGGCACATCGCCCGCTTGCATTGGCAAATGGTTTTCTTGGGCTTTCTTGCCACAGGCGCTTTCAATAGCGTCAATAAAGCGTCGTAATTCAATTGGCTGATTGTTGCCAATATTGAATACTTTATAAGGCGCGGTCGCTGCGGTAATTTCGCTTTCCATCTTCGTTGGTATGGTGCCTATAACGCGCACAATGCCTTCAACAATGTCGTCAATATAGGTGAAGTCACGCTTCATCTGACCATGGTTATAAACGTCGATTGGCTGGTCTTCGAAAATCGCTTTGACAAATTTATAGGCCGCCATATCTGGGCGCCCCCAAGGACCGTACACGGTAAAAAAGCGTAGGCCGGTCGTTGGAATGTCATAAAGATGGCTGTAAGAATGCGCCATGAGTTCGTTCGATTTTTTGGTGGCCGCGTACAGACTAATAGGATAGTCGACTCTGTCTTCTGTGCTAAACGGCTGCTTTTTATTCATCCCATACACAGAGCTAGAAGACGCATACACAAGGTGCTTCACCTTGGTTTGGCGACAGCCTTCTAGAATATTCGCAAAGCCCACTAGGTTAGAATCAATATAGGCTTGCGGATTTTCAATCGAGTAACGTACCCCGGCTTGGGCGGCTAAATTTACCACCACATCGAACTGTTCGTCCTCGAAGAGGGTCGCCATGGCGTCACGATCTGCTAAATCCATTTTAATAAAACGAAAGCGGTCTTGTGCTTGGTGAGAGTCTTTGAAACGAGCGAGGTCATCAAGGCGTGCGATTTTTAACGCCGGGTCGTAATAATCGTTGAGATTATCGATGCCCACAACGTCATCACCTCGAGCAAGGAGTGGTTTAATTAAACCGTGTCCAATGAACCCAGCGGCTCCGGTTACTAATACTTTCACATCGTCTCTCTTAATCTAAAGATAGGGTATCGCCATAGTATAAAGAATAGTGCCGTGAAAAAAGATGAAAAAAAGGCACAAAGCTTAGAATATCTGCATTTTATCGCCATTTGATAACGAGTGTTGACGCAAATAAGAGCGAATAAAACAGCACCAAGAAAGCGAGGTGCTGTGATTGGAATGGGGAGGCCGAGCCAAATTAACGACGACACGTTTAGGTATTCGAAACGCGTCTAAGAATTTCTAAAAATGCGTTAACCGAATCATTGGACGCCGATTCATGCATGGTGTGATAGCCGGTGGTGGGAATCTGAATGGTGGTGCCATCAACCAAGCCATTAGACGCCGCAATGATGCGACCTAATTCTGTACTGCCGATTGATGAAGGCGGTAAACCATTGGCCTCTCGCTTTTTATTTTCAGCTTCTGCATAGCGATTTTTGAAGAGGTAACTTATGCCACTTTTCACACAGAGCGCTTCAATAAGCTGAGTCGTTTCTGGGTTAAACGTGGCGTTGGCGTCTTTTTCCCGTAGCACGATTTGCTGCTCATTGGCTGAGGCAACGCTAGGAAAAGGGCTGGTGTCGATAACAAATAAGCGGTTGGTCGAGCCGCCAAAACGACGGAACCACTCTAATAAATAACGCCAGCTTTTGCCGGACTCTTCTTGTGCGGTAAAAAACGCCGTACCTTTAAAGCCAAGACTAAACAAATGCACCAATGCAGCCGCCGAGATAACGTTATCCAATTGGCCTGCAAGGCGGTCTTCCTTGATATGCAGCTTGTCTTTAAAAGCAATTGGTGTGCCTGCGACCACGCCTTCTAATCCGTCGATTTCAAAAATTAAGTTGTTGCGAAACTCGCAGATATAAGCGTGTTTGATGACGCCTTTGCCACGATAAACACCGGACCAAGGCTCATAGGCATAGACATTTTCATGGTGGAAGCGCTCGGTGATTTTACTCATTAACTCTTCAGAAACGGAGTTGTTCAGTAGATCAGTGCGATTCGCAGAGACAAAGGCGGCGTACTGGAATTCATTCGGCCCAGTGCAGACCAAGCCATGGCGGTCGATGTGTGCCGAGAACATAGTGCTCATTGGTTCACTGCCTTGGGCAACCAATAACCCTTCATACCAGGTGACCTTGGCGCCACGCTCTTCTAACTCACGCTGCAATACGCGGAAAAAAGAATGTTCTGCGCCAACCACGCTAGGCTGTCGAATCAATAACTTGAGCACATCAATAAAATCATCACTTAACATGTAAGGTTTTCTCTAGCAGTGAACCGGATGGCTGATCATAGAGTTTTTTTTATTTTTTAACAGCGATAAATAGCGGAAAAAACAGCGCTTAGCGTATTTAAAGTGATGAGATTTAACTAACACTTTTAAAATGTCTCACAAATGAATAACATACATAATATTTACACTATTCAAGCGCATTTTTTAATTTTTAAAATGGATGAATAGTCGTGTTTTAGCGATGTTATTTCACCCATAAACATGGGCATTTTGCTCATGTTTTTATCAGAAACCGTTTGAATAGGGATAGAAAATGCGTTTGAGAAATATTATCTGGTGTGCCGGCCTCGCATTAGTTGGCTGTGCTGGGCATGTAGATCAAGCACCAGAACAAAAAACAATTCGCGCGTTTTATATGAAAAAACTGACGGTTAATTTATCCGAGTCTGTTGAAGCGATTCCTGGCAGCAAACAGTTTGCTTCTGAGAGTAAACTGAGCAAAGACTTCGCCTATTCGATTCATAAACACCTAGTAGAAGAAGGCCTTTATGCTTCTAAGCCGGGGCCTAATGTGGGCGAATTAGACATTACCATTGATTATTTACGCCGTTATAAAATGGGAGGGCGAGCTCTGAGTCGTCCATTAGTCTCTCATCAGGTCGTGGTGTCTCAAGGTAATCAAACGCTTGCCAAGCTGGTGCAAAACAATTACACCCCTTTGTATGGTTATTTTAAAGCGGTTTACGTCAATATTGAGCGTGCCATTCATCAATGGGACGAAAAAGACGAACACGTAGACGCAGACAATATCAGTGAATCTTTAGTGGAAGATTTAGAAGAGAAATTTGATCTGTAGTTTTCTCGTTACGTTTGGCTGACTCTCTAATGAATAAAAAGGCGTGATTCTTGGTTTAAGAATCACGCCTTTTTTGATGCCAAAACAATGCTAAACAGCAGAGAAAGTTACTCTCTTAGAAGAGTAAACTTATTTTTTCTGCCACGATTTAAGCAACTCGTCATAAGCCACGGTCACCCCTTGAGGTTTCTCGTTAGCCAATTTGGCTTTGGGTGCGCCAGGTTGCGCTAACCAGTAAGCTTCATCACGTGGTTCGTTGAGCTTAGGACCACAGTTAGGCTGTACTTTAGCGCGTTCTAAACGTCCCATTACCTTATCTTGAGCCGCCGCAAGGCCGTTCAACGCTTCTTGAGGTGTTGCTTCACCGCTGGCCGCTTGTGAAACGTATTGCCACCAAAGCTGAGCCAGTTTTGGGTAATCTGGTACGTTAGTACCGGTAGGGCTCCACTCGGTACGTGCTGGGCTACGATAGAACTCAACCAAACCACCTAGGTTTGGCGCTGCGTCCGTCATCGCTTGAGAGTTGATGTCGGATTCACGAATCGGCGTTAAGCCGACCAAGGTTTTTTTCAAAGACACCGTTTTAGACGTGGTGAACTGAGCATACAACCAAGCCGCTAGACGACGTTTTTCAGGCGTAGATTTCATAAAGGTCCAAGAGCCAACGTCTTGATAACCTTTTTTCATGCCTTGCTCCCAGTATGGCCCAACAGGAGACGGTGCCATGCGCCATTTTGGCGTGCCGTCTTCATTCACCACAGGTAGGCCTTTTTTGGTCATGTCTGCGGTAAAGGCGGTGTACCAGAAAATTTGCTGAGCAACGTTACCTTGAGCCGGTACCGGACCAGATTCAGAGAAGGTCATACCTTGTGCTTCTGGTGGCGCGTAGCTACTCAACCAATCAACGTATTTCTGAGTGGCATAAACGGCCGCTGGACCATTTGTTGCTCCACCACGAGACACACTCGAACCGACCGGATGACAATTTTCGACACGGATACCCCATTCGTCTACCGGTAAGCCATTTGGCAAGCCTTTGTCGCCGGCACCGGCCATAGAGAACCAAGCATCAGTGAAACGCCAGCCAAGTGAAGGGTCTTTTTTACCGTAATCCATGTGGCCGTATACGCGTTTGCCATCCAGGTTTTTCACTTTATCGGTGAAGAACTCAGCGATGTCTTGATAAGCAGACCAGTTTACTGGCACGCCTAGGTCGTAGCCGTAAATGGATTTAAATTTTGCTTTTAGATCTGGGCGCGCAAACCAATCGGCGCGGAACCAATAAAGGTTGGCGAATTGTTGGTCAGGAAGTTGATACAATTTACCGTCTGGTCCAGTGGTAAAGGACAGGCCGATAAAGTCATCTAGATCCAAGGTTGGCGAGGTATAATCTTTGCCATCGCCCGCCATCATGTCGGAAATTGGCACCACTTTACCATAGCGGAAGTGGGTACCGATCAGATCGGAGTCATTGATGTAGGCGTCATAAATATTACGGCCTGACTGCATTTGAGTTTGCAGTTTTTCAATCACATCCCCTTCTTGAATCAAGTCATGGTGCAGATTAATACCAGTGATTTCAGTAAAGGCTTTGGCCAATACTTGGGACTCGTATTTGTGCGTGGTGAGTGTTTCTGACGCAACGTTTATGTCCATGCCTCGGAAGCTTTTTGCGGCTTCAGTAAACCAGTGCATTTCCTCAAGCTGTTGCTGTTTGCTTAGCGTCGAGACAGTAAACTCGTTGTCTACCCATTTTTCTGCGGCATCTGAGTATTGATCAGCCCACAGTGAAGCAGAATGAAGCATCACCGCGATGGGTAAGGCTGCCAGTGCAATTTTTTTCTTATTGTAGTGCATGATGTACCTCAACATAGTTTAATTTTCTGGTGGCGTCCGTGCCGAATAGTCCTGGTCGTACTGGTGGTTTAGCCCCAACGCATTAGGATGATCATCCAAATAGCGCAAAGGACGGTTGCCACCGCAAGGTTTGCATCCGTTAACGCAACGAACACGAGATGAATAAAGGCGCTGCTCAGCAGGCCAATAAACAAACGATCGCCTCGTGTGGTGTCGAGCGGTAAAAAGCCTCGACGCTCCACACAAGGGGAAGCGATTTGCCACGCGGTCATCCCCACTAGGATGACCCCAATGCCAATAAAAAAGAGCGCGGTTGGTAGTGTCCAAGACATCCAAGCCATAATAATTCTCCTTACACTCGACCAAGGGCAAAGCCCTTCGCCACATGGTTACGAACAAAGTAAATGACCAACATGCCAGGAATAATAGTGAGCACACCGGCGGCGGCGAGCAGCCCCCAGTCCATCCCCGAGGCGGAGACTGTTCGGGTCATGATGGCAGCGATCGGTTTGGCCTCGACCGAGGTTAAGGTGCGCGCCAATAGCAATTCGACCCAAGAAAACATAAAACAGAAAAACGCAGTAACCCCTATGCCTGAACGTATTAAAGGAATAAAAATACGCACAAAGAACTTCGGAAAGGTGTAGCCATCAATATAGGCGGTTTCGTCTATTTCGCGAGGAACGCCACTCATAAAGCCTTCTAAAATCCAGACCGCCAATGGCACGTTAAACAAACAGTGAGCCAAGGCCACCGCAATGTGAGTATCAAATAACCCCACAGAGGAATAGAGCTGGAAGAAAGGCAATAAGAACACCGCAGGTGGCGCCATACGGTTCGACAATAACCAGAAGAACATGTGCTTATCACCAACAAAGCGGTAACGACTGAAGGCGTAAGCGGCTGGTAAGGCGACCAACAAGCTGATGACCATGTTCATCACTACGTACAAAGTGGAGTTGATGTACCCCATGTACCAAGTGGGATCACCAAAGATCTTCGCGTAGTTATCCAAGGTGAAATGCTCAGGGAAGAAAGACAAGCCACTGAGGATCTCGGTATTGGTTTTAAAGGACATGTTGATCAGCCAATAAATAGGCAATAACAACAGGACTAAATAAATCACCATGCCTAGGCGGCTACGGCGCGTCGCATTGCGGGCTTTACGCTCCGCACGACTGTAAACCGGCGCTTGAACCGTCTCGGCGGTGCCGTACGTTTTTGCCGCGGACGATTTGTTGGTGTGTGTCGTAGATGATTGCGTCATGATCCGCTCCTACTTGTCTTTTTGCATGTTCATGATGGTGGTGTAGAACACCCAACACACCAACAAGATGATAAGGAAATACACCAAAGAGAACGCCGCCGCAGGACCTAGGTCAAATTGGCCGATGGCTTGCTGTACTAAGGCTTGGCTTAAGAAGGTCGTCGAGCTACCTGGGCCGCCACCAGTGAGTACAAACGGTTCGGTGTAGATCATAAAAGAGTCCATAAAGCGCAATAACACACCAATAATCAGTACGTTGGTGAGCTTCGGCAGTTGGATATAACGGAACACTGCCCAGCGTGACGCTTGATCGATGCGCGCCGCTTGATAATAGACTTCAGGGATCGCCCGTAAACCGGAATAGCACAACAAGGCGACCAGTGGTGTCCAATGCCAAACGTCCATTAAAACCACGGTAGACCAGGCATCAACTGGGTCTGATGCGTAGTTATAGTCGACGCCGATAGCGCCCATGAAAGCACCGAACAAACCTATGTCTTCGCGTCCAAAAATTTGCCAAATAGTACCGACCACGTTCCAAGGAATCAGCAGAGGGATCGCCACTAAGATTAAGCACAAAGAGGCGCTTTTTCCTTTGGTTGGCATCATCAATGCGACACCGATTCCGAGTGGAATTTCGATCAGCAAAATAGTGAAAGAGAACAAGAACTGGCGGATCAAGGCATCGTGCAGACGACTGTCTAGCATCACTTGCTTGAACCATTCTGCGCCCACAAAATAGCTGGTGTTTTGGTCAAAAATATCTTGTACCGAATAATTCACCACCGTCATCAAAGGGATGATGGCGGAAAAGGCCACAATGATAAAAACCGGTAAAACAAGGAACCACGCCTTGTTGTTTTCGACTTTAGTTTGCATCTTCTACCTCCTGGGTTGCCGAGGTAGCCATAGGCGTACTGGCTTCCACCAAATACTCATTCACATACACCTTGGTCCACTGTTCTGGGAAACTCACAAAGATCTGCCCAGACGGCACTTTTTGGTCTTCACTCAGACGAGCTTTCATCATCTGACCGTTAAACAGGAATGAGAGGATCTTGTAGGTGCCTAGATCTTCTACATAATCGACCTCTACCTGATAGGCGTCGTCGTTTTTGCCATCCCAAACGTGAACAAACTCCGGACGGATGCCCAGTCGTAGTTTGGTCGCCGCCATGTTTTTTAAGGTTGTTAGTACGTCACTTCGAATCGCTATTTCATGTTCGCCAAACATCACCCGTGTGTGGCCTTGGTGGTCAGTTTGCAGTTCGGCGTCAAAAAAGTTCATGCCTGGGCTGCCAATGAAATACCCAACAAAGGTATGCGCTGGGTTTTCAAACAGCTCTCGTGGGGTGCCAAATTGGACGATTTGCCCGTTGTACATCACCGCAATTTTATCGGCGAAAGTGGAAGCTTCTAATTGGTCATGGGTGACATACACCATGGTGATATTGAATTGCTCATGGATTTGCTTGAGCTTGCGGCGCAATTTCCATTTTAATTGTGGGTCGATCACGGTTAATGGTTCGTCGAATAAAATCGCCGATACGTCATCGCGAACCAAGCCACGTCCCATGGAGACTTTTTGTTTTTGGTCTGCTGACAGCCCTTTCGCTTTGCGTTTGAGTTGATCAGACAGTTCTAAAATCTCAGCGACCTCATGAACTTTCGAGGTGACCTTATGGGCTGGCACGCCAATATTGCGCAATGGAAACGCCAGATTGTCGAACACCGTCATGGTGTCGTACACCACAGGGAATTGGAAAACCTGAGCAATGTTGCGCTCTTCAGGTTTCAGCTCATTGACGCGTTTTCCATCGAATAAGACTTCGCCATCAGACGGTTCCAGCAAGCCGGAAATAATATTGAGCAGGGTGGACTTACCACAACCAGAAGGGCCGAGCAGGGCAAACGCGCCGCCTTGCTCCCAGACGTGAGACATCTCGCGGATGGCATAGTCTTCGGCTTTACTTGGGTTCTCACTGTAGCTGTGAGCGAGTGCATTGAGTGTGATTTCAGCCATGATCTTAATCCCTCATTCGCGCTGGTGAATGCACCATCTTGCCTTGGCTATCGAAGGCATAGAGTTTGTGCGTGGGGAAGTACACCTTGATGTCTTGATCGACTTGATACTCATGTACGCCAGACAAATGGAGCACTAGATCAAAGTGTGGGTTGTGGACGTGTAAGAAGGTTTCGGAGCCACTGATCTCGGCGAGGTCTACTTTGACGGGCAGTTCTAAATCATCATCAGAGTGTGGGACCAAGCCAATGTGTGAGGCGCGCACACCAAATTGATATTGTCCGGGTGTCAGTTGGCGCAAATCACTGTTGAGTTGGAAATGAACCGTTTCATCAAAGGTGACTTCGTTTTCACTGACACGCCCAGGGACGACATTGATCGGTGGTTCGGAGAACATCTCAGCGGTGATAATGTCTTTTGGCTGATGGTAAACCTCGGCGGTTGGCCCCATTTGGAGCAACTTGCCTTCGTGCATGACCGCGGTGTTACCGCCAAGGGCTAAGGCTTCATTCGGTTCGGTGGTGGCGTAGACAGCAATGCAATTACGCGCTTTAAACAGCGCTCTGAGTTCTTGGCGCAACTCTTCGCGTAATTTGTAATCAAGGTTAACAAGGGGTTCATCAAATAAAATGATTTGTGAGTCTTTGACCAGTGCGCGCGCCATGGCAGTACGTTGTTGTTGACCACCGGAAAGTTGCAGAGGCAAGCGATCTAAGAATTCGTCAATGCGCAGCATTTCTGCGGTTTCTCGAACCCGTTTGTCGATTTCAGCCTTGTCTATTTTGGCGAGTCGTAGTGGTGACGCTATGTTTTCGTAGACAGAGAGGTTTGGGTAATTGATGAATTGCTGATAGACCATGGAGATATTGCGTTCGCGCACCGCCATACCGGTCACGTCGACGCCATTCATCAGAATTTTTCCTGTGCTGGGTCTATCCAGACCCGCCATCAATCGCATCAGCGTAGTCTTACCTGACAGTGTTCGGCCAAGCAGAACGTTGAAGGAGCCTGGCTCAAGCGTCAAGTCGACGTTCTCGATCCAAGTTTCACCGTCAACAACGCGAGACACATTTTGCAGCGTCAAAGACATTGTGTGTACCCTTTTTTGTTATTGTTGTTTGTTGTGCTTTTTTGGTTATTGCTTGTGATGCCACCATTTTGGCGGTGTTGAAAAGACACCGAGTTCAACCTGTTCATGATGGAGAGACTGAACAGGTGCAAAATCGAACATCACATTGTCTATATACGCTTACAAATCCCATGCCATGATTTTTTATAGGTCTTGTTAAATTCCTATCTTATTGAAATTACTGTTCTTTTTATAATATGTTCGGAAAAGATCAAGGTGTTCTGTTGCGAAAAAGAGCTGTTCACAGGTGTTCAAAGTGTTTACAGTAGGTAAAAATAATGAACACTTAATGCACATTGTCGTTATCTTAAAACGCTCATTTTGTACTAGAAAAAGTGTCAATATCGACAATCAAGTAAGGCGTCAGCGCCTTGCTCGAATGCTTTGGAGCCAGAAATGGACAACAAGGAACAACAAGAAAAGCAGCCAGATAGTGTCTTGGATGACACGGCTTTAAATCAGATTGCTGGCCAAAAACAAGACCATAAAGAGCGGATACAGGACTCTTGGTATCGTTGTGAGCAATTCGGTTTGGATCACAGCAGTCGGCCTGATTTTGCGACCCTGCCAAAGGGGACGTTGAACGACCTGATGGATCAGCATCGTAGCTTGTTGGAAACCACAGAAAATGAAGTATTGCCTTATTACGAGAATATTTTAAGTAATTCGGCTTGTATGATTGTGCTCGCAGATCGCCAAGGTCATGTGCTTAATACATGGGGGCAGCCACGTTTTGGTCGGGCTTCGGCGCATGGCTTAATCGGTGGAAATCAATGGACCGAAATGCGAGTAGGCACCAATGCGATAGGCACAGCACTGATTACCGGTGAAGCCATTCAGGTCGGACGAGATGAGCATTTTCTTCGTGCTAACCGATTTATGGTGGGGTCTGCTTCGCCGATTTATAACACCAAAAACGATCTAGTGGGCGTGCTGGATATTTCTTCAGACGCGTACCTTCCTCAAGATCATACCTTTGGCATGGTCAAACTCATGTCTCTTAGTGTGGAAAATAGACTGATATTTTCTGCGTTTCAGCAAGACCATTTTATTTTGACCTTTAACACCAATGTGGTCAGTTTAGACAGTCATTGGTCTGGTATTTTGGTATTGGATGAAAGCGGTACCGTGGTATCGGCGAACCGTCGAGCTGAAGTGGTATTGGCAAGAGATTTGGCGCTGTTAAATATCAATCAGATATTTGACATAGAGATGCGCGAGGTTCGACATCATCCCCCCAGTATGCCGATTAAATTGCGTTCATTAGGGCGTTATCAGTTTTATGTCAAAGTGATTCCTCCTGTGCAACAGGTTATGAGAGTTCCGGACTTTCGACAACGTGCGGACTATGTATCACCGTCTAACTCATTGAAAGAAAAGCCTCAGGAACCCGTCATGGCAAAGCAATCGATTCCTGATAATGTGATTCCCTTAGACGAATTGCAGCATGGTGATGAGCATGTTGAACGCTTGGTTCGACAAGCGCATAAGATCATGGAAAAAGACATTCCCATTTTGATTCATGGGGAAACCGGCGCTGGAAAAGAAATTTTTGTACGCAGTTTGCATTATCACAGTTCTCGAGCGAGTAGCATGCTGGTGGCCGTAAATTGTGCTGCTATTCCTTCAGAATTGGTTGAGTCTGAACTATTTGGTTATGAAAAAGGCGCCTTTACAGGAGCACAGAATAAAGGTTCTATCGGGCTTATTCGACGGGCCCATGGTGGCACTTTATTCTTGGATGAAATTGGTGAAATGCCAATGCCTGTTCAATCCAGATTGTTGCGTGTGCTACAAGAGCGAGTGGTTACGCCACTGGGTTCTACAGAAACCTATCCGGTGGACATTAAGCTTATTTCAGCGACCAACCGAGCCTTAAAAAAAGAAGTCGACGAAGGGCGCTTTCGACAGGATTTGTATTATCGGATTTCGGGGTTAAACATCGAATTACCGCCTTTGCGTCAGCGTCAAGACAAGGCTCAGCTGATCCAATATTTGCATAATCGTTTGCGGCAAGAGGAGCCAGGTCCTGAGTTGCCGGCTGAGATGTTGGCGTTATTAGTGCAACATCCTTGGCCTGGCAATATGCGTCAACTCGTCCATGTACTGAAAGTCGGCATGGCGATGGCCGACGAAGACGTGCTGGAAGAGTGGCATTTGCCGGATGATTTTTTTGAGGATTTAAACGAAGGCAATCTAGACTCAAGCAAATCACACGATGCGCCAGATGATAGGCATGAGCCATTAGAAATCTTGATCCCTCGATTGTTAAACGAATATAAAGGGAATGTGTCTCAAACCGCAAAAGTCGCAGGCGTTAGCCGCAATACCGTGTATAAATACGGTAAACTAAGGTAATGTCGTTCGCTTTGTATCATCTGGTTAGGAGTAGGTTTTATTATGAAATATAAACTGTTGATGGGGATTGTGTTGACGATCTTTTTGTCAGCTTGTAGTCACCAAACAGTACGTACTGATCAGGTGAGTTTGCCTTTATTAAAAGGTTGGCACGATGGTGAAACCGTCTTTTATATTACGACAGACGTGTCTGATCGTGCGATTGCAAAAGCCAAGAACGCGAACTATGCGCCGAGATTAGAAGATGCGGTGCCTCAGTATCCAAAACCACCACGAGTCAAAACCGCCCTAGAACGAGTTTATGCTTTTCCAAATGGGGAGCAAGGTCGTAGTGTGTTTGCCTCAGTGCCCGCGCCGTTAGGCTACCAAAGTAATGACTCGCATTATTCACCATTGTGGTTAATGTATATGGTCACGTGGAAAACACCCTCTCTGGCCCATGAATTAACCTCGGAAGAAGCCATTTTCGATGCAGAAGATCGAGGCTTGGTGACCATTACTCGAACCAATGTGGTACTCAATTGTCCTGTGGTTGCCGCGCCAAAATAAGTGAAAATACGCGGCATTAATCAAAACTGGCGTGGTGTATGGTTTTTCATTGCGCCTAGTTCGTTTGCCATTTAGTCCAGGCTATGCCTCCTTTACGTTTCCTTTGGCCATCGGGGCAACGGCGTTGTTTAAAGTCCAAGAGCAATGTATTGCATGGCAAAGTAGCGAGCTTTTGATCGCTTTATTAGGGGCGCTGGGCATGCTTGAACTCTTGATCGCAAGCTTAGTCATTGTCTATGTGAGCTGCCGTTATCTGCATTATTATCTCTTTGCTTTACAGCGTGAATTGACCTTTGCCTGATATAGTTCGTTGGGCTACTCTTTAGTTATCAGTAGGATAAATAGGAGGATGTTATGACCGCACACAAGTTAAGTGAACTTGGTGTTTCAAATGCACTTAAGTCGTTAAACAGCGAAACAGTTTCTCCTTGGGTTATCGAAGACGGCAAACTAACAAAACTCTTTCAATTCAAAGACTTCCAGCACGCTTTTGGTTTTATGACGATGAGTGCTTTATATGTCGAAAAGAAGAACCATCACCCAGAATGGTCTAATACCTACAATAAGGTCAAAGTGCAATTGATCACTCATGACGTGGGTGGGGTGTCTGAAAAAGACTTTGATTTAGCGAAGCGAATGGACCGCTTTGCAGGGTAAAGGCATAGGGCACAGAGAATACCATGAAGCGGCGAAGGTGTGCCTTTGCCGCCGCTGTTTATAGTAACGGGTTTTCTATTAGGATATTGCAACTAACCCAACTTTCAGGCCAAAAGGCTGAAAGACCTTATTCACCACATCCGCGCTGTAGTTGCCCTTATTATTCTCATTTTCTGACAAGGTTTTTCGCGACACGCCAACAAGCTGTGCGTAGTCCTCTTGTTTTAGCCCAAGCACTCGAATGCGCAGCATTTTTAGCGCCTCTCCTTGAGATAAGTCGCCGTCCATCATGCGGTTGATGATGTCTTTCATGACTTGTCGCTTCTCTTGGTTATCAAGAGGTTGAGAATTCTTCGATGCTCGATTTTGCATAGCGTCATCTTGCTTGGCCGTCTTAGCATTTTCCTGTTGCTCGGCATCGGCTATTTTTAGCGCTAACTTTTGTTCTGCTTTTTTGGCTTTCTTCTGAGCCTTTTTTGCGGATTTACGTTTTATCTTATGTTCTTTAATAGGATAAATGCTTTCGATTTGACCTTTCATCTTCATTTCCATGATATTGGTCTCCACCTTTTGCTATTTTCAATACGAATCAATACGAGATAAATGTAATAATAGATCATTACTGTTTCATATTTGTGTCAATAAATAAAATTTACTGTGTCTTAAATGTAACGCAGAAGAAAGGTGAGAGACATGAATAAAAAGCAGGAACAAAAAAAGCCTATTGAAAATGAATCAATAGGCTTTTGTTTAGGAGGGGGAAAGTAAACAGATTATGACGCGCTGAGATCCGCTTCAGCAGCAGCGAGCATGGTGAATTCTTCCTCAGGCGTTTTCGCAACCAAATGTTTTTTGCTATATAAGAAGTAGTAAGCGGCGCCAATGACGAACAATACGAGGGTATAGTTAAAGGCTCTAGGATCGTAAGCGTACACACCAGAAAGCGCGAGTAAAGACAGAATAAAAGCAATGGATGAGGTGAAGATACCACCAGGGGTTTTATACGGTCGAGGCATATTTGGTTGTTTGATTCTCAACAAAATATGGCTTAGTGCCATTAAGGCATAAGAGACGGTTGCACCGACAACCGCCATGGCGAGCATCAAGTCACCTTCACCTGTCAACGAGGCCAGAAAACCCAAAATGCCAGGTACGATCAAAGCTCGTGCAGGCACTTTACGTTTATTCGTCACAGACAAACTTTGCGGAATATAGCCAGCACGGGATAAGGCAAACACCAAACGGCTGTAACCATAGATGATGGAGAAGAAAGAGGCGATCAAACCGGCAAGGCCAAGTACGTTTACGACGGTTCCTAATGTTTCATGGCCTGCGAAATTTAGCGCATCAACCAAGGGTACGGCACTTTTTCCCATGGCATCTGCCCCCGCGGCACCGGCGAGTAAGAAGACAACCAATAAGGCCGTGAACAATAAGAAAATCATTGCACCAATAATGCCTTTAGGTACGTCTTTAGCTGGGTCTTTAGCTTCTTCCGCCGCTAATGGAACACCTTCTACCGCTAAGAACAACCACATACCAAATGGCAGCGCAGCCCAAACACCGTACCAACCCATTGGTAAAAATTCTGTTGCGCCAGCGGCGTCACTAACCGCCACATCAAATAAACGGCTGGTATCAAAGTCGCCTATTAATGCGACCGCTGTCGCGAGAATCGCAATGACAGCCAAACCACTGATAACCATCATGACTTTTAACGCTTCACCCGCGCCAGCTAAATGGATACCGATAAAAACAAGATAAAATGCGGCGTAGACCCAAGGGCCGTTAAACCCAAGTAACGCTTCTACCGCAGAGCCAATAAAAATCACAATGGCCGCAGGCGCCAGAGCATACTCAATAAGCACTGCTAAGCCAGTTAAGAAGCCACCGGTGGGCCCCATCGCTTGACGCGCAAAACTATAACCGCCACCAGCGGCTGGTATGGCCGCAGACATTTCTGCTAGGGATAAAACCAAGGTGAAATACATGACGGCCATGAGTAAGGCTGCAATAGCAAAACCACCCCATCCGGCTTCAGCAATCCCAAAGTTCCAACCCGCAAAATCGCCGGAAATAACGTATGAGACGCCTAAGCCCGCGAGCAAAATCCAGCCTGCTGAGCCTCGTTTTAGCTGGCGTTTTGCCAAGTACTCTTTATCTAGTTGTTCAGACATAAGTGTTCCTTTATTTCAGAATGTTAAAAGTCATTTGTGATTTTCTAACGCTGTACGCGTTTATTTTTTTAGGTATTTTTGAGCATGTAGAACGCTGGGTTAGCGGCGTTCTATTTGGACACGAGAAAGTTGGTTGTTTCTTTGTTGTCTAGTACGAGTTCATCATCGGAGCGGTCTTTTAATTTCACCCCTGATAGCTGCAGTTTTCTGGCTTCTGTCAGTAGGTAGTAGGCCTTTCTGGCCGCTTCTTGGTATTTCAAACCGGCAGGGCGAACATTAGAAATACAGTTACGATACGCGTCTGTATGGCCTACTTTCCCTTCCCAAGTTAGGTAGAGTCCCAAGCTGTCTGGAGAACTTAATCCAGGGCGTTCGCCAACTAAAACCAACACGCATTTGGCGTTTAAACGCTGACAAATATCATCACCGATAGCGACTCGCCCCTGCTCGACTAGGCAAATGGGCGCCAGTGTCCAAGGTTTTTTAGCTTCTGATGGTGTTTCTTCTGCAAGCGCAGCGTCATCGTTATGGCTAAGTGGTAACAGTTCAAACAGTGCGTTTAAAAAAGGCAGAGTATTTTGTTTTACAGCCAGAGCGGATAAGCCATCAACCACGGCAATAGCCAGATCGTAGCCTTGAGGGTTGTCGGCGCTATGAGCATCGAGCTGGTCAGCTGAAGCTGGGTCTAATAGACGTCCGAAATCAGGTCGCTGTAAGTAGCTGGCTCTGTCTGTGGCACGGCTATGCAGTTGCAAGGGCGCGCAACGAGGCGCCCAATCTTGATCGATTAGGTGACGACTCAAATCAGACACATCTAAGGGCGTGTGGACCGCGTCGATTGCTTGTGCATGGGCTAACTGAAAAGCCAGCAGATGCTTGGTCGGCACACTGACCCCTGCGCGACCGAGGCCCACCCTGGCATCGGTAAAAGCGTTAAGCTTACTCCATGCGTTGGTGGTGACCGGCTCCATGGGGTCGTTGTGAGGATGGGTGGGGCTGAGATGAGGTTTATTATGATCTGGCTTGTCCATCAGTGGCCTCCAATCATACGGTTAAGTGATTTATGAAAGGCCGCTGGCAGTTGGTGGTTGAGGGTGAATTGCTCGTTATTTTTGAATATCTCCATTGTGGCTAACCAAGCATCGAATTCTGGCGCTGGTTTTAAACCTAATACTCGACGGGCATAGAGAGCATCGTGAAATGAGGTCGTCTGGTAGTTCAACATGATGTCGTCAGAGCCTGGGATACCCATGATAAAAGTGCAGCCAGCAACGCCGAGCAGTGTGAGCAAGTTGTCCATGTCATTTTGGTCGGCTTCGGCGTGGTTGGTGTAGCAAACGTCACACCCCATAGGTAAGCCAAGCAACTTGCCACAGAAGTGGTCTTCTAAACCGGCGCGGGTGATTTCTTTGCCGTCGTATAAGTATTCAGGACCAATAAAACCAACCACAGTATTGACCAACAGAGGGTTAAATTTGCGGGCCACGGCATAGGCTCGCGCTTCACAAGTTTGTTGGTCTAAACCATGGTGCGCATTGGCAGACAAAGCACTGCCTTGGCCGGTTTCAAAGTACATGACGTTGTTGCCAACGGTGCCACGGTTCAATGACAGCGCTGCATCTTGGGCTTCTGCTAAGGTGTTGAGGTTAAGGCCAAAGCTGTCATTGGTCGCTTGAGTGCCGCCAATGGACTGAAACACCAAGTCCACAGGAGCGCCTTGATCAATGCATTCTATGGTGTTGGTGACATGGGTAAGCACGCAAGACTGCGTTGGAATTTCATAATGTTGAATGACTTCATCCATCATGCGGATTAGGCGCGAGGCTTGTTGGACATTATCTGTCGCAGGGTTAATGCCGATCACGGCGTCGCCATTGGCGTACAACAAGCCATCCAACATACTGGCGGCAATGCCCGTTAAGTCATCGGTAGGGTGATTGGGCTGTAAGCGCGTAGAAAGGTGACCAGGCAAGCCAATGGTGTTTCTAAAGGCGCTTTTTACATGGCATTTCTTGGCGACCAGGATGAGATCTTGGTTGCGCATAATCTTGCTGACAGCGGCCGCCATTTCTGGCGTGACCCCCGCGCGAATGCTTTCTAGGGCCGATGTTGTGGCTAAGTCACTCAGTAACCAATCGCGGAAGCCGCCAACGGTTAAGTGGGCAATGGGCGCAAAAGCCAGCTTGTCGTGATCGTCTATGATTAACCGCGTGACTTCATCTTCTTCATAGGGAATAAGCAGGTGTTCCAGAAACAAGGAAAGCGGCACATCGGCTAAGGTCATTTGCGCAATGGCTCTTTCTTCTGCGTTACGAGCGGCCACACCTGCAAGTCGATCCCCTGAACGAGCAGGGGTGGCTTTTGCCATTAAATCGGCAAGATCGGTAAAACCAAACGTGCGCTCGCCAACCATATGACGAAATTGAAAAGCAGAATTGGGACTTGTCATAAACAAACTCTCGTTGTTATTTTGTTTTGACTCAGTATTAATAGGGTCAAATAAGATGAATCAAAAAAGGTATAAATGTTGCTTATATAGAGCTTAATAAATACCACCATGAGTGGTTATCGAATATTGGCAAAAAGAATAAATCTATATTTATCAATTATTTATGAAATATTTAAATGAAAGTTTTGCGTTATTTCGTTATTCACTAGGAATAAGTTATGTTTGATAAATGCATAAACGCACCAAATGAGAGCGTTGCTATTAATGTCAGCGAAGCTCGGGATGCCGATTTACACGCCAGTAATTTGACCAATTGGCAACAGGAATACGATCAAACGAGTCGTGGTCGTTTTTATGGCAGCATTGTTGAATTACCGTTTGAAGGGTTGCAAGTATTTCGTGAACATACGAATCAGGCGTTGCAACAAAAGTGCGTTGTTTGGCCAAATTCTGTGTGGTTAGGAATTCCCTTGGCGGATCAAGCAGAGGGTCGTATCAATGGGTTGGCCGTTCAACCCAATACTATTATGTGCCGTCCTGGCGACTGTCACTTTGAGTTGACTACGCCGCAAGATTACAACTTATATGGTTTAGTTGTGGACCATCAAGCCTTGATGAAAGTGGCGGCTATCCATGGCGTGAAGTTAAATTGGCAAGAGCTAACAGAGCATGGCCGATTGGGTGTGCCTGATAAAACTTTGGGAGAAGTGCGTTTTTTATTAGCGCGACTTTTATCAAACCAGAACGCAGGGGCCGCGGTTCGATTGCAACATGATATTGTGATGATGGCCTTATTAGAAGTGCTCAAAGTGGAAACGCCGCAGCCCGTGAAAACACAGAGTTATGTGCACCGGAAAAGCGTGGTAGATTGTGCCCGACATTTTTTGGACCATCATTTAGATACGCCGGTAACCGTCACCCAATTATGTGAAATAGCCAACGTTAGTCGTCGTACCTTGCAGTACAGTTTTGAAAGTATTCTGGGCATGAGTCCGATTCAGTATTTGCGCATCAGCCGATTGAATGGGGTTCGCCGAGAGTTAATTAATGCCGATCATACCCAGTCCGTGAGCGACATTGCAGTCCGTTGGGGATTTTGGCACCTGAGCCAGTTTGCCAAAGACTACCGTCAGCTTTTTGATGAGCGTCCATCGGATACTTTGGAGTGGCGTGGATAACAAAGTAAGCCAAATTGGCTTCTTTTTAACAATCCCCTTTCCCCTACCTTAGCCACTATCGTCCCCGTGATAATCCCTGTCGCGCCTAATTATCCTATCTGCGCACTAGAGCGAGATCGAGTGATCATAATAGAGAGAAGCACGAACGGTTCTATCCACCAAGCAATAGTGGTGAGGGAGTTAACCTAGGTTAATTTCATTTGTGTGGTTTTCCTTTAGTCTTTGCCTTAACAAGCTCGCCATAGAGGACGCAGTCATGAAAACACTTTCACCAGAGTTACAGCATTATCTCACCGATTTAGGGTTGGCGGCACCGCATCAGCCTTCCTTAGCCTTTGTCCAGCAGTTACAAGGTCGCCATGTGGCGCGTCATAGCTTTAACAGCTTGTCAGTGGTGCTAGGAGAAGCCTTACCACTCGACCTTGTCTCACTGAGCGATAAGTTTGTGACGAGGGGGTTAGGTGGTTACTGCTTTGAACACAATAAACTCACCTTTGAGCTGCTCGCTGCATTGGGTTATGAGGTTCAGTTGGTGCTCGCAAGGGTGCTGAATAATCGAGACATAAACGCCCCTAGAACCCATAGAGTCACCTTGCTCACGTTGGATGGCAGCCGTTATTTGATCGACACTGGCTTTGGCGCAAATGGGCCAATTTCCCCATTGCTATTAACTTCTGGATTACGACAAATCTCAGGGCTTGATCATTATCAAGTGACGAGCCATGAGACGCGTTTTGGCGTGCGTGAATACGAGTTGCAGATAGAAAAAGATCAGGCGTTTTTTACCCTTTATCGCTTCGATTTAGCCACATACAGCGATGCAGATTGTGAATTAGGCCACTTTTATTCACATAAACATCCCCATGCTGTGTTTGTGAATAACCTTATGGTGAGCGTAAAGGATCAACAAAGAACCGCGTCGTTGCAAAATGAAAACTTCAAAATGGTCACACGAGACGGAACACAAATACAGCAAATTGAATCCGCAGAAGCGCTACAGTCTTTGCTCGCGGATGTGTTCTCGATCGCGCTGGAATTGGTGGTCGCTGAGCACCTATTTGACCGTTTTATCGGAGCTAAATGGATCGCAGAAAAAAGGAGAGAGCAATGAGTTCCCTATTTACTTTGTTGCTCTGGGCTTGGTTGATGGCCTCGTCCTTTGTGGTGTCTGGAAATATGTCCGCGTACGCCAGTCCACTCGCCACTTCTGGTTTTCGCTTTTTATTAGCGCTGGTGGTGATCACAATCGCACTCTTGTTTCGTTGGCATAATGCGAAGCTCAACATGGCTGAGCAGTGTCGGCAGTTGTTTCAGTCTTGGCGACGAGTGTGCCAATATCTTTTGATCAGTGGTGCGCTGGTGGGCTTCTTTGTTGGCTTATTTAGGGCGCTGCAATCCACTACGCCACTGCACACTTCTGTGCTGTATACCTTGATTCCTTTGATGGGAGTGCTGATTGCTAGAGTATGGTTAAAAGAGCGCACTTCAGGCGTGCGAATACTAGGGTTTCTATTGGGAACAATAGGGGCGCTGAGCGTATTATTGGCAACCCAACAGGCGCTTAGCTTCCAGTGGAATTCAGGGGATTCCATTTTCCTAGGAGCGTGTTTTTTATTGGCTTTACATGTGGTGTCGGTGCAAAAATGGGGGCGCTCACTTAACGCCTTGTCAGGCGCCTTTATGATTATGTTGTTTGGCTCAATATGGTTGTTGCCTGTGACATTAATCTGGGGAGACCTTGCGGGTGTGAAATGGTCGCACAGTGGTTTTTGGGTGAATGTTTTGTACCTTACTTTCTTCACCACACTGCTGACCTTTATCCTACAACAACGCTTAGTGGTGCAGGTGGGGGCGAGCCGATTACTGGCGATCTCTTATACCATTCCTGTCTGGGTTGCTTGTTATACGGCGTTGTCACAGTCGCATTTAGGGTCCCTATTGGATGCTGGCTTTTTGATGGGAGTCTTGCTGTTATTGCTTGCACTGGTGCTTATTGACGAACGAATTAAACAGAGAAGTAGTCTTCATGGACAAGGTACATCTGCAAAATAAAGTGTTCTCTTACTTTAACCGGCTAGGTGACGAAATCGATTGGAAAAGGCTTTCCACGCCGATTGAAGTGCATTTAACAGCGAAATCAGAGTATTTATTTCAGCAAGGAGAGAGCGCCGAGCGCTTGTATTTTTTGCACTCAGGCTTGGTGCGTTATGTCAGTGTGTCTGGTGAGGGAAAAGAGTTTACGCAGACGTTTGCCAAGGGGCCTAGAATCATAGGTTCGACCCGATCCATGGTGACAAGGTCCCCAGTGTTGTTTGGAATCCAAGCACTTGAAGACAGCATTATCACCTCCTATGACTGGGGAGAGTTCTACCAACAGATGCGCCGCGATAACGCATTTTTAGAGTGTTATAGCCATTTCTTGGAAGAGATTTTCATCCTCAAAGAGGAGCGAGAGAACACCTTTGTTAAGGACTCAGCTGAGCGTCGCTATCTGGATTTTTGTGTGGCCTTTCCAGATTTGAAAGAGCGAATCCCTCAGCAGTACATTGCCTCTTATATTGGTATTACGCCGGTGGCATTAAGTCGTATTCGTCAGAAATTAAAGCTAAAAAACCGCCTTTAGCGTTACTTTCTCATAAGATAAAGGAAATACGCGCCGCCAAGAAGTGACGATAATAAACCTGCCGGAAACTGCCACGGAAACCAAAGTACACGGCCGACCCAATCGGCAATGACCATGACTAAAGCGCCTAATAAACAGGCGGTGACCAGTTGTTTTTTTGCCGTATTTTGACTGAGCGAACGAGCCATGTGAGGGGCGAGTAGACCGATAAAGGTCAGCGGCCCAATGATGGCTGTGCATAATGTGGTGAGGGCCGCGATCAGTAAAATCAATACCCGCCGGACCATAAGGCTGTTGAGGCCGACACTGTTGGCAGAGACCTCGCCAAGAGCAATCAAATCTAACCAACGATGCAAGAGAATGGCCATTGTGCCGAAAATCATCACGCCCACGCCTAATATCGCCGCGTCTTGATAGCTTACTAAGTAGGTAGAGCCAGAGAGCCAAGTCAATAAACTGCTGACATCTTCTTGCCCTGAAGACATGACGATGCGCATGATGGCGTCCAATCCTGCACTTAACGCAATGCCCGTTAATAAAAGTTGCGCAGGGGCAAAGCGATGTTTTTTGCCGAGCCACCAAATAATCCCAGTGACCGCTAATGCGCCTAAGGTGCCCAGCATGATTTGCTCGTAACGGTTGATGCTGAGCCCCAGTAAGGCACAAATCACCAAGGTCAACGCAGCGCCAGAGCTGATGCCTAACACTTCAGGGCTTGCCATAGGGTTATTGGTCAAACGCTGTACCAAGGTGCCAGCAATCGCTAAGCCCACCCCAGCAAACAGCGCGCCTAAAATACGCGGTAAGCGCAAATTTACGATGTTTTCATTGATGAGTAGATTCCAGCCTTGGGGGTCTTTGCCTACCCATAAGGCCGCCAGGCTAGTTAATATCAATACGATGAGCAAAGTAATGAGCAGCGGTATAAAGCGTCGATGGCGCCAATCGGGCACAGTGTCTTCTGTCGCGCGAAGTTGTGACGGCCACGTTTGTCGGTTTAATAACCACAGCAGAAATGGTGCACCGAGTAGCGCTGTCATGGCGCCAGTTGGCAATAAATCCCCAGTGGCTGCTGAAATTGGCTGAGTAAGTTGGTCTGCCAGTAAGAGCATCAAAGCGCCAATCATACCGCTGATGAGGATCTGCGCATTAAGATGGCGAACCCCCAAGAGTCGAGTAATACCGGGGGCGACTATGCCAATAAAACCAATAATACCGACCTCGCTGACCACCACCGCGGTGACAAAGATAACCAAGGTCAGCGCAATCAGTTTAATACGCTTTACATTGACGCCAATGGTGTTGGACACGCTGTCGCCTAGAATAAGCGCTGACAAGGGGCGCTGCATCAAAAAGAGTCCGGCCAGTGGCACACACAAAAGAGGGAGTAAGCGGTGAACCGACTCCCAGCTGTTTTGGTTGAGCGCCCCTGCTCCCCAGATAAAGACACTGCTCAAATAGCGTTCATACACCAGCATTAGCATGGTATTAATTGCCCCAATGAACAAACTGATGACCATGCCTGAGAGCACTAAATGAATAGGAGCAAAGCCTTTTTTAGCGGCAATCCAAAAAACCAACAAGCTGGAAAAAGTCGCGCCTAAAAAGGCCGGAATAAAGCTGGGTAATGCTAGGCCTGCGGGTAAAAACAATACCCCAGCCACCATCCCCAGCTGTGCGCCTGACGCCACACCAAGCGTCGTAGGTGCAGCAATAGGGTTACGCAGCACAAACTGCATGACACAGCCTGCAATGGCGAGTGAAAAGCCACAAATCAAAGCAATAGTAAGCCTAGGAAGGTAGGTCATATGGACAATCAACTCTTGGTAATTGCTTGTGTCGTAAGCAAAAAGAGTACGCTGTATCAGCGTCCAGCCGCCGGAGTAAGGCACCGTCAGGTGGATCAATACCGAGATAAGTAAGGCGCTGGCCACTAGACCAAACGTCAGGCTAAGGCGGAAGGTGTTGTTCATAAAATACAAAGACCGTTATGGCTGTTCGGTGAGTAGATTAACCAGTTGATTACTGAATCTTTGTGCCGCCAGCAGCCCGCCATAACTCCAGATAGGAGGTAACTCATAGACTTTATGTTGCTGGCTGAAGGCCATGGCTTTCCATAAAGGCGAATTGAGAAATTTTTTCTTTTCGGCCTTTTTTACCGATTGCAAAAGAAACACATTGGCTTGTTGATGCTCGGCAATTTTTGCAATCTCGACGGTAGAAAATCCCCAGAAATTGGTTTTTCCGTGCCATTCATTTTTCAGTCCCATGGCGTGAATCGTGTCATTGATCAAGGAGCCTTTGCCTTGAAAATGCAGAGTGCTGTTGTCCACGATACGGACAAATAGCAAGGGATCTAGGTTAGGGTGAGCGGCGCGTATGGTCTCGCCATTTTTTCTTAACAGTGTTTGAGTGTGCGCAATAAGTTTTGCCGCGGCTTGGCGTTTGCCTAAAATATTACCCAGTTTGAGGGTTAAGGCCTGTACGTTTTTGAGCGGCGTCTTTTCTTCGTTGTACACATTGTACATTATGGTTGGCGCGATCTTGCTTAGCTTGTCGTAGGCTGGCGATAAGCTGCTACTGATCAAAATGAGATCGGGCTTTAGGCTAGAAATGAGCTCCAAATTGGGTTCGTTTCGTGCGCCGACATCCAAGATTCCTTTGGGCAAAGTAGGGCGAATTACCCATTGTTGGTAGCCTTTTATGTCTGCGATACCTAAAGGCGTGACGCCCAAACTGATCAGGGTTTCTGTGGTCGCCCAGTCGATGGATATGATGCGTTTTGGTGGCGTTGCGAAATCACTAGCCGTCAGCTCATGTGTGATTGGATTCGCGGCGGCTAGGCCTGAAAAAAGCATAGATAAACCAATGAGTAAGTACTTCAAAATAGCCTCTTTAAGGGATGTAGCTGATGGGGTGGCCGGACGTGGGGTGGGCAAAAAGTGCCAGATCCATGCCGTAAATCTGTTTTAGAACATCGACTTTCATTATGTCCTTGGGCTTGCCTTGAGCGATGACTTTGCCACTATGCAACGCGATTAAATGGTCACTGAATTTGGCGGCCATATTGATATCGTGAAGCACCATAATGACGGTGAGTCCTAGGCTCTGGTTTAATTCTCGAATCAGGGCAAGAAGCTCGTGCTGGTGAGAAATATCCAGTGCAGACGTTGGTTCATCGAGCAGAATGCATTCGCTTTGTTGGGCCAGTAACATAGCCACCCAAGCGCGTTGACGTTCTCCACCAGACAAGGTGGCGACAAATCGATCTTGGTAGTTTTCCAAGCCCACCTTCTCAATGGCTTGCGTTACCAAATTGTTGTCTTGATCTGTGTAGCGGCCGAACGCCCCCTTCCACGGATAGCGCCCAAAACGAACCAGCTCTTTGACTGTGATGCCGTCTGTGATCGGCGGGTGCTGTGGCAAGTACGCCACCTTCAAGGCAAAGTCTTTTTGTTTAAGCTGACTAACTGCCTGATTCTCAAGTAATACTTGTCCATGAGACGCTTGATTCTGGCGGCTTAATAATTTCATTAACGTGGATTTGCCACAGCCATTGTGACCCAGCAAGGTGGTGACAACACCCTTTTCAAATGTGATGTTCGTGGGGTGCAGTATGGTATGGCTCGACACGGTGAAGGCCGCATTATTCAGTTGAAACATAGAGTGTGTTGTACTGGGTGAATTTGCACCATACAATAACATATAAAATTAATATTAATAATGCTTCTCATTTGATGTTTTGGTGTTTTTATCAATGATCTCGATGAGGTACGTCAGCTGAGACCCAAAAAGAGCGAATTTTATGGCGCAAATCACAAGTGTAGAGCAACTCAATAGGCTTTACTCTGCTCCTCATCCGATCGTGGAAAACAAAGCGGTATACGCGTTGGATTCTCACATCAAGACCTTTATTGAACACAGTCCTTTTGTGGTGTTATCCAGTCGAACTTCTGAGAACTTGTTGGATGTCTCGCCTCGCGGTGGAGAGCCAGGTTTTATCAAGATTTTAGACGACACTCATTTGCTGATACCCGACAGCCCAGGCAATAATCGTCTTGATACCATTAAAAACTTATTGGTGAATCCAGCAATTGGCGTCTTGTTTACTATTCCAGGCATCAATGAAGTGGTGCGACTTAAGGGAACCGCTTCTATCCATGATGATCCGGAGTTACTGGCGGGCTGCCCAGATGGCGCGAAAGTCCCTAAATTGGTCATCAAAATAGCGATTCAGGAGATGTATTTCCATTGCCCAAAAGCCATGATTAAAGGCAAAATTTGGTCGAATGACGCTCAGACATCGCGTTCTATCTTGCCAAGCCTTGGGCAGATCGTAAAAGAACAACAAGGTTTAGTGGATATTGGTGAGTAGAGAAAAGGCGTTACGCTCCGCCGAGGATAGGATCAGCGGAGCGAAAGGATTAAGCTGAGCCCGCTTTTTCCTTGCTGATAATTTCTTCAAGCGCTTCTTTAAATACGTCAGCAGGTTGGCCGCCCGAAATGGCGTATTTGTTGTTGATGATCACAGTCGGTACAGATGTGATGTTGTTTTGCTGCCAAAAGGCTTCTTTTTGGCGAACTTCATCGGCAAACTGACCGCTCTCCAAAATGCCTTTTGCTGCTTTTGGGTCTAGACCTACGGCTGCGGCAAGGCTGGCTAACACATCATGGTCGCTCACATTTTGAGCATGAGTGAAATGCGCTTTGAACAAGGCGTTTTTTAATTCAGCTTGTTTCTCTTCATGTTCTGCCCAATGCAACAGTCGATGGGCGTCAAAAGAATTCCACATGCGACTTTCTGGTTTGAAGCTAAAGTCGAAACCCACTTCTTGTCCACGCTCTTTGATGGCCTGACGGTTCTGGTCTGATTGTTCTTTTGAAATGCCATATTTCTGCTGGATGTGCTCATCAAAATCTTGCCCTTCTTGAGGCATGTCAGGATTAAGCTCAAACGGCTGAAACGTCATGTTGGCGGAGACTTTGTCGTCTAATTGCGCCAAGGCTTGATTAAGATTTCCCAATCCGACAACACACCATGGGCACATAACATCGGAGACAAACTGAATATCGATTTGATCTTTCATTGTGTAATTCCATATATATTTAAATTAGTCACTATTTAAAATGGTTGGGGGCAATGATAAGAAATTAAAACGTTTTCCTGCTAATTGCTGGTAATTTACACAATAGACAAGCGCTAAGTTCGATATTCGCTCGACGTTTTTGTCTGAGATCCGCCAAAATCGTTAAGGTGCAAACGCCTTCATAAAGGTATCTACAGCATTTTTTGTCCACTTTTCAATCTGTATTTGTGACGGTACAGAGTCCGCATACATCACGCCAATCATGTGACCTTCTCCTCTGAGCATACTAATAAACAAAGAAGCGGCTTGCTCTACACCAATGGATTGCACCTTGATTTCATTTCTATCGGCGGCGCGAGCAATGTGTTCAGAGATAATTTCTAGGGTCATTTTTGGCCCAGCCGTATAGAAAGCATCTGCGATATTTGGAAAGCGAATCGCTTCGGCAGCCACTGTGCGAAAAAGAGCTAAACCCTCGCGAGATAAGGTAAATTTTAGATAGGTATAGCCAATTTCAGCGAGTACTTTATCAATACTATCCGCCGATGCTTGGATCGCTTTGACTTGCGAAATGGTATTTGAACAGCCCTTTTCAATGACCGCAAAAAACAAGGCTTCTTTGTTTGGATAGCGGTTATATACCGTTGCTTTTGATACCCCAGCTTCTTTTTGAATCATGTCTGTGGTGGCGGCTGAAAAGCCACGTTGTAGGAATATTTTCGTCGCAGCTTCCAGCACAAGTTGTGCTTTTGGGTCCTGCGGTGCCGGTTGTTCTGAGGTCACAATTCTTCACCATTTTTCATTTTTTAGGAAATAGATTCTATTCTCATTTTTATCTTGACACAAGGTGTACCGATCGGTTTAAAATAAACGAAATTCAACTGTACTGATCGGTTCAATTTTTACTTTAAATTCCAATTAATAAAGGTTTTTATGGTATTTGTTGGTTCTTTCAAAGCTAAACTAACCAGTTTATTTCTAGAGATATTATACGATATGACGAAGGGTTTAAAATATTCCCGTTGGTTTCAAGGCGGCTTGGTTATCACGGCCTTAGGGCTGATGACAGGTTGTGCTCTGATACCGAAAAGTACCTTGTCCGCAGAGGACAGCAAACCAGAGGTGAGTGTTAATTGGGAAGCACTTAAAACAACGAGCTCGGTGGCGACGCCTGTTCGTTGGTGGACGCTGTTTCACGATGATGTTTTGTCCTCGCTGGAAAGTAGAGCAGAGAAAAATAACTTAGATTTGCAGTTGGCGGCGATTCGCTGGAAAGAAAGCCGCGCGCAATTGGGCTTGGTGTCTTCTCAGAAGAATGTTCAGCTGTCTGTCGATGGTGGCTTTAGTAGCATAGGGTTGAGTGAAGACGCTCCGCTTGCTGCTGTTGGCGCTCCGACTTCCCGTATTGATACTTGGAGCTTGAGTACTGGCGCAAGCTGGGAAATGGATTTCTGGGGATATTTAAGCGACAAAGAAAAAGCCGCGAAAGAACAGTTGCAAGCCACCGCCTTTGAAAACGACATGGTGCAAGTCTCGTTAAGTGCAGACATTGCGCGTAACTATTGGCGTTTACGCGGCGTTCAGGCACAGCAGCAGTACCTTCAAGAGCAAATCAAAATCGCGAAAAGCCGCTATGGTTTAGCGCAAAACCGCGAGCGAAATGGCGTAGGCACCAATTATCAAACGCAAACAATGAAAGCTGAGTTGTCTGATGTGACGGCGAAATTGCCTTCTTTACAGCATCAAGAAGCGGTGTTGAAAAATGCACTGGCGTTGTTGTTGGGCTTGTCGCCACACGCTTTAGATCTTGAATTAAGCGGTCAGCCAAAAGCGCCTTCTTTACCGACTGTATTAGCGGTTGGTGTGCCGTCTGATTTAGCGCGTAATCGTCCTGATATCTTGATGGCGGGCGCCAAATTGAGAGCAAGCATCGCCCAAGTAAGCGCGGCGAATGCTGATTTTTACCCACGCATTCGTTTAACCGCCTCAATCGGCGCCTTGTCGAACGATTTGTCTGATTTGGGCAGCTGGGACTCTCGTCAATACTCTGTCGGGCCTTCTTTCCACTTGCCAATCTTTGAAGGCGGAAAATTACGCCAGACCTTGGCATTAACAGAAGCGAAACAAAAAGCGGCGGCGGTTACTTATCGCAAAACCGTACTGTCAGCTTGGCATGAAGTCGAGAACTCATTGGGTGCTTGGACCTCAGAAAGTGAAAGTGTGCGTCGCTTAAATGCCGCACAAAAGCAGCGTGAAGTAGCATTGCACGCGGCGCTTAGATCCTTTCAAGAAGGGGCAGCAGACCGTGGCGATGTATTGAATGCGCAACAGTCTTTGGTTGCCGCGAAGCGTTCTTTGATGGATGGACAAGTGAGTCAAGCATTGGCCATGGTCGCTCTTTATCGTTCATTGGGCGGTGATTGGAGTGGCGATGTTAAGCAACCTTTTTCAGGTGAGAAGGTGTCGAAATGACCGCAGTTGTGCAAAGTCCAGTAGTGGACAGCGCGCCTCAGGCCAGTAAACCCACTCCGCCGCCAGGCCCTGCTTTTGGCGTTCGCTTAGCCATTGGTTTATTGGGCGTGTTGTTGGCGGCCATGATGTCTGGTTTGAACAGCCGCTTGCCTTCTTTGGGAGAAGCCGATTTTTTAGGCGCCATGGGCTTTAGTAGTGATCAAGGCTCTTGGATTACCACTTGGTACGAGGCGGGTGAGTTAATGGCAATGCCATTTGCTTGTTGGTTGGCGATTACTTTTTCGTTGCGTCGCTTCCAGATCATCGCTCAAATCGGTGTGATTACCATTGCGGTGTTTCTGCCTCTTATACAAAACGCTGAACTGTTTATGGGGCTGCGTTTTGTGCAAGGTTACTTTGCGGGTTCCTTGGTGCCTCTTTTGATGATGTCGGCGTTGCGCTTTTTGCCACTGTCGATTCGTCTGCATGGTTTGGCTTTGTATGCAATGACAGCAACACTGGCACCGAATGTGGCTGTTTGGTTGGCGGCTTTATTCTTGGACAAAATACATGACTGGCGTTGGTTGTACTGGCATGTCATTCCCTTAGGCCTGTTATCGATCAGCTTTGTATATTACGGCATTCCTAAGCTGCCACAAATGAGATCGCGCATAAAAGAGGCGAATTACCTCGGTGCCTTTTGTGCGGTCTTCGGCATCATTGCGTTGACGATTACGTTAACTCAAGGCATTCGCATGGACTGGCTGGATTCTAGCTTTATTCGCGGCACCGCGATGATAGCAACGGGTTTATTGGTGTTGTTTCTGTGGTCAGAATTTCATCATCCGGCCCCCTTTATGCGCTTGCAGTTATTGTCAAAGCGTAATTTAGGTTTGGGATTCACCTTGTTCTTCGCATTATTGATTGTATTGGCGAGTGGTGTATCTATGCCATTGCAATTACTAGCACAAACTCAGGGTTTCCGAATGGAGCAACTCGCGTCCATTGGTTTGTGGATAGGTTTGCCGCAGATCTTCTTAGGTTCTGTTGTTGCCTTCTTGTTGTACCAATCATGGGTGGATGCTCGAGTTCTGTTTTCTATTGGTTTGGCGTGCATTGGTAGTGCTTGTTTATTGGCCTCTAATGTGACCAGTGAATGGATGACGGCGCAATTCGTTACCGCTCAAGTATTGCAAGCAATCGGCCAGCCAATGGCGGTAGTGTGCTTGTTGTTTTTGGCAACCAGCGTGGTGCAACCAATGGAAGGGCCATTTGTATCCGGCATCATTAACACCTTGAGAGCCTTGGGCACCATGGTCGGTGGTGTCTTGATTGGTCAAATTATGGTGGTTCGCAATCAGTTTCATTTTGAAGATTTGTTGGCTCATTGGAACACAGCATCTATCTACGAAACGCAAGTACACACCAACGCTTATTGGGCTGGAGAGTTAGCCAAGCAGGCAGGGGTGCTGAGTGGAGAGGATATTTTCATTGGGCTTGGCATCGCTGCTTTTGTGATGATCCCATTGGTAATGTGTTTGATGTATATCCCTGCGCCAAAAGTGGTGAAGCCTGCTTAATAGGCTGCAAAACGTGAAAAATTCGGCCTCTGTGCCTTTACTAATAAGTTATTTAAATAGGTTAGACATGATTAAGAATATTCGTTACTCCGCTGTCGTTGCATTGGTTGCTGTTGTCGTGGGCGGCGGTGTTTGGCAATTAAACAAGCATGCATCAAATAACGTAGATCAAGCGACCGAAGACGCATACATTGATGCAGATTTGACCGTTATTTCGCCGCGCATTAGTGGCGTTGTCGATCAGGTTTTTGTGTCGGACTACATCTCTGTCAAAGCGGGCGATCCTTTGGTGAGCATTGATGAGCGTGATTTGGCGATTGCTCATAAAGAAGCGCAGGCCGATGTGATGACGGCGCAATCTTCGTTGGCTATTTTAAACGCACAGATTGCCCGCCAAGGGTCTTTGATTAAGCAAGCGGAAGCAAACTTGTCGCTCGATAAAGCGAAGCTAAGTTTGGCGCAAGCGAATCAGAAACGCTTTAAAAACCTAGCCCGTGATGGGGCTGGAACCGTATTGGCGAAGCAACAAGCCGATGCAGACTTGCAAACCCAGCAAGCCATTCAGCAGCGCGATGAAGCGACCTTGGAATCCACCAAGCAAGCGGTGGCGATTTTAATGGCGCAGCTTAAGCAAGCAGAAGCCAAGTTAGAATCCGCTCAAGCGAAATTGAACGGCGCTATTTTGCAGCAGTCATACGCGAAATTAACCGCGCCAGAGTCTGGCATGGTCGCTCAGGTTCAAGCGCGTAAAGGGGGTCACGTTAATGTTGGTCAGCCTCTGCTAACGATTGTGCCTATTGATAAGGTATACATCGAAGCGCAATATCGTGAAACACAACTGGCGCACGTTCGAGAAGGGCAGCCAGTAACCATTAAAGTAGACGCCTTGCCAGATGTGACTCTAAGAGGCACGGTTGAGCATATTGCGCCAGCGAGCTTAGTGAGCTATTCCCCTATTGCTGCTCACAACGCAACGGGCAACTTTACTAAAATTACCCAGCGTATTCCTGTGCGTATTCAGCTAACACCAGGGCAAGCGGCATTGACGCAATTGCGTGTGGGCATGTCGGTTCGCCCAGTGATTCATACGGATCAATAATCGCGCATACTTCACAGACTAGAGTGTTCTATTTTTAAGAGGTGGTTTATGAAAGGATCTCAGATTACGTTTTATACCTATTATGGACGAGCGTACCAAAATCATAATGTGCCTGAATATTTGATGGCATTGGCAGCCGAGCTAGCGTTACCTGGGGCTACGGTATCCAGTGGTTTAATGGGCGTCGGTCAGCACGGTGAAACACACAGCAAAACTTGGTTGGATGATTCCGATGAGCCAGTGCAGATCACCTTTATTGCGTCACCTGAGCAAGAAGCTCAATTACTGGAACGTTTGGAGCAAGCAGACATAAAAATCTTCTATACGCGAACGGCAGTGGAATTTGGCTATAGCGGGAAGCAATAGCCTTATCTCATGATAAGCACAATCGCGTGCTTATCATGACAAAGTAGAATGAAAAAACGCGCTAGCATCACTGTTAGCGCGTTTTTTATGGGCTTGAAAAAGGCCGGTTAAATGACCCCTAGTTCCACCAATCGTTCGTGCAAATAGCTCTTTGCAGTGTGACGCTCAGATAACACGACAGCGGGTTTTGGGTGCAAGAAGAGTGGCAGAGAAATACGAGATTTGGTCTTGTCCGCCCCTTCTGGATTGATCACTCGGTGTGATGTCGATGGAAAGTAGCCGCCAGAGGCTTCTTGCAGCATATCGCCAATGTTGACCACTAGCGTGCCAAAGTCACAAGGAACGTCCACCCAGCTGCCGTCTTTTGCTTTGACTTGCAGGCCAGGCTCATTGGCTGACGGCAATATGGTCAGCAAATTAATGTCTTCATGGGCTCCAGCACGAATAGCGCCCAGCTCTTCGTCACCTTTCAGTGGTGGGTAATGCAACACTCGAAGCAGTGTCTGGTCACTGTTATCCACCATGCTTGAAAGCGATTGAGAGTAGTGTTGAGCAATGTCAGCTGGGGTGTGTTTTTCAACCCAAGCCAATAATTCAGCCGCTAAGCTATTGGCTTCTGAGTAATACTGAGTGAGCAGGGCTTTTTTGTCTTCTGGGCACTGACCCCAAGGGTAGTAGTGAAAGTACTCCTTGATGTCTTTTTTAGTGTGGCCTTTCGCGGTTTCTGACACATCCGGAGGAAAGTAACCATCTTGAGTGCCCTTGTTGTAGCGGTAGTCGTATTTTTCTTCGCTATCAAAAAACGCCTGCCATTCTTGATAAATGGCGCTGACTAAGGATTTTTGGATTGGGTGATTCTTTAATACGCCAAAACCGGTGTCGTGAAGGGACTTAACAAAATCTTCTTGTGCAGTGGCACTGGTGTAATCTACGGCTTCTAATTTCATGATTATTTCCTGTTGGCCAAAGGCCATGTCGTTGTGCTCGCGATAGGGCGAGCAAAGGCAATATGACAGTTGCAAGGACAGAGAGCCTTGCTGCCTGTTGAGAATAAAATAATGCGACGAAGCAGGGCGTTAAGAAGACCAACCACTGTGGAAAAAGAGACGTAAGTCGATAGACTCCGCATGATAATGACGTTGCCAATCAGCCAAATCCATCGCACAGCCAAACGCAGCGACGTATGTCGGTGTGCTTAACAAGGTAGATGAGGATGCAAAGGACATGTTTGTCATTCCTTAATTGGGTGAATGGTTCTGTTATCGAATAGATCGAGAGCGATCTAAAGGCAGTCAGTTTACCGTTTGGGTTGCTTATTTTGAAGCGAAACCGAGATAAATTGTGCGTTCGGGCTAGGCAAATGCAAAGCTTGTCCTATACTGCAAAGGTCGGCGCGTCTTTATTGGTCGAAATTTCCTATGTAAAACAGCCTTATTCTGAGGCATTCCAATGACGTGAGTTCCCTGCGTTTTCATAAAAAAAGAGGGCAAATTAGTATGAATGCATTTTTTGATTCGTTTAAAGATCACTTTCTAATTTCAATGCCACATCTTGATGACCCACATTTTCAGCACACCGTGGTTTATCTTTGCGAACACACTGAAGATGGCGCAATGGGCATCATAATTAATCGCCCATCTAATATCGACTTTACCGAATTAGCGGATCATCTAGGTATGCAGATAGCGTGTCCATGGTTAACATCTGAGCCTATTTATAATGGTGGTCCTGTTGAAGCAGAGCGAGGGTTTATTCTGCATACCGCGGATAAGTCGTGGAGCAATACGTTAAAAATTACCAGTGATGTGTCGTTATCGGCGTCGTTAGAAACGTTAGAGCATATTTCTGAAGGCAATGGCCCTGAAGCGTTTCGTATTACGTTAGGGTGTGCCGGTTGGGACGCTGGAAAACTGGAGTCTGAGATTGCGAATAATGATTGGCTGGTATGTGAGGCTGATTTAGACGTATTATTCCATACTCCAAGTGACATGCAGTTTACCGCCGCCACTAAGGTGTTGGGAATTGACATGGCCAGACTTTCACCGGATATAGGACATGGTTAATGACAGTAACACCGTCACAGAGCGATAACCAAAAGCCCAATACCGTTAATACGGTATTGGGCTTTGATTTTGGTACCACTCGAATGGGGGTTGCCATAGGGCAATCATTCACCGGGAGTGCGACGCCATTAGCGCCACTTAAGGCCAAAGAAGGCATTCCTAATTGGGATGAGATAACTAAGCTGGTTGATGAATGGAAGCCAGATGCCTTTGTTGTGGGATTGCCATTAGACATGGACGGTTCGGAAAATGAGATGTGTCAACGCGCACGTAAATTTGCCAAGCGCCTCCATGGACGCTTTAATCGCCCTTACCATATGATGGACGAGCGTTTGTCGTCCTTTGAGGCGAAAGGCCAAGTGATTGCTCGCGGCGGCAATCGTAATTTTAAAGAAAATTCAGTAGATGGATTGGCTGCTCAGATGATTTTAGAAACCTGGTTTATGGAATCGAAAGAATAGCCGTCACCAATTAGTATGCTGGCAGGCACGAGTGGATAAAGTGTCTGTTGATTTCAATACATAGTGGAGTAGAAATGAAGTTAGATTTAGAGCAATCTCTGGCGTCGATGAAGACACAGCTCACCGCGTATTGTTCGCAAAAAGGCATAACAAATCCGATCGTTGTTGGGATTCACACTGGTGGCGTTTGGGTCGCGGAGCAGTTGATGTCGGTGGTAGACACAGATGAGGCATTGGCCACGCTCGACATTACGTTTTATCGTGATGACTTCACCCGAGCGGGATTAAACCCAAAAGTGAACCAAACACTGTTGCCAGCGATTGAAGATCGTCACGTTATTTTAGTCGACGACGTTTTGATGTCGGGCCGCACCATTCGTGCCGCCATGAACGAGATTTTTGACTTCGGTCGCCCTGCGAGCATCAGCTTGGCCATTCTCTATGATTTGGGACAGCACGAGCTGCCGATTCAAGCGGATGTTATTGGCGAGCGATTGCAACTTAATCCTGACCAAAGAGTTAAGCTATCTGGGCCGTTACCCCTTACGGTTTCTGTGATTGATGGCTATTAAAGTGCTTATCACGCTTTATTTTTTAGTCTACTCGTACGACAATTAGCAGATGGATAAGGTGGTTAGCAAACGCGGTTGAAACGCTTGAGATCACATAGAACTTTCTGGCGAGCTCACCGTTTAGCGTCACACATGCCCAGTAATGGAATACTCCTTGCTGGGCATTTTCCTATCTTACATAGAGAAAGACGATTCTGTCTTTGCAGTTTGAGGAAAGCAAACCATGATGCGATCCGACCCTCGGGCATTACAGTTAAATGAACACGGTCAGCTAAAACATTTTTTAACCTTGGATGGTTTGGACAAAACCATATTGACGGAAATCCTAGATCGAGCAGATTCGTTTCTCTCAATGGGTGAACAGTCAGTTAAAAAAGTCCCCTTGCTTCGCGGTAAAACCGTTGTAAACCTATTTTTTGAAAACTCCACTCGTACCCGCACTACGTTCGAATTGGCCGCTAAGCGCCTGTCTGCCGACGTCATCAATCTTAATATTGAAACTTCCGCCACCTCGAAAGGGGAATCCCTTCTAGACACCCTTAAAAACCTAGAAGCGATGCAGAGTGATATGTTTATTGTGCGTCATTCAGACAGTGGTGCGGCGCATTTTATTGCGGAACATTGCACACCGAATGTAGCGATCATTAATGCCGGCGATGGCCGTCACGCGCACCCAACTCAAGCGATGTTGGACATGCTTACGATTCGTCGCCACAAAGGCACGTTTGACGGGCTAAAAGTAGCCATCGTAGGGGACATTTTACACTCTCGCGTAGCGCGTTCTCAGCTTCATGCTTTGACGACCTTAGGGGTTGAAGAAGTGCGTTTAGTGGGGCCCAAAACCCTAGTGCCTGAGTTCTTTACCGAAATGGGCGCGACCATCTGTCATGACTTAGAAGCCGGTCTGAAAGACGTGGATGTCGTGGTCATGTTACGCCTCCAAAAAGAACGCATGAAAGGCGCTTTATTGCCAAGCGAAGGCGAGTTCTACCGTCTATATGGTTTGACGGAAGAGTCCCTGTCGTGGGCTAAGCCTGATGCCATTGTGATGCACCCAGGGCCGATTAACCGTGGTGTTGAGATTTCCTCAGAAGTCGCAGACGGCGAGCATTCCGTTATCTTAGATCAAGTCACCAATGGCATCGCGGTGCGCATGGCGGTGCTGTCGATGGCGATGAGTGGTCAGTTGCAACGTGATGAACCGCAAACGGCAGGGGATGAATAAGACAATGAAATTACGAATTCAAAATGGTCGTGTAATCGACCCTAGCCAAGAACTAGACCGTGTCACCGATCTGTACGTAGAGAACCAGAAAATTGCGGCAATAGGTGAAGCGCCTGCAGGTTTTGAAAACGCAGAAGTGATTGACGCAAAAGGGCTTTGGGTATTGCCTGGGCTGGTGGATCTGGCCGTGGCGTTGCGTGAGCCTGGATTGACTCAAAAGGGCAGTATTGCCACCGAAGGTCGTGCGGCTGTGTCTGGAGGCGTCACCACCTTGGTGTGCCCGCCTGATACCAACCCTATTGTAGACACGCCTGCGGTCGCGGCCTTGATTCAAGACAAAGCCGATGACGCTGGCATGGCGAATGTTTTTCCACTTGGTGCCTTGACCCAAGGTTTGGACGGCGCGCATTTGAGCAACATGGTGTCGCTAACGGACGCAGGTTGCGTCGCCTTATCGAACCATCGTCGTCCGATGGCAAGCACTAAGGTGCTGTCGCGAGCCTTAGAATACGCAGCCACCCACGATCTATTGGTGGTCTTCCACCCAGACGAAGGCAGTTTGTCGGAAGGCGGTTGTGCCCATGAAGGCTTGATGTCTACCATGCACGGTTTAGCGGGCATCCCTGAGACGGCAGAAACCATCGCCTTGATGCGTGACTTGCTGTTGGTCGAGAAAACCGGCGTACGAGCCCACTTTGCTCGCTTGTCTTGTGCGAAATCGGTTGAAATGGTGGCCGATGCCAGAGCGTCTGGTTTGGATGTGACGGCCGATGTGGCAGTGCACAACTTATTGCTCAGCGATCAGGTGCTTAACCAGTTTAATGGTCACTACCATGTGCTGCCGCCATTGCGCAGTGAAGGCGACCGTTTGACCTTGATTGAAGGCGTCAAAGCCGGTGTGATCAGTGCCATTTGTTCTGATCATCAGCCCCACGAGAAAATGGCAAAAATCGCGCCGTTTGCCGCCACTGAGCCGGGTATGGCGAATGTTGAAATACTGTTGTCGCTTGCTATGCAGTTGATGGATGAAGGGGATCTAGACCTGTCTACAGTGCTGTCTTCTTTAACCTGCGGCCCAGCCTCTTGCTTTGGCTTGGAAGCCGGTACCTTATCGGTGGGCAGTTTTGCAGACTTTGTGTTGTTTGATAGCACGGCCCAATGGCAGTGGACCATGGAAAATCGTAAAACCAAAGGGCAAAATTCTCCCTATTTAGGAGATACTTTCACCGGTCGTATTATGTCGACCTTTATTTCTGGGCAGCGAGTCTACCAGTTGGTGTAATCATCATTGGCTTGATAATCACTAGGGCAAAGCTAGAAATCGTCTAAGGCTTTGCCCTATTTGATTGTTTAGTCTTTACTTTTATAATCGACTCGTTAATCTGATTATTCAGTATCTACTATTTTGGTTCATCTACATGGCGTCTGATGTTTTACCGCTCGATATTCAAGAATTACAAACTCGACTTGCTCAGAGTGAAAAAGAACGTGAGTTATTAATGTGTCGGGATTCTGACACGGCTCGACGTTTACGCTCTATCGCAGAGGGTAAATCTGTCTCGTTTTTTTGGGATGAAGTGCTCAAAGATTGCAAAGCCATCTTGCCGGATGCGTATGTAACCTTGTTGACGAGAGCGGAGGGGCAAGAATGGGCCCTAATGCGTCATGATGACATTAATACTCAGTTATTAACCCCAAACAGCAGTGCTGTTAAGCTGCCCGCTTCTTTAAATACCTTTTCTCAAAGTCCGTCTTGTCCGATCCGACAAGAAAGCAACATACAGCACGCTTCTGACTGGGCGATATGGCACGCCTTTCTAGCCGCCAATAATTTCACTGACGCCGTCATGCTGAACATCAATGAACCGCACAGTGGGGCGTATCTCATGCTGGTGTTACAACATGAGATGCCACCGCTTGATGATGTTAAACACTTGATTTTAAAAGGCAGTGTTGAGCTTATCGAAGCCGCCGCCTTGCGTGAATACACAGATCAGCTGTTGTTAGAGAAAGGGCACTTTGACCCACAAACCCATCTTTTAAGAGCGTTCAGCTTTAAGCAAAGTTTTTCGATGGTATTGAAAGACTCGCGCCGTCATTTTATGCGCGTCGCACTCATCTCTCTTAAGCTGCGCGGCACACTGACCTCCCACGATGACGCACAATTAAAAGACATTGCCGGCAAGATACAAACCGCCGTTCGTGACAACGACCTAGTGGCGTATTACGGTGATGGGGAATTTGTGATGGGGGTCTGTATTCGTAACATGCAAGATGCCGAAGTGGTTGCCAGTAAACTGATTAAGGCTATTTCTGCTCCCGGCAGCGAGTCTAATCGACTGACGAAAGACGGCGTTCGCATTGGCATTGCGTACTACCCTGAGCATTCTTCGCTAGACGATCTACACCGTGCCGCCGAATACGCGGCCAATTCAATGCCAGACGTGTTTGGCTATCGTATCGAATTTCATGGTGCTATTTATACCACCAGTACAGAGTTCTATACCTTTTAGTGTGTTATTGACGATCTGATAAGAATGTTATGATCCCTTGCGGCTTTTTTACTGTCCGGTAAAAAGGCCTTTTGGCTATTCTTTATTTACCTTACCGATAACAAAGGAGCGCAAGCTGCTATGAGTATAGAAGCCAATCTATCTCAAGTTACTCAGCAAATTACGGATTTTACACGCCGTTATCATCGTCAAGATAACAGCGTGCGTTTGCTTGCCGTGAGCAAAACAAAACCTCTGCAAGCGCTAGAAGAAGCTTATCAGGCTGGGCAGCGCTTATTTGGTGAGAATTACGTGCAAGAGGCGGTTGAAAAACGTCAGGCATTGGCGCATTTAAGTGACATTGAATGGCACTTTATTGGGCCAATTCAGTCTAATAAATCGCGCTTGATTGCCCAAAACATGGACTGGGTTCACACCATAGATCGTGAGAAAATAGCCTTGCGCTTGAATGAGCAGCGACCAGAAGGTAGCCCACCGTTAAACGTGTGTATTCAAGTCAATATCAGCGGCGAAGCAAGCAAATCTGGTATTGCACTGAGTGACGTGCCTGCTATGGCATCCTTGATTCACTCGCTGGCGAATCTTCGTTTGCGTGGCCTAATGGCGATCCCTGCGCCACAAGAAGACGAACAAGCACAAAAAGAGGTTTATGCGCCATTGCATCAAATCTTCCTTGAATTAGCCGCGACTGATAGCATGATAGACACATTGTCGATTGGTATGTCTGGTGATTTATCCGCCGCGATTGCGTCGGGCAGTACCCTGGTTCGCGTGGGCACCGCTATCTTTGGCGCACGGGACTATACGACAGCATAATACGAACGATACGACGGCATAATATGAGTGTCCGCGTAGTGATTTTACAAAGAGGGCGGTCGCAATGTTAACCGTCACCTCATACATAGATTAGGATATGAAATGAAACCAAGTATTGCCTTTATTGGCGTTGGTAATATGGCGAGTGCCATTATCGGCGGTATGATTGAAGCGGGTTATCCAGCTGAAAAAATCATGGGAACCTCTCGCACCGCAGAGAAACGAGAAAAATACAGCGCGGCATTCGGCATCGAAATGTTCGCCGACAATAATGACGCCGTGGCAAAAGCAGATTCTGTTGTTTTATGTGTGAAGCCCGCTCAAATTCAAGGTGTCATTGAAGGCTTTGCTGATCAGGTTCGCCCCGATCAGATCTTTCTCTCTGTGGCCGCCGGTGTGGAATTGGCAGCCATTGAAAAATGGCTAAAACAGCCAGTCGCCGTGGTAAGAAGTATGCCCAATACGCCGTCACAAGTCGGTGCTGGTATGTCTGGTTTGATCGCTAATGCACACACCAGTGATGAGCAAAAAGCATGGGTGTCTGATGTATTTGCCAGTATTGGCGACTCAGTATGGGTGGATGATGAGGCGCATATGCATACGGTTACCGCCTTGTCTGGCAGTGCGCCGGCTTACTTTTTCCGCTTTTTAGAAGCCATGATTAAAAGTGGTCAAGCGCAAGGTTTGAGTGAAGAAGCTTGTACTCGTCTGGCGTCATACACCATGTTGGGTGCCGCTAAAATGGTCACAGAGTTGGATGAGCCAATCAGTCAATTGCGTAAAAACATTACCTCACCAAAGGGCACCACAGAACAGGCATTGTTGTCGTTTGAGGCGTCTAATATTGACAAGGTAGTGGACGATGCAATGACGGCTTGTGCCAATCGTTCCAAACAGCTTGCTAGCCAGTTTTCTGGTCAAATTGATTAACTAGGACTTTTTCCATGACGTCAGATCCATTTGTTTTTTTGATCAAAACCATCGCGAACCTGTACTTGTTCGTTGTTTTATTGCGCTTGGTATTGCAGTTTAGCCGTGCGGATTTTTACAACCCTATCAGTCAGGGTATTGTGAAAGCCACAAGCCCATTGCTGTTGCCTTTGCGCAAGGTTATTCCACCTATTGGACGCTTAGACACCTCGTGTCTTGTGCTTGCTCTAGCGGTACAGCTATTAACAACGGTCATTATTTTTATGATGGCCGGTTTTAGCGCAACACCGGCGCATTATGCGATTTTTACCGTGGTTGGGACTCTGTATCACCTATTGGATTTGTACTTCTGGGCATTGCTGATTTCGGTGATTCTAAGCTGGGTTGCACCAGGGGCGAGTCATCCGGGGGCTATGTTGGTTGGGCAGATCACCGCACCCTTGTATAAAGCGTGTCATCGCGTCATTCCGACCTTGGGTGGTTTGGATTTATCGCCTATATTTCTCTTTCTGGCGATCTCCTTGCTGAAGCAGTTTTTAGCGCCATACGCGATATAACAAGTATAGATTAGTGGTATACACATTACTCATGTTAGTAATGGTATCCGTGAATTGAGAAAGGGGGCGTATTCCTATATGATGCGACCCCTCAATGGGAATACAAAGTGGATAGTAAATAATCAGCTTGCCGAGTTATTCTCCCTTTAATAATTGTTTGGATGAAAGCTATGAGTACGATTGCGGTTTATCCGGGTACCTTTGACCCCATTACCAACGGCCATACTGATTTGGTTGAACGTGCGTCAAAACTGTTTAAACAGGTTATCGTGGCTGTAGCGGCGAGCCCGAAAAAGAAACCTGCTCTTTCTCATGAAGTGCGCATTGCGTTGGCGAAAAAAGTATTGGGGCACTTGCCGAATGTTGAAGTCGTAGGCTTTGATAATCTGCTCACTGAATTTACTCGTTCAGTGAAAGGTCAGGTGGTGGTTCGTGGGCTTCGTGCTGTTTCAGACTTCGAATACGAATTCCAGCTTGCCAATATGAACCGTGCTATTGCGCCAGATGTAGAAAGCATTTTCCTGACTCCTTCTGAAAAGCATTCTTATATTTCGTCCACCTTAGTACGAGAGATTGCGTCCTTAGAAGGCGATTTTGGGCAGTTTGTAAACCCTGAAGTGGCGAGTGTTCTAAGAGAGCACTATAACGCGTTAAAACGAAATTAAGTTGTCTTGATCCTGCAAGGGCTGCCTTGTAGATCGTTAGGAGTGAATGATGTCTTTAATCATTACCGATGAATGTATTAACTGCGATGTCTGTGAACCTGAGTGCCCGAATGAGGCGATCTCTCAAGGCGAAGAGATTTATGTGATCGAGCCATCTAAATGTACCGAGTGTATCGGTCATTACGATGAGCCACAGTGTCAGCAAGTTTGCCCTGTTGATTGCATTCCATTAGATCCGAATCGCAAAGAAACAGAAGAACAGTTGATGGAAAAATACCTAGTATTGACCGGTCAGCTGTAATCAAGGTGTTACTTGAAAAAGCGAGGCAAATGCCTCGCTTTTTTTATGCTTAAAAATCACCTCTTATGAAGGCGTGATGCAAGCCAGCGGCACGCTATAGGTTAAAGTAGCCATAGAGCTGCGCTTTGCTGGGTAACACTTGTTTGTCGCCTACTAGCAATATGAGAGAGCGCGCCGAGACTTTTTCTGTGGTGGAAGGGTGGGTAATAATGTCCCCATTATTGTTCTCAAATCCCAATGCCGTTCCCACATTGTGTTGAATCAATTTGGTGACAATGTCAGCCCAAGTGAATCCTTCCAATTGAATATCGACACGAATAGTGTGGTCCCCTTCGTAACGAAATAAATTCTCCAAGACTTGTTCTGTGCCTGGCGCGATCAAGGAACGCACCAGCATCTCTGGGTACGCCCGTACCGGACGAATCACCGCATTGGCGCCGACTTCTCGAAACCGCGAACGGTTGTTGTCATCGATGGCCTCAGCCAAGATAAAGGCCGATGAACGCAAGCTTTTGATTCTGTGCAGCGTGTCGAAAGTGACGCTGTCAGAGTGCGATGCCTGATAATCCGGACACAAGACAATGATGTACTTGGCCTTGTCTGCGCCTGCGGACAGCAGCATGCCATTGGTGGTTGCGTCGCCAGTTTGATGCACCACACCCAAAGAACGCAGCTTCAACGGCAAGCCTTCTGGAAAATCTGGGGTGAGAATCTGAATGGGAATGTCTGCCAACTCAGGTGTGTTCGCCACCTGTGTGATGAGCAAATCAAGGTACCTTTCGGCATCGTATTTGGGGGTATTAATGATGAGCAAATGATCTTGCATAGCATTCCACTCCATGCGGCCTTTAATGCGCATTTCTTTGCGTGTTATTCGTAGCTCAATGTAATCACTGGCTATTTGGGCTAACAGGGTGATGCCCATGCAGTAAATGAGCACAATGGTGGACAGTTGCCCCCAAAAGGTGGCGGCCGATATGTCTCCATAGCCAGTGGTACTGGCAGAAGTCATGGTCAGCCAAAACGCTTGCCACCAATTGAGGTCTTCAAAGAACACCATCGCGATCGAGTGCATTCCAATAACAAGCAAGAGCAAGAGGACGCGCTTTCTTAAGTCTTGTTTATCATGAAGGTAGACTTCGCTACGATACCGGTATCGGTTATTTTTATTGCGTCTGATAAGTAAGCTAAGCGAATTCATCCTGCTCCTGCTTTATTATTGCTCGCCAGCCGGCATTTGATAGCCAAGCTGACGCCATGATTCATAGACCATCACGGCAACTGTGTTAGACAGATTTAAACTGCGCGAGTTAGCTTGCATCGGTAAACGTAAGCGCTGCTCTTTTGGTAGCGCTTCAATAAACTCAGCAGGCAAGCCACGTGTCTCAGGCCCAAATACCAGCACATCGTTGGCTTTAAACGCCGCTTCACTGTGAGGGCGACTGCCTTTCGTGGTGAGCGCGTAAATCGTGCCTATGTCATTCTGGTCAACAAATGCCTGAAAGTCTGGGTAGCGCTTCAGGCGCGCAAATTCATGGTAATCCAACCCAGCTCGGCGCAGCTTCTTATCTTCTAGGTCAAAGCCTAATGGCTCAATCAAATGAAGCTGGTAGCCGGTATTCGCGCATAGGCGAATCACGTTGCCGGTATTAGGTGGAATCTCAGGTTGGTACAAAACAATATGAAGCATTTTTTATCTCCTTGATATGAGGAGATAATAACAGACCTAAGCGCATCTCTAAGTTTTTATTAAAAATTTTAAAAAAACTATTGACGAACAATGAGACTCATCTATAATACGCCGCACTTGCCCAGATAGCTCAGTCGGTAGAGCAGAGGATTGAAAATCCTCGTGTCGGCGGTTCGATTCCGTCTCTGGGCACCATGATTTAAAAAGAAAGGCCATCTAGCAATAGATGGCCTTTTTTTTGGCAAAAATGGTTTACTCCCAAAAAAACCATAAATTCTTGATTTGCCCAGATAGCTCAGTCGGTAGAGCAGAGGATTGAAAATCCTCGTGTCGGCGGTTCGATTCCGTCTCTGGGCACCATCCTCTGTATTCGTTCACTTCTTCTTACTGCCTAAAGCCCTCAGACCTATTTTTCTGATAAATCACAGCCTCTCAAGCTCTGTATCGCCGTTTTAAGCCGCACTTTTCACGGTGACCGCATCAGCGGGAGATAAATCCATTTAATAATCCTTATGAAAGCGAGGTTAAACCGTTTCTCTTTCTAGTGGGTAATCTTTCACTAGTGCGTCTAAAGGAATGTTCAGCCCTTGATGAAGGCTGCGAATCATTTTAAGGCTAAGTGCTCTTTTTTTATTCAGAACTTCACTGACACGGCTGCGTTGGCCTAAAAACTTCGTTAGGTCATCATCATTTTTGGGCTTTTCTGCTAGTTCCCATAATGGGAAAAGTGTATGAGCAATACAAGTTGATCTAGTGAGCCACTGTTACATTTCCTTAATATTGTTACTGTATTGTGACCGATTCAGAAGTCGCGCTTCGGGCGTGATCTAGCCTTCTTTTTCGGAGACACAGGTTTGAGTATTAATAAAAAAATGTGGCTGCTCTCTGCCATTACTTCGATCAGTATTATTTTGGTGGGTGTTTTCAGCGCTTATACCCTTTCGGGTTTGCGCAATGGCTTTCACCAGTATCAAAGTCAGGTTGCGACCTCTCAGAGCTTTTTTGAAATCAAAGCGACGGCTTTATCGGTGGCAAAAAACGACCCCATTTTACCGAATACAAAAACCGCGCTCGACGCCGCCAATGCCAAAATAGTTTCGCTATTGGCGCAAATCGAAACAAGCTTACCGCCTGAAAAGAAAGAGTCTGAAAATGACTCGAACACACAGCAAGAAAAACCTCACCAGGGTGCTGTTAGTAACGCAGATGACTCGGAAGAGGCAGAAGTGGTTAAGGCAATTAGCCCAGAGCAAACCAGAGCCTTACTGAATGACATCGCCAGATTATGGTCGGAATACGACAAGCAATTTAATAGTGCGATAAAAATTGCGCCAGACAGCCCCCAAGATGCGTTGCAAATCCCCGATGCTATTTATGGGCTTCAGCTTATTCCTATGATCGAGCGCATTGATCAGCTGATCGAGGATAACCAAGTCAAAGAGCAGCAGTCTTACGATGTGATTTCTGAACTGATGCACAGTATTTTATGGCTGATCCTCGCGCCTTTGTTGGCCGGTGGTGTGTTTGTGGTGGCCATGCAGCGCTTTGTGGCGAGCGATTTACGCAAGCGAGTGTTTCGCATTCAAACCGTCGTGGGACAGCTTAGCGAAGGGGATTTAACTCAGCGCTTGCCAGTGGAAGGACGTGATGAATTGGCGGCCATTGCCAGCTCTATGAATGAATTTGTTGAGAAAACCCACGCCATTTTGTGTCATGTAAAAGAAGGGTCACACGAAGTGTCTGCGGCGGCAAGTCAGTTGTTCGACGCGTCAGAGCACAGTGCAAATAGCGCCCTAGGGCAAAGCGAAGCGACGACTTCAGTGGCTTCTACGGTACAAGAATTGTCGGTTAGCATAGGGCAGGTGGCAGAGCAGGCGAAGAATGCGCAGGACTTTTCGATTCAATCTGGCAAGTTGTCTGCCGAAGCGGGAGAAGTGGTCTTGTCGGCGACCAAAGAGATGACCAAAATTTCTCAGTTGTCACAAGATTCATCGTCATTGATTCGAGATTTAGAAAAACGCTCTAGTGATATTAATAACATCATGCAGGTGATTCGAGATGTGGCGGATCAGACCAATTTGTTGGCGCTAAATGCCGCGATCGAAGCAGCGCGAGCGGGCGAGCAAGGTCGAGGCTTTTCTGTTGTAGCCGATGAGATTCGTAATCTTGCCCAGCGTACCGCCGAATCGACGAAGGAAATCACCTTTATCGTCACCAAAATTCAAGAAGTGACCGTTGCCGTAGCAGGCAGTATGGAAGCCGAATTGTTGCAGGTCGAAAAAGGGGTTCTGTTGGCAGAAAAAGCCGGCGGCTCTATGACGCAAGTGCGCGGCAGCACCGATCAGGTAGAGGAAGCGATTAACTATATTTGTAACGCCTTATTAGAGCAAAGCAATGCCAGTGATGATATAGCGCGCAAAATAGATGAAATTGCGACCATTACTGGAGAGGGCTCGGCAGCGGCGAAAAACACGGTTTCAACCGCCAAACGATTAGATGGCTTGTCCGAAAAACTGACCTTAGCGGTCAATCAATTCCAGTTATAACAAGGTCATCCACCGTGTTGTAATACGCAAGGCGCGGTCTAAGATCGCGCCTTTTTTATGCCGATAAGATACTGATACGACAGGATGGGGCGCACCATTTACATACATACTTTTCTTATTACATATCGTAACGCTTTTAGGAGACTATGGCGGGCGTTTTTTGTCTACACTAATAGAAACTTTGTTCTTGGTCTTTGATGTTAATATAAATTGATAATAGATAAGCCCATAGATTGCTTTCAAACAGACGAATGACCCCTACTATGCGCAAAGGAATGACAGTCACTGCACTGACAACATTAGGATACCTTCTGTTTGGCCTATTAGGTTTGGCAGAGGTGGTATCGCCAGGTTACGCCACCATTGTATTTCCAGCGGCTGGGTTTGCCTTGATGGCCGTGCTGCTGTTTCGATATTGGGCCTTACTCGGTGTTTTTATCGGTTCGATTCTCTTAAGCGTGATGGTCGCGAAAATGCATCATCATGCCTTTCTTCTGCCCTTATTTATTGTTCTTTCTTTGGCGGCGACCCTACAAACTTACATCGGCTATCGGCTGGTCCAACGTTATAGTCCCTTGCCATTTGCGTTTCATAACTCCGCATTAGTTTTGCGCTTTATTGTTTTGGTTGGCCTTCTTTCGACGATTGTGAGTGCCAGCATCTCGGTTACGGCTTTATACATAGTGGGGCGCATTGAACGAGGCAATGTATTAGCCGAATGGCTCAGTTGGTGGACGGGGGATTTTATTGGCGTTCTGGTTGTGGTGCCGTGGTTTGTGGTGCTGTTTCCGTCTGTGTTTAACAGCAAGCTGGATCGCCCTTTTCAATTGCTGGTAGGTCTCTTGATGATCATCTCGGTCACCATAGGGTTGTCTTATGGTGTGCGGCATTTTGAGTATGTTAAGCAACAAGAAGAATTTGATTCAAACGCCGAGTTGGTAGACATCTCATTGAACAACCGGCTCAACAATATGGAAAGTGTTCTATACGGCATCATGGGGCTGGTAAGAGGCAGCGAAGGTGTCACCGCAGACGAGTTTACGCGTTATACAGACGGTATTTTAGAGCGTGATTCGTCTATTTATGCGGTCTCTTTGAATATGGTGGTGTATCAACAGGACCTTGCCGCGTTTGAGGAGGAGATTCAGAAAAATTACCCAGATTATAAATTCTACGTTAAAGAAAGAGACGGTAAGGGTGGGTTTATGCCAGTCGAACCGCGGTCTAAATATATCGTTGTGACCTTTATGAATCGGCAGGAAAGCAATAAAAATGCGTTGGGCTATGATATTTATTCACAGAAAAGCCGACGGCACGCCTTAGATCAGTCCATCAAACTCAATCGACTTTACGCGACGCCGCCTATTCAGTTAGTGCAGGGTGATACGGCCGTATTGCTCTTTTTGCCTCTGTTTCATGACAATTCAGACAAGCTAAAAAGCGTCGCTACCATGGTGTTGCGCATGGATTTTTTAGCCAAAGCAATAGTGGACAGAGGCGTGTTGCCCAATACGCAGCTTTACTTAATTGATGAAGGCGACAATGGGGCCTCGCCCGCGATATTAGCCAAGAGTCAGGGGGCGGATTTGTCAGTACAAACCGTTCTAGACAGATACGAAGCGAAGACTTTTGGCCATGCGGTGAGTTACGAAGTGGTTGTAGGGGCAAAGCACTGGCATTTATTTCAAGTGAGTGAAGCGGCGTTTTATCGCCAACCTTGGGGCGTGCATTTTGTGTTGGCTGGGGGCTTTTTCTTAGCCGCTATGCTTGGGTGGTTTTTATTGGTGGTTAGTAGCCATACGGCGGAAATAGAAAGCCGAGTGTTGTTACGTACGAGGGATTTATCGCGTGCCAATCAGTCGTTAAAAAAAGCCCAGCTTGCCCATAGCGATGCCCAACAGGCGGCCGAAAATGCAAACCGAGCGAAAAGCGCTTTCTTGGCGAATATGAGCCATGAAATTAGGACCCCATTAAATGGTGTGATTGGGTGTTTGTCGCTCTTAGAAAATACCGGGCTTCGCCCAGAACAAACGAACTTAGCGAACCTCTCGAAACAAAGCGCAGAGTCCTTAATGGGCATTATTAACGACATTTTGGATTTGTCTAAAATCGAGATAGGCAGCATTGCATTAGAGCATGAGCCGTTTGATGTTCGAGAATTGGTGGAAGAAGTGTCTCGTTTGCTGGTGGTAAAAGCAGAAGAAAAAAACATCGCCTTTAATGTGCCTGCGGTATACATACCTTCCGTGGTGCTGATCGGAGATCGGTTAAGGGTGAAGCAGATATTGGTCAATTTATTGGGCAATGCGATTAAGTTTACCCGTGACGGCGAAGTGAATTTATACCTTTCTACGCGCACCTTAAGTGACACCGCGAGTGAGCTCTATGTGCGTGTTGATGATACTGGGATCGGTATTCCTGAGTCGCAGCATGAGCGCTTGTTTCAGCGTTTCAAACAAGCGGATAGTTCCACCACTCGTCAATATGGCGGTACCGGTTTGGGGTTGGCAATCAGCAAAGAGATGATCGAGCTAATGGGCGGTGAAATTGGCTTTTCCTCGCAGGAAGGCAAGGGCGCGTCTTTTTGGTTTCATGTTGCCCTAGATCACGAGAAAAAAGACATAGACACAGCGGAGTACGATTTGTCTCTGGCTGTGGTCTATCAGAATGAAACAGGGCGTCACTATATTAGTCAGTTATTAACGCACTTTAACGTTCAGCATACGTTATACGAGAGCGTTAGCTTACTATTGGACGCGTCATTATCGAATGTCGATGGCCTTTTGCTTGATAGCATCGCTTCTGAAGCTTGCTCTGCCGATGACGCGTCGAGATTGCAGGCGGCATGTCGTCATTCTAGAGTGCGGGTTATTCGGTTACAATCCAGCTTAGAAGAGGCCGAAACATCCGCGTCAGAGTCCATACAAAAGCCCATTAGTTATTCTCAGTTAGAAACATTATTATCAACCATGGCATTGGCGACACAAGGGGAATCAATCATGGCAGCAAGTACCTTTTCAGACGAGTTAGTGAGCCGCGGTCTAACTATCAATGCCCGCGTGTTAGTGGTGGAAGACAACTTAACTAACCAGATAGTGGTGCGAGGGCTGCTTAATATGTTTGGTGTAGAGGTTGAAGTGGCAGAAAATGGGCAAGAGGCACTGGAAAAAGTGCGTACAGAAGCCTACGATCTTATTTTCATGGATTGCCAAATGCCGGTGATGGATGGCTACGAAGCGACCCGTGAAATTCGTAAGTTGGCCGCTGGAGCAACCCCGAATGATGTGCCTATTGTTGCGTTGAGCGCGAATGCCATGAAGGGTGACAAAGAGTTGTGTCTTGAGGCCGGAATGAACGACCATTTAGCGAAGCCTATTGCCCAAGATCAATTAAAACAGCAACTGAAAAAATGGTTACCAGAAGCCTTAATACAGGATAAATAAAGAGGAAAGGATGCAGGACTTTGATGCGGTTAATTATGGCAATCGTCTAGGCAACAATAAGATGCTAATGACGTTGGTGGCGAAAGAATTTTTGAAAGAAAGCGCCGGTCTAGTCGAACAATTACTGGCGCACGCAGCAGCAGAAGATTGGACAAACGTGGCGCGTGTTGCTCACCGAATTAAAGGCGCAAGCGCTGAGGTGTCGGGGCTCGCCATGAGTGACACCGCCAAGCGCATTGAATCTGCGGCACAAGCCGATGACGCCACCACAGTGCAGCAGGCGTTAGAGCAGCTGCAAAAAGAGTATAAAGCGCTCACCGCCGCGCTTTCATCTAGCGAATTTTAATATCCATTTCGAACCTAAAAACGTCTTTTTAGGTTCAATCATTTTCTTTTTTCGACTTTTTTCTTTCATTTGAAACTCAAATATCATAAAAATGAAACATTGAGCTACTAAAGTGCTTTCTCAACCAATAAAATAATCACATGAGGAACTCCTAAATGCGTAAATCAATGTTCGCGACAACCGTATTAGGCTTGTCTATTGCTAGTTCCAGCTTTGCCGCCACAGAAATTGAATGGTGGCATGCTATGGGTGGTGCTAACGGTGAAAAATTGAATGAAATCGTTAAAGAATTTAACGACTCGCAAACGCAATACAAAGTAGACCCTGTTTTTAAAGGGACTTACACAGAAACCATGACGTCCGCTATTGCGGCGTTCCGCGCCCACAAACAACCTGCCATTGTCCAAGTTTTCGAAGTGGGTACCGCGACCATGATGGCCGCCAAAGGCGCTGTTTATCCTGTTTATAAGCTGATGAAAGACACTAAGGCAGATTTTGACCCAAGTGCTTACCTCAGTTCTGTTACCGGTTATTACTCGGATGTAGATGGCAACATGTTGTCTATGCCTTTCAATAGCTCAACCCCAGTGCTTTATTACAACAAAGAAATGTTTAAAAAAGCGGGGCTAACAACACCGCCAAAAACATGGGAAGAGGTTGCAGCCTACTCTAAAAAATTATTAGCCAGCGGCGCACAATGTGGTTTTACCACGGGTTGGCAGTCTTGGGTTCAACTTGAAAACCTAAGTGCACGACACGATGTGCCGTTTGCGAGCAATGATGATGGCTTCTCAGGTCTCGACACCAAGTTGTTGTTCAATGGCCCTCTGCAAGTCATGCATATCACTAAGATGCACGAATGGCAGAAAAGTGGCATTTTCAGCTACGGTGGTCGTCGTAGCGATTCCGCTCCTAAGTTCTATAGCCAGCAATGTGCTATGTACACAGGGTCTTCTTCTGCGTTTGGCGGCATGACGCGTAACGCAAAATTTGATTTTGGTGTGTCTTCATTGCCTTACTGGGCAAGCGAAGTAAAACAGCCTAACAACACCATCATTGGTGGTGCTTCTTTATGGGTACTACAAGGCAAAGACAAAGCAGAATACAAAGCGGCTGCGGCTTTCCTTCACTTCCTATCTACGCCAGAAATCCAAGCTCAGTGGCACCAGTTCACCGGCTATTTGCCGATTACGCACGCGGCTTATGAGCTAACCAAAAAAGAAGGTTTCTACCAAGCGCACCCAGGTACTGAAGCGGCGGTTCTGCAAATGACCGCATCAGAGCCGACGGTAAACTCTCGTGGTTTGCGATTGGGTAACTTTGTGCAGATTCGCGATGTGATCAACGGCGCGCTAGAAAGTGTGTGGAGTGGTAAAGAAACACCACAAGCCGCTCTAGACACCGCGGTGAAACGTGGCGATATGTTGTTGCGTAAGTTCGAAAAAGCGCACAACTAATTGCTTTGGTTGTTATCCCTATCCGTCCTACGGATAGGGATATTTGATTTCTTGTTTCTGTTCGAGTGACGTTATGTCTGTTTATTTCCCGCAAAAAAAATTGCCTTACTTGCTGGTGTTACCTCAGTTGGTGATCACGGCGATTTTCTTCCTTTGGCCTGCTGGACAGGCGGTGCTGCAAGCCTTTTATCGTGAAGATGCCTTTGGTTTGAGCCAGCAATTTGTTGGCCTTGAGAACTTCGTTGATTTATTCCAAGACCCGCTTTATTACAAATCCATGGTAGTCACCATGGTCTTTAGTTTTTCGGTCGCCTTTTTGGGCATCGCAGTGGCGCTCTGGCTGGCGGTGATGGCAGATCGAGTGATTCGCGGCAGAATGGTTTATCAAACCTTATTAGTGTGGCCTTACGCTGTTGCGCCGGCCTTGGCTGGGGTGTTGTGGTGGATTTTATTTGACCCAAATATCGGCCCTGTGGCCTTGTTTTTAGATCGTATTGGTCTGCATTGGAATCACTTTTTAAACGGTGATCAGGCGATGATTTTGGTGGTTATTTCTGCGACTTGGAAACAGATTAGTTATAACTTCTTATTTTTCTTAGCTGGGTTACAAGCGATCCCTCGGTCTTTGATTGAGGCGGCGGCGATCGATGGCGCCAGCTCTTTCAAGCGCTTTTGGGACATTGTGTTTCCCTTGCTGTCACCCACCACATTTTTCTTGTTGGTCGTCAACTTGGTGTACGCCTTTTTCGAAACCTTTGGGGTGATAGATACCACCACTCAAGGTGGACCAGACGGCAGCACCAATACACTGGTGTACAAGGTATTTAAAGACGGCTTTATTGGCTTAGACAGCGGCGGATCAGCGGCGCAATCTATTGTCTTAATGGCCATTGTTGGACTCATGACGGTGATTCAGTTCCGTTTCATTGAGCGTAAGGTGCAATACTAATGATAGAGAATCGTCCTTGGTCGAGATTGCTTAGCCATCTTATTTTGATAATTGGTGTGTTTATTGTTGCTTTGCCTGTGTGGGTTGCCTTGGTGGGATCGACACAACCAGAAGGTTCTTTTAACTCCGGTAGTATTCCTTTGTGGTTTGGTGACCAAGGTGTACAGAACTGGGCGCATGTATTGTTTGCGGAAGCGGGCAGTACCTTACAAATTCCCGTTTGGCATTTGTTATTGAACTCTTTAGTGATGGCGCTGGGAATTACCATTGGCAAGATTGCCATTTCGATTATTTCTGCCTATGCCATTGTGTTTTTCCGCTTTCCATTTCGCAGTGCTATTTTCTGGGTGATTTTTATGACCCTGATGTTGCCAGTTGAAGTACGGATTGTGCCGACGTATCAGGTCATTGCGAACTTGGATATGTTGAACTCTTACAGTGGTTTGATTTTGCCTTTGATCGCCAGTGCGACGGCTACTTTCTTGTTTCGACAGTGTTTTATGTCGATTCCTGGTGAGTTAGTGGAAGCGGCTAGGATTGATGGCGCCGGCCCGATTCGTTTCTTCTTTGATATCTTGCTGCCGATGTCGCGTACCAATATCGCGGCCTTGTTTGTGATTATGTTTATCTATGGTTGGAACCAATATCTTTGGCCTTTGATCATTACCACAGATGACACCTATTACACCTTGGTAATGAGTATAAAGAGCATGTTGTCTGTTCCTGATGGCGACATTCAGTGGAATTACGTCATGGTAACCACTTTATTGGCTATGCTTCCACCGGTTGCGGTGGTCGTGGGAATGCAAAAATTATTTGTGAAAGGCTTGGTTGACGCGGAGAAGTAAGCAATGACCGATTTAGTATTAAAGAACATAGGCAAAACCTACCCGAATGGCTACCAAGCGATACCAAGTATTGATTTAAGCATTGAAGAAGGTGAATTCATTGTCCTAGTTGGGCCATCAGGTTGTGGTAAATCAACGTTACTGCGCATGGTGGCAGGCCTTGAGACGATTACCCAAGGCGACTTGTTGATTAAAGGCAATCGGGTGAACGACAAAGAGCCCGCCGATCGTGATATCGCCATGGTGTTTCAAAACTATGCCTTGTATCCGCATATGACGGTGCGTGCCAATATGGAATACGGCTTGAAAAACCGTGGTGTTTCCAAAGACGAGCGCCACACCAAGGTGATGGATGTGGCTCAGATGTTGGGATTAGACGAGTTGTTAGACCGTCGTCCAGGTCAATTGTCTGGTGGTCAGCGCCAGCGTGTGGCCATGGGGCGCGCTATGGTGCGCGACCCTAAAGTGTTTTTGTTTGACGAACCCTTGTCGAATTTAGACGCCAAATTACGAGTGCAAATGCGCGTCGAAATTCGTCAGTTACAGCGTAAACTTGCCACCACCACCTTGTATGTGACCCACGATCAGGTCGAAGCCATGACCTTAGCGGACCGTTTGGTGGTACTAAACAAAGGCAAAGCGGAACAGATTGGCACGCCGATGGAGCTGTACGATAAGCCAGCCACTACCTTTGTGGCGGAGTTTATTGGCTCGCCATCAATGAACTTATTTGATGCCATGTTGACTGAACGCGGGATAGAATTGTCAGAATCATTAACCTTGCTGATGCCTCACCAATACCGTGGCGCCATCAAGTGGGGGATTCGTCCAGAGCATTTATTGCAAAGCGATGAAGCCAATGGGGACTTTTCTTTACAAGTACAAGCGGTAGAATCCCTTGGTGCAGAAACACTAATTCATGGTGTGCTCGAGGATGGAACTGAGCAACCGAAACCTATTGTAGTGCGACTGGCAGGCCCTCATTTGCCTGACATTGGAAGTCGAATGTGGTTAACGGCCCCTTTGAAGCACTGGCATTTGTTTGATGCCATTACCCAACAACGTTTGTGAGGTTTTTATGCAAACCAATCCAGCAGTACGAAAAGACATTTTGAAAAGTAAGGTGATGGGGCATCGTGGTGCGGCATTATTGGCACCAGAAAATACCTTAGCCTCGATTAAAGCGGCGGCTGAAACCGGAGTTAAGTGGGTAGAAATTGACGTTTACCTGATCGACAAAGGCGGTTTGATTATTTTTCATGATGACACACTAGAGCGCTGTACGAATGGCGCTGGTGTGACACGAGAAACCGACCCGCTGGTGGCCAGTACATTGGACGCTGGTGCTTGGTTTGCAGCTGAATTCAAAGGGGAAAGCATTCCTACCTTGATCGAAGCCTTGGATTGCATTCAGGCGCTGGGGTTGGGCTTGAATCTAGAAATCAAACACGACACAGCAGACGTCGAAAATATCGTGCCGACCGTCTTAGACACATTAAAAGAGTACTGGGTGGACAATGAAAAGCTGCTTATTTCTAGCTTTAATCATGACGCTCTAAAAATGGTGTTTGAGTTGGACCCACAGCGTCACCTTGGCCAACTTTATGAAGCGATCCCGGCGAATTGGCAGGCACAATTAGAGCAAATTCATGCTTATAGTTTGAATTGTGATTACAGCTTGTTAACGCAAGCGCAGGCGCAAGCGGTGAAGGCCGAAGGCTATAAGTTGTTGTGCTATACCGCGAACGATCCTGAGACAGTGACCGAGCATTGGGAATGGGGAATGGACGCCGTGATTACGGACAATCCTTCTGTGTTTGCTTCTTTTATTTAGTCGTGTAGGACAATGATGTTGAGTCTCAACGAACGACAAAGCCAGATATTGAACTGGGTTCAGCAAATGGACAGTTTACTGGTAGAAGACATGGTGGCGCATTTTGATGTTTCCTCGCAGACCATTCGCAAGGACATAAATCAGCTGGCAGAACGCAATCTGGTGCGTCGTACCCATGGCGGTATTGCACCGGTTTCCAGCATGGAAAACCTACCTTTTGATCACAGACACAATCTCAATATAGCGGCCAAGTTGGCGATTGCGGAGCGAACCGCAAAGGCCATTCCAGACGGCTCGTCGTTGTTTCTAGGGGTGGGCACCACGGTCGAATATGTGAGTCGAGCCTTGTTAGAGCATAAAGCGCTGCAGGTGTTTACTAACAACCTGACGGTGGCCAGTATTTTTGGCACTCGTCCTAATATTCAAGTGCGGGTATTGAGCGGTAAGTTGCGGCATCGACATCATGATTTAGTGGGCGAAGAAACCCTTGCTGGTTTGCGCCAATATTATTTCGACTATGGCATTTTAGGGTGCGGTGGTCTGGATGATGTGCAAGGTATTTTAGACTTCGACCCAGAAGAAGCGGCCGTGAGCAGAGTGTTAATCGAACAAAGTCGTCATTCATTTTTAGTGGCTGATCAGCACAAATGGAATCGCAAGGCGATGGCGCGAGTGGAGTCTTTTTCCAATATAGACTGTTTTTTTAGTGACGAAATGACGCAGCCAAGACAGCAAATGCTTAAGGCTGCTGGCGTCAAAGTAGAGCTGGTGGGTTAAGGCCGGTTGGTTAGGAATCGTATGTCGATAAAATCACTTGAACATTTCAGTAAAGAGGCTTGTCACGGGGTGCGATTTATCCTCACGGATGTGGATGATACCTTAACCTGGCATGGGCGTTTACCGGAGCAAACGTTAGCGGCCCTGACGCGCTTAAGCGCAGCGGGCATCAAGGTGATACCAGTAACGGGAGGCTGTGCTGGGTGGTCAGATATGATCGCACGAACGCTTCCGGTGGAAGGCGTTATTACCGAAGGTGGCGGCTGTTTTATTGCCAACACAGAGGGCGTATTAGATTACACTTTTTGGCGTGATGAAGCGGAAATGCTCGCGGACCAAGCCAGTATTATGGCAAAGATTCAGCAAGCGCTAACGGCGTTTCCTCGTTTGCGCTTGGCGCGTGATCAATCTTATCGGTTAACCGATGTGGCGATTGATTATGCTCAAGACGTGAAACCGCCAGCCATTGATGAGAAAAACGCCTTGCTTAAGGTTTTGTTGGAGCAAGGGTTGAACGCCAAAGCCAGTTCTATCCATATTAATGTCAGTGGTGGTGGCTACGATAAGTTTGCCATGGCAGAAAGAGTGCTGCGTGAGCGTTATGGCTTGCACGAAGAAGCCTGTCGCCAGCAGGTGGTGTACGTTGGCGATGCGCCCAATGATGAAAGCATGTTCGCGCGTTTTCCATTAAGTGTAGGCGTCGCCAATATTGCTCAGCACTTAGATAATATGCAGCATCACCCAGGCTTTCAAACTCAGCAGCCTGGTGGTTTTGGTTTTGCGGAATTTGCTGATTATTTATTGGCCAACACTTAACGGTGTTGCCAATCGTGAAGGATAAGCAAGGCGTGAATTAGCCTTGCTTATTGGGGCGCATTTTTTGTAAGCAAACGACGCCAGCTGTCACCAGAGTACCGAGTAACAGGCCAACCAGTAAACTAATGCCGGTATTGAGTATCATGCTGATGAAAGGCTGTTGGGTAATTTCCCCTGAAACGGCCTCTTGAGCAAGATGGTGTAGCGCCGGTAAACCATGAACAACAATGCCACCGCCGACTAAAAACATGGCGATCGTCCCCACAATAGACAGCAGCCGAATGACCCAGGGCGCACTTTTCAAAATGCCTGAGCCGATTACTTTCACCAGTGCCGCTTTTGATTGGATTAAATGAAGGCCAATGTCATCGAGCCGCACGATTAACCCTACCAGCGCATACACACCAACAGTCACCAATAACGCAATCAGGCTCACTACGACGGCTTGAGTCAACAAAGGTTGGCCATTCACTGTGCCAAGTGCAATCACAATGATTTCAGATGATAAGACAAAATCGGTGCGTATAGCGCCGCGCACTTTGGTTTTCTCAAGTGCCAATAATGCCTGATCAGACAGGCTTTGTTTTTTGACTATGTCAGCGTGTAGCTTGCTCTTATCATCGTGGCGATGCTGATAAACATGCAGGATTTTTTCGATGCCTTCGTAGCATAAGTAAGCGCCACCGAGCATTAACAATGGTTGGATCAGCCAAGGAATAAAGGCGCTGATGGCCAACGCAAGTGGCACCAAGATGATCTTATTGATGAAAGAGCCTTTGGCAACCGCCCAAACAACAGGCAGCTCTCTATCCGCCTTCACGCCGGTGACTTGTTCTGCGTTTAACGCCAGATCGTCGCCTAATACGCCAGCGGTTTTCTTGGCCGCCACTTTAGAAAATACGGCAACGTCATCGAGTAAGGTGGTGATGTCATCGAGTAACGCAAGCAGTCCTGTCATTGCCATATCATGGGTCCTATTGATGAGTAGTCTGTGTGTTTTTATTGTGCGTTAAGCGTGAAAGAAAACCAAATGAAACAAAAGACGTTACACGGCATTAATCACGCTTTTGGTTAAGAATTGCAGGCAATGTGTTCTGCTTGACTCTTTTCTGTGCTCTAACGTGACTATTGTAAGTCACGTTAACACTTTTCCTCTTGTTGTCATGGTCTAGGTTATTTAAGGTAGTGCCAGTTCAATGGTTTTGAGGTCAATATGTCTAGCTCTTGTCGCATTTGGCGGCGCATGCAAATGCCTGATCTTGCTCGAATTCACCGTTACCAAAGTTTGCCTGAGCAAGGTCCCAAAGTATTATTTTTTAGTGGCGGTTCAGCACTGAATAAAATCAGTCGCGTGCTCAAAGGCTACACCCACCACTCTATACACCTTGTGACGCCTTTCGATTCTGGTGGCAGTTCTGCTCGTTTGCGGGCTGAATTTGATATGCCGGCCGTAGGAGATTTGCGCAGTCGCTTGATGGCGTTGGCCGACGAAACCGTGATGGGGCAACCTGAAGTCTATGCTTTGTTTACCCACCGTTTTGGTATGTCCGCTTCTTTGTCTGAGTTACGAGAAGAGCTTAAGCAGCTAGTGGATGGGTCGCATTCACTGATCAAACCGATTCCAAACCCCATGAGAGAGTTGATACAGACGCAACTTGGGGTGACTCAAGCGCAAATCAGCGACACCTTCGATTTGCGAGGAGCGAGCATTGGCAACCTGATTATTTCAGGTGGTTATTTGAATAACCAGCAACAGTTAGACCCCATAGTGTTTCTTTTCTCGCGTTTGACGAAGGCGCTTGGCGAAGTAAAAACCATATTGGATGCTCCTTACCATTTGAGCGTAGAGCTTGATAATGGCGAGATCATTCTAGGTCAGCACCGGATTACCGGCAAAGAGCATGCTGTGCTAGACAGTCCAATTAAGCGCATGTGGCTAAATAAAGGCTTAAAGCAGGTGTCTGCGATCAACAGTGAGATTGCCGAAGATCGTCGTGATCTCATTGAACACGCTGATTTAATTTGTTATCCACCGGGCAGTTTTTATAGCAGCGTGCTGGCTAATTTACTGCCTGTTGGCGTGGGTCGGGCGATTTGCCAGAACCCAAATCCTAAGGTCTATTTACCGAATTTGGGCGTGGACCCTGAGCAATTCGGTTTGTCGTTGATGACACAAGTAGAGCGCTTGGTTGCGACCGTACTTAGCGACGCAAAATCCATGGAAGCCATTCAGTTTGGTGGTTTGGATTACCTATTATTGGATGATCGTCATGATTATGGCGAGATTGATGAAAAGCAATTGAGCTCGCTTGGTGTGAGCGTTATTAAGACGCCACTGATTGCTCAAAAAGAACATAAATATGATGAGCAAATGGTCGTTAAAGCCTTGTTATCTATGATGTAAATCTATTTTTCGGTTTTGGGAAATACGTATGAGAAAGAGTGTGTTAATTTGCGATGACTCAAGTATTGCTAGGAAGCAATTGGCAAAGACATTGCCAGCTGACTGGGACATTGACCTAGATTATGCCCAAGATGGACAGGAAGCCTTAGACATAATAGCGAAGAAGAAAATTGATATTCTTTTTCTCGACTTAAACATGCCCGTCAAAGATGGTTACCAAACATTAGAGGAGTTACGAGGCCGTGGGGCCATGCCCCATGTGTTGGTGGTGTCTGGTGATGTGCAGCCGCAAGCAGTGCAACGGGTGAAAGACCTTGGCGCAATTGCCTTTCATAAAAAGCCAATTCAGGTGGATGCCCTACGTGAGTCTCTTCAGTCTTTAGGTTTAATGGAGCAGGGTGTTCATTCGGTTGCCAGTGCTAGAGCGTCTGTTGTGGATGATTTTTCATTCTCAGAATGCCTGCAAGAAGTGTCCAATGTCGCGATGGGGAAAGCCGCCAGCGTATTGGCTGACATGCTCAATGTTTTTGTTAAATTGCCTGTGCCTACGGTGAATATTTTAGAGGTTAGTGAGCTGCAAATGGCGCTTGGGTATGGCTCGCAAGACAGTCGATTTTCTGCCATCTCTCAAGGTTTTGTCGGTGCTGGTGTTGCGTTTGAAGCCCTGCTTATTTTCAACGACACTAGCTTTCCTGATATCGCCAAATTGTTGAATTCATCGGGAGAGGTTGATCGTGACAGAGAGGTCGAACTACTGATGGAGGTTTCTTCGGTGCTGGTTGGGCCTTTTATGGATGCGCTTGGCAAGCAAATGAACATTGATTTCAGCTTTGGGCACCCAGCTCTACTGGGTCAAAATGTCAAAATGGCCAACCTCATTGATGTAAAAAGATCGACATGGAAGCGCACGTTAACGGTAGAAATTGTCTACGAGATTGAAAATCACAATGTAAGTTGCGATTTGCTTTTGCTTTTTACGGAGGATTCTATTCCCGTGCTCGAAAACTTATTGTCTTATTTGGTTGAGGATTAGCCATGTCGAACTCTCTAGATGAAATGATGGAGCTGCATTGGCTGTTTGATATGCTCAACCATATCGATCTGGGCCTTGTTGTGGTCGATCAAAATTACAAAATAACCCTGTGGAATAGCTTTATGGAAAACCACAGTGGCAAAAGCTCCTCCATTGCCAAAGATCAGTCGTTATTCAATCTTTTTCCCGAAATAGACAAAGAGTGGCTGCAGCGTAAGTTAGATAATGTGATTGCCTTAAGGACATCCATTTTTATTTCTTGGGAGCAGCGACCTTACCTTTTTGCTTTTAAAAGCTACCGACCCATTACTGGGCTGGCCGACAACATGTACCAGAATATCACCTTGCGCCCACTGGCCAACGCAGACGGTACTGTGAAGCATGTGTGTATTGCTGTTTATGATGTGACGGACACGGCGACCCATAAACAGGCGCTTTCATCGGCCAATCGTCAGCTTGAACAGCTCAGTAAAACCGATGCGTTAACGGAATTGCACAACCGAGGCAGCTTAGAAAAAGCCCTGGGTATTATTTTTTCCGCGTATCAGAAGAAACCGAGCAGCACGCATTCCTTAGTGATAGCTGATTTGGATTTCTTTAAGAAAATCAATGATCAATATGGGCATCCCATTGGAGACATCGTATTAAAAGAAGTCGCCAAACTGATGATGGCATCGACACGTAAAGGCGATTTTATTGGTCGCTATGGCGGCGAAGAATTTGTCGTGCTTTTGCCTAATACACCCTCTTCAGGGGCCATAAGCTTTTGCGAGAAATTGCGTCAAAAGATCGAAGCGATGACGATAAAAACCGATAAAGGGGATATTAAAGTCACCATGAGTTTGGGAGTAGCCCAGCTGATGGAAGAAGATAAAACATCGTCTGCTTGGCTGGTTCGAGCCGATGAAGCCTTGTATAAAGCAAAAGCCTCTGGTCGTAATCAAACGTTTGGCTAAACACAGCGAATAAAAAGCCGCTCTCCAGGTATTGGAGAGCGGCTTCGATGTCTATTGCTGGGCTTTGAGGGTAACGCTTAGGCTTCTTTTGGCTTCATAAGTTGTCTTTCAATGGCCATTATCATGCGCACTGCGATGTCTTCATTGGTCGCGGTTTCTATGCCTTGTAACCCCGGTGACGAGTTGACCTCCAAGAGGAGTGGGCCTTTATTGGAGCGGATCAAGTCGACCCCCGCGACTTTTAAATCCATGGCTTTAGCGGCTTTAATCGCGATGCGCTTTTCTTCTGGAGTGATTTTAACCAATTCCGCGCGACCACCTTGGTGGATATTGGCTCGAAATTCGCCCACCGCGGCAGTTCGCTGAATGGAAGCAACCACTTTCCCATCTACCACGAAGCAGCGTAAATCTTTACCGCTGGATTCCTTAATAAACTCTTGCACGAGAATGTTCGCGTTTAAGCTCTTAAACGCATTGATCACGCTGTCGGCCGCTTTGCGTGTTTCGGCCAATACCACGCCTGTTCCCTGAGTGCCTTCTAGCAGCTTAATGATAAGCGGCGCGCCGCCAACCATATCAATGAGATCACCTGTGTCCAGAGGCGAGTTTGCAAAGCCTGTCGTCGGTATGTCTAAACCGTTGTCTAACAGTAACTGCAATGAGCGAAGTTTGTCTCGCGATTGGGCAATGGCGGTTGAGGTGTTTAAGCAATAAATACCCAATGACTCAAATTGTCGTAATAGCGTGCAGGCATAAAAGGTTTTGCTTGGACGAATGCGCGGAATCACAGCATCGAGGTCGTTTAGAATACGGCCTCCTCGATAATGAATTTCAGGGGTCGTCGCGTCCAATTTCATATAGCAGTTTTTGATGTTTAAAAACTGAATTTCATGGCCACGTGCTTCTGCCGCTTCGATGATGCGTCGGTTACTGTACAAATCTGGATTGCTGGCCAATAAGCCGATTTTAAGGCCACCAGTGCGCATCTCAGGGGCCTTGTATAAAGACGCTAAATCGTTCTGTAGGCGATCGCCAAGCAGGCAGTGACCTTCTGGATCAACGAGAATACGGCCGTTCATTGCTTCACGACCCAGTAACATGCGATAGCCCATGCTGTCTCGATCGGTGAGCGTTAACTCAACCACCCACGATTTTTCCCCTAGTGCTAAAGATGCACGAATCACAGGGCGCTTTTCTTTGTCACCGCTGGAGCTTTTTACCACGCGGTGGTCAATGATCTGCGCTTCACAATGCACCGTGATTTTACGGTTATCCTGTAATGGATGAACCTCAAAGCTGGTCCACTGCTCGCCATTCCGTGAAAAATACTGAATGTTAATCGCGTGCAAAGAAGAGGTTTTAGCGCCGGAGTCGATGCGCGCTTTTACCGCCGGAATGTTCAGAGAGGAGAAGGCACACCACTCTTCACTGCCGATGACCATTTTGGGTTCATTTAGTTGATTCATAAGACGTTGGCTCTGACTAGAATGTCGATAATAGCAAAAACAAAAGAGGGCGTTTTTCTGCAGTAGAAGACGCTATCGTATTGACTGGCTTTATAGCCTAAAAAGCAAACCAGGTTAAGTTTTATTCGGTAAAAAATTGATTCTCAGAATTATTAAATAGTCAGCATAAGCACAAACTATTGTAATCGTATTGTCTGGGGCTAATATGTGCGTACTAGATTAATCTTATGGAGTCTTGAATGAATGGCCAACTGATTCGAGAGTTGGAAACACTGGGTGGTGAAATACTACCGGCCAGCCTAAAAGAGTGTGATGAAATTGTGATTAACCAGCCTGATTTCAGTGCGCGTATTGCATTGTGGGGCGGTCATTTAGTGAGTTTTATACCGACAGGGCAGAGCGATCTTTTGTTTCAGTCTGCCAATGAAGGTGCTGATACCCGTTTTGGACGCCGTCACTTTGGTGTGCCTGTTTGCTGGCCGTGGTTTGGGGCGAACGAGAAACACAAAGATTACCCGGCACATGGTCTTGCGCGTTATTTTCGCTGGCAACTGGCCGAAGTGGGCACTTTTAAAAATGGTGACGCTAAAATTGTGCTTCGATTGGCGTCTGAGGATCACCCATTAATCGAAGAAATGTGGCCTCAAGCGTTTGAGCTAAGACAAGTATTTCGTTTCACCAGCGATGGCTTTAGCATTAATTTCTCGGCGGCAAATTTATCTGATAAAACCATGCCGGTTAGCGAAGCCTTACACACCTATTTCCATGTGGGTAACAACAAAGCGGCCGAAGTGCATGGCCTAGATGGTGTGATCTATGTGGATAAGCTTGAAAAAAGCGCCCGTAAACAGCAAGAAGGCACAGTGAAACCATTTGAATGTGTGGACAGTGTGTATCTAGAGTCACCGGATGTGTGTGAGATCCATGACCTCGATTTGCAGCGCAAAATTACGGTGAGCAGCGCATGCAGCCAAAGTACTGTGCTGTGGAATCCAGGCCCTGAGCTTGCCAAACAGCGCAGTGACATGGAAGACGAAGACTATCGCCACTTTGTCTGTGTGGAAACAGCCAATGCGTTGAACGATGCCTACGAGATTAAGCCTGGCGACATGCACCAGCTTAGACTGAATGTTATGGTCGCGCCTTTAACGCCTGCTGACGTTTAACGGCTGATACTGTACGGTACAAGATATGTAATGACAAAAAAGCCCATCAGCCTTGCTTGTGTAACACAAAACTGTGTCATACAAGCAAGGCTGGTGGGCTTTTTATTGATCGCTCTGTCTTCGCCAATGGCAAGTCAGATTAATCGATATTGTATTCCATGATCAATGGCGCATGGTCAGAGAAACGCTGACCTTTGTAGACGCTGCCACCTTGGATCAAGTGTTTGATGCCAGGCGTGGTAATTTGGTAGTCCAAACGACCTCCTTCATCTAATTTCCAAGCGCGCTCGTAGTCAGGCCACCAAGTGTATTGCTTGTCTTGTTTGTTAACTTGGCGGAAAGCATCAACGTATTCAAGCTCGTTGAAAATTTCGTTAATCCATTTACGCTCTTCAGCCAGAAAACCAGAGTTGCGTTGGTTTACAAACCAGCTGCTCACATCGATCGGTGAACGTGCCACGTTGGCGGTTCCACAAAAAATAAACTCACGGCGTTTACGGCGTGTTTTAATCAAGTGGTTTTTAAAGCCTTCCATAAAACGGTATTTATGCTCTTGTAGCGCATCTTCATGGTTTGACCCATGTGGTGTTAGGAATGCACCAATGCTGACCTTATCGAAGTCTGCTTGAATAAAGCGCCCTTCAAAGTCGCACTCAGGAAATCCCATGCCGGTCATGATGGCTTTTGGCATCGTTTTACAATAAATGGCTACGCCTGCTTGTTCAGGGTCTTCCATAGAGTCAAAAAAGTAAGTGTTGTACCCAGGTGGAAAGAAGACGCTGTCATTAAGACTGCGTTCATCCGCCTGAATATCTTGCAGACAGACAACATCAGGATCCTGACGAACCATCCACTCGAAAAAGCCGCGATCGGCTGCTTGTCTTATACCGTTTACATTAAGGCTGATGACCTTCATTTCTGGTCCCTACAATTCCTAGCCGTGTGTTATATTAGCGCCTATCCAATGTTGGCATGGCTTCGCTCGTTCTTGGCGGCGCTTTGTTCTATTTTTAAAATCTATCTGGAGTCGGCATGAAACCTTACCAAAGAGACTTTATCGAGTTCGCCATTGAGCAAAATGTTTTGCGTTTTGGCGAATTTACACTCAAATCTGGCCGCGTAAGCCCTTACTTCTTTAACGCTGGCTTATTCAATTCTGGACAAGCGTTAGCGAAGTTAGGTCGCTTTTATGCAGCCGCATTAATGGAAGCTAATGTTCCATTTGATGTTCTATTTGGCCCTGCTTATAAGGGCATTCCTTTGGCTACCACAACCGCGGTGGCACTGTTCGATCACCATGATGTGGACACCCCTTACGTTTTCAACCGTAAAGAAGCGAAAGCTCACGGTGAAGGTGGTTCTCTCGTCGGTGCCCCTTTAGCAGGTAACGTCATGATTATCGATGACGTTATTACCGCAGGGACGGCCATTCGAGAAGTCATGTCCATCATACAAGAAGCAAAAGCCGTTCCGGCTGGCGTGCTAATCGCATTGGATCGCCAAGAACGTGGTCAAGGCGAGCTATCTGCAATCCAAGAAGTCGAACGTGACTTCAACATGCCTGTGATCAGCATCGTTTCTCTTAATGACATCATGACCTACTTAGCAGAACAAGCAACGCCTGAGCTTGCTGAGCATCTTGATGCTGTTAAAGCGTACCGTCAGCAGTATGGTATCGAGTCGTAATCGAAGCCGTGCTAAGCCATAGTGCTAGGGGGCTTTTGGCTCCCAGTACTAGCGGTTAAGCATTAGCGTTTTTACTAATGCTGACCATTGTTCTGTCCACGCTTCAGTGGGTTTTACTTTAAATTCACTGCGCACATAGTGGCGGATTTTGCCTTCTATTATGGCCAGCAAAAAGTTAGCGCAAGGTGCCACTCCCATCACTGGGCGTAAACCTTGTTTTAAGTCCGCTTCACGCATGACTTGTTTTAACTGAGTTTCAATCCTGTCAAACAGCTGAGCAATACGAACGCGTAAACGCTCTGTCTCGCCCGCTAATGCGTCTGCAGTAAGAAGACGGCACATACCTGGGTTCTGTGTAGAAAAGCCCAGCACTAGGGTGACAATCATTTCAATGCGAATCAGCACATCACTTTCATCTTGTACGATTCTGTGAATGCGCGTGAATAACGATTCTTCAATAAATTCGATCAAGCCTTCAAACATTTTCGCTTTGCTTGGGAAATGACGATATAAAGCGGCTTCAGAGACGCCAACTTGTTTCGCCAATGCGGCGGTCGTGATACGTGCTCCAGGGCTGCTTTCTAGCATTTGAGCTAGCGCCTGCAGTATTTGTGTTCGACGATCGCTTTTTTTGTTGCTCATTTATGTTCTGTTCCCAAACTCGTTATTGTTAATATGTCGTCTTGAAAAACTTGGCTGACACGCGGCTTATTCTGCCGCTTTTGTATTTGAGATTAAGGTGCCAACGCCTTTGTCTGTTAGGATTTCTAACAAGATCGCGTGAGGTACGCGGCCATCAATAATAATCGCACTGCCGACGCCTGCATTGACGGCAGAAAGTGCACAACTGATCTTCGGCAGCATACCGCCATAAATAGTACCATCGGCAATTAAACCATCAACTTGAGCGGTTGTTAGCCCAGTTAACACATTGCCTTGCTTGTCTTGTACGCCGGAAATATTTGTCAGCAGCATAAGCTTTTCAGCGCCAACCGCTTCAGCGACTTTGCCGGCGACTAAATCGGCATTAATGTTATAAGAGTTGCCTTCAGCGTCCACACCAATTGGTGCGATAACAGGGATCAAGTCACTGTTTTCCAATACTTTTAGCACGTTTGTATCAATGCTAGCGACTTCACCAACATGACCAATGTCTACAGGCTCTGGCGCACTCATGCCTTCGGCTTGATGCTTAACAAAGAGTTTCTTCGCTTGAATAAAGTGGCTGTCTTTACCCGTTAGGCCGATGGCTTTACCACCCGCTTGGGAGATCATATTCACAATGTGTTTATTGACCTGACCACCAAGCACCATTTCCACGACATCCATCGTTGCGGTGTCAGTGACACGCATGCCATTGATGAATTTGGATTCGATGCTGAGTTTTTCCAACATGTCGCCAATTTGAGGGCCACCACCATGCACAACGATAGGGTGAATGCCGATGGCTTTCATTAGCACTATGTCTCGAGCAAAGCCCGCTTGGAGTTTTTCGTCTGTCATGGCATTGCCGCCATATTTTATAACGAGTGTTTTGCCAGCGTAGCGTTGGATATAAGGCAAAGACTCACTTAGTACATTGGCAACATCTAAAGCGGATTCACGCGAAAAAGCCACGGTAAAATTACTCCTGTTAAGCGATGAAAACCCCGGTTGTGTTGGTTAGGGGCTTGGCGGCTCAGCAAAGAGCCATTTTTATAATAGTTTAGCCGGTTGCTGTGTCAGAACGATGACTGTTCAAGGCTAGTGACAAGTGTGAGCAACCACTTAGGGTTGAAATAATAGCGTGATCCAGAGGGATACACTATAGAAATTTGTATGAAAATTACGAACTTTAGACTTATGAAAGTAAATTCAATTTCAGTTTTGAAAGATGGGTGAGAGAATGTGGAAAGCGGTGTGAGAAAAGGTGAAAAAAATTCACCTTTTCTCGTTTGAAAACAACAATTATTTCGTGCCAGTGTGGCCAAAACCACCTTCGCCGCGAGCGGTTGTTTCAAATTCAGTCACGATATCAAATTCCGCTTGAACCACAGGAACTAAGACCAATTGCGCGACACGTTCGCCAGGCTCGATGGTGAAAGTCGAGTGTCCGCGGTTCCAGCAAGACACCATGAGTTCACCTTGGTAATCAGAATCAATCAAACCCACAAGGTTGCCTAGCACTATGCCGTGCTTATGGCCCAAACCTGAGCGCGGTAAAAGCACCGCCGCTAGGCTAGGGTCTTGAATATAAATAGACAATCCAGTTGGTAGTAGCGTTGTATCGCCAGGAGAAAGTTCAATGGCTTCGTCTAGGCAGGCGCGTAGATCAAGGCCTGCAGAACCTTCTGTGGCGTAAGTTGGCAAGGGGATTTCTTTGCCGATTTTATCGCTGATGATTTTTAATTGAATGGCATGTTTCATAGTCTTCACTTTGTCTTGTCGATAATAGATTAATGGGAGGAATGGGTGTGTTGTTGGATTAGGCTGACGAGTTCAGTGGCTAAGGTTGTTTTTGTCGCCTTATCTGGTGTCCAAAGAGCGTCTTTAGTAATAACAGACACTTGGTTTTCGTCTTGATTAAAGCCAATGTCTGCACGAGACACGTCGTTGGCAATGATCATATCCAAGCCTTTTCTGACCAATTTGTCCTTGGCGTATTCGATGACGTTTTGAGTTTCTGCCGCAAAGCCGATCACGCATTTTGACCAGTTATTTTTGGCCACGGCGGCAATGATGTCAGGGTTTTTGACCAAGGTCAGGTGCAGCTCGTCGGTGTTGCTTTGCTTTTTCATTTTTTGATCTGAAGCTTGCTTCATTTTGAAATCAGCCACGGCGGCAGCGCCGATAAAAACATCCGCTGGATGAGCCATAGCAGTGGCGCATGCGGCCAACATATCATCGGCGCTTTTGACGGGAATTAGCTTTGCGCCAGCTGGCGCAGGGACTTGCACTGGACCACTGATCAAGGTGACTGCGGCGCCACGATACAGTGCGGCCTGCGCTAATGCGTAGCCCATTTTTCCAGAACTGTGGTTGCTAATAAAGCGTACCGGATCAATGGCTTCCATGGTCGGACCGGCGGTAATTACCCAGTGTTGGCCGGCCAAATCTTGGCTTGCTGCTGGCGCGCTAAAATGCTCAGTGATAGCGTCAAAAATATCGCTTGGTTCACTCATGCGACCAGGTCCCACATCACCACACGCTTGAGCTCCATCCGCAGGGCCAATGCTCAATACTCCGCGCGCAGACAGTAAGGCGGCATTGGCTTGGGTTGCTGGGTGCTTCCACATGGCTTGGTTCATCGCTGGCGCCAGTAACACAGGCGATTCGGTAGCGAGACATAAAGTGCTTAATAAGTCATTGGCCATGCCTTGGGCATAGCGCGCCATAAAATCGGCGGATGCCGGGGCGATAACAATCAGATCGGCCCACTTGGCCAGCTCAATGTGGCCCATACCGGCTTCGGCATTAGGGTCCAAAAGCGTACTGCGCACCGGGTGACCAGACACAGCTTGCAGCGTCATTTCCGTCACAAAGGCTTTTGCCCCTTCGGTTAAGACCACTTGCACCTCGCCGCCTGCCTTGGTGAGCAAACGAATTAATTCAATACTTTTGTAGGCAGCGATGCCACCAGTAATACCTAATAGAATGCGTTTTTGCGCTAGGTTTGACATATAAAACTTCTCAATCCAAGTGGTGGCCGATAAGGTAAAATATCCAATCGATAAATAACGACTAAACTAGTCACTATAGAGACAGGACGTCTCTGTTTTATTGCTGCCAAGATTAACATGGATCAAGGAGTAGATCATGAGTATTAAGCATTGGCCGGAACAAGAGAGACCGCGAGAAAAGCTGATTCACCAAGGGGCAAGTGCCTTAACGGATTCTGAATTGCTGGCGATTTTCTTACGCACAGGAACGCAAGGCATCAGCGCGGTCGAGTTGGCGCGGCAAGTGTTGTTGCAGTTTGGAGGCCTACGCGCCCTGATGTCGGCCAGTCGTGAAGAGTTTTGCCAAGGCTTTGGTCTGGGCGATGCCAAATACACTCAGTTGCAAGCGGTGCTTGAAATGTCCAAGCGGCATTTGCACGAGCAGTTAAAGCGAGAGACCGTCTTTACCAGCGCAGAACACGTCCGTCAGTATCTTTCTGCGCAACTAAGGCACGCCCAAAGAGAAGTGTTTGCAGTGCTGTTCTTAGACACCCAGCACCGTTTGATCCGATACCAAGAGCTTTTTATGGGCACCATAGACGCGGCGGCGGTTTATCCGAGGGAAGTGGTGAAAGCGGCGCTACAGTATAATGCCGCTGCGGTTATTCTGGCTCACAATCATCCCAGTGGCGTGGCCGAACCCAGCCAAGCGGACATTTCAATCACGACAAAAATACAAGACGCACTCAACTTGGTGGATGTCAGATTGCTGGATCATTTTGTGGTAGGCGACGGCACGCCCGTGTCACTCGCCGAAAGAGGCCTGTTATAAAAAGAGACAAGTAATGGGGGATTTATCGGTAAATTCGACGCTACTTGGCTTTTTTCGCGACTAACTTTGAAGAATTGATCAATTTTTTAACAAAATATTTGCCCAGAAGAGCTGCTTATGGGAGAATGCGCGCCGCTATTCCTCGGTACGGGATATTTTTGATTCATAAGGAATCATGCTCCGCCTGAGGAAGTGAAGCACACTTCCAATAATCTTCTGGATAGCAAAAGGTATTTAATTATGTCTCGCGTATGTCAAGTTACTGGGAAACGTCCTGTTACAGGTAATAACGTTTCTCACTCAAAACGCCGTACTAAGCGTCGTTTTCTTCCTAACCTTCACTGGCACCGTTTTTGGGTCGAAGGTGAAAACCGCTACATCCGTTTACGTGTATCTTCTAAAGGTATGCGTATTATCGATAAAAAAGGCATCGAATCAGTTCTTTCTGATATGCGTGCCAACGGCGAAAAAGTATAAGGATCTGAATCATGGCTTCTAAAGGCGCTCGCGATTTAATTCGCATGGTATCTTCTGCTGGTACTGGTCACTTTTACACAACTGACAAGAACAAGCGAAACACTCCAGACAAACTAGAAATGAAAAAGTTTGATCCTGTTGTACGTAAGCATGTTATGTACAAAGAAGCGAAAATTAAATAATTTTCGGTCTTTGTAAAAAGAAACCGACTCAATAGAGTCGGTTTTTTTGTATCTACTATATAGTAGAACCTGTTGAACATATGGTCAGCATTGTTTTCACCGTGCATTTTTTGCTGAGGTCCCTATGCCTGAATTACCAGAAGTAGAAACTACCCTGCGTGGAATCGAGCCACTTCTTGTTGAGCAAACCGTCGCTCATATTGATGTTCGTCAACCTAAGTTGCGTTGGCCGATTACGCCTGCATTAGTCTCAGAAATGCAGGGGCAAGTGATCACGCACCTAACACGACGAGGTAAATACATTGGTATTCACACGGCGGCAGGTACGTTAATTATCCACCTTGGGATGTCAGGTAGCTTGTATTTCGTTGAACCAGAAACGGCGCCGTTATTTCATGACCATGTGGATTTTCGCTTTGCTGGTAAGGGCCCTTGGCTACGTTATACGGACCCACGTCGCTTTGGCGCTGTGCTGTGGACAAAAGGCGATTGGCTGGCGCATGAGCTGTTGGCGCATCTTGGCCCTGAACCCTTGTCTGAAGATTTTCATATCGATTACCTTTATGAAAAGGCAAAAGGCCGTAAAGTGGCGATCAAAAGCTTCATTATGGACAGCAAAGTGGTGGTGGGTGTTGGCAATATTTATGCGAATGAAGCCTTATTTATGGCGGGCATTCGACCAACACGTATGGCGGGCAACATTAGTAAAGCACGCTATGCTGTATTGGTTGAGTGCATCAAAACCGTGCTAGCAGCGGCGATTAAACAGGGCGGCACCACCTTAAAAGATTTTGTCGGTGGTGATGGTAAACCTGGCTACTTCAAGCAAGAGCTTATGGTATATGGACGAGCCGATCAGGCGTGTACCGCCTGTGGTGCGGTCTTAAAGGAAATAAGACAAGGTCAACGAAGTACGGTATATTGTCCAAAATGCCAAACTTGACCCATTGGTTAGGTTATAGGCATGTTTATTGCTGTTGTTCTTGCGAATCTTGATTCGTGTTTTATCACAGGCAGTATTTTGATGTTCCTCTTGGAATAAGGGGGTCATCTGAACGTTGTTGTCATTGCGATATGACATTAATCAGTTTATTTTTGACCAGTTAGGCAGCTTCAAAATAAAAATGGGCTAGCCATCATTAAAAAACATGAGAGGAATTGGAATGAAAGGTATCTTTCTTGCGTCCGTAACGGCATTGGCTGTATCTGTAAGTGTGGCTCATGCTGCGGACAAACCTGCGGTTGTCTACGATCAAGCGGGTAAATTCGACAAGTCTTTTAACGAAGGCGTGTACGACGGTATTACTAAATACACAAAAGAGAGTGGCGTTAAAGTTCGCGAATTCGAACCAAAGAATGAAGCGCAAGTTGAGCAAGGCCTTCGCCGTTTAGCTAAGCGTGGTTATTCGCCAATCGTGGCGGTTGGTTTCACGATGACGTCTTCTGTTGAAAAAGTAGCGAAAGATTTCCCTAACATTCATTTCACTTTGATTGACAGCGTGGTTGATCTGCCAAACGTTGAATCTATCGTTTTTAAAGAGCACGAAGGGTCTTTCCTTGTTGGTGCTTTGGCAGCAATGAAGTCTAAAACCGGTACGGTTGGCTTTATTGGCGGTATGGACATTCCTTTGGTACGTAAGTTTGGTTGTGGTTACGAGCAAGGCGTTAAATACATTGCTCCAAATGACAAAGTTATCCAAAACATGACTGGTTCTACTGGCGCGGCGTTTAACGACCCAACAAAAGGCTCTGAATTGGCGAAAAGCCAGTTTTCACAAGGCGCTGATGTTGTCTTCGCGGCCGCTGGTGGTACAGGAATCGGTGTTTATCAAGCCGCCGCCGATGCTGGTCATTACGCGATCGGTGTGGACTCTAACCAAAACCATTTGCACCCAGGTGTGATGCTAACCTCTATGGTTAAACGCGTTGACCGTGCAGCGTACAACACCTTTAAAGACGGTGCAGCGGGAGATTGGAAACCAGGTCTTCAAGTACTAGGTTTGGCTGAAGATGGTGTGGATTGGGCGCTTGATGATAATAACAAGGGCTTAGTAACCGCTGAGATGAAAGCGAAATTAGCGGACATCAAAGCAAAAATTATCAGTGGTGACATCAAAGTACATGACTACATGTCAGACAGTACTTGTAACTACTAAGTTATATCGAGAAACAGTCGTCCATTGTGTGGGCGGCTGTTTTTTTGTCTTAGTGCTTCTGTGAAAAATGTTTCTGCTAACGAAAAATATCGCATGGGTCATGCTCTGAATCGTTTGTTTTCATTGAGTAAGATTGTTGAGTGTTTATCCGCAGAGCAGGCATTGATAGCCATCAAACTAAGGTAGCGATATAGGCAGGTTGAGTGTATTTTGATCAAAATATGATTTCACCGCCCTAACATAAAGCAGACGAATTATTATTGAAATATGACAAACAATACAACGCCATACGCAATTGAATTGCGTGATATTAGCAAACGCTTTGGCGCCGTTCAGGCGAACAAAGACATTTGCCTACAAGTTCCTGCAGGTACGGTTCACGGTATTATCGGTGAAAACGGGGCAGGTAAATCGACTCTGATGAGTATTATTTATGGTTTCTACGAGGCGGACTCGGGCCATATTGAAGTCGATGGAAAAATTGTAGATATTCGCAACTCACAAGATGCGATTAAAGCCGGCATAGGTATGGTGCATCAGCACTTTATGTTGGTTGAAAACTTCACGGTTTTGGAAAACGTGATGTTGGGGGCCGAGGGTGGTGCCTTATTGCAGCAAGGTATGGATGCAGCTCGAACTGAATTGAAGCGTCTTGCTCATGAATACAGTCTAGACATTGATGTAGATGCGGTTGTGGAAGAGCTCCCAGTTGGTCTACAGCAGCGTGTTGAAATTTTGAAGGCTCTGTATCGTGGCGCGCGCATTCTGATTCTAGATGAGCCGACAGGCGTTTTAACACCACAAGAAGCGGATCACCTATTCCGTATCTTGCGCTCGTTGACTGAGCAAGGTGTGACGGTTTTATTGATTACGCATAAATTACGTGAAATCTTGGCTTCCACGAGCAATGTCTCTGTGATGCGCCAAGGTGAAATGGTGGCGCATCGTGAGACGGCAAAAACGGATAAAGAAGAGTTAGCCGAGCTGATGGTGGGAAAAAAGGTGCGCTTGAAAGTCGATAAAGACGACGCGACACCAACGGACGTTTTCTTATCCGCCAAAAACCTTTCCCAATTTGATAGCCAAGGCGTGAAACGTTTAAAAGAAGTGAGCTTGGAACTGCGTGCTGGAGAAATCCTAGGTATCGCAGGGGTCTCTGGTAATGGCCAGAGTGAGCTGTTGAATGTGTTGTCTGGTATTACGCCAATGGACGAAGGTGAAATTCAATTTGCCGGGCAAACCATTACCGCCAGTGCGCCTAAAAATGCAGCGCAAATGCGTGATATGAAAATGGCCCACGTGCCAGAAGATCGCCATAAAATGGGCTTGGTAACTGGGTTTGAAGCGTATGAAGCGGCGGTGCTGGGTTATCACAACTCAGCGGCCTATAACGGCGCCTTTTTGATGAACCGCAAGGCCATGCTAGATGAGTGTAATACTCGGATGGCCGCTTGGGACGTTCGTCCCCCAAATCCTCATCTAAAAACCGCCAACTTCTCTGGTGGTAATCAGCAGAAAATCGTGATCGCCCGTGAAGTCGAGCAGAACCCAGATGTGTTGCTGATTGGTCAGCCAACCCGTGGTGTCGACATCGGCGCCATCGAAAACATTCATGAACAAATTGTAAAATTGCGAGATTCTGGCAAAGCGATTTTGCTGGTATCGGTAGAGTTGGACGAAATTATGGCACTTAGTGATCGCATCCTAGTGATGTTTGATGGTGCGGTTGTTGGTGAGCTTGATGCAAAAGACGCCGACGAACGTACTCTTGGTTTGATGATGGCAAACGCCTACAACGAAGACCAAAAAGGAGTGGCGTAATGAGTCAGGCTAAGGTTCCTGTTTGGGTCAATGTCGGCCTAATTCCGTTTATTAATATTGTACTGGCCTTTTTGGTGTCTGGTTTGGTGTTTGTTGCCATTGGCCAAAACCCAATAGAAGCTGCGGGTTACTTGGTGTATGGCGCCTTTGGTTACGATGAGGGGATTGGTTATACGCTGTATTACGCGACCAACTTCATCTTTACTGGTTTGGCGGTGTCGGTCGCCTTCAAAGCGGGTTTGTTTAATATCGGTGGTGAAGGCCAAGCTTACATCGGTGGGTTAGGGGTTGGCCTTGTGTGTCTTTCGCTTGATCACTCTATGCCCTTTATTGTCATTATGCCGCTGGCGATCATAGCGGCCGCCTTGTTTGGTGCAGCGTGGGCGTATGTTCCCGCTTACTTGCAAGCGCGACGTGGTAGTCACATCGTTATTACCACCATTATGTTTAACTTTATTGCCTCGTCTTTGATGGTTTACCTAATGGTGAACTGGTTAAAAGAAAAAACGGGCATGGCGCCAAACAGCCGTACTTTCGAAGAAAACGCTTGGATGCCGTATCTGCACAATATGCTCACCCCATTGGGTATCGACATCGGTGATTCTCCATTAAATGGTGCGTTTATTTTGGCTTTGGTGTGCTGTGTGCTGGTCTGGGTCTTAATTTGGCATACCCGTTGGGGTTACCAACTTAGAACCTTGGGAACCAACCCAACAGCGGCTAAGTACGCGGGTATTGATACCGCTAAAGTCACTATTTGGGTGATGTTGATTTCTGGTGGTTTGGCTGGTTTTGTGGGTATTAACGAAATCATGGGGGTAAACCACAGTCTATTGCTGAACTTTACCGCAGGTTATGGTTTTGCCGGAATTGCTGTGTCTTTAATGGGCCGTAATCATCCTATTGGTATTGTGCTGGCCGCTGTTTTGTTTGGTGCCTTGTATCAAGGTGGCGCTGAGCTAGCGTTTGAAATTCCAAGTATCACACCTGAAGTTGTGGTGGTTATTCAAGGTCTGGTGATTTTGTTCTGTGGTGCCCTAGAGCACATGTTCAAAGGTCGCATCGAAGGCTTCTTTATTCGCAGAGCCGCGGCGCAGGAGAAATAAAATGTTTGATACCCTAATCATAATGCTGGATGCCACCTTGCGTGTCTCCACTCCCTTGATTCTCGCGGCATTAGCGGGCTTGTATTCTGAACGTGCTGGTATCGTTGATATTGGCTTGGAAGGTAAAATCTTGGGCAGTGCTTTTGCCGCCGCCGCGGGCGCTGCCATATTCGGTTCTGCGTGGATAGGCTTGGCTTGTGGTATTGCCGCGTCGGTTGTGTTGGCGATGATACATGGCTTTGCCTGTATCACTCATCGCGGTGATCACATTGTCTCCGGCGTCGCCATTAACACCATAGTGGCTGGCTTAACGGTCACCTTGGGGTTGGATTGGTTTGGCATGGGTGGGCAAACGCCGACCTTGTCTGGTGACCAGCGTTTCACCGATATTACTTTACCATTTGCCGATGCCTTGCGTGATGTGCCCGTGATTGGTCAGATCTACTCGAATTTACTCAGTGGCCACAATATCATCGTTTACCTTGCCTTTGTGATGGTGCCGGTGACCTATTGGGTGATTTATAAAACCCGTTTTGGCTTACGCCTACGTGCGGTGGGTGAGAACCCTCATGCGGTGGATACCGCCGGTATTTCGGTGGCTTGGATTCGTTACCGTGCGCTGATTGTTTGCGGCATCTTATGTGGTATTGCAGGGGCTTATTTGTCTACTGCGCACAATGCTGGCTTCTTAAAAGACATGAGTGCGGGTAAAGGCTACATGGCATTAGCGGCGTTGATTTTTGGTAAATGGCGTCCGGTGCCTGTGATGTTCGCTTGTTTGCTGTTTGGCTTCTTAGATGCCGTAGCAGTACGTTTGCAAGGGGTTGTCATTCCAGGTATGGGTGAAGTGCCAGTGCAATTGATTGAAGTCTTGCCTTATGTGCTGACGGTTCTGTTGTTGGCCGGTTTTATTGGCAAAGCGGTCGCGCCAAAAGCCGTTGGTCGTCCTTATCTGAAAGAACGAGCTTAGTTTATGAGTCATGCGGTGATGAACGAACAAGCATTTGAGCTTGCCAAAACAGCGATGAGTAAGGCCTATGTGCCTTACTCTAAATTCAAGGTTGGGGTTGCCATTGAAACGGCGAACGGTCGTTATTATTCTGGCTGTAACGTAGAAAACGCTTCTTACCCTGAAGGAACCTGTGCAGAAGCAGGCGCGATTGCGGCGATGATTTTAGACGGTGAAAGCCAGATCAAAAACATCTACGTTATGGGCAATGGAAGTGAGCTGGTGACACCGTGTGGCGGCTGCCGTCAGCGGATTCGTGAGTTTTCCTCAGAAGCGACGCGTATTCACGTCTGCAGCGCGACGGAAGTACGTCGTTCTTTTGCGATGGATGAGCTGTTGCCGTGTTCGTTTGGGCCTGAAAATTTGGCTTAATAAACGCCGATTTATGTCAGGTTAAAAGCCACGCTCAGCGTGGCTTTTTTATGCCCGCTCGTTAGCTCGAAGGTAGGCTTTTGTTTACCGATAGCCAGCGAGCAAGCATAGGGCCAGCAATCAATACCACAAAGAAGCGCATGATTTGCATGGCCATCACAAAGGCCACGTCCGCGTGGGTGGTAGCGGCAATAATGGCCACAGAATCCGCCCCCCCTGGGCTGGTGGCAAGAAAGGCGGTAAGCGGGTCAATGTCGGCAAAGTACACCAGCAGCATGGCAAAACCACCGTTGATCACAATCAGGGCAATAATCGCGCCCAGAACATGAGGAAAGACGTGCAGCGCGTGTCGCAATACCGCGGGTGAAAAACGAAAGCCAATCCCCCAACCAAGAATGCCAAAGCTGATGGCCAAGTACCAATAAGGCAACACAATGGGAAAGGTGCCAGAGAACTTGATGAAAATCCCCACTGCGATGGACATGAGTAAGGCACCGCCAGGCAGGCGCAATTTCACGCCTAAATAGACGGTGACGCAGCTCATCGCTATGGTCATGATAAAGCCAGAGGACGAGCTCATGGCAAACCAATGGATCGGCTTGACACCGTCCACATTGAACAAGGTAGCCACAACCATAGCCGCGATGGCACAACAGGCGACCCGCAAATATTGCATAAAAGCGACGAGGCGCATGTCGGCCCCATAGGATTCAGACATGATAGTCATGACGGAAGCAGCCCCTGGCGATGAACCCCAAATAGCCGTGGTGCCGGGCAAGAGTCCGGTTCGGCTCAATAGCCAGCCAAGGAAGCTGGATGCGACAATCGTAGAGCAGGTGCCGAGTAGAAAAATTGGCCATTCTTGAACGATTTCAAGGTAAATGTTGGTGGGTAAATGACCCGCTATCATCCAACCAAGGGTGCCTTGTGCCATCAAAAAAAGCGGCTTCGGCAGACTCAAATCAGCCCCTTTCACTGTGATAAAAATACTCGCTACCATGGGGCCGAGTAATAGAGCGGCCGGTAGGTGAAAGTATTCTAATACGCTGGCAAACACACAGGACAAAAGGAAAAGTAGAAGAAACCGCCAAGGCGTTGGCCAGTGAGCTAAGGTGGCAGTGTTTATCTCTGGCGAGGGCATGTTTCTGATCCAAGAAAGTGGTAAAGGAATGCGGTATCTAGAGCATACCTGAAATCATAGAATAATAAGCGAATGGAAGAGGGTGTCACTAATCTATTCACATTTTTCTCGAACCGCCAAAACCTGGAGTGCGCTCGTGTACAAAGCGTAAAAGCCTGCGAGGAAAGCGCAAAGTTCGCAGTGGTTTGTTTTATCACGACCAAGATTTGTTAGACTTTTCATCGCTCTACAGCAGATTACCCCCATCGACCCTGTTGTCACTCGCGCCTGTGATAACAAGCAACGAAAAAGAGAGTCTTATGAAAAATGCAGCGCCTATTTATTGGGTCTTTTTGTCTTTATGGCTCACCGCCTGTTCGAGCACCCCACTGACACGCTCAGCGGCGATGGGCTATGAAGAATCAGGTGAGGCCTCCTACTATGCGGACAAATACCAAGGGCGACAAACCGCCAGTGGCGAGCGCTTTAATCAGCATGCCCACACGGCGGCGCATAAACGCCTCCCTTTTGGCACCAAGGTAAAAGTGACAAACGTGGCGAATGGTAAAAGTGTGATTGTGCGCATAAATGACCGTGGTCCTTTTGTGAGAGGCCGTATTATCGATTTGAGTAAATCGGCGTTCCAACGTATTGCGAGCACCCATCATGGGGTGATTGATGTTGAGATTAAGGTGCTGCACTAGGAGAGGCACGCAAACCCGTTTGGTCGATCTTGGTGACCACCTCTTCTAGCCACGACATAAAAACACTCAGGCGTTTGGGTGGTTGGCGGCGCGACGGGTAAAGCAAAGACACTGGCATAGGCTCGGCTTCGTATTGCGGTAAAATGTGTATCAACTGACCTTTAGCGATCCAATCTTCCACCCCTATGGTGGGTATTTGTGCAATGCCTAAGCCAGATAAACAGGCAGACAAATAGGCATCTGTGCCATTAACGGCTAAGCTGCTGGGCATAATATGGTGTTTTACGACGCCTTGTTCCATGTATTCAAACTGCGCTTCTAGATTGCCAAGGGTGTGCGAATAGTCGATCAATTGATGGTTGGCTAAATCGTCCAAGGTCAAAGGAATACCAAACTTTTTCACATAGCTTGGCGAAACACAGTTGATGCTTCTGTAGTGGCTTAAGGTTCGAGCGACCAAACTGCTGTCGTTTAATTCTCCTGTGCGTACAACGCAATCAATGCCTTCTTTGACTGGGTCTACTCGATGATCAGAACTGCTGATTTTTAACTGGATATTGGGGTATTTAGTGAGAAAGTCGGACAAATTTGGGAGCACCACAGTTGAAGCGAAACGGCTCGACATGTCGACTCTCAATACGCCACGAATGGTGTCTTGGTGGCGCTGAAATTGCCCACTCATTGCGTCCAGTTCCGCTAATAATGCCTGGCACTGTGGCAAGTAGGTTTCCCCATCCTGAGTCAGCACGACGCTGCGGGTACTACGATGCAAAAGTCGTGTACCTAATGATTTCTCAAGCCCTTGTATGGCTTGTGAAATGCTGGATTTTGGCAGGCCAAGGGCCTCAGCGGCCTTGGTAAAACTGCCCGATTGCGCGACTAATACAAAGCGCTGCATGGCATCAAACTTGTCCATTCAATACTCCAAATTGTTTGTTTTATCCGAACAATGTTATCACCTTTACCCTCTATATCCATGACAATAAAGCGCTTACTCTAATGGCTATTCTTAAGGCTCCCTTCGGGCATCGCCTGGAGCATTTGATCACTAAGAGAGGTGCATAATGAGCAAGTTAGCAATTATTACGGGTGGTAGTCGTGGTTTGGGCAAGAGCAGCGCACTTGCTTTAGCAAAAGCGGGCGTTGATGTTGTGTTGACCTATCATCAAGATGCTGATGGCGCACAAAGCGTAGTGGAAGCGATCAAAGAAACAGGTCAAAACGCTTTTTCGCTGCAATTAGACACTCGAGATGTGGCGGCTTTTCCTCAGTTTAAAGAGCGCTTACAAAAGGTGCTAGAAAGCGAATTTGGGCGCCAGGATTTCGATTATCTGCTGAATAATGCTGGCACTGGCATACAAAGCAGCATTGAAGAAACCAGTTATGAGGCGCTAGAAGAGATGCTAGCAATACATGTGAAAGGGCCTTTCTTTTTGACCCAAGCTTTATTGCCATTGATTAAAAACGGCGGTCATATTTTAAATGTTTCGTCTGGTTTAGCGCGCTTCACCTTGCCTGGCTCAAGTGCTTACGCCATTGCGAAAGGCGGTGTAGAAGTCATGACTCGCTATATGGCAAAAGAATTCTCACAACGACAAGTGCGCGTGAATACCTTGGCACCGGGAGCGATTGCGACGGATTTTCGTGATGGCAATGTGCGCGACAACCCTGAGATGAATAAAATGGTGTCTTCGGTGACGGCATTAGGGCGTGTCGGTGAAGCCGAAGACATTGGTCAAGCGGTTGCTATGCTATTGAGCGATGGGGCAGGCTGGATAACCGGGCAGCGTATCGAAGCGTCCGGCGGTATGTTCTTGTAACCAAGATCAGGTTGAAAGCCACAACATAATATTGTCAGCCATAAAGAGAAACGCCTTATACAAAGGGTTTCTCTTTTTTTATGGGTTAGGCGTTCAAATTCAGTAGGATAAGGGCATAAGTGTAAAGTGACGCATAAATGGCAAGCGCAAACAGGGCTAAGTTATTGATGACATTGTGTATTGCATGACGATAACGCTGCAGCGTTTGAATCGGGCTTTTTAGCGACGAAGGCCAGGTCTCGGCTTGTAAGAGCGAAAAGCTACTGAACATCATAAAGAAGCCAGAAATAAAGGCCGCATTTCCCCAAAACTCCCCAAGATGAAAGGATCCATAAAAAGCGAAGTTCCAAACCCCTGCTATAAATGCTAACAATGCGAGCGTGCCCTGCCGTTTCTCTAATTTACCGCGCAGCGGGTTAGGAACAGACATCAGCAAGATGAGCCACATACAAACCGCGACGACAATACCCATTAGCTTTCCTCATGATGGATGATGCGAGCATTATATAGAACAACGAAAGCGTTTTTCTTGATTTAACACTATGTTGGTAGGATAAAGCGTTACTTAGACACAGAGCAGCGCTTTAATGCGTAAGACTGAGGATATTGTCAGTGTGCTGATAATTCGTTATAGAAATTGGGGTTATCTTGAATCGTTGCCAATACCTTAGCCGCTAAGCCTGTTGGGTTGCGACGTCGACTTTCCCCGCTCTTAATCGTATCCACACTGGTGCCAAGCGCTTTGGCAAACTCAGCCTGAGAGACTTGAAGGTCATCGCGAATAGATTTTACATCTGCGATCTCAACGCGAGTACTACGACCAGTTTCTTTACGACCTTGGTGGATATCTACCGCTGCTTCTAAAGAAGATTTTAATTCATCAAAAATACTCATGTTAAACCTCGCTCTTCCATAGTTTTGTTAATTTTTCATTGAAAGTCTTAATTAGCGAACGGATCAATTTAATGATGAAGCACCTTGCCTTTTTATGCTCAGACCTCTTGCTTCACTCCTTTGAAATCTATATTGTACTAGTACGTGAATACATAGCCCTTTTTATAAGAGTCATTAGAGACACAACCTATGAAGGACTTGATCCAGTTTTTATCCGAAGTTGATGATGCCGCCGAGTTAGAAAAGCGCTTAACCGTGTTGCTGACGCCAAACGAGATCAGCGAAATGGCGCGCCGGTTAAAAATCATTGCCTTATTAGACGACGGTGTGCCACAGCGCGACATCGCAAAACAGTTAGGTGTTGGTATTGCTACGGTGACCCGTGGCTCCCGCGCATTGAAGGAATTAAAAGAATCATGAATAGCCAGTCTTACTATCAAAAAAAGCCGCAGCGCATCACGCTACCGCGCAAGCCTAAGTACATTACTATCAGCGCCGATTGTGACTTTTTTGCCTTGTTTAAAACGGTAGAAAAGCATTTCGATAACTGCTTTATGTTGGAATCCCTTGGCGAAGAGAGTTTTATTTCCCGCCATTCGATCATTGGTTTTGACCCTGAGAAATTGATCTGGGCTGAAGGCAAACAGCTGTTTATTCAAGAACGTGATGGCACGACTGAGTCCTACGAATCTGAGAACCCATATTATTTGCTACGAGACATTGTGCCGCAGAATATTTTGTCGCGCGGTTTCGCGGGTGGGTTAACCGGTTATCTTGGTTACGACAGCATGAACTACTTTGAGCCAAGTTTGAATCTGCAGTCGAGTGAGATGTTTGATGCCTTCCGTTTTGGTTTGTACAAAGACGGTCTGATCTACGACAAGATGACCGGCGAAGTGGTCTACTTCTACTACGAAGATGAGCATTGCGATGCCAATCGTGTGGCACTCGTGAATAAGATGATGGCAGAAGAAACACCGAAAAATGGCCCATTCGTGGTGACGCCAGCGGGTGAATCTATGTCTAAATCTGACCACGCAGATGCGGTGGCGAAAGTGAAACAAGACATAGTAGACGGTAAAATCTTCCAGTGTGAAGTGGGCTTCAAAATGTGGTTCAACATGGCAGGCGATACGATTAACTTGTATGAGCAACTGCGTGAAGTGAACCCGTCACCACAAATGTATTACATCAAATTTGGCGAGCAAAAAGTCATTGGCGCCAGTCCTGAACTCTTGTTCCGCGTGCGCCAAGGGGAAATGGAAACCTTCCCGCTTGCGGGCACAGCGAAGCGTGGTGTAGACGAAAAAGAAGACGTGGCCTTAGCGCGCGCCTTATTGAATGACCCGAAAGAAATTGCTGAGCACAACATGATTGTCGACCTGCATCGTAATGACATTGGTCGAGTGGCTCGCTTTGGCACGGTGAAGGTGCGTAGCCTGATGGACATCAAACGCTTTAGTCATGTTCAGCATATTTCCAGTGAAATTGTCGGCATCATGGCGGAAGATCATGACATGTTTTCTGCATTGGCGAGCAACTTCCCTGCGGGCACCTTGACGGGCGCACCTAAAATCGAAGCGATGAAGATCATCGACGATTTAGAAAACGATGGTCGTGGCCCTTACGGTGGTGCGGTTGGTCAATTCTCTTTCAATGGCGATTGCATGTTTGCGATACCGATCCGTACTGTTTTTGCGAAAGGTGAGAAAGCCTACGTGCAGACTTGTGGCGGCAATGTCTATGACTCTAATGCCGAAGACGAATACGAAGAAATTCAACGCAAATTTGCTGGCACTCGTCGTGTTTTAGAAAGCTTTGCACCGAAAACCAACGCCATAAACAATGCCGGTCTGGAGTAAACACATGAAAGTATACATTATCGATAATTACGACTCTTTCACCTACAACCTGTATCAGTTTATTGGCGAAGTGTTGGAAACGGAACAAAGCAAGGGCGAAGTTTCAAGCTTTGAAGTGATAGTGAAGCGTAATGACGAAGTGACCTTGGATGACATTCGCAAGGCCGCACCAGACCGCATCATTATTTCTCCTGGCCCAGGTTCACCAGACGATAAGGCCTACTTTGGTATTTGTGCTGAGGTGATTGTGGAATTTGGCAAAACCATCCCATTAATGGGCGTTTGTCTTGGTATGCAGGGTATTTGCCATGTGTTTGGCGGCAAGGTGGTGAAAGCGCCATTGCCAATGCACGGTAAAACCAGCCCCCTTACTCACAATGGCGAAGGTATTTTCCATGACATTCCAGACCAGTTAGAAGTCATGCGCTACCATTCACTGATTGCCGAAGCAGAAAGCTTTCCTGATGTGTTAGAGGTGACGGCGTCTGTGGGGGATTTGCAAGAGGCGGACTTCAGCAATATTAAGACGATAAACCAAGGTGGCGACTTTGAGCTAATGGGGGTTCGCCATAAAGAGTATCCGATTCAAGGTATTCAGTTTCACCCAGAATCCTTTGCGACAGAAGGTGGCAAAGACCTGATTAAGAACTTCTTGTTTCAAGTATAAATAAGAGACAATACGAAAAGGCTGAGCATCTGCTCGGCCTTTTTTGTTTTCGTGATGCCCATTGATCATTCGACGTTTTTCGCTTTCAGCCACTGCCACGCGAGCCCTAAATATTCGTAAAAAGCGCGCTGGGATTGGTAGTTTTCAGAGGCGCCGATGCGCCATTCGGTGCGGGTGTCACTTAAGCGGAAGGCTGGGGCGGGCGTTGCCGTGATGCCCACTTGTTGGAAAAAGCCAAGAGCGCGCCTTAAATGTGAGGCTTCGCTGACCAGCGCGACGCGTTTCCCTGTTAGTTGTGATGCCATGGCATTGGCTTCTGCTTCCGTGTCTTTTGGTTTTGGAAACATGACTATTCTGCTTGGCTTTGTGCCTAATTCTATCGCGGCATCATGCATGATTTTTGCGTGCCCGTCGAACCCCGAGACAAAAAGTTGAGCGTCTGGATTGGCTTTTAAAATCCGCAAGCCTTCTTCGAGGCGGTAAATGGCGCTTCGTCCTAGCTGCATCACAGCAGGATCATTGGGGTAATGTTGATGAGCGCTGCCCAATACCACAACGACGTCTACAGGCTGTTGGGTATCAAAAATAGGGTATGTATTTTCCAGTGGTGCAATCAGACGATTGGCGACAGGGTCAAAGCTGGTGAGTCCTAAGCAGGCAATGGCGATGACCAGCAGGCCTTTGGCTATTTTGGGTCGTGTCGAGATAAGCAGAAGCGCAAGCAGCATAACAATAAGAGAAAGGGGGATCGGCATTAGCGCCATGCCGATGATTTTTTTGACAGTGAAAAGGCTTAAAGACATGGTGGTGTTTACAGTCTGTGGATGGAGTCGTTAGGATACCGTGTTTACTGCTTTTTATATAATGACGGCTGTGTGTTCTCTTTGGGCAAATGGTCTATTGCGAACCCTCAAAAGAGTAGGAGAGCCAAGGTGAGTCATGAGAGAAAGGATGAAATGCCAGAGCCGACGCCACTGTCGTTGTTGGCAACGCCGCAAGATGCTGATTGGTGGCTGCCCCGCCACCAACAAAAACTGGCCGAGAAAGCGTCGATGGAACGGGTTGATCTGGTGTTTTTGGGTGACTCAATTACTCAGGGCTGGGAAGCCGAAGGGCGGGTATTTTGGGATGAATATTACGGCTCTTTGAATGCATTAAACCTTGGTTTCAATGGTGATCGCACCGAGCATGTATTATGGCGATTAGCCCATGGTGCGGTCGAGGGTATTGAGCCTAAGTGCTTGGTGTTATTGATCGGGACCAATAACACAGGCCATCGGCAAGATGCTCCCCAAGAGACAGCCTTAGGCATTCAAGCGATTTTGGCGATATTACGAGTCAAGCTACCGAAGACAAAAATACTATTGCTGGCCATTTTTCCTAGAAGCGCCAAGCCCACGCAAAAAATGCGAGTGTTAAACGATGAAGTGAATCGTTTGATGCAAGCTTATGCAGACACTGAAGAGGTGGTTTATCTTGATATCAATGAGTGTTTTTTAGATGACAATGGGCGGGTGAGCCCTGAGGTAATGGGAGATTATCTACACATTAATGCTGCTCAATACCGAGTATGGGCTGAGGCTATTGCGCCTTATATTCTGCTCTCAAAGTGACCTTTTTTTGTCTGTTTATTGTTCGCAACTTCATCAAACCAACGCGTACTAAAATGCCTGAATTGGCCTTATTTCTTAACTATTTGGTGAATAGCGTCATGCTAGTATGAGCGCATTAGTATTAACCATAATGTATTTATTAGGAGTGAAATCCACATGATTCGCCATATTCTATTTATTCAATTTAAAGAAGAAGCAAGCGCTGAAGCCATCACTGGCTGCCTTGATAATATTTCAGCATTAAAAGACAAAATCGAAGGGATCGAAGCCGTTGAGTGGGGAGTAAATAACAGCCCTGTCGGTTCTAAACATTACACACACTGTGTGTTTATGACATTTGTAGATGAGGCGGCTCGTGACGCTTATCTCCCTCATTCTGCGCACCAGACATTGGTGAACGACGAATTGCTGCCGATCTTAGAAGATGTGGTCATGCTAGATTACGCGGCTTAATAGAAGCCGCTAGTACGCGTTTATTTCAGGACGGGGCATTGTTTATAGAAAAGCCAGAATTCATTGAGTTCTGGCTTTTTTTTCGTTTTTTAAGGAAAAAACTAAACAGAGTACAGCCAAAAGTAGGCGGCACTTGCGACTAGGATAACAGTCATTTGAGAACTCCAGAAGGGTCAATAATGTGTCAGGTTTCGAATTGTTTTTAGTATAGATAGCTTAGGTTTCGTAATCTATAGGAGAGGCTTTGAATCAATAATTGGTCCAATTCTTTGAATGAAAATTGCGGAATTCGAGATATAAATACTTTTTATAATAGAATTTGCAAACAGATGTACTTTTTCACTCAGATCCTTATCATTTATGATAATGAAGGCTAAACAAGGCTGAATTAAACGAAAAAATGGTTGGTTTTTAGGCGTAGAAAAGCCTGCCTTATGGGTAAATAAGGCAGGCTTGAAGCCACTTTTGGCGGCTAATTAAGGTGTTTTATTTGCTCAGTGTAGTGAGCAGTTTTTCTGCAACAAGTTCAGAGCTTGCTGGGTTCTGACCGGTAATCATTAAGCCGTCTTGAACCGCAAATGCACTCCAGTCCGCGCTACTTTGGTATTCCGCGCCGCGTTTTTTCAGCTCGTCTTCTAGTAGAAAAGGAACCACATCGGTCAGTTGTACGGCGTCTTCTTCACTGTTTTTGAACGCAGTGACGGTTTTCCCTTTGACATAATATTCACCTTTGCTGTCTTTGATGTTCAAAAACGCACTAGGGGCATGGCAGACAGAAGAAATAGGCTTCTCTGCGTGTAGGAAGCTTTCGATCAAGGCAATGGATGTTTCATTGTTCGTTAAGTCCCACAATGGACCGTGGCCACCTGGGTAGAAAATGGCATCAAAATCTTCTTGCTTCATGTCGCTTAATAGCTGTGTGTTGGCAATGATGTTTTGTGCTGTTTGGTCTTCGTAGAAGCGCTTTGTGGCTGCGGTTTGCGCATCGCTTAATTCACTGTTTGGGTCGATGGGCGCTTGACCACCTTTTGGTGTCGCAACAGTCACTTCTGCGCCAGCATCGATGAAAGCATAATAAGGTGCTGCGAACTCTTCTACCCAAAAACCGGTTTTATGGCCTGTGTTTCCTAAGTCTGAATGAGAGGTTAGGACAACTAAAATTTTCTTGCTGCTCATCACGGGCTCCTTATAAGCGAGTGTTTGTTTGGTTTGCTATCGATGAATCGCGAATGCCATCTGTATCGATAAGCGTGGGATTAGTATAGAGGTGGATTCAAATCTTGACTATGGGGACAAAATTGACATCATTGATTTAATTATTGATACAATAGAGGCATTGATTACAAAGCGTGAGACACGATGGATATTTCCTTTGAACAGTTAAAAAGCATGGTGGTGTTTTCTCAGGTTATCGAGCAAGGCAGCCTAACGGCCGCGGCAAAAGCGATGGGGATTTCTCGTGGCGTCGTGAGCTACCACCTTAAAAAGCTAGAAGATCAATTGGGCGTGGTGTTACTCAACCGCACGACTCGCTCAATATCGTTAACGGAAACGGGAGAGGCGTATTATCAGCGTTGTCGAACGATTGCCCATCAAGCGCACGAAGCCAATTTACAGATAGAAAAAGCCAAGCAAGAGCCCATAGGTAAGTTAAAAATCACCTGCCCGGTGAATTTAGGGTTACAGATTGTGGTGCCTGCTTTGAATGAGTTTCGTCGTTTGTATCCGCTTATTGAGCTGGATGTGTCATTAGGCGATGAGGTGGTGAACATAATAAAAGACGGTGTCGATCTGGCTATTCGTGGGGCGCCATTGGCGGATTCCGGTTTGCAGGCCAGTAAGCTGGCGTCGTTTGAGACCTATTTGTGTGGCGCACCAGAATACTTCCGCTTGCGTGGTAAACCCACTCAGCCGCAAGAATTGTATGACCATGATTGGGTCGTGTATCGGCAAGCGGCTAATTCCGTTCATCTTAGCCAAGGCGGGCGCTCTTTTAGTATTTCGGTGGTTGGCGCCGTTAGCACCAATAATGCGGCCGCCCGCACTCTGTTTTTAGAAGGGGGGAATGGTATCGGCCGGATTCCCAGTTACGACGCAAAGCCGCGCCTTGAACATGGTTCATTAGAGCGTATTCTTGCTGATTACCGTTGCTCTGATATTGATGTGTTTGCTGTTTTTCCGCCCGGCACGGCAAATTCAAAAAAACTGCGGTTGGTGGTCGATTTTCTGAAACAGGCGTTTTCTCGCATTCAGTAAAGTAAAGGTTAAACAAGGTCCCATTCTAATGATAGCCATCTAGCCTTGGATACCGTTATGATGTTGATATTCGTTAAATCGACATAGGCCTTATTCATGTTATTTCGCATCCTACTGTTGTGTTTACTTGGCGGTTTTATTTTGCCCGCCATGGCCACGCAATCTCATTCTAAGAAGGCGTTACAAAGCGTCGAAAAGAAGGTCATTGAGTTAGAGCGCAGTATGGCAATTTTGCAGGTGTCTACTGCTTCAAGTGATGATTATCAGACGCTTGAAACACAGATAGAGCAGCTAGCGGCCACAGTGAAAGAAAACTCTCAGGCGACAGATCGCATCGACTTCTTAACCAACTTAGTCTTTTTGCTGTTTGTTGCCTTGCTGGTTAGTCTGTTTTTTCAGCGACGTCAAGCGCGCCAATTAACGCGATTATTGGATGTGAAACAAAAGGAGATTGCACCATGAAAAATATGCCATGCCTGCTTATTATTGATATGCAAAAGGGAATGTCATGGCCGCAAGCTGGGCAACGCAATAATCCTAATGCAGAACAAGACATCGCTGAGTTGCTGGCCCATTGGCGAGTACACCATGCGCCTATCGTCCATGTTCGACACCTTTCACTGGAGCCTGAATCACTGTTCTGGCCAGAGCAAGATGGTGCTTTATTCCAAGATGTGTTTCAGCCATTGAGTCATGAAATGGTCATTGATAAGTCTGTGCCTGATGCATTTACGCATTCAAATCTGGCCGTTTGGTTACAAGAAAAAGGCATTAAGGATCTGGTTGTGGTGGGCGTGAGCACCAATAATTCAGTGGAATCGACGGTGCGTACGGCGGGCAATTTAGGGTTTAACACCTATGTGGTTCAGGAGGCGTGTTTCGCCTTTGCCAAAGCGGATTTTAATGGCTATGAGCGCTCGGCGGATGAAGTGCATGCGATGTCGCTGGCGAATCTAGACGGCGAGTACGCCACGGTCATTTCTCAAGACAGTGCCTTCACTTTACTCTCTTCAGCGGTTGCACAAAGCCAATAGCAAATGGCTACTGGCTTTGTGGTTTGACCCTAGTATTAGGAAGGCTAGCGGCTTCTCCCTAGAATGTACTGCTCACGGATAATTTGATTTCACGCGGACTGCCTTGGGTTAAGTAACCTGAGCTACTGGCGCTTTCCCAATACCCTTTGTTCATTAGGTTGGTGACGTTTAAGCGCCATGTTACTTCATGTTCTGAGAGTTGGGTTTGGTAGCGTGCGCTTAAATCGATACGAGTCCATGAGTCTAGCTCGGTGGTGTTGGCAGCGTCTAAATACTGCGGACCACTGCGAATGACTTTGCCGCCAAGCGTGGCGCCAGCGAAGAATGGTAAGTCGTACTCTCCTCCAACAACAAGGCGATACTTGGCGACGCCAGCGGCATCATTGCCATTATTGTCGCTGTCTTCTGCATTGCGCAACTCTGGGTCCAGAACCGTCGCTGAGGTATGCAAGCGTACTCCAGCCATAGGTTCGCCATACAGGCTGACTTCCATTCCGCGGTTACGTTGTTCTCCATGCAGACCATAGTCGCCATTTAAGGTGTAGGCTTCTGGTTTGGTGATTTCAAAGAGAGCCAGCTCTGCGCCTAGGGTGCCATTTTCGTACTTCACACCGATTTCATTTTGCTTAGAAACGTAAGGCGCTAATACGCTGCCATAGTTGGCGGCGGAGGTGTCGGTAACCTGATCTCCTTGTTGCAACGCTTCCACATGGTTTGCGTACAAGGAAACATTCTCTATGGGTTTATAGACGATTCCGTAAATAGGGGACGTGGCCGCGTCGTCGTAATAGCTGGACTCAATACCGTCGTAGTCGTAATTGTTCACCGTTATATTTTGGCGGCGCAGACCCGCTGTAATAAGCAGGGTGTCATCCAAGAAGCCTAGGGTATCCGCAAGGGAAACACCTCGAGCGTTGGTCTTGCTGCGGATATTAGGGTTGTCCATGTTGCCATCGGCTAAGGAGGAGGCTGTAGGGTAGTCGGTGTCGTTCGGGTTATAGATATTTGTCGTATTATCTGAAGCGCTACCATAGGTATACGCGCTATAGCTTTTATTCACGAAGCCCGAATAGGCAAGGTTAATCCGATGAGTGACATCGCCAGTATTAACATGACCGACTAGACCCAGTGTCGAGGCGAAGGAGTTTGACTCATAAGGTACCGACAAGCGAGTCACAGTGGCATCACCATCGGCATTGCTCAAAGTAGGGGACGAATAGTCGCCATATTCCTTGTTTTTATTCAGGCCTAGGCCAGTATGAAGGGTCCAATCATCATTCAAATCGTAGTCGGCATTGACCATACCATAAAGGGTTTTTAAGCGAGAGTTCGCCCACGATGGCGAGTAGTTTGTTGCGGCGTCTGGTGCTGAAACATCAAAATAAGATGAGTTGTGAACCACGGAGCGACCGCTGTCTATTTTGAGGTTCTGATAGCCAATGTCCGTTGAGACTCTAAGGGTGTCTGAGCGGTAATCGGCGCCAATACTAATGGCCGTCTCTTCGCGGGATTCATTGTCTACGGCGCTGTCACCATCACGATACAGTACATTGCTGCGCACTCCCCATTGTTTTTCGCTACCAAAGCGTCGCGCCACATCTAGGTTAATGCCCGTTTGGCCTTCTGCGGTGGTATCAAGGGTGATCTTGTTTAGATCGGCGTCGGCACGCTTGGGTTGGAGGTTAATCGCACCGCCAATGCCTGAGCCACCCGGAGTGACGCCATTGAGAAACGCACTGGAGCCTTTTAGTAACTGTACACTTTCGATGGCGTTAGTCGACACCACTTGGCGCGGTAAAATACCGTATAAACCGTTGTAAGAGATGGCGTCACTGTCGAGCGCAAACCCCCGCACCATAAAGGTTTCTGAATAGTTTCCGTAACCATAGCCAGATTGAACGGAGGCGTCGTTATCCAGCACCTCGGCGATGCTTTCGGCTTGTTGGTTCTCGATGGTCTTATCCGTATAAGAAATCACGCTGAAGGGCACATTGGCGCTGTTTTGCTCACCAAATGTGCCTAAGCGTCCACCGGCTTCGATTTGACCGCCTGAGTAGGCTGTTAACTTGCTCTCCGCCACCTTGTCGGCCGACACAGCAACACCGGGTAAGGTGTAATCTTGTTGGTCTAGTAAGCTGTAGGTGCCATCTTTATTGGCGACCATCAATAAGTTTGAACCACTGAGCAGACGATCAATCAATTCGAGAGGCGTAAACTCTCCGTGAATAGCAGGGTTTTTTAGCCCCTGAGTTAACGCAGGATTAAAAGACAAGGCTATGTGGTTTTGCGCCGCGACCTCGGTGATGTTCTTGCCTAAGTCGCCAGCCGGCACAGTGAACAACTGACGTGCGCTGTGTTGCGCCGAGTCAGCGGCAATGGCAACCAGGCTGATGCTGCTACCAAGCAATAAGCCAGTACTGCAAAGTGCCACTTTTATTGCCTGCTGCAATGGCGTTTTCACCATGTTATTTTTGCGGGTAGCCACAGCCACCTCCTTTCTTTTCGATTGAGTGTGTTTAGTTGTTTTATTGACTGTTACTAACTAAGCCACTCGAAAATAAAAAAGGTATCAATGATAATGAAAACTATTCCTATTAATTTCTATTGGCTGCTCTGCCATCGCCTCAACTGGCTTCTAATGTTACCCAGTAGCCCCCAAGATGGCGCGACACTGTCAGTGGGTAGGTGTGCGAGAGCATGGTAAGAATCGTGTCTGTATTTGTGGTGGGAAACGAGCCAGAAATAGTCAGCTCAGCGAGCTTGGGCGACACTCGTAACAGGCCATGTCGGTAGCGGGACACTTCGTTAATAAAAGTACTCAATGGCATGTTATGAACGGCGAGCATGCGTTGTAGCCAGGCGGTCGATTCTGGCCTTAAGGCTTTGCGTGCGTGAAGCTGATAGCGGGAAAAACTGACTTCTTGCCCTGCTTCTATGATGTTATTTTGGTGTTGTGTAGCCTGTTTTGGTGTGGCTTTGACGCGGCCTTCTATAACCACTAGATGCGTCATTTCTTGGTGCTGTCGAACCGTGAAACGTGTCCCTAGCGGCATTAGCTCCCCTTCTTGAGTGCTGACCAGAAAAGGACCGAACTGTTTGCTGTTCACTGGCGCCGTGACAATTTCAATTTCTCCTTCGCGCAGGGTTAAAAGCCGATGCGTTGGATTAAATTGAATATCAAATGCCGTGGCTGTATTCAGCTTTACGGTAGAGCCATCCGGCAGCGTGACCGAGCTAAAGCCACCTTTTGTGGTGCGATAATCGGCACTCCATTGTTGGCTTTCGACCAATTTGCTGCCGCCCCAAATAGTGGGACCAGCGGCCAGCAGTAGGGCAAGTTTACCAATAGCAAGGCGGCGGCCTTCGTCGTCTGCACGATTGAGCACTGCCCCTGCGATGTCTTTTGGCATTTGTGCCATGCCATGCATCAAGCGCTGTGCTTTTTCCCATGCGGCTTGGTTGTCAGTGTTGGCTTGCTGCCAATCTAACAATGTTTGCTGTTCGAGGTTGGACAAGGGCGCGTCTTGGAGTTTGAGTAGCCATTCTGCGGCTTCCTCTAAGGCTCGTAAGGGAATTTTCTGGTTAGATTCCGGCAAAAAAATCTTCCTCCATAAGCATCAGGCACTGCAGGTAGGCTTGCTTCATATAACGCTTTACGCTGATCAGCGAAATGCCCATCTCATCGGCGATTTCTTGGTACTTTTTACCCTCAATTTGAGACAGCAAAAAGGCGGTTTTGACTTTCTTTGGCAAGTTATCAAGCAGGGCGTCTATTTGCTCAAGGGTTTGCAAAATAATCAGCTGGTGCTCTTGGGAAGGCATTGCCTGTTCAGGTAATAAGGCGAGTTGCTCAAGATAGGCCTGTTCGATGGAGCGCCGGCGATAAAAGTGGCTGATGATGCCTTTTGCCACCGTGAGCAAATAGGCGCGCGGTGAATCTATCTTGTCCGATTCTTGGCGAGTATGAATCCGAACAAAAGTGTCTTGTGTGAGATCTGCCGCATCACATTGATTTTCTAAGCGTTTGCGCATCCATGTAAACAGCCAACTATGGTGATCTGAATAAAGAGAGTGCATTAGCTCCTGCTGCACTCTTGGATCCGCGCGGTGCGGCATGTTGTCGCCTCTTATTTAATGAGAATTACCAAATGATAATAAGTCTCATTAAATAGATGTGCTGCTTTTTTGTCAATCCAATAGTCACATTTGATGCCAGATTGGCGCCAAATTTATCACACAAGTTTGTGCTAGAGGCTTTCGCCGGCTTCGATCTGAAATGGCAAATCAATGATGCGCTGTTGGATAGGATTGCCTTGCAAACGCGACAGTAAATGCTCCGCTGCCAAACGACCTATCTCCTCGCGAGGGGTAATAACGGTGGCGAGTAGTGGCACCATAGCACGGGAAATATCATGGCCATGAAACCCAGCAATGCCCATTTCTTCAGGCACCTTAATACCGGCTTTTTGACACGCGTAAAGCGCCCCGATTGCCAAGTCATCATTGGTGCAAAAGATGCCATCGGTGTCCGGTTGTTGCTTCAGTACTTCTTCTAAAAAAGTCGCACCAAGGGTAAATGAAGAAGCGCTGGTGGTTTTGACGCATAACGGGGTAAAGCCATGATCTTGCATGGCTTTTTCGTATCCTTTTATTTTGAGTAAGGTTCGTTCGTCCATGCGAGCGGCAAAATAAACCACTTTTCGATGGCCTTTCTCAATCATAAAATTGGTCATAGCATAAGCGGCGGCTTCGTTATCAATGCCGATGGCTTGTTCAATCGGTGGTGACACAGAATCCATGATTTCAATCACAGGAACCCCAGCCACTTCGAGCATTTTTCGTACCCGATCGGTGTGGAAACTCTCGGAGATAATCAGTCCATCCACATTGTATGACAGCAAGGTTGCGATCCGGGCTTCTTCCGACTCTCGGCTGTAGCCATAGTGGGCCAACATGGTTTGGTAACCAGCGGGTTCAAAGACGGCTTCAATACCACGGATGACTTCAGAAAACACTTGGTTGGTCAAAGAAGGCAATAACACGCCAATCGCATGACTTTTTGAATTGGATAAAATATCCGGTGCGCGATTTGGAATATAGCCTAGGGTGTCTAAGGCGTCGCGGATACGGATTTGCAATGGAGAAGAAACCAGATCGGCGCTTTTTAGATAGCGGCTGACCGTCATTTTGGTAACGCCGACAAGGTCGGCTACGTCTTGAAGCGTAGGGCGTTTCTTTTTCATTCTCTGTTTAAATCCATCTCATTGTTACACGTAACATTAGCATATCACTCAGCCTACGAGAAAGAAAAATTTCTCTATTACGCCTTTCTAATCTCTTTATCTATAGGGAGTAATGTAGAAGTGAGTATTAACTTCATTTGGATCTAAAACGAAAGGCACGCAACGAAAGGTGCCTTTGTGAAATTACGGCTTTAGTTGTTGCAAGGCTTCGTTGACGACGGCATCCACCTCTTGATCGATGTCGACAATAATGGCTTCATCAGAGGTTGGCTCAATTAAGGTGGCAAATTGGCTTTCGAGCATGCCACGGCCTTTAAAATAATGGCCGTCGCGCTTTTGATGACGCTGCCAGATGGTTTCAATGTCGCCTTTTAAGTACACCATGGCGAGTTGATCGACGCCGTTGCGTAAGATATTGCGATATTCCGGCTTAAGCCCTGAGCAGGCGATGACGGCCTTATCGGTGTCTTGAAGCAGTTGGTTAAGCGTGGCTAACCAGCCCATACGATCTTCATCGTTCAACGGAGTGCCGGTGGCCATCTTCTTCACGTTTGCGTCGCAGTGGTAATCGTCGCCGTCAAAAAATGGATAACCTAGTTGCTCAGCAAGTCGCTGTCCGATAGAGGATTTTCCTGAGCCAGATACACCCAATACAATAATTTTTTTAATCATTTCTTCATGTCTCCTAACGGTCTTTGCTGATTGAGACAAAGACCGTACGTTCAAAAAGCCGTGTTGAACGGCATGACCTAGGGTTAATTATTTCCACCACAAAGCCAGCTGAGGGAAGAAGACAACCAGTGCTAATACCAGAATTTGTAAGCCGATAAAGGGCAACAAAGAACTGAAGATTTCGCCTAGGCTAATGTCTTTAGGGGCTACGGATTTTAGGTAAAACGCAGCAGGACCAAACGGTGGGGATAAGAATGATACTTGCATGTTCAAACAGAAGACCACGCCGAACCACACAGGATCTAGTCCTAAGTTCATGATAATAGGGACAAAAATAGGCATGGTGAGCAAGGCAACGCCCACCCAGTCAAGAAACATGCCGAGCACAAATAGCACCAACATCATGATCAAAACGGTGCCCATTACGCTGCCGCCGCTTAAGGCCAAAATGGTTGTTTCGACAAAGTCGATGCCGCCCATCAGGTTATAAACGCCTACCAACGCGGTGGCACCAATACCGATCCAAATAATCATGCCACAGGTGCTCATAGTGGCTTTGGCGCTTTCTTTTAGCATGGAGAAGCTCATTTCACCGCGAATCACCGCGCTGATCATGATTCCTACCACCCCTAATGCAGACGCTTCGGTCACAGACGCCACACCGGTGTAAATACTGCCCAACACGACAGCCACAGACAGTAGCGGGAAGAACAAGGCCTTGAAATAGTTGACGTTGGCATCTTCTGCGAGCTCTTCTTCCGTAGGAAGCGGCGCGTACTCAGGGTGCAAACGACAAATAATCAACACATACGCCATGTAGGCAAAAGCGAGCAACAGCGCAGGAAGAAAGGCGGCTTTAAACAGTTCGCCGATCGAAACACTGGCGGTTAAACCATAGATGATCAGGACAATACTGGGTGGCAACATGGTGCCTAACGCACCACCAGCACAGGTGGTACCAATTGCCAGCTTACGGTTGTAGCCAAGGCGGAGCATCTGCGGCAAAGCAAGAATGCCCAGCAGCACGGTTTCGCCACCAATCACACCAGACATAGACGCCAATACAATGGCCACTAATAAGGTTTGAACCGCAACGCCACCACGTAGCTTTCTACCGAATACCTTCATCGCGTCAAATAAGTCGCGGGCGATACCGGAACGATCGAGCAAGGCGGCCATCAGAACAAACATGGGCACAGCCAAGAACACATAACTGCCGACAAAACTGTATAAGCGGCTGGTAACCAGAGGCAATGCCCCTACACCAAACCAACCAATAGCAAAAAACATGGCAACGAGTAGGGTAACAAACGCGAGTTGCATGCCGGTTAGCAATAAGAAAATCATTGAACCGAGCATTAATAGGCTGCCATAGCCTATTCCTAGGGAGGATAAATCAAACATTTTTATGCTTCCTTAGGCCATTAATCTCTTGAATAAGGTGTAAGAAAAATTGCGCAAACATCAGACAAATTGTCAGAAAAATAGTGCCTTTTACTAAGGCTGGAAAAGCGGGATTCCACGCAGAACCAGAGGTTTCTAAATACCATCCACCAAGTGGTGATAACCAAGAGTCATGTACCATCTGAAATGACGCCCAAATAAGCAAACTGGTAAATACCAATCCCAGAATATGGTGGAAGACATTTAAATAGCGACGAGCAGTGTCGGAAACAATGTCGTAAATCAGTACCACGCGAACGTGTTTATTTGTCGCCATGGCATAACTTCCGCCATAGACAAATAAGCAGCCGCCGATAAACGACGCCGTTTCATGCACCCAAATGGTTGGAGAGTCGAATAGATAGCGCATTAATACTTCATAAAAAGAAATACCAACGGTAAAAATAAACAACAGACTTAAGATATTGCCCAACCCATGAATAACGTGATCTAAGCCGTTACGAGGTTGTTCAGAAGGGTCTATTTCTGGGTGAATTATTTCGGGTTTCATAGCAGTGGTCCAATGTAAAGTTGAGACAGAAAATCTCTTCTTCGCGAGGCTAATAAACGAGGTTTAAGAGAATGAGATAGAACAACGCAAAGGCGCTGTTCTATCTATGAAAATCGGCAGATTATAGAAGGCCGTTTTCTTCTAGGTAAGTAGTGATAGAGTCGTACACTTTTTGTGCATTTGGTGAGCGTTTAGCAAACTCTTTCCACTGTACACGAGCAATAGCACGGAACTTCTTACGTTCTTCTGGAGACCAGTTATGAATGGTGATCTTCGGGTTGGCTTTAGCCACCTTCACAGCGGCTTCATCTGCGATGCGCAATTGCGTGGTGATGTCTTCTGCAAAATCACGAACAGAAACGGTTAGAATCGCTTGAATGTCGGCAGGCAATTTGTCCCATTTTTTCTTGCTCATAGAGATATCAATCAATGGCAAAGAATGGAAGCCTGGGTACACAGGGTGCGTTGCAATGTCGTTCATGCCGGCTTTCTGGTTTGTCGAGAAAACAGTGTAATCAGCGGCATCAATAACGCCTTTGCTTAAGCCCGTAAAGACTTCAGAACCTGGTAAGTTTACCGGCGCGGCACCCGCAGCGGCGAAGACTTGCTGAACAAGGCCTTCAGGCGCTCGAATTTTTAGGCCTTTTAGATCCGCAACACTGTCTAGAGGGACTCGAGATACTAAGGCTTCAACACCAGTCGTTGAGCCACCAATGAATTTCACGCCGTAAGGAGCGTAAAGTTCATTCATCAACTCGTAACCACCGCCGTAGTTAATGTACTGTAGAAGTTGCTGAGTATTGGACCAAGCGCCGACGGTATTACCAATCAGTCCGAACGCTGGATCTTTACCTGAGAAGTAACTTGTTGCGGTGATTTGGCCGTCCAAGATGCCCATTTTAATGCCATCTAGGGTTTCGGTGTGTTTGAACACACTGCCAACAGGAAGCAAATCAATGTGCACGCGACCGCCAGTCATGGTTTCAACGCGTTTTACCCATTCCTGCTGAATCTGGTAATTTTTATCACCCGATGGGTCTGAGGACTGGAATTTAAATTTGTAGTCTGCCGCGAATGCGGAAGTAGACAAAACCCCTGCTAGAGCAACAGAGGTCAGTGTGGTCATTAACTTGCTCATAAGATCGCTTCCCGATGTTTATTGTTTTTGGAAAATGGATTGCTAATACCAGTATTTGTTACCGGTAACTTAAGAGTCGTATGTTACCGGTAACTTTTGGTCTTGGTCAAGTTCGATATCTTTATTTTTATTGGTTTTTTCATAATGGATTGATATCTAAAGATATCTTTTTTGCGTTTCTTTGCTCTATGTCTGTAAAGCCATGTGAGAGCCTCGATTAATAAAGGGGTGTGTAGTAGCATGTAAGCTTTATTTTGACTTCAGAATTTAAATGTATTCTTCATAGGTTGGCTGGTAATAATGCATCGAATATTTCATACACTATTGGCTCGACCGAAACGCGCTGGTGTCGCCGTTTTTGTCCTTGTGTTGCTTGTATTTGGTTTCGCAACGACAAAAATTTTGCACCAGCAACTACAAACAAAGAAATCTGTGGCGCTCTCTCTAGCGCAAAGTCATGTTTTATTATTAAAAACCGCACTCGATAAAAATTTGTCTGCAAATTATGCCCTGGCAGCGGTGGCCGCTAGAGAGCATGAAAGAACGGATTGGTTCCCTTCCTTCGCAGCAAACCTGCAAAAAGATTATCCAGATGTATCCAGCTTCGCGCTTTCCCCTGATGGCATTGTGCGTCAGGTTTTTCCTTTTGAAGAGAATAAATCCGCATTAGGTTTTGATCAGTTAACAGACTTAGAGCAAGGAAAAGAAACACTACAGGCGAAAGAAGACGGAAAGCTCACTCTTGCCGGTCCTATGGACTTGATTCAAGGTGGCGAAGGGGTGATTGGACGCTTGCCTGTTTACTTGCCGCAATACGATGACAGTGAACCGGTTTTTTGGGGGTTTACCAATGTCGTTATTCGCCTTGAAGACTTGTTGCGTTATGTGAATTTCACCGACCTGGATAACGGCGGTTTTAACTACCAACTGACGAAGTTACAGGAAGAGCGAAGTGAATCGGCTGTTGTGATTGCCTCTTCAAAACAAGCCGTCAGTAACGATCATATCGCGGTGACAATCGCGGTGCCGAATGGGCGTTGGCAGTTAATGTTGTCACCACAAGGTCATTGGCTGTCTCCCTGGGTTGTGATTGGTGACTTTCTCATTGTGTTGCTGATGAGCCTCTTGTTTGGGCGGCTGGTGTTTGTGGCATTGAAAATGCGCGAAGGAAAAGTGAACCTTGAGGAGCTTATCGGACAACGCACCGCACAACTAAGTACTTCTAACTTGCGTATGAAAGCGATTTTATCCGCATTGCCCGATTCCTTTTATGAAGCCGATGAGAGTGGTGTCGTAACGTCTTACCATTCACCGAGAATGGATGCTTGGTATCAAAAAACGGACTGGCCGATAGGCAAGCATTTTAGTGAGTTGTTAGGAGAAGAGTCGACCGCAATTTTTAAGAAAGTGATGGAGCAAGCGAAAAAAGAGGGCTATGCCAATGGCCAAGAATACTACTATGACTTTGGTGAGCATCGTCGATGGTTTGAGATCTCCATGACTTACACTGGTGACAATGAAGGCGGAAACGGCTTTTACATTTTATTGTCGCGAGAAATTACTGAGCGCAAATCGGTAGAATCTGAGTTGCGTATCGCGGCAACCGCCTTCCAAACTCAAGATGGTATTTTGATTTCAGATGCGGACAACAAGATTATTCGCGTCAACTCAGCTTTTGAAGCCATTACGGGTTATAAAGAATCCGAAGTGATTGGAGCTCTACCGAGTGTGATCAGTTCCGGCCGTCACCCTAAATCGTTTTATCGGGAAATGTTTCAACGCATTAAAGAAAACGACAGCTGGGAAGGGGAGGTTTGGAATCGTCGTAAAAATGGCGAAATTTTCCCTGAGTGGCTAAGCATTTCCATCGTAAAAGATGACGAAGGCGTGCTGACTCATTATGTCGCGACCTTTAAAGATATCTCTGAGAGCAAAGCCAATGAGCGCCGTATTAATCAGCTTAATTATTACGACAGCTTAACGCGTTTACCAAACCGTCGTATGTTGACAGAAGAAATTGATTATCTGCTGACTCATATTGACCTTAAGTGCCGTCGTAGTGCGGTTTTGTTTATCGATTTAGATCACTTTAAAGATGTGAACGATTTAAAAGGTCACCATTTAGGGGATCTTCTGCTACAGCAAGTGGCTTCTCGTTTGATGGACGCTACTCGCTCAGGTGATTCTGTGGCGCGCTTTAGTGGCGATGAGTTTGTGGTGATTTTAGAAGATGTGGACATCTCGTTAAATCCAGATCGCATTGCTTACCGCGCCAAACATGTTGCGAATAAAATAATGACGTCGTTAGGGCAGCCTTTCGAGTTAAATGAACAGCCTTATTCGATGACGGCGAGTATTGGTATCGCCATCTTTGGCCAAGACGCCATCGGCAGTGATGAAATTATTAAGCAAGCTGAAATGGCGATGTATGAAGCCAAAGGCTTGGGCCGTAATCATGTGTGTTTTTATGCTCCTCAAATGCATGAGAAAATTCTTGAACGAGTCACGCTAGACAGTAGCTTCAGATTGGCTTTGCAGCGCAATGAATTTGTTTTACATTTTCAGCCACAATGGAATAGCGAGCGGAAAATGATCGGTGTTGAAGCGCTAGTGCGCTGGATTCACCCAGAAAAAGGCATGATACCGCCAGGTGTTTTTATTCCATTCGCAGAAGAATCTAAACTGATTTTACCGCTCGGACGCTGGGTAATGCAGAGCGCGATGGCGCAACTGGCCAGCTGGCAAAAAACCACTCAATGGAGTGATCTTGTCATGTCGATCAATGTCAGTGTGTTGCAATTTACCACGGTAGATTTTGTCTCTGAAGTGGAAGATGCCTTGACGCAGACGGGCGTCAATCCTGCGCAGATACAGTTAGAATTGACGGAGAGCATGCTGGTACGAGATCAGTTAGATATTATCCAAAAAATGCAGGCACTGAAAAAACTTGGTGTTCTGATTTCGTTGGATGATTTTGGTACAGGCTACTCTTCTTTGTCTTATTTGCAGCAGTTGCCGATTGATCAACTAAAAATAGACCAATCCTTCACCCGTGCGATAGAAGAAAGCGATAAACAAGCTTCGTTGGCGGCGTCGATCATAGGTTTGGGGCACAATTTAGGCATGGAAGTGATTGCCGAAGGGGTTGAGACGCAAGCCCAATTTGACTGGCTGAAGAATCACGGATGTGATCTTTACCAAGGATTTTTGTTAGGGCGCCCACAACCGAGCAATGAGTTTGTTATAACGGAAGATACGAACTAATTGGCATTATTTGTCGAATACTATGACTTGTTTAGAACGTATTAACGTTTAACTTATTGGTAAGGTTTTTTCTGTATGGCTCGTTGGGGATTACGTGGTAAATCATTGTTTGCATTGGCTGTTACCTGCTTTCTAGCCCTGTTGTTTACGACATTTATGGGCTGGCTTCTATTAAAAGAAGGTAAGCTGTATTCGGCTAAAAATTACGCCAAAAGTTTTACCGAACTGAACTATCAAAAAATTCTAACCCCTATTTCTCGCGAGTTAGCTTTGGCGGAGCGGTTTGCGGACACTTCGACGGTTCGAGAGTGGATGCAAGACCCGACTAACAGTGAAAAACAAGCGGCGTTTATTGAAGACGCAAAAGGCTTCTTAGGGGTATTTCAGGATCATTCGATGTTTTTCGTTACCGATGCGACGAAAGACTATTATTTTGCCGATGCCAATAACCCTTTTAGCATGACGCCAAAATACCGGATATCCCACGCGAATCCTCGTGACGATTGGTATTTCCATACGCGTCAGCAGTTAGCGCCCTTTAATATTAATGTTGATGAAGATGAACACTTAAAAGTCACCAAAATTTGGGTCAACTACCTAGTCAAAAACAAAGGTGTTTTTGTCGGTTTGGCTGGCACGGGCTTTGATTTAAGCCATTTTTTGGATGAGTATACCAGCACACCTGTGGCCGGCGTTCACCCCTTTATTATTAATGCCAATGGCGGGATTGAGGCTCATCAAGACAAGGATTTAATCGCCTTTGATACCTTGGATGGCGATTACGGTGCCCGTTCGATTTTTGCCTTACTAGACGATAATGCGTCTAAACAAAAGGTAAAACAGGCCATGGAAAAAGCCCGAGGCCTGGACGCCAATGTTGTTTCTGTCATGGTGCAGCAAAAGGGAACGCAGCAGTTGATGTCCTTTATGTACTTCCCATTGCTGGATTGGTATGTGGTGACCAACGTTGACTTGAACAATGTCAATTTGTTGAACATGAAGGTGTTGCTGCCGACGGCCAGTGTGTTTGTTATATTGTTGATCTTGTTGCTCGCTGTTTTTGGCTTCGCGGTCGAGCGTTTGGTTATTTCTCCGATTCGTCATTTGCAATCTTCGGCAAAAGCAATGGAGGGCGGCTCTTACGATGTCAGTTTGCCGGTAACGGGCAATGATGAAATTGGCGATCTCAGTCGAACCTTTAACAATATGGCGAAACAGGTTAGAAACCACACGGAAGAATTAGAACGTAAGGTCACTGAGCGAACCACTCAACTGCAAGCTACCCATCAAGAAATGGCCGAAGCCCATCGGAAAATTGGCGCGTCCATTGACTATGCAAGCTTGATTCAAAAGGCGATTTTACCCGACCGACAAATGAAACAATTCTTGGGTGAACACCATAGTGTGGTGTGGCGTCCTAGGGATGTGGTTGGCGGTGATTTCTATGTTTTTAAACACTCTGATGACGGTTGTTTATTAGGCATTGTTGATTGTGCTGGTCATGGTGTGCCGGGGGCTTTGATGACCATGCTAATGCGCGCGGCGATCGACCATGCCACCACGGAAGTCGGCATTCAAGACCCAGCCGCTTTATTGCATTCTATTGATAGCACCTTGCGTTCCATGTTGAATGAAGACGCCAGTGGTGATCGAGTGGCCACAAACGCAGATGTCGGATTGGTTTATATTTCGAAAGATAACAAGAATATGCGATTTGCTGGTGCTAAGATTGGCTTGTATGCTAGCAATGGTGAAGACGTCGTGAAGTTTAAGCCGTCGCGTCGAGCGCTAGGAGACAGACGCCTAGGTGAGTATGTAAATGTGGACTTGCCAGTATCGGGTTGGACTTACTATATGACCACCGATGGCTTCTTGGACCAAGCCGGCGGAGAGAAAAAATTCGGTTTTGGGAATCGTCGCTTCGAGTCCTTATTACAAGAGAATGCGGAGCTACCATTGAATGACCAAGCTTCCGCATTTGTAGAGGCATTAAAAACGTACATGGGCGATCAGCCGCAACGAGACGACATCACTTTATTGTCTTTTCGCTTTGATCAATAACCCAGTCGATCATGGGGAATAAGCTATGCCAACACCGGACCTTTATGGTTTAAGAGAGCGCTTTGAAAAAGATAAGATATTGCTGTGCTTTAATGGACCAATATCGCGAAGTTTGATTGAAGAGATCGGCAATGCGCTGAAAAACTATTTACAATCTGAACAGCTTCCGCCAGCGTCCGCGATGGATGTGTTTGCCGCGTACATTGAACTAACGCAAAACATTCGACATTATGCCATCGAGTCTCAGCTAGCAGGGGCGGACACCGCTACTGTGATCGTGAGTCACAGCGAAGGTTGCTATAGCGTGGCAGCCGGTAATATTGTGCGTATAAACGACGGTGCTGCCCTGGTAAAACGCATTGAGTTATTTGCGACAATGGATAAGGTTGAGTTAAAAGCAGCGTATAAAACTCAGCTACGCCAGCCTCGAGATCCCAAAGCCACCACAGGTGCAGGGTTAGGGTTGATCGACATGGCTCGAAAATCGACCAAGCCAATGGAAGCGACATTAAAGCCCATTGACGATGAAACTGCCTATTTCAGCTTAAGTATACAAATCTGAGACACACTATGAATGAGTTATTAATTAACAGTACCCAGTCTTCACCTGAAATCCGTGGGGATTGGGAAAATGGTATTCTGTACATGAAGGGCGATTCGTACCCTGAGAATTCCTATGAACTGTATAACGATGTGGTGGCTTGGGTTAGCCGCTTTTTGAAAGAAACATCGTCTCCTTTGACCCTAGAATTGACCTTGGTTTATCTTAATACCAGCAGCATCAAAGTGATGATGGATATTTTTGATGAAATGGAAGAGATGTATCAAGCGGATCGGCAGGTGTCGGTAAAGTGGTTCTACGACGAAGAAAATGAGCGGGTGGCTGAACTCGCAGAAGAATTTAAAGAAGACTGTTCTTTTCCTTTTGACATCATAGGTGGGTAATGAAGATTGATTTTTCGGCCTTAGAAGAGGAAGTTCAGCGTATTCTGGACACCCCTGAATACGACGATCACCCAGCCCGTGATGCTTTAGGTCGATTATGGGAAATGAATCTTAACCAATGGAATCGAGTCGAACGTATTACCCGTTTATCGGATTCATACCAAGATATGATGATGAAGCGAGAAAAAAGCCTCAGCGCTCGCTTTGATAAGCATTTGCGTCAATTGGAAAAAATCACTCGAATTTCCGACCATTACCAACGCGTGTTAAAACAAGTGAACAGTGAGCTTGAACAAACGGCCCTGATTGACCCTTTGACCGAGTTACCAAATCGTCGAATGATGATGAAACGCTTATCTACGGAATTCGAGCGTGACGAGCGTGATAAAGTCTATTGTGTTGCTATGGTGGACGTGGATCATTTTAAATTAGTGAACGACGAATACGGACACCAGGTGGGCGACGATGTGTTAGTGGCACTGGGCAAAGCCATGCCTGCTGTCATCGCACAAGAAGGCTACATTGGGCGTTGGGGCGGCGAAGAGTTTTTGGTATTGCTGCCAGGGAAAAGTCGCCAGCAAGCGCAACAATTGATGGAGGCAATGCGTCTTGCCATCGCTGAGCTAGAGCTTGATTTTGATGGTAAACGATTGACGACAAGCGTCAGTATCGGCCTGAGCGAGCATCGTCAAGGAGACACCATAGACTCCTTACTAACACGGGCGGATGATGCACTTTACGCCGCCAAATCCCTCGGTCGCAATCAGGTAACCGTCGATTGAGATAAGCGCCAGTGACACGCTTATTATCCTTTTACTGGTGCCTTCTTGCAGGTGCCAGTTTTGCTATTCCTTCCCTAGACATTAGTCTAGATGGCGTTTGATTGTCGCTGAAAAAGGCGCATTATGTTGTTAACTCGAGACTAAGAGCATAATAACAATGGCAGCCATCGACGTTTCAGAAGTACAAAAGTTCATTTTAAGCACTCCTCCTTTCTCTAATCTTTCTACTGCGCAAGTGACGACACTGCTCACCGGCATAAGTATTTCCTATGTGCGCCAAGGGCAGACATTAACGCTGGAAGGGGAGGCCGCTACCTTGCACCTGATCCGTCGTGGGGCGTGTGAAATACGCACACCCAAAGGCGCGCTGGTTGATCAAATTGCCGATGGCGAGTGTTTTGGGGTATCAAGTGTGTTGGCTCAAAACCCAGACGGTTTGGAAATCGTGGCGATGGAAGACAGTCTCGTTTACCGGTTTGATAAAGCCTCTTTTCTGACCGTGATCGCACAAAGCGACGCCTTTGCGCTGTTTTTCAAACACACTCGACACCATAGATCGCGCAAATTATTACGCACCCAATCAGGCGATATTAATACGCCAGCGTTGCAGCTCTCAACGCCCATCGAACAAGTGATGACGCGCCAGCTTATTCAAGCGATTCCCGAAGAAACCGTGCAAGTAGCGGCGGCGCGCATGACCGAGGCGCGCGTCAGCTCGATTCTTATTGTTGAAGGTAAAGAGAAGAAGCAACGCCTAGTTGGCATAGTGACAGACCGGGATCTTCGTTCTCGAGTGCTGGCGTTGGGTATCACGGCCGATTTATCGCTGGCTGAGGTCATGACCGGCGAGCCAGCGACCTTATTACCAGACTCTCTGGTGATGCAGGCGCAAACCTTAATGAGCGAACACAATATTCACCATTTGCCAGTGGTTTCTGCCGAAGGCCTTCCGGTCGGTATGGTGACGGCGGCGGATTTATTGCGCCACCAAGAGTTGAGCCCCATTTTATTGATTAACCAGATTCATCGGCAGGCCAGTGTCGACAGCCTTGCACGGGTGTGCAAGCAATGGCCTATTTTGATTGTGAATCTGATTTTAACGGACATGAAACCGGCGGACATTGGCAAGGTATTGGCCGCAGTGAGTGACAATCTGACCCGCCGCTTGATTGAATTAGCCATTAAGACGCTCGGGAAGCCGCCGATGGCGTTTCAGTTCTTGGTGTTTGGTTCTCAAGCGCGAAGCGATCAGTCATTAGGCAGTGACCAAGACAATGGCTTGATGCTGTCGAGAGCGCCAACGCAAACGGAAGAAGAGTACTTTGCGGCCTTGGCCTCCTTTGTCTGCGAAGGTTTGGGGGAATGTGGTATTCGCTTGTGCCCTGGGAACATTATGGCAAGCAACCCAGACTGGCGGATGACGGCGGCACAGTGGCGTCAGGTATTTTCTAATTGGGTAACCAGCGCTGCCCCTAGCGCGTTACTGAACGCGAGTATTTTCTTTGATATTCGTTGTGTGTATGGGGATGACGAATCGGTGGCGAATTTGATCACCGAAGTGCAAAAAGACGTCGCTAAGAACAGTCTGTTTTTGGCTTCTTTAACGCGCAGTGCTCTCGCTTCAAAACCGCCGCTGGGTTTCTTCCGTCATTTTTTATTAGAGTCTTCTGGTGAGCATAAACACCAGCTGGATCTGAAACATCAGGGCTTGGCGCTGATCAATGATATTGCGCGTTTATATGGGTTGGCGTGCCGCACGTATCGAGTGGGTACGATTGAGCGGTTAGAGCAAGCGATTCGTGAGAAGTTGATTACTCCCGACACCGCCCGCAACTTAATCGACGCCTGGGACGAACTCAATGGCTTGCGCCTTGATGCCCAGCGCCGGCATTGGCAGTCATCTGGTAAGGCCAGCGCTTACCTCGATCCGAGTGTGCTGAGCCCTTTAGAGCGCAAACATTTGAAGGCGACATTCGCCACGATTAAAGACGCTCAAGAGATTGTTCTACAGCGTTTTGCGAGAGGATATGCTTAGTGCTTGGCTGTTTGATAACAAGGTATAAAAGGTGGCGGCGCGATAAGTTGAGCGAAAAACGGCCATGGCAAGAGTGGGAATATTTGGTATTAGACATTGAAACCAGTGGGCTGGATGCCAAGCGAGATCACATTGTTAGTATTGGATGGGTGTTGATCAAACAGGGTCAGATTCAGTTGGATTCGGCGCAGCATCTCTTGTTAGATGGCGCACAAGTGGACGCCAGTGTGGGCATTCATTTGATCACAGATGGCGACCTAGAAGACCGTGGTCGTCGTGAAGAAAGCGTGATCCGTTATCTGCGTTTGCTGTTACGTGACAAGGTCTTAGTGATGCACCATTCACCGTTAGAACTTGGTTTCTTAAGGAGTTGGTGGCGCCAACTGAAGCAGCCTTCGTTGTCCATAAGTTGGTTGGATACGCTGGCGATAGAAAGAACAAAGGCAGCACGCAGCAGTCAACCAATACAAGAAGGAGGCTTTCGTTTAGCGCCTTGTCGAATGCGTTATGGGCTACCGGAATACCAAGGGCATGATGCGTTAACCGATGCCTTGGCGACGGCGGAGTTATTACTTGCGCAAGTCGCTTATCAAGGCAAAGGTTGTCGCTTACATGACTTGCTCCAAATGGGCGGCGGTCATGTCATCTTGGGATCAAAGCAAACGCTTAAACGTTAACGCTAAGAGTGACTTCAATGTTGTTGCGCGTGGCGTTTGAGTAAGGGCAAACTTGGTGTGCATCGTCGACCAGTTTTTCCGCCACGGCTTTGTCTAGCCCTGGTACGTTGATAACTAGGTCCGCTGCGATACCAAAACCGTGCTCAATTGGCCCAATGCTGACAGACGCGTCAATGTTGGTGTCTGCAGGCAGCGTGACTTTTTGTTGCGAAGCAACCAGTTGTAACGCGCCAATAAAACAGGCTGAATACCCTGCGGCAAAAAGCTGCTCAGGGTTGGTGCCATTACCACCAGCACCGCCTAACGCTTTTGGTGTGCTTAGGGTGACCTGTAATGCGCCATCATCAGAGTGAGATTCACCAGTACGACCACCGGTTGATTTTGCTCGAGCGGTATAAAGAACATCATTTAATGCTGTCATTGCTGTCTCCTAATCTTGTATTTATATTGTCTACTATTAAATAGCGCGCTATATAATAATCAAAAAATAAGAACTTAATCACATCAGCACAGTTAACGGCTATACCATTAAGAGTGGGTGAGTAAGTTCTGTCGCAGTGCTTCTATGGCTGTTTTGGTCTTCGCCAGCTCATCCAACGAAAGGTCTGAAGCACAGACCGCTTGTTGAATAATGCCTTCTACTTTGGCTTCTAAAGCTTCCCCTTGCTGAGTTAACTCAATGATGACATGACGTTCATCATCCTTCGCACGGTGCCTTGTGACTAAGCCAGCTGTTTCCATTCTTTTCAGTAATGGCGTTAAGGTGGCTGAGTCCAGATAGAGCTGTTCTCCAATGGTAGAAACGGAGCAGGATCTATGTTGCCAAAGTACAATTAAAACCAGGTATTGTGGGTAAGTGATGCCTAAGGGCTTGAGTAGTTTCCGGTATAACTTGTTCATCGCCAACGACGTTGAGTACAAGGAGAAACACAAAAGCTCGTTCAATTTTGGAACGCCTGTCATGGCGGACTTACCTCTAAACTCTGGATTCGTAGATAATAGATAGTGCGCTATTTAATTGCAATACTATCTATTCTGCTTCCTTGCTTTTTGATTTCTTGCTCCTATTTTTGTGCGGTTATCAGGCTAACGTGCTTACTTCTTCAGTTATTGTTCTCTAGCTACGAGAAGGGCTTGGATTAAATGCCCATTCCTCATCCGTCGGTTCGGACGCCAGGTGCTTGGGATTTTCAGACCAGTGAATCAAGTTAAGCTGACCGCTGGCTGATTCCGTGAGCGCCGTGCAATGTTCTACCCAGTCGCCGTCGTTACAATAGAGGGTCGCGTCTTTAAGGCGAAACGAGGCGTAGTGAATATGGCCGCAGATATAACCATCCAGATGATGGTTTTTGGCAGATTTTAGGGCCGCTGTCTCAAAGCGCTCAATAAACTCTTTGGCTTTATTGATATGGGTTTTCAAGTATCCGGCCAGCGACCAATAAGGCAAACCGATTAAACGACGCATGCCATTAATCCATTGGTTAAGCGAGAGCATCAGGCCGTGTGCTCGGTCGCCAATGGCTAACATCAGCGGGCTGATTTTGATCATCTGATCAAACTCATCGCCGTGACTGACATGGAAGGTTCGGCCATCTGCCGTGATGTGTTTGGCGTTTAGGCGAATGTCGATGCCGGATAAGGTTTGTCCCGCAAACTGTCTAAAGAAGGCGTCGTGATTGCCTGGAATGTAAATCACCTTGGTGCCTGAGCGCGCCATGCTGAGGATCTGTTCAACGATCTGAGTGTGCGTATCAATAAAATTGGCACGACTCTTCATTTCTTGTAAGTCGATGATGTCTCCGACTAAGTACAAGGTTTGTGTGGAGATTTTCTGCAGAAAATCCAACAAGTGGTTTGCTTGGCAAGCCTTAGTACCTAAGTGAACATCTGAGATGAAAACCGATCGAAACGTCGTTTGCATAAAAGTCTCCTGAGCGCCATGTTCTTCTAAGATAAGCTGGCTTCATGACAAATATATGAGCGTGAGATGACGGTTCTGTCACATAGCGATACTGGGGGTGAAATAGGTATTTTGATAAGGCTGAAGGTAAAGGTAATTGCCGCCTTTTTGCTTTGCGGATTTCTTGGCTTGCGCCGCTAGCTCGGCGACGAGATGGTGGTTGTCACATTCATCAGGGTTTGGGTTCACCACCCCAATAGCGAGGCTTAAAATGGGGTGAAATACCGTCTCGCCTTGTCGGCTTTGCGTCCAGACACCGCCTTCTTGGAGAGTTTCTTGTGTGTAGAAATGACGAACTTCTTGAGCAAACCTAGCCAAGATAGCGCGACATTGCTGTTCCCAATTTGGCGAGCGAAAAATGGCGACAAAATCATCGCCGCCGATATGGCCGATAAAGTTACCATCAGGACTCACTTCATATTTAATAAGGTTGCCGACCAATTGAATAATAGCGTCCCCTTTGGAGTAACCAAAGTAGTCGTTAAAAGGTTTGAAATCATTGAGATCGAAATAGGCCACATAGAAGTCTTCTTTGGCTTTTAAACGCAGGCTGACTTCTTTGTGGATTGGCACATTCCCAGGCAACAAGGTGAGCGGGTTCGAGTAGGTCGCATTTTGTATTTTGAGTTCGGTAATGCGCTTGAGCAGATCGCGTAAATGCCCTGTACCAATAAATTTACCTTCTCGAACAATGATGATTTCGTTGTTGAGTGTATTGGCTTCTTGGTTGGTGACGAGCTCAGACACAGTCGCCAGACTAACGCCGCTTTCAACGATCAGCACATCTTCACTAAGTAAGGTGATGGCAGGTTTGTATTCGTATAAAGCGCGGCCATAGGTGGTCGAAAATAACTCATGCAACTGATAGCGTCGGACAACGCCGATGGGCTCATCTGCCTTGTTTAGAACCGGAATAGCGAACACGTCAGGGTGCTCGGTAAAAAGCAGAGACACGCTGTTTAAAGGGCTGTCGGCATAAACGTTAGGCGTGGCTCTTGATAAGGTTTGTACTGTTTCTGCATGGTCAATGTTGAAGGCAGCACGACGTTGGGCGTGTTTCTCCAAATACGCGTTAGGTTGTGATGAGGGTTTTTCTACCGGTCGAGCGAGAAAGAAACCTTGGCCGAATGTGACCCCCATTTCGATGAGCTGGTCCAACTCCTGCTGTGTTTCTATGCCTTCGGCAATCAATTTGCAATCTAAGCGTTGGGCAATGGTAATGATGGAGCGAACAAACTCACGCTTGATTTCGTCTTTATCAATGTCATGAATGAAATGCTTGTCGATTTTGACAATGTCAGGCTGCAATTCTGACCATAATCTAAGGCCTGAATACCCCACACCAAGATCGTCAATGGCGACTTGGAAGCCCATTTTTCGATAATGCTCGACACTGGTTCTCGACAATCCATTATGGTCGTAAGGATGCTGTTCAGAAAGCTCAATAATGATGTCTTTTTGGTTGAGGCCAAGGTCATTAAGAATATTGAGCGTCATGCCTTTTTGATGGTAAGGCGAGCTTAATAGAGACGCGCTCACGTTCAGAAATAAGCGTCCTGGCAGCGCCAGTTTGGCAAAACGAGTCAGTGCTCGCTCGCGACAAAGCAGCTCAAGTTCGTGCAGTCGATGCTCTTCAGTGGCCAAGGTAAACAGAGCGTCAGGGGTGAACAAAGGCGTGTTTTCAGGGCCTCGAGAGAGGGCTTCATTGCCGTAAATTGCACCAGATGATAAATCATAGATGGGCTGAAAAAGCGGCGTAATTAAGCCGTCATTTAAAATCTTATCCAGTAAAATTTTGTTCTCGTTCGTGCTCATCGTCGTCTTAACACTTCATCAGCTTGTTGATGCACATCAGTTTATGTCGTATTTATGACCGTTTGATGACGGTCTGTCGGGCACGAGTCGGTGGAACACAGTGAGCGCCATAGGCTGTCACAGAACGGGGTAATAACGCATTAAAATAGGGTGTGTTGTTTTTGAAAAGCAGAGCGAGAAATAGGGTAGGAAAAGAGTTCTACTAAGAGGGGGGTTGAACCCGTAACCAGATCGGTATTTTTATTCTTACCTTACGATCGGGAACGTGGGTCGTTTAGTCTTCATTACGGTTGTTGATAACAACGGCAATCGACTAGTCGGTGACGCGAATGATTAGTGTGCTGTGTGGCCTTGAACTGAACGATTAGGGATCAAGCTAACAACTACTTTTTTAATGCCAGAAACCACTTTTTTGAACGCTAGAGAAAGGTAAACACGGCGCATTTCGTAGGCTTTTTCTACGTAGTAATCAGTGTCTAAGTTACCTAGGTTGTCGTATTTGTAATCAGTTTTCATCGTTTATCTCCTAAATAAAAATCGTGTTTTGTTTACGCTTTTTATAGTAGCGAATGGATGAATCTTGAACAAACGATCAATTTTCAGCTAATAGTTGAGAAAAACTAACCGTTAACGCAACAACCCTCTACATAGGGTGATTTTTACTGTGTTATTGAATCGGCTGCTGGCTGGCCGCACGGAACCTTCCTGGAGGATAGCCTGTGTTCTTTTTGAAAAAACGCGAGAAATAGGCCGGGTCTTTGAAGCCTAGATTATAAGCAATTTCTTCAATGGATTGGCCGGTGTACAGAAGTTGCCGCTTGGCTTCTAAGAGCAACCTCCCATGGATTAAGTCATGGATGCTCTGTTGCAGAACCGCTTTACTGGCGCGATTCAAACGGCTAATAGAGGAACCTAATGCCTGCGCGTATTGATCACTGCTCCAATGCTCTTTGTAGTGCTGCTCGATGAGGGTTTTTAGTGCCTGCATCTGACGGTCTTGCGTCGACATGACCGCATGTTGTTCACCACTTAGGCGTTGCTGACGCCTCAATTGCAGAAGAATGGCATTGATTAAGTAATGACACATCAATCCACGGCCTTCTCGCGAGTATTGCAGTTCTTTTTCCAGTTGCTCAATCAGCGGCCAAAGCTCTCCCAGCATGGATGGCTGCCCGTTAAAGGGGATGTAGCCTGGCTGATTCAATAAGGGTTTGATAATTTGTTCGGCTTCTTTGCCGATGCGGTCGATCACAGGCACGGCAATGGTAATGACTCGACCATCAGTGTCGGGAGCAAATTGAAAACTATGAACCACCCCCGTAGGCACAATAATGGCCCAGCTGCCGAGTAAGTGTTGCTGCTGTTCATCCATTTGAATATTGGCGCTGCCCGATTTAAGAATCAAAATCTGAAACAACTGGGCATGGCGATGGGCTTTGATTTTCCAATCCAAATGACTGCTGCGAGATTCTATCGCTTCTATATGAAAAAAATCAGGGTCATCAATCCAATTAGATTCGCCGTATAAACCAAAGTGAGGAATGCTGTTGTTTGTCATCATGTTTTTATTATTTTTCCAAAAGGTGCAATAAAGAGAAAACCAAAGCGTGTGCTCTTTATGATTACTTTTTATTGAATATCTCTGTTTTTACTTAAAAATAGCCACAAAAGCACGCCTTTTCTATGGTTTTTGTCGAAATATAGATTTCTTAAATAAATCTATAGATGATCGAAAAGTACAATTTTTTGATCATAATGTGCCTAACGGAAGGGCTTTTAATTCGCCACTATAAACTCACTTTATGGCGAGCAATGATCTCGCTAAAGAAAAAAAATAAAAGCATAAGGTGAGAAAAAATGAGAACACAAGTCGCTATTATCGGTGCAGGTCCGGCAGGATTATTGTTAGGCCAGTTGCTGGCCAAACAAGGAATAGACAATGTCATTATTGAGCGCGCTTCAGGGGATTACGTTTTAGGGCGTATCCGTGCCGGTGTTCTTGAGCAAGGTATGATGGACTTATTGCGTGAAGCGGGTGTGAATGAGCGCATGGATAAAGAAGGTGAAATTCACAGCGGCTTTGAATTGGCCTTTAATAATAAGCGTGTGCACATTGATCTAGCCGAACTCACCGGCGGTGATACCGTGATGGTGTATGGTCAAACCGAAGTGACACGGGATTTGATGCAAGCTCGTGCCGCCGCCGGATTAACGACCCATTACGAATCTAGCAATGTGCTTTTGCACGACGTGAAAACCGACTCGCCTTATGTGACCTTTGAGCAAGACGGGCAATTGCAGCGCTTAGATTGTGACTACATAGCCGGTTGCGATGGTTTTCATGGTGTTTCTCGTCAAACTATTCCCCTAAGTGTTCGCACTGAGTATGAACGGGTTTATCCGTTTGGTTGGTTAGGGCTACTAGCCGATACACCACCGGTTAACCATGAATTGATTTACTGCAAAACAGATCGAGGTTTTGCCCTCGCCAGTATGCGTTCGCCAACCCGTTCCCGTTATTACTTACAGGTGCCTTTAACCGACAAAGCGGAGAACTGGAGCGATGATGATTTTTGGGAAGAGTTGAAAAAACGTTTACCAGACGATGTGTCTAGTCAGTTGGTCACAGGGCCAAGTATTGAGAAAAGCATCGCCCCACTGCGCTCTTTTGTTTGTGAGCCAATGCAATACGGTCAATTGTTTCTCGTCGGCGACGCCGCGCATATTGTGCCGCCAACAGGGGCAAAAGGGCTGAACTTGGCGGCGTCTGATGTTGCAACCTTATACAAGGTGTTGACCCGAGTGTATCAACATAAGGATACCGCCTGTATTTCTCAGTATTCTGATATTTGTTTGCGTCGAGTGTGGAATGGCGAGCGTTTCTCTTGGTGGATGACGAATATGATGCACGATTTTGGTGATGTATCGGTCAATGGCGCAGACGCCGCAACCTTTGAAAAATTCATGAGTTCTGAGTTGAATTTCTATACGGGAACAGAAGAAGGGCGCCGAGTGATTGCTATGCAATATGTCGGCTTGCCTTATGAGCCTATTTTACCAAGTGAAAATCATTAGGTTAAACAAAAAATGAAAGAGGTTGATTATAAAGTATGAAATTGCAATTTCTTAAAAAGTCTTATAAATCATTGGGTTTATAAAATATTTTTATTTTATTTTTGAGGGGAAGGAAAACACCTCCTTCAAAAATAAGATTTTGCTATTCATTTTTCCAATAGATAAAACTCAGAATCAATTACCTTTTTAAGGATTTGCTTGTTAGCTTTTAAAGAGAATACTGCAAAGGATCGCAGCACAATATAATAAATATAATGATACTTCGGAGTCGAACATGAGAAAAATAATAAAGCAGACAGCTGTCGCAGCCGTAGCCGTTTCCGCCATTGCTCAAGTACACGCATCCGCTGAATACACTTTGCGTTTCAGTCACTTTTTCCCAGAGGTTTCTGGGCAAAGTAAAGAGCTGTTCCATGTGTGGGCAAAATCGGTAGAAGAAGAATCTAATGGGCGCATAGACGTTCAAATCTACCCTTCCGGCACCTTGGCGAAAGCCACAGGCCAATACGATGCGGTGAAAAACAGCATTGCTGATGTGGCCGTTGCTATTCAGGGTTACACCGCCAACCGTTTCCCTCTTACACAAATTGTTGAGCTGCCAGGGGTGGCGAAAGACGCTGCGCAAGGCTCTTGCATCGTCGAAAGCTTATACGATGAAGGTTTGATTGCGAAAGAGTATCGCCAAACCAAGCCTCTGTTTATGTTTACCCATGGGCCTGGTGTGCTGCACACCACAGACAAAGAAATTAAAACCCCAGAAGATTTAGCGGGCTTACGCATTCGTCGTCCGACTTCTGTGGTCGCGAAACTATTAGAAGGACTTGGTGCTCAGCCTGTTGGTATGCCTGCGCCAGACGCTTATCAATCCACTCAGCGCGGTGTGATTGATGGGGTTGCCTTGCCATGGGAAGGGCAATATACCTTCCGACTTAACGAGTTAACCAAATACCACACAGAAGTGGGTGGCCTTTATACCTTGGCCTTCGTGATGACAATGAACAAGTCCTTCTATAACCGCCTTCCTGCCGATCTTAAAAAGGTCATCGATAACAACTCAGGCATGAAATGGTCTGAAAAAGCCGCGAAGGTATTTGATGAGCTGGATGCGAAAGGACGTGCCCAAGCCATTGAAATGGGTGACACGATAGACATCATCAAAGATGGTGCAGAAAACCCATTGTGGAAACCTGTGCTGTATCAAGCCACCGAAGATTACTTAAAAGAGCTGCAAAAGAAAGGCTTACCCTCTTATAAGGTCTACGCTCGCGCTATCGAACTATCACAAACCGCGTGTAAATAAGCGATGATGAAGACTGTTTTTACAGCGTTATCTGGGGACTTTTCATGAAAGCAGTAACCTGTTTTATAGTGCGAATCACCCATTTTATGCATCTAATTGGCGGCTTCTTTTTAGTCGCCATGATGTTTGTAACCTTAGTGGATGTTGCTACTCGCGGAATCTTTACCCTTACCGATGGCGCGCTGGATTGGACTTTTACCGGTGGCATAGAGCTGGTTAAGTACAGCTTGTTGTTTACGGTATTGTTTATTTTGCCGCACTCGGTCAGCCGATCACAGGTGATTGTTGACCTGTTTACAGACGGTTTTAAAGCCAGAACAAAGGTCATGTTTGAAGCGTTTTATAGTGTTTGCTTTGGCCTATTTGGGGCGGCGATGGCATATAGTTTTTACCTACACATTGAAGACGCCGCGATGAGTTATGAAACCACTCAAGACCTGATGATCCCATTAACCTACTTTTACTCAGTGGCCACATTCGCAACCGTGATGCTGGCTGTTTCTGCGTTTGTCTACGCGTTCGATTTATTAATTTGTGGGAAGGCAGAATCATGAGTACCTCAATGATAGGTTTAGTTTGCATCGCGTTCATGATGCTATTAATTGTGCTGCGAGCGCCCATTGCGTTAACGATGGCGCTGATCGGCTTTGGTGGTTTTACCTGGATTGTGGCGTTTGATCCTGCGGTGTCTATTTTGGCAAACGGACCCTTTGAGACTCTGTCGAACTACAGTTTCAGTCCTATTCCTATGTTTATTTTGATGGGGGTATTTGCCTCAAAAGCCGGCATGTCACAGGCGCTCTTCCAAGGCGCTAAAACCATGTTTGGCAGCTGGCGTGGTGGCATGGCATTGGCGGCCGTGACCTCCTGCGGCATCTTTTCTGCGATTTCAGGTTCTTCTTTGGCGACGGCGGCAAGCATGTCTCGTGTGGCCTTGCCTGAAATGGAGAAAAACGGTTATGCACCGACGCTGGCCAGTGGTGTGTTAGCGGCAGGCGGTACTTTAGGGGTGATGATTCCACCGTCGATTGCGCTCTTGTTGTATGCCTTGATCACTGAGCAATCGGTGGGCGATATGTTTATCGCAGGCATAGTGCCAGGCCTCATGGGCTTGGTGATGTACGGCCTTACTGTGGCTGTGGTGGTGACGCTTTTTCCGAAGAGTGCGAACCCTGGTGAAGCGACGACGTTAAAGCAGAAAATCATTGGCTTGAAAGGCTTGTTGCCTTTCTCTGCTGTGTTCTTGTTTATTATCGGCGGTATTTACACCGGTTGGTTTACGCCAACTGAAGCCGCTGCTGTGGGTGCGGGTGCGACCTTGGTTATTGCCTTGGCCAGAGGGATGCGCTTCCAGCAATTTCAAGAAGCCGTGAGCGAAACCTTGGTGATGTCTGCGATGATCTTTTTTATGATCATAGGCGCGGAAATATTTGGTTATTTCTTATCGGTATCGCGTATTTCTTTCTCCTTGGTGGAGTATGTCGGCAGCTTAAACCTGAGCCCATACATGGTGTTATTGTGTGTGCTTGTTTTGTTTATGTTGCTGGGCTGTGTGATGGACAGTATTGCCATGCTGTTGCTGACTGTTCCTGTGGTTTATCCCCTGATTGAAGCCGCGGGCTTTGACCCTATTTGGTTTGGTATTGTGGCTGTGATTACCGTTGAGCTGGGGCTGATAACGCCACCGGTTGGCATGAATGTCTTCGTGATTAAATCAGTGGCGCCGCATATTAGTCTGGGAGACATGTACAAGGGCGTGGTGCCGTTTGTGATCTCTGACTTATTGCGCTTGGCCTTGATTGTCGCCTTCCCTGTGATTGCTGTGGGCTTGGTGCATTAACTGACAAATCGAGTTGAGCAAATAAACAAAAGCGGCCTCTGTGGATAACAGAGGCCGCTTTTTTACCCTTACTAATTGGCGAAAAGCTGCCGTCTGGCCATGATACCCAGACGTTTATTTCTGGCTGGTCAGCCAGCTAAATAACGTGCTGATGGCTTGTTGCGACCAATCTTCAGCGGCTTTGTTTTCTGCGCTTTGCTGGTTTTTATCTATTCCACGAGCACTCAGATTCCAAGATGCCAAGTGGCCATTGTCAGGCCCAATAAGGGACAAGGTGCCTTCTTGGAACACATAATAGCGCCCACTTTGTGTCTGACTATGGCTGGAGGTTTTAGAGGATAAGCGAAACACACCACCTTGTTTTGCAACCAACCCATATTTGGACAATTCACTTGCCAATAAATGACCTTGCTCGGTGGCAGAAATATCAAAACCAAACTGGCTTAGTGCTTGATTGAGTTGACGCTCCGTGGCTTGTAAGCCTTTGTCTGCACGACCGCTTAACCCATTTTGAGTCGAATAGAGACTGAGCTCATCCTGATAGGTTTTACGTTGGGCGAATAGGCGAATCAACCCCATGTAAGTGCGCCAGTCTTTTACGGCTGCCGTTTGCTCAGGGGTGGTGCTTAACCTAGCCGCCGCGCTGCGAATCTGGTCGTCGGTGTCGCTTAGCATAGCGGTTAATTTTGCGATGATGCGTTGGCGATCAATGGACTGCAAAACATAGACGTAATCGGCGCCTGCGAAACGTTGCTCATTGACGGTTTGTTCTAGTTCAATGGGCGCGGTTTTGACTTGGGTGTACGCGCTTTGTATCCGCACGACTTGCTCGTGTTGCCCTGAGGTCGACGACACCTGAGTGTCTTGGGTATTAACCTGACTCACTTGGGTACGCAGCTGTTGGGCAATCTGTGCATTGCCGTTTTGCTCTGCTTGTGAGAACGCCAACGCGAGATTATCGATGCGTGGCGCACTGCCAACACCATATAGGTGAGAGCGATCACTGGGCGGAGACAAGACCCAATCAGGCACATCGGATGAGTCTGTCTTGACCAGGCTGTCGCCGCTCAATGCGCTGATACAGCCGGTTAAGCTGGCGAGACTAAAGGACGCGACGAGCAGCCAGCTAAAAGATCGAAACAAGGAGGCTTTGTTCATCGTTAGAAGAAACCACCTTTAGTCGCCAGCTTTTTGATTTTCTTCTGACCATTCCATACTTCTCGGTTGGTTGTCATGTCGATCAGTTTTAAATCCACTTGATAAAAGGTCACTCGCTCGTCACCGTTCGAATCGACGATGGAGTTGATGGTGCCAGACAAAGCAAAGCCGGCACCCTGTTCAAGGCCGAATTTCGCCACAGTATCAGGAGCGGCATTCATTTCTTGATCGCTTCTTTCGGTACGAATGTCTTCACGTTCTTCGCCAGACACCACAAAGTCCACTTTACCCGCGCGTAACAGGCTGCGTTTGATGTCATTCACAAAGGTATCCACAGGGATATGTTCTGAGCTTTTGTTGCGAATGGTCTGAATAATGACGGTTGGATTGCCTTTTTTCGAGAAGTTGTAATCTCGGTACCAAGGGAAACTCAACATGTCATTGATCATGGCATCGGCGACCAATTTAGAATCGATGTCGTTCCAGCGATCAGAAACCGCCACTTCTTTGTCCGTGTCGATTCGTTTAACACTACCCGAGCAGGCTACTAAGGTAACGGCGAGCAGTATCACAATTAAATGTTTCCATTGAGCTAATAGGCGCATGATCAGAGTCCTTATTTACTTACCTAAAATTTTAGGTGTTTAGAGTCGTCAGTTTAGTTTGGGTTACGTAAGTTCCACACTTTTATTTCATTGGGTTTTAACACAATTTTCCCCAATGAAAAATGTTGCTTGTCTACCGAGTAAGTTGGCTCGTAAGGGCGAGCTGGTATTGCTTTACGAGTTAAACGCACTTGCGCAGGCAAGGTGAGCCAGTTGCGCGTGTCGGCAGCCGAAGAGGCGAACACAGACACTTGGCCGATCAAGCTGAGGATCAAGCTGGCGGTATCATCTTTGACACTTCGCGCCACCCGATCAGCGAGCCAACTGCGTAATAATTCACGAACCAAGCCTTCGTATATGTCGCGCTGTGCTTCAAACAGCTGTTCTTGAAAGGCGATATCCGCCAGGGATGTCATGCGGATGGTTTGGCTCGCCGGCTCGGTTTTATCTGTACTTTTGTCAGAGTTTTGGTCTGTACTTTTGTCTGTACTTTTACCAGTACTGTTGGCCGTGTCTTTATCTGTGCCGCTGGCGTTTAATGCCAATATAGGGGTTTGGTGGTCGAGTGTAAAACGTGTGTAATAGGGCACGGTGACGCGAATAAACTGCTGGGTTAGTAGCGTGTCTAAATGGGCTTGTTCGAGTTGTTTCCACACCGCCGGACCGATAATGACGCGCTTGGTGAAGACACCACTGACGGCGCCCCAAGCGCCACCCGCTTTGTAATTGGCGATCAAGTTAAGCGGATTAATGTCTGAATACACCATGGTAAACCAGCGAAAAGCATCGTTTTGTTGCTGGTGGCTGCCGCCGATTACAGGCTGTAATACCAAGGAATAGGCATTCGGGTCGGCGTACAGACGCAGCGACATTTCGCTTTTGTCTGGAATAAAGCCTTCGTGTTCGAGAATGACGAGCTCTGCGTCGTCTTTTTTGTAGCTGTCCAGTACGGTTTGCATCGGCAAAGAGAGTTTGCTTTTGATGAGTTTATTTATTTCATCTTGGCTCCAGCCTCCGCCCTTACGCATCATACGTATGGTGTCTAGCCAGGCGCGTTCTGCGGTCATATCAGACAGGCTATATTGTTTGGCGTAACCTGCTTCGTAGAGCTTGGCGGCGTCTTGATAGCTGATACGAGCGTCGTCGTATTGTTTGCTGATCTCATATTGCAGACCTTCTAAATAACGCGCCCAAGCGTCATCGCGATAGGCGTATTCTTCGGTGCTGCGACCGCCATTATAGAAGTTACCCAGCCAGCTGAGCGCTTTCATATAAAAGGCTTGGTCTTGTTTCGCGTTTAAATCTTGGTAGCTGGGTTTCTGTGCTTGAATCTCATTGAGTTTATTGTCGATGCGGCGGGCTTCTACCAGAGCGGAGTCCCGTAGTTTGTCGCGTTGCTCACGATTAGTGGCTTGTTCTGATAAGGCTAAGTAATTGAGAGACTTAAGATAACTGATGTAGATTCGTTCTAAGCCACTGCCATGGTAATTTTCTTGTCTTGGGTTGCTTAAGAGTGCCCAAGCGCGATTTTTGAAGCTCTTTTGGAAGAAGGTATCGCTAAGCTCATCGGCTTGTTCCAGCAAGGCGTTACTGCGCTGATAATCCCCTTGATTCTGCGCCAATGCGCCCGTTTCAAGGAAATAGAGTAACTGGTCATGGGGGCTGTCGTGCAACGCTTTGGTGAGTTGGTTTTCCGCGTTTTTCCAATCGCCTTGTTTGGCCAGGGTTAAGCCTTGGTCTATTTCCTGTTTATAGGTCGCGCAACCCGTCAATAGGGTGAACGTTACGCAAATAATAGCCCACTTCAACATTAATGCCCTTTGCCTAGAAATTGGTTAATAAAAAGAACGCCAATCAATGCCATGCAGGCTAAGTAAAGTAAAAGCCAGCGAGCTTTAAGGCAATATGGACAAGGCTTTTTCTTTTTTTTCGTCATGATGGGTAAACGCCAAGTTAATGGTTACTGTTGGAGCGCATCTAACGACTACTATGCCACAAAAAAGGAGGCACAGGGCCTCCTTTTATAAGCAAAAAACGTGCACACGGGTTATTGTGTTGTGGCTGCTTCAGCTTGTTGTTTCTGAAGATTTTCTAAGTAAAGCGCATCAAAGTTGATTGGCGCTAGCATCACGGCAGGGAAACTGCCTTTAACAATGGTCGCATCAACATTTTCACGTGCATAAGGGAACAATGTTGCTGGACAGAAAGCGCCTAATGCGTGGTGTAATTGCAGATCGTCTAGACCGGCAATGACAAACAATCCACCTTGTTGAACTTGCACAAGGTAAGCAGGTTCATTGGCATTTTTCACATTCAAAGTGATATCTAACACGACTTCATAAACGCTTTCACCCACTTGGCGACTGCGAGTGTTCAATTCCATGGCCACTTCAGGTTGCCATTCTTCTTGGAAAACCATTGGAGAGCGTGGAGATTCAAAAGAAATGTCTTTTAGAAATACGCGTTGTAAAGAAAGCTGAGGACCTTGTTCTTCTTGGTTTACTGCCGCTTCGTTATTATCAGCCATTATTATTCCTTTTTCTTATGAAGAGTGTTCCGATTTACTGTCCTAGACAGCGATATCGTTGTTATTTTTCCGGATGCTATTTTTGCCGCTTTATTTAGTGAGCAAGCAAGGCATCCAGTTTTTGTTCACGTTCTAACGCAAACAAGTCGTCACAACCGCCAACGTGTTGTTCACCGATCCAAATCTGAGGAACCGTATGACGACCACTTTTTTCCATCATTTCTTGGCGTTTTTTAGGTTGTCCATCCACACGAATTTCATCGTATGCGACGTTTTTTGTGCTAAGTAACTGCTTTGCTCGAGTGCAAAACGGGCAGTAGTCACTAGAGTAAATGGTTACTGTTGCCATAATAGTCTCTCTTATTTCTTCACTAGAGGAAGGTTAGATGACTGCCATTCAGCGATGCCGCCTTGAAGTTTGAAGACTTTACTAAAGCCTGCTTTTTTCAACTCTTTCGAGCTAGGGCCAGAATGAATGCCAGATTTACATACTACAATAATAGGGGCATCTTTGTGTTTCTCAAGCTTGCCTAGACTGCTTTTGATCTTAGTCGCAGGGATGTTTAAAGAGCCGGTGATAAAGCCAGTTTTAAATTCCTTTTCTGGACGAATATCAAGAATCACAGCGTCTTCTGTGTTCATAAGAGTCGTTGCCGCAGAAGGGGTTAATCCTTGTGGGCCACCTTTTGTTTCAGAGAAAATTAATGTGGCTAGGACAGCTAAAAATACCGCGACCATTTCCCAGTGGTTAGTCGCAAATTCAATAATTTGATTCATCATCATAACGGTAAGACCTGTAAAAAAACTGCCAGCATTATACACGGCCAGCTTAGCGGGTACATACTCCTTATCAGAGGATGTGGATTCTCAGAAAAAGATTTCTTCAGAACGGGCAAAACAGACCAAAAAGCCAGCCGACTATTTCGCCGCTCGCGTGACAGAATCCTGCTGTCACTGAACGAAAAGTCGGCTGGCGTTTGGAACATCGCCTGTTTTATAAAAAGGCGTTAGTTGCTGTTAGTTGAGTCGAATATTTTATCCGCATTGCCTTCAATAAAGCTGTCGAATAAGACGCCATCTGGTGTCTTATGACGACGCGCGAACTCATAGAAGCAACTTGGGATGGTGCTGGTTTTGGCGTCTGAAAAAGTGTATTCGATCTTGTCGGCCATAGTGGAAGACTGTTCGAGGTAGACACTTGGTGAGCCTTTTACTAAACCGCCGACTTCATTTAGGCGATAGCCTTGGTCTAACAGTAATTGGTTCACCTGTTCGATGCTGGTAAAGCCTTCTAACAGATTAATGCTCACCGTAAAGTGATTCGCTTGTAACCCCATAGTGGATAGCCAGGCTGCGTATTCACTGTGTTCGGTGAGTGTTTGATAGTCGTCGAATGACAATGGCTGCCATAAGGTACCGGACCAAAATACGGCTGGCGACTGAACAGCGTCTGCCGGAATTTGTTTGATCATGGTCTGGATGATGGCTTGGCAATTGTCAGGGAGCTCGTCCACCAGTAGTTCTGACAAAAAGATCTTAGGCAATTCGTCATGCTCTGGGTGTTTGTAACAGCGCGCCACTAGGTGTTTATTCTCAAAGCGAAAAACACCGTAAGCTTGGTAGCCCATGCTGATCAGCTGAGGCTCTAATTTTGCCAACGAAACCGGTGAGTTAGCGAAGGTGCGAAACGCAACATGGTCATTAAGAAAGCTTTCTCCATGGCTTTTAAACAAAGCTTGGATACGGTTAGCTTGAGGAGTCACCTTAATGTACTGCTGCCATAGAGAGTCGAAAAATTCTGATGCTTGCATAACTTACCTCTAAAAATAGGATGACGGTTGATAACGACTTTACTGGATGCGTTGACCCACCGACAAAGGGTAAAAACGCACTTAGTCATGCAAAAAAATTATGCGGGTCTCGGTGCTTCGGGGCTTTTTTGCTAAATAAGCTGCTTTTGGTCATTAAAATAGTGTTGATCACATACGCAGGAAAACTGTGTTCTTTGCTGTGAGCAAGGCCGACTACTCGTTTCAGCGCAATGTCATTTAACGTGCGTAATACTATGTCGCCACGGCCGCGTGATGAGTGTTCTGGGATCAGTGAAATGCCTAAGCCTGCGGCCACCAGATCGAGTGCGTATTCTTCGGTTTTCACTTGTGCGCGAACATCGGTGGTGAGCCCTTGCTTTTGCATAATGAAGTTCCAAGATTCCAAAATATCGCAGGGTGTGCGTGAGACAAAAGGTTGTTTGTCGATCTGCTTGATAGAAAGCGAGGTGTAATCGGCCAACCAATAGCCAACCGGCATAGCAATGACGTAATCGTCTTCCCAAAGTGGGTAAAACACATCGTCTTCGTTTATGTAGTTGCTGCAGGTAAAGCGTAAGTCGGCACTTTCAGAGGCGTCAACCAAGCTTAATGTCAGCCCCGGAATGTCATCGAGCATGGTTTTAATGACTTGGCTGATTAAGGTGCCAGATAAAAAAGGCGCCAAAGAAATGGACAGCGCCAGAGGTTTGGCACTGTGGCGGAACATGTCTTTGAGATTGCTGAATTCATTCACCATACGACAAGCGTGAGGGTAGAGCTGTGTGCCACTGTCTGTGGGCGCCACTCCCTTAGAGTGACGAACAAACAGCTTGGTGTCTAAATCCTCTTCCAGTTGCGCTAAGGTGGCCGAAATAGACGGCTGAGCAATAAAGCAGCGTTTTGCTGCTGCGCTTAAGCTGCGTTCTTCAAAAACTGCAATGAAGTACCTAAGTGATCGAACGTCCATAAAGAGAGCCTCAGAAGCCTGTGTTTTACTGAGTATGGAGCAGGCTATAGGTAAAAACTAGACCTCCCTCAGGAAAACGGTATTTCTCATCATTGACTAAGCTGAGTAAGGTGTTGGAAAGACTTGAGCGCGGCAAATTGACCATCAGCGCTTTCTCTATTTGTCATTTCACCAAGATTACAGAGGTTCAGAATGTCATTAACTTGCTTAGAAACATTGGGTGTTAATCAACTAAAACAGGGCGATACTTTCTACAGTGTGTTGACCGGTAATACACGAGCCTTGGGTGACGGCAGTGAATTTTCTGCGCACAGCCCCATTGACGGCGCGCGCTTGTCACAATTCAACAATGCCACACCAGCACAGTTAGAAGGCGTCAGTGCAGAACTAAGAGACGCCTTTAGCGTATTGCGAACCATTCCAGCGCCACGTCGTGGTGAGTTGGTGCGTCGTATTGGTGAAGAAGCTCGTAAATACAAAGAAGAGCTGGCTCAAGTCATTTCATTAGAAGCGGGCAAGATTGTTCCTGAAGCCTTGGGTGAAGTTCAAGAATGGATCGATGTTTGTGACTTTGCGGTCGGTCAATCTCGTATGTTGCATGGTTTGTCGATTGTTTCTGAACGTCCAGGGCATCGAATGATGGAGCAATGGCAACCACTAGGCCCTGTTGCGGTGATTACGGCGTTTAATTTCCCGATGGCCGTGTGGGCGTGGAATACCATGCTTGGGTTGGTTTGTGGTGACCCTGTGTTATTAAAACCGTCTGAAAAGGCGCCTTTGTGTGCCTTGGCCATGTATCAAATCGCGCAGAATGTATTGGCGGATATGCCAGACATTCCAAAAGCGGCGGTGTCTGTGATGATAGGTGGTCGAGATTTAGGGGAGGCCATTGCCGCTAGCAATACTTTCCCACTCGTGTCGGCGACAGGGTCAACGGCCATGGGTCGAGCAGTGGCGACGACTGTGGCTGGTCGTTTAGGGCGCTCTTTACTAGAACTTGGTGGCAATAATGCCATGATAGTGTCGGATTCCGCCGATTTGGATCTAGCCTTGCGGGCGATTGTGTTTTCCGCCGCGGGTACTGCGGGACAACGTTGCACAACCTTACGTCGCCTTATTACTCATACCTCTGTGGTAGATAGCGTGGTAGCACGTTTGGCGAAATCTTATACCTCATTACCGATTGGTAACCCATTAGAAGAAGGCACTTTAGTCGGGCCCTTGGTGGATGAAGGCAGCTTTGCACGCATGCAAGCGGCGTTAGAAACCGCGAAACAACAAGGTGGAGAAATCATTTGTGGCGGACAACGCGTAACGGATGGCGTGCCAGCGGGTGGTTTTTATGTGGCACCCGCCATTGTACGAATCGCTCACGACGCCCCTATTGTTCACGAAGAAACCTTTGCGCCTATTTTGTACGTGCTAACGTACAGTGATTTCGAAGAAGCGATTGAAATTCAAAATGAAGTGCCACAAGGCTTATCTTCTGCGGTCTTCACCGAACGTTTACGTGAAGCGGAATTGTTTATGTCGCCAGCAGGCTCAGATTGCGGTATTGCTAACGTTAATATTGGCACCTCTGGCGCTGAAATCGGTGGTGCATTTGGTGGCGAAAAAGACACCGGCGGTGGTCGTGAGTCTGGTTCGGATGCGTGGAGAAACTACATGCGTCGCACCACCAATACGATTAACTATGGTGGCGATCTGCCATTGGCTCAAGGCATTGTTTTTGAGTAAGGCTAGGTTGCGAGCATAGTGCAATACGCGGCGAGTTTGGCTCGCCGTTTATTGTGAGCCTTACCCAAGTAAGGTGTGTTGTTTATTCATCCATCCATTTCTAAGGCCGTTGTCGTCGGCTTTAAGGTCGTGAGTATGCTGGAATCTGTGTGTGATTCTTTGTGGCGGGCCAGTGCACCAGAAGGCCCTAAATTAGCGCCTTTAGAAGGGCGTCACGAGGTGCAGGTGGCGATTGTTGGTGGCGGTTTTACTGGTTTATCCGCGGCGCTTCACCTTGCTCAGTTAGGCTTGTCTGTTGCGGTTATTGAAGCGCAAGAAATTGGTTTTGGTGGTTCTGGCCGTAATGTGGGCTTGGTGAATGCTGGGGTTTGGCTGGAGCCAGATCAACTGGATAAAACCATAGGCGCGGACGCGGGACGAACCTTATATAACACCTTAGCAGACGCCCCCGAGTTGGTGTTTAGCTTGATCGAAAAGTATCAAATCCAATGCGAAGCGGTACGCCATGGTACTTTGCATGCGGGCGTGGGCAAACCTGGTTTGGCGCAATTACAGCGCCGTTGTGAACAAATGCAAATGCGCGGTGCGCCCGTGCAATTGCTGGACACCGCAGAAGCCCAAGCGCGCATTGGTTCAAGCAAGTTTAATTCTGCATTGTTCGACCCTAGGGCCGGCACGATTCAGCCATTAGCCTACGCTCGTGGGTTGGCAAAGGCGGCCCTAAAAGAGGGGGCTTTGTTGTTTGATCACTCTCCCGTCAGCAGCGTGCAACCTTCGTCAGAGGGCTGGATTGTGAATACGCCAGATGGTGAAGTTCACGCCCAAAAAGTCGTCCTGGCGACCAATGCGTACAGCGAACATGGGGTAAAGGAGCAAGCGCGTAAATTTGTGCCCATCTTTTACAGCCAGTTAGCCAGCCAACCGTTAACGCCCGCTCAGCTAGCGCAGATTTTACCGAACGGTGAAGGGGTATGGGACACCTGTACTGTGATGAGTTCTTTTCGGCTTGACCAGCAAGGGCGTTTGATTTTTGGTGGTATGGGCGGAGAAGGCGGTGCCTTATCTAATTGGGCGTCTCAACGAGTGTTTGAGTTGTTTCCGTTTTTGAATAAGGTGGAATGGGCGTATTCGTGGAGTGGCAAAATTGCCTACAGTGAGGATCATCTGCCCCATTGTCAGCAATTACAGCGCGGGCTGTTCAGTGTTGCAGGGTACAGCGGTCGTGGTATTGGCCCGGGCACCATGATGGGGAAAGAGCTGGCGGAGTGGTTTGCAGGGAAACGAGACGCTTTGTCTGTGCCCACTACCATGCTGCGCGATATTCCATTACGGGAGTTGAAACGTCTATTTTACGAAGTGGGCGCACACACTTATCACCTAGGCCAAAAAACACATGCTTTTGATTAGCTTAATCGGATGATTTGACAATAAAAATGAAGGAATGCGCAATTTTAGGGCATTCCTTTGTATGCCTAATAAGCTTAAGGTAGAGTATATTTTTATCCCTCTATCACCTTAGAATGAAGTGGCCAAAGAATGCGGAGATATATCCCGTCGTCAACCGCGCTCAAATGTTTTGAAGCGTCGGTTAGGCACCTTAGCTTTACGCGCGCGGCACAAGAGTTACACCTAACTCAAAGTGCTGTGAGTCGTCAGATTCGTAATCTGGAAGAGTTTTTATCTCGTGACTTATTTATTCGTTTAAACAAACGCTTAGTTCTTACTGGCACTGGGGCGGCTTATTACAAAGAAGTCGTACCCTTACTCGATGGTATGGAGAATGCGTGTTTGCGCATGCTGCATAGAGAAGACGAAAAAACTACGTTGACCATTTCGGCGTTGCCGACCTTTGCTTCCCATTGGTTGGTTCCTCAATTGGCTGAATTCCAGCAAACGTACCCACAGTTTCAAATCAAAGTTCGTTCCCTCGATGACGCGGCGAAAATCGACCCTGAATGTATCGATATCATTCTTCACTATGGTGGCGATCATTGGCCTCGTGCTGTCTCGCATCAGCTGATGCAAGAGAAAGTCGTCGCTGTGTGCTCTCCCGCTTTGTTAGCGCAATATCAAGACCAGCAAACTGATGGGCAATGGCAATGCAGCGACGTGGTTAAGCTCCCTTTACTGCACTCGTCTGCGCGTATTAATGCTTGGCCCGATTGGATGGTGGCGCAGGGATTAGAAAGCGGCTCCTTTGCTGGCACCTCGTTTGAGCATTTTCATATGCTGATTGAAGCGGCGAAAAACAGCATGGGCGTGGCGGTCATTCCGAGTATCTTGGCGCAAGGCAGCCTAAACAATGGTGATCTCGTTGCGCCTTTTGGTGATGAAGTGGCGACCCCCCATGAATACTTGTTGTCTTATCCGGCCGACAAAGCCGATTTAGAGCAAGTGGTGACTTTTCGAGATTGGTTGTTGGCCAAACAAGCCCGATCATAAAGAGAATTAATAAGCGGAATAGTGTTGTCAGTCTGTAACTAAATTACACGCCTGTGATAGTATCGAACCATCGTCATGTTTAATTTACGGGACACATTACCATGAATAAAAAGACCACCGCACTCTTCATCCTTGATGGATGGGGTTACAGCGAAACTTCCCAATCGAATGCCATTGCTGCAGCAAACACGCCTAACTGGGATCGTTTGTGGGAGAACCGCGCGCACACCTTAATCAAAACATCGGGTTTGGCCGTTGGTTTGCCAGAAGGCCAGATGGGCAACTCTGAAGTTGGCCATATGAATCTAGGTGCGGGTCGAGTGGTTTATCAAAACTTTACTCGTATTGGTAAAGCCATTTCTGATGGTTCGTTTTTTGAAAATACGGCCTTGGTTAATGCTGTCGATAAAGCGGTTACCGCGGGCAAAGCTGTGCATATTCTAGGCTTGCTTTCGAACGGTGGTGTGCACAGTCATCATGAGCAAATCATGGCAATGTGTGAGCTAGCCGTTAAACGTGGCGCCAAAGCGGTTTATGTTCATGGCTTTACGGATGGCCGTGATACGCCACCGCGTTCAGCACAAACACCGATTATGGAATTAGAAGCCAAGCTTGCGGAATTGGGCGTTGGTAAAATCGCTACCTTAACGGGTCGTTATTTTGCAATGGACCGAGACAATCGCTGGGATCGTGTGCAAACCGCCTACGACGCGATCGTATTAGGTGAAGGCCAGTTCCAAGCCGAGTCTGCAGAACAAGCGATTCAAGCCGCTTACGAGCGAGATGAAAATGATGAGTTTGTCAAAGCGACCGTCATTGGCGAGCCTGTGCCAGTTGAAGATGGCGATGCGATTGTATTTGCGAACTTCCGTCCGGATCGTGCGCGCCAACTAACCCGTGCTTTTACTGAGCAAGAATTTGCCGGTTTTGAGCGTAAAGCGCACCCTGCGTACGCGTCGTTCGTGACCTTTACAGAATTTGCCTCAGACATTGCTGCCGATGTGGCCTTCCCGCCATTGGCGTTGAGCAACACCCTAGGCGAAGTACTTTCTAAGTCTGGTAAAAAACAACTGCGCATTGCGGAAACCGAAAAATACGCCCACGTTACCTTTTTCTTTAATGGTGGCGAAGAAGCGGTGTTTGATGGGGAAGATCGTGAATTGATTCCCTCTCCTAATGTAGCCACCTATGACCTGAAGCCAGAAATGAGCGCGCCAGAAGTCACAGATAAACTGGTGGAAGTGATCGAAGCGGGCAAATACGACACCATTATTTGTAACTTTGCGAATGGCGATATGGTTGGGCACAGTGGTATTTTCGATGCAGCGGTGAAAGCGGTCGAAGCGGTAGACGCATGTTTAGGCCGAATTATGGCGGCGTTGAAAGTGAATGGCGGCCAATGTTTGGTCACCGCAGACCACGGTAATGTTGAGCAAATGCTAAGCAATGACGGGTCTCAGCCATTGACCTCTCATACGATTGGTCCTGTTCCTTTGGTACTTTTCTCTCCCACTCCAGGTCTTGGTCTTAAAGAAGGTTCTTTGTGTGACATCGCACCGACTTTGTTGGACATGATGGGCATGGAAAAACCTGAAGAAATGAGTGGCGTTAGTCTACTCACACGCCAGTGAGGCATTGATGACTTTATTATGTCGTCATGTGTTCTGTGTCGTATTGCTCTTGTTGTCCAGTGTGAGCTGGGCAGCAGGGGAGCCTAAAACGCCACAAGAAGCCAAACAGCAAATTCAAGCATTGCAGCAAGATTTGAAAAAGCTGAATGCTTGGTTGAAGGATACAAAGTCTCAGCGTTCTGATGTGGAAAAAGAATTAGAAGGCAAAGAGAAGGCGATTCAGGGATTGCTTAACAAGATTCAAAACTTGAAAGACAGCCTGAAGAAGGGGGAAAAGCAGCTTGGCCAGCTAAAGCAGCAGCAGCAAACTCTTCAGCTTAGTATCCAAAAACAAAACGAACAAATAGCCGCCCAATTAAGGGCGGTTTATCGTTCCGGTAAGCAAGAAGGCATTAAGTTGCTGCTCAATGGGTCAGACACCGCGACCTCGATGCGCTTGCTGCAATACAATCGTTATTTCTCAACGGCTCGACAATCCCTTATTAATGGCTATGCGAATGAGGTGAATGACCTCAATTTGGTGGAAAAAAGCCTGCGCCAGAAACGCGCTCAACAAGCCCAAGAAGAAGCCTCATTAATAGAACAACGCAATCAACTCAGCCAAGAGAAAACCGCGCGTCGCGCCCTATTGGCTAAGTTGGATAAAGATTTAGCAAAAGGCAATCAGCGTTCTCAGCGTTTGGCGCAAAACCAACAAGATCTTAAAGAAATGCTGAAGCGCCTAGAAGAAGCATTGGCAGATGTGAAACTGCCAGACCAAGACGTGCCTTTCTCATCACAGAAGGGCAAGCTAGTAAGCCCATTAAGAAAACTCGTACGTTTGCCCACTGACGGCAAGGTAAACCTTGGCGGAGTGACCCTTGAGGCCAAAGAAGGCACACAGGTACACGCTATTTTTAATGGTCGAGTGGTGTTTGCTGATTGGTTACGAGGGTTCGGATTTTTAATGATTATTGACCATGGAGATGGTTATATGTCTCTTTATGGTTACAACCAGAGCCTGTTAAAAGAAGTGGGTGAATGGGTGAATAGTAATGATGTGGTTGCGACGGTTGGCAGCTCAGGTGGACGCTCGGACGCGGCTCTCTTTTTTGCCATTAGACACAATGGTGCACCTTTAACACCGCTCTCTTGGGTACGGTCTAGTTGACCCCTAGTAGCAATAAATGTGTTTTTGTATACATGGCACAACAACAGGAAAAAATATGATGAACCCCTTGAAGCGAGGTCTAGTATTGTTACTGATGGCCTTTTCTGCGCAGCAGAGTATGGCCGCAGATAAGCCAGTCGATAGCCATGCATCGCCGTTACCCCTTTCTCAAATACAGTCTTTTGTAGAAACCTTCGAAACCATTCGCGAAGGGTATGTGGACGATTTATCGGATCAGCAGATCTTAAATAAAGCGTTAAAGGGAATGGTGTCGGCATTGGATCCCCATTCTGAGTACCTGACGAAAGACGAAGTGGCAGACTTTGAAGACCTGACTTCTGGCAACTATGCCGGGGTTGGTGTTGAAGTTGAGATGAAAGACGGCAAGTTAACCGTGGTTTCGCCAATTGACGGTTCACCAGCCAAACAAGCGGGCATCTTGCCTGGGGATGTGATTGTAAAAGTTGGCACCACCTATATTAGTGATCTCGGCTTTCAAGACGTGATGAACTTAATGCGTGGTGAAGTAGGGACTAAGGTCACCTTAGACATTGAGCGGGGCGGCAAGATTAAACACTTTAGTCTAGAGCGCCGCTTGGTTGAAGATGAGAGTGTCACCAGTAAATGGTTAAGCAAAGGCATTGCTTATTTGCGTATTAAGCAGTTCCAAGGTGATACCGACACAGAGTTCTATAAAGCCGTTAAAAAACTGCAAAAAGAACAGCCAATTAATGGCGTTGTGTTGGACTTGAGAAATAACCCAGGTGGGGTGCTGCAAGCGGCGGTTGGTGTGGTCGATACCTTTATTGATAAAGGCATGATTGTCTACACAGATGGGCGTCATAAACTGTCTAAAAGCCAATTTAGAGCCACGACTAAGCACACGTTATTACCTAAGGCGCCTTTGGTTGTGTTGATTAACGATGGTTCTGCGTCTGCGTCTGAAATTGTGGCAGGTGCGCTCCAAGATCATCAGCGCGGCTTGATCATGGGCACAGAGAGCTTTGGTAAAGGCTCAGTGCAAACCGTGGTTCCTTTGTCTAATGGGGCCGCCGTAAAGCTCACCACGGCTTTGTATTACACACCTAATGGTCGCTCTATTCAGGCGCAAGGCATTACGCCTGATTTGGTGGTCCCCGAAGCGACCTTAACGCTTAATAAAGATCATTTTGTGGTGAAAGAAGCGGAGCTTAAAGGTCATCTTAGTAATGGCACTGGTGGCGCGGACAGAACCAATACAGCGGAGCAGTTTAAGCTCAGCGATCTGGCGAAAAGCGATTTTCAGCTATTCCAAGCGCTGACTATTTTAAAAACCTTACCGACCTTTGATCATCACCCTTGAGAGACAAAACTGTGAATGTAATAAACATCAAGAAGGGCGCGCTGTGGTGCGCTCTTATCTTGGTTGGCTTGATGGGGAATCAGGCTCAGTCAGCAACATCCGAACAGCCTGCTATGATGGGGCCGTTAGTGCTGAAAAGCGCCTCATCGGATTTTGAGATAACCGCTGAAGAAGAAAGCTGGTCAGACGCCAGTGAACATTGGCTTGGCCCTATTGTTAACGATTTGGCGTCGCCAGAGGAAAGTGAGACACTGGCTGTTCCGTTAAAATCGGTGCCGCCATTTTGGCATCCAATCACTCCCATAGCGCCAAAAGGAAGCCATCTCGCGCAGACCAAGCCTAAAAAGCCGTTGCCTAAAATTGCTATTTTAATTGATGATTTGGGGTACAACCGACAAGGTATGAAATCCGCACTGGCTTTGCCTAAAAATGTGGCGTTAGCCATACTGCCGTTAACCCCTTTTGCTCATGAGACAGCAACGCAAGCCAAAGCCCAACAGCGTGTAACCATACTGCATGCTCCCATGGAGAACGTACGCGAACTTAAGCTTGGGCCGGGTGGTTTGTATGTCAAAATGACAGAGAAACAACTCAAGACCGCCTTGGTGAAAGACATCGACAGTTTGCCCGGTATTAAAGGGGTAAATAACCACATGGGGAGCTTGTTAACAGCGCAGCAAAACTCTATGAATTGGGTCATGGAAGTGCTGCAAGGGCGCTCTTTGTTTTTCATTGATAGCCTGACGTCGTCCCACAGTGTGGCAGAAAAAACAGCCAAACGTCATGGTTTGAAAACCACCAGTCGAGATGTGTTTTTAGACAATATTCGCATGGAAAAAGCCATAGATAAGCAGTTTTCACGCTTGATCAAATTGGCAAAACGTAACGGTGAAGCCCTCGCGATTGGTCATCCTTATCCAGAAACGATGGCGTATTTAAAGAAACGTTTGGTGGCGTTAGAAAAAGATGGCGTAAAATTGGTGCCTCTGACAGAGATGCTTCATAAAACGCCACAGAAGCCGTAATTTGTTCGATGAAAAGTATTTAAGTTAATGACTTAAATGCTTTTCATTTTATCGTCCAAACGGTTAGTATTTTCACATAAGCATGTTTCACTAAGTTTGGCTCCTGTCCTCATTTCGTTGCGATGCCCCCTGTGGTTTAGCGCTGTATCCTGGCTCATTTTACGCCTAATTACGATAACTCCTTCCCCTAGTAAAGTGCCTTCTTAGAGCATAAAACACCGCTCTATAGTATTTTTTCAGTGTTTAATTTTATCTATTCAAAGTCTTCTCGCAGTTTATTTTTTCTATTTTAGTGCTTCTCTATTGACCACGGACTGTTCAAATATTAGTCTGTTGCTACATTGCGGTGCACATTCTTTAGGGAATTCCGTATAAAGTTCCATTTTATATGCCATTTTAGGGGTGGCTTATTTTTGGAACGCTTCTTGCTTTTATATAATAACGATAAACAAAAAAACGAGTAGGAGCTCTTCTTATGTCAAAGGCGGTAGTAAGGAAAACGTTAATTTCTATTGCGGTAGCAGGTGCAGCGACACTGGCTCAAGCAGATGTGGTAATTGGTGTAGCAGGTCCTCATACAGGGGCTTATGCTGCGTTTGGCGAACAACTATGGAAAGGGGCTGAGCAGGCGGCAAAAGACATTAATGCCTCAGGCGGTATTAATGGTGAAATGATTAAGTTGGTGAAAGCCGATGATGCTTGTGAACCAAAACAAGCGGTGTCTGTTGCCAACCGTTTAGTTGACTCTGATGGCGCTGTCGCGGTCGTTGGTCACTTCTGTTCTTCTTCTACTCAACCTGCCTCAAATATTTACGCTGAAGCGGGTGTCTTAATGGTAACACCAGCGTCAACGAACCCAACGATCACAGATCGTGGCCTGCCTAATGTTTTCCGTGTTTGTGGTCGTGATGACCAGCAAGGCGATGTAGCAGCAAGTTATATTGTTGATAAATTGAAAGCAAAACGCGTGGCGATTATTCACGATAAAGACACCTACGGAAAAGGTTTAGCAGATGCAATGAAAGCATCGTTAAACGCGTATGGTACGAAAGAAGTCATGTACGAGGGGCTAACTCGTGGTGAAAAAGACTTTAACGCACTCGTTACTAAGATTCGTTCTGTGGATGCAGACGTTGTGTATTTTGGTGGTTTGCATTCTGAAGCGGGCCCATTGGTTCGCCAGCTTCGTGAACAAGGGTCAAAAGCCATCTTTATGTCAGGCGATGGTATCGTTTCTGATGAGTTTGTTACCGTTGCCGGTGGTCCACAGTATGTGAAAGGCGTGATGATGACATTTGGTGCTGATCCAATGTCATACCCAACAGGCAAAAGCGTCGTGAAAGAGTTCCAAGCAAATGGCTATGAGCCAGAAGGATATACTCTGTATTCTTACACGGCATTGCAGGTTGCAGCAGCGGCATTACAACACGCGGATTTAGATCCTATCAAAGGCGCGGAATGGTTGCATGCTCACTCTGTTGATACGGTAATGGGTAAAAAGAGCTTTGATAAAAAAGGCGATTTGACCGTATCGGATTATGTTATGTATGAGTGGAATGATAAAGGTAAGTACATCCAATTAGATTAATTGCTGAATTAATTTAGTTCATTACTCGCCGATGTTCAGTGCATCGGCGAGTTGTTCTTCGATTTACATTTCCGCGAGGTTATACGATGGATATCGTTCTCCAGCAGTTGGTCAACGGCCTAACTCTTGGCTCTGTTTATGGGCTTATAGCGATCGGCTACACCATGGTGTACGGCATTATTGGCATGATTAACTTCGCCCATGGCGATGTTTACATGGTTTCTGCTTATCTCACTGCTATTTCAATCGCACTGCTTACTTTCTTTGGCGTGCAATCTTTTCCTTTCATTATTTTTGGTGCGTTAATCTTTACGATTGTGATTACCGGAGCCTATGGGTGGGTGATAGAGCGTGTTGCCTATCGACCATTACGTAACTCTAGTCGTCTTTCTGTGCTGATCTCTGCGATCGGTATGTCTCTTATTCTGCAAAACTACGTACAGCTTAGTCAGGGGCCTAACCAACAAGGTGTGCCTACCCTATTAAGTGGTGCCTTCCGCTTCCATATTGGCGATGGATTTGTCCAGATCACCTACATGAAATTATTGATCCTGCTGATCGCATTCACTGGTATGGCGGTACTGACTTATATTATTCAGAAGACAAAGCTGGGCCGCATGTGTCGTGCGACTCAACAAGACCGCAAGATGGCTTCTATCTTGGGCATTGATACCGATAAGGTTATTTCTTCTGTGTTTGTCATTGGTTCTGCGATGGCTGCGCTGGCTGGCGTGTTGGTCACGCTCGATTATGGCGCGTTTGATTTCTATATTGGTTTTATTATGGGAATTAAAGCCTTTACGGCTGCGGTGCTCGGTGGCATTGGTTCCTTACCTGGGGCGATGTTAGGGGGCATTATTTTAGGTCTTTCTGAATCCTTGTTCGCTGGTCTAGTGAGCTCTGATTATAAAGACGTGTTCTCTTTCTCTTTGTTAGTGCTCATTTTGATTATTCGTCCAAGTGGTCTTCTAGGCAAACCAGCAGTGGAGAAAGTATAAATGAGTCAAACAGCAGGTATGAATTATAAGCAATGCTTCACTGATGCCGTTGTTGCTGCATTGATGGCGTTGGTGGTGTTTGGCCCCATTATGGGGGTCGTTCTTGACGGCTATAAATTTGATATCGACTTTCAGCGGGTGGCGGTGATTGTCTGCGTTGTCTTTGTTGGCCGCTTTATTATGTCTTACTATTTTCAAACCGAAAAAGGTAAGGCAATGATCTTTAAATACGCCAGCAACCATGATGGCGTAACGGTGAATCCTCCGCATTTTAAATCCAAAATGATTTGGGTAATCCCTGTGGTCATGGTGATCGGTTTTCTGATTCCCTTTATTGCGTCTAAGTACATCTTAACGGTAATGATTTTAGGCTTGATTTACGTCCTACTAGGGCTTGGCCTTAATATTGTTGTTGGCTTAGCGGGTTTGCTGGACCTTGGCTTTGTGGGTTTTTACGCCATCGGTGCTTATGCACTGGCTTTGGGCTATGAAAATCTGGGTCTAGGGTTCTGGTCGATGCTACCGATTGCAGCCATAGCCGCCGCGTTTGCTGGCGCCATACTGGGTTTTCCGGTATTGCGGATGCACGGTGACTATTTGGCGATTGTGACCCTGGGCTTTGGTGAAATCATTCGCTTGGTGTTAACCAACTGGGTGTCCTTGACCCACGGACCTAATGGTATTTCTGCGCCACTACCAACCTTCTTTGGGCTGGAGTTCAAGCGGCGATCCGCAAGCGGTGAGACCTTCCATGAGTTCTTTAATTTGCCCTACGATTCTGGCTACAAATACATGTTTATCTATTTGGTGCTGTTTGCTGTGGTTTGGGCGGTTCTGTTTATCAAGCATCGCTTGGTTAAAATGCCCATTGGCCGTGCTTGGGAAGCGCTGCGAGAAGATGAAATTGCGTGTCGTTCTTTAGGTTTAAACCATGTTTTAGTTAAGTTATCTGCCTTTATGTTGGGCGCTTCTACCGCCGGTTTGGCTGGGGTGTTCTTCGCCACTTATCAAGGCTTTGTTAGTCCATCCTCGTTTACTTTCTTTGAATCAGCATTGATTCTCGCGATTGTTGTACTCGGTGGCATGGGGTCAACACTGGGTGTGGTTATTGCCGCGTTCTGTTTGACCGTATTGCCTGAGATGTTAAGGGAAGTGGCCGAATTCCGAGTGCTGTTGTTCGGTATCTTGATGGTGGTCATGATGATTTGGAAACCTCGCGGTCTCGTTCGTGTGACTCGAAATGGTTTTGCTGCGAGAGAAGGGGCGGTTAAATGAGCCAAGAAAACATCCTTAAAGTAGAAAACTTGGTCATGCACTTTGGTGGTATTAAGGCCCTTAATGATGTGACCTTTGATATAAAACGCGGCTCAGTATCGGCTTTGATTGGGCCTAATGGAGCAGGTAAAACAACGGTATTTAACTGTCTGACAGGCTTTTATAAGGCCACGGGAGGCAACATCATGTTGTCTGCCAACAACAAAGAAACCAGTGTGATCAAAGTGTTAGGTGAACCTTTTAAAGGCACTGACTTTATTTCACCGGTGGCGTTTTTTCAGCGCTTAAAATACAAAATGTTTGGCGGCTCACATTTGGTTAACCGTGCAGGTTTATCAAGAACCTTTCAAAACATTCGTTTATTTAAAGAAATGTCGGTGGTAGAGAACCTATTGGTGGCTCAGCACATGCGCGTCAATCGCAACCTATTGGGCGGCATTTTGAACACTAAAGCCTATCAACTCGCAGAAGAAGAAGCGCTAGAGCGTGCTTTTTATTGGCTAGGCGTTGTTGATCTAGTGGACTTTGCGAACCGTTTAGCGGGAGAGCTTTCTTATGGTCAGCAGCGTCGCTTAGAAATTGCTCGAGCCATGTGTACTAATCCAGAAATAGTGTGTCTCGATGAGCCAGCCGCTGGGTTAAACCCGTCGGAAACCGAAGCCTTAACGAAAATGATCCGTGTTTTGCGAGACCAGCATAAGACCACCGTCTTATTGATTGAGCACGATATGGGCATGGTGATGGATATTTCGGATTATATTGTTGTTCTTGATCATGGTGAAGTGATCGCCGATGGCGGTCCTGATGATATCAAGAGTAATCCAAAAGTAATTGCCGCCTATCTCGGGGCAGAAGAAGGCGAGGAGGTGACCCTATGACAACCTTGATGGAATTTAAAGAGGTGGATGTCCATTATGGTCCAATCCAAGCGTTAAAAAAGGTATCGTTAACGATAGATGAAGGTGAAATTGTCACCATGATCGGTGCCAATGGCGCCGGTAAGTCGACTCTACTGATGTCTATTTTTGGCCAGCCACGTATTTCGAGCGGTGAGATTATTTACCGTGGAGAAGACATTTCGCAAAAGTCTGCCCATTATGTGGCGTCTCATGGGTTGGCTCAATCACCAGAAGGACGGCGTATATTTCCGAGCATGTCGGTCGAAGAGAACCTATTGATGGGGACAATTCCAATCGGCATGCAGTATGCGAATGAAGACATGAAACGTATGTTTGAGCTGTTTCCACGCTTGGAAGAACGCCGCAATCAACGGGCGTCGACCATGTCTGGTGGTGAGCAACAAATGTTGGCCATTGCTCGGGCGTTAATGAGTCGTCCTAAGCTGTTGTTGTTGGACGAGCCGAGTTTGGGGCTTGCGCCTATTATCGTGAAGCAAATCTTTCAAATCTTGAAGGATGTGGCCAGCACAGGTATGACAATTTTCTTGGTAGAGCAAAATGCCAACCACGCATTGAAACTGGCGGATCGTGGCTATGTGATGGTAAACGGAGAAATTCGTTTGACTGGCACAGGGGCTGAGTTGTTGGTGAATCCAGAAGTGCGAGAGGCGTATCTAGGCGGACATTAATTTGCTCAAGTTACTGACTTAGAAATAAAAAATGGCGAACTCTATGGATTAGGGTTCGCCATTTTTATTGCTGTTGAGCACTGTGTTAACAGGGCATTAAGCGCGAAATAAGGTGTCGCTTATTAAGTCTTTCACTTGCGAAGGCTGCAGGCTTTCTCCAAGAGGAGCATCGTAAATCGCATCAACCCCATCGCCAAAGTAAGCCATGACTTCTTCTTTCGACATGGCAGGTTCGAGCCCAGCTGGGTTTGCCGAAGTGGAGACAAGAACACCGTCGAAGGCATCGCATAATGCCTGAACTGGCGCATGTTGCGACAGACGAATGGCCACGCTGGCGTGTTGTCCACGGACCCATTCTGGTGCGATGTGAGTGTCTGGAACTACCCAAGAAGTCGGTATAAGCGTGCGACTGGTGAGTCGTGTTGCCGATTCTGCGCTCAGTGTTTTTGTCCAAGGAAGAAGATGTGAGGCGTTGCTCGCAACCAAAATTAGGCCTTTTTCCATGGCGCGTGATTTCAGAGACAGAATCTTTTTGACTGCAGATTCGTTGAATGGATCACAACCTAAACCCCAAACGGCTTCCGTTGGGTAGGCAACAACACCGCCTTGACGCATGATGTCGGCGAGTAGTTCAGGGGAATGTATCAGTTTCATGGAAGATCACTCAGACAGGAAGAGGAAAATTGTCAGAGGGAATTTTAAGGGTATTTCTTATGAGGAGCTAGAAGGGAAGGCCGATTAACAAAAATTAATCAGCCCAGAGTCCAACTAGATGACTTGAAAGAGCATCAATCGCTTATTTTAGCGCTTTGATTTTTTCTTTGATGTCAGCAATTTTACTTTCCATGACTTTTTCTAGATGTTCTAACTCAACAATTAGATCATCTTTAGAAACTTTGATTTCATGTTGTTTACCGACAATCTGCTCAAGTTCTTCTAACGCACGAACCACAATTAAAGAAGGTTCTTGTACTTGGCGGTAAGTTTGTTGTCCGCCATCGGCTAATACGGTTTTGGTTGATCGGCCGAATTTAAACTTTTTACTTTTTGGCAGTAGAGAGCCTTTTTCACGACGATAATATACTTTTAAAACATCTTGTCCATTTTCATATCGAAGGGTAAATTTTTCGATATTTTCTGTACTGGTGATGCCCATAGATTCAAGCGTTGGATGCATAACAAGGTCCTATTTAGTGTTTGTATAATACTTAGTTAAGTAGTATGGGATTGTTATGTTTAAAAGCAAGGGTAAAGCAGAAGAAAATTGAGATGACGCAGGAAGCCGGTAATTAATTATCCGCCTTCATTTTCCTGCAATCATCTTTTAGTAGAAGCGTTAATCTTCTTCTTGTTCGGTATTATCTATGCCGAGTTCTTTTATTTTTCGGGTCAGCGTATTGCGTCCCCAGCCCAATAATAAAGAGGCGTCGCGACGGCGCCCTGCAGTATGGGCTAATGCCGTTTCAATCATAATGCGTTCAAACTTTGGCACCGCTTGTTCTAAAATGCCTTTTTGGCCACTGGCTAAAGCGCTGTCTACCCAGTTTTTCAGCGCTTCTTCCCAAGAGCCAAAAGGCTGCTCGCTCGGCGTTGCTGAGAGTAACTCTGGCGGTAAATCTTCTACTAGGACTTCACGTCCCGATGCCATAACAATCAACCAGCGACAGGTGTTTTCGAGCTGGCGCACGTTACCAGGCCACTCCAGTCGGGTGAGGTAGTTTTCGGTTTCTTTGGTCAGCAGTTTGGGTTCTACCGCCAGTTCTTCGGCAGCACGGCTTAAAAAGTGTCGTGCCAGCTTAGGAATATCTTCGCGTCGCTCTGCTAATTTTGGCAAATGAATACGGATCACGTTTAGGCGGTGAAATAAATCTTCACGGAATGAGCCTTTTAGCACCAAGCCTTCAAGGTTTTGGTGAGTCGCCGCGATAATACGCACATCGACTTTTACTGGTGTATGACCCCCCACACGATAGAACTCACCGTCGGCTAATACACGCAGTAGTCGAGTTTGTGTTTCCGCTGGCATATCGCCTATTTCATCTAGAAACAGTGTGCCACCATTGGCTTGCTCGAATCGTCCGCGGCGTTGTGTGTTGGCGCCAGTAAAAGCGCCTTTCTCATGGCCGAATAATTCGGATTCGATTAAGTCATGGGGAATCGCCGCCATGTTCAGAGCGATGAAAGGGTTAGCCGCTCTTGGGCTGTGGGTATGCAGAGCTTGAGCGACAAGCTCTTTACCCGTACCGGACTCACCATTAATCAGTACAGTAATATTGGAATTGGCAAGACGACCGATGGCACGGAATACCTCTTGCATCGCTGGCGCTTCACCAATGATGTCCTTGTCCACTTGTGTTTCTATTTCTTCGACTGGCTCGTCGAGGCTTGGCATGGAGTTTCTGTGGTGCAAAATAGCGCGTTTTACCAAGCTGACGGCTTCTTCGACATCAAACGGCTTTGGTAAGTATTCAAACGCGCCGCCTTGATAAGAGGCCACCGCACTTTCTAGGTCAGAATGCGCCGTCATGATAATAACTGGCAAATGAGGATGGTCGTTTTGCAGCTTGTTGAGCAGAGTTAAGCCATCCATGCCCGGCATACGAATATCACTGATGATCGCACTGGGTTGCTCATGATCAATAATGTCCACCAGGGTTTCAGCGGATTCGAATAAGCGACACTGGATGCCCTCTTGTTCTAGGGTTTTTTCCAGTACCCAACGAATCGATCTGTCATCGTCTACAATCCATACTGTTTCTTGTGGTGTCATGTGTTTTTCTCCTTGCCTGGGACGATCGTCTCAATGGGCATTAATATATTAAATTCTGTGTTTTGTGGTTGGCTATGGCACTCGATAATTCCGTTGTGCTGATGGATCACGGATTGTGAAATCGAAAGTCCAAGCCCAGTGCCATCGGCTCGGCCACTAACCATTGGGTAAAATAGGGTTTTTAATAAGGGCTCAGGAATGCCAGGGCCATTATCAATAATGCTGATTTTGCACACCAAACGATGGCGTTTTGCGCCAATGGTGAATTGTCGTAATGCGCGGGTGACTAAGCGAATTTGTTTCTGGTGATTGTCTTCTTGCTCTAATAAGGCCTGCATTGCATTACGGGACACGTTCAACAAGGCTTGAATAAGTTGAGATTCGTCTCCGATAATGTCTGGAATACTTGGGTCATAATCCCGGATGATCTCAATTTGCCCGTCTGACTCCACTTGAATAAGCTGCTTTACTCGCTCAATAACTCGGTGAATATTGAGTTCTTTGGTTTTAGGTAACTGGCGAGGTCCTAATAAGCGGTCGACTAGATCGCGAAGGCGATCCGATTCTTCAATAATCACTTGGGTGTAATCTTTTAGCGCTTCATCCGTGAAAGCTCGGCTGATCAGTTGTGCCGCGCCACGGATGCCACCAAGTGGGTTTTTAATTTCATGGGCTAGGTTGCGCACCAATTCTTTACTGGTTTGGTGGTTGGCAATGAGTTCGTCTTCTAGAGAAATTCGTTTCATACGATCTCTAGGGTAAAGCTCGATAAGCAAGCTGTCTGTGGTATTAATGGCGCCCATGACAGGCGTTACTGTGTAATCGCAAAATAGCTTTTTCTCATTCGCCATTTCTACTTCCGCTTCCCGCTTGGTAAAGGGGTGCCCAGATTCAATGGCAGAATACAAAGACGTGACGCTGTCTTCATCCTCTCGGAATACCGCGCCCAAGTCTTGGCCGTAAATGCGTTTACGGCTCACTTCGAGCAGCATTTCGGCAGCAGGATTTAAGTATTCAATAATTAGCTCGCGGTTTACTTGCACCACAGCCGTTGATAAACGATCTATTAATAAGCTATACACAGTCGTGCCTCTTTAGTGACTCTTATTGACTGCAAAATACGAACCAACAATGAGTTCTTAATAAGATTGATTTAATTGAGTATTTTCAGGGTTTGGAAAGATATTGTGCTTCATATTGGTGCAACTATAAACGTGTGTTTTTTTAGAGGGCAAAAAAAAGCCCCAAATAGAATCGGGGCTTTTCGTTAGTCATGTGTGACTTTTACTATTACAAGCTGTAGTAAAGTTCGAACTCAAGTGGTGTAGTTGTCATTGCAACACGTTGTGCATCACCAGATTTAAGTTCAATGTAAGCATCGATCATCTCATCAGAGAATACGCCGCCTTGAGTCAAGAATTCGCGATCTTCGTTTAGGCAAGAAAGCGCTTCTTCTAGGCTGCTAGCTACTTGAGGGATGGCTAGCGCTTCTTCAGCTGGTAGGTCGTACAAATCTTTGTCTGCTGCATCGCCAGGGTGAATCTTGTTTTTGATACCGTCGATACCCGCCATCAACATTGCTGAGAATGCTAGGTATGGGTTAGCGGTTGGATCAGGGAAACGCGCTTCAATACGCTTGCCTTTAGGACTTGCAACGTATGGGATACGGATAGAAGCAGAACGGTTACGTGCTGAGTAAGCTAGCATAACTGGTGCTTCGAAGCCTGGAACAAGACGCTTGTAAGAGTTAGTTGAAGCGTTAGTGAACGCATTCAATGCTTTAGCGTGCTTGATGATACCGCCAATGTAGTAAAGCGCCATATCAGATAGACCAGCGTACTGATCACCAGCGAATTGGTTTTCGCCGTCTTTCCAGAAAGATTGGTGAACATGCATACCAGAACCGTTGTCACCAACGATTGGTTTCGGCATGAAAGTCGCTGTTTTGCCGTAAGCGTGTGCCACGTTATGGACACAGTACTTAAGGATTTGAACTTCATCGGCTTTCTTAACGAGAGTGTTGAATTTCACACCGATTTCGTTTTGACCAGCCGTCGCTACTTCGTGGTGATGAACTTCGATTTCTAGTCCCATGGATTCCATTGCGCCACACATTGCGCCACGTAGGTCATGGTGAGAGTCAACTGGTGGTACTGGGAAGTAGCCGCCTTTTACGAAAGGACGGTGACCCATGTTGCCGCCTTCAATCTTCTTGTTAGAAGACCAAGCTGCTTCTTCAGAGTTGATTTCTACTGTTGAACCAGACATGTCTGTTTTCCAGCGAACATCATCAAAGATGAAGAATTCAGGCTCAGGACCGAAGAATGCTGTGTCGCCAAGGCCTGTTGCTTTTAGGAACTCTTCAGCGCGAAGTGCAACAGAGCGAGGGTCGCGATCGTAACCTTGCATAGTAGAAGGCTCGATGATGTTACAACGAACAATCAAAGTAGGCTCTTCAGTGAAAGGGTCAACAATTACTGTGTCATCTTGAGGCATCATGATCATGTCGGATTCATTGATGCCTTTCCAGCCAGCAATGGAAGAACCGTCAAACATTTGACCATTTTCAAAAAACTCTTCGTCTACAGTTGAAGCTGGAATAGACACATGCTGCTCTTTACCTTTGAAATCGGTAAAACGAAGGTCAACCCACTTCGCGTCGTGCTCTGCAATCAAAGCAAGGGTCTTGTTTGACATAGTTGGTTCTCCAAATAATTAAAACGAAATTTCTTCCGACATAGTATTTAAAATTGCTTCAAGGTGAAGCGCTATTGCTAGATTACTAAGCACAAGCTGTGCCAGAAGTTTGGGCGTTCAATTAAATCCTTATATAACAGCAAGATAGAAAAATATCGCCCTATGAGCGCGCACCTACATAGCCCCAATAGAGGTCAATATAAAAAGTTTTGTGCCTATTTGGTGCGATTTAATCTTTTTTGCGTCATATTGGTGCGAATATATTGTTTTCGTCCGCTTTGGCTTTTCTTTATAATGTGCCCCGTTTTTAATTACCTGGCATGCAACGCATTCTCTATGAAATTTATTGTTAAGTTTTTCGCTGAAATCACCATCAAAAGTCGTCCTGTACGAAAGTCATTCATCAAACAACTTCGTCAGAACATAAAGCTAGTGCTAAAAAAGCACGATGCTGATGTGGTGGTTGCAGGCAATTGGGATTTCATCGAGGTGTTGTCTGAGCGTGATGATCTTCGTGACGACTTTATTGACGCGCTCTCTAATATAGCCGGTATTGCGCATTTTCAGTTTGTGCGTGAATTTCCTCTGGTGGATCTTGACGGTATTATCGATGAAGCCTTGGTCTCCTATGGCGATGTTCTAAAGGATGCGGTGTTTGCGGTGCGCGTTAAACGTGTTGGTAAGCAGCATGATTTTAGTTCTGTTGAAGCAGAGCGTTATATTGGTGGTTGCCTAAAAGCAAAATCCGGTGCTCACAGCGTGCGTCTAAAAGACCCTGATGTATTAGTGCCCATCGATATTCGTGACAACCGTGTATGGATGATTGAGAAACGCGTAGAAGGCTTGGGCGGTTACCCGATTGGCTCTCAAGATTCTGTGCTGTCATTAATGTCTGGCGGTTACGATTCCACGGTCAGTTCTTATCTGACCATGAGTCGCGGCTTAAAAACGCATTTTTGTTTCTTCAATCTAGGGGGCGATGCCCACGAAATTGGCGTTAAGCAGGTGTCGAGTTTCCTTTGGGAAAAATACGGCTCTGGCTTGAACGTAAAATTTGTCACTGTACCGTTTGAAGAGGTAGTGGGTGAAATCCTCACTAAGGTCGATAACGCTGAAATGGGCGTTATCCTCAAACGTATGATGCTGCGTGCCGCAACACAAGTCATGGAAGGCGTAAACGCCAAAGCCTTGGTAACAGGGGAAAGTGTTGCGCAGGTTTCCAGCCAAACCTTGATTAACTTAAAAGTGATTGATCAAGTCACCGACGAATTGGTGTTGCGCCCTTTAATCACCACCAACAAGCAAGAAATCATTGATAAAGCCATCGACATTGGTACCGCGCCTTTTGCGGCCAGCATGCCAGAGTTTTGTGGGGTGATTTCGGTAAAACCGACAACGCGAGCAAAAATGCATCGTATAGAGCGTGAAGAAGCGAAATTTGACTTTGCTGTGCTAGAAAAAGCGGTAGAGGAAATGCGCGTGATGTCGATCCAGAATGTAATGGACGACGTGGATAAGCAATATCAAGGGGAAGTGCCAGAAGTGCGCATGCCTGTTGGTGATGAAGTCATCATCGATATTCGTCACCCAGATGAAGCGATGAAGCGTCCTTTGAAAGTCAGTGGTCGACCGGTTAGAGTCATTCCGTTTTTCGCACTGGATTCTCAGTGGAACGACCTAGAACCTGATGTCATGCATCTGTTGTATTGTGGTAAGGGCGTAATGAGCCGAATCCATGCTTCCTACTTATTAGGCAAAGGACATTCCAACGTTGGGATTTACTTGCCGTAGAAAATGACGAACAAAGTGGTCTGTTTATTGCCTAGTGAATTCTGGGCGTAAATAGAATTTGGCCATGTTTTTGCGCTGGTCAAATACCCTTCGAAGATTATTTGTTGACTTTTTTAGTTAGTTTAATGGGATCTTAACGAATATAAGGGTACAATTGCGCGAATTTTACCCCGTACTGAGATCCAACGCGCTTGTAGAGCATAGCTGCTCGAGCCAAGCAGCGATATATCTTTTTGCCTACGCTTAATGCAGAGAATTAAAATGTCTAATGATATTAGTAAGTTACGCAATATTGCCATCATTGCGCACGTTGACCATGGTAAAACTACCCTAGTTGATAAACTTTTGAGCCAATCAGGTACTCTTGATCGTAAAGATGAAGGTTCCGAACGCATCATGGATTCCAACGATCAAGAAAAAGAACGTGGTATCACCATTTTGGCGAAAAACACGTCTATCAAGTGGAATGATTACCGCATCAACATCGTAGACACACCTGGACACGCCGACTTCGGTGGTGAAGTGGAACGTGTACTATCTATGGTCGATTGCGTATGTCTATTGGTTGATGCTGTTGACGGCCCAATGCCGCAAACACGTTTCGTAACCTCTAAAGCATTTGAGCAAGGTTTGCGTCCTATTGTTGTTATCAACAAAGTTGACCGTCCTGGCGCTCGTCCTGATTGGGTTATGGATCAAGTTTTTGATCTGTTTGATAACCTTGGTGCAACGGAAGAACAATTAGACTTCCCTGTTATCTACGCTTCTGCAATCAACGGTCAAGCTGGTACTGATCCAGATAACTTGGCAGACGACATGACGCCACTGTACGAAATGATCGTAGAAAGCGTTCCTGTTCCTGATGTTGATCCAGAAGGTACTTTCCAAATGCAGGTTTCTGCATTGGATTACGACAGCTATGTTGGTGTTATCGGTGTAGGCCGTATCACACGCGGTAGCTTGTCTCCTAACCAACAAGTGGTTGTAAAATCAGCGGATGGTAAAGAGCGTAAAGGTAAAGTACTAAACGTGAAGGGCTACCATGGTCTATCTCGTGTTGATACAGACAAAGCCTCTGCTGGTGATATCGTATGTATCAATGGTATCGATGGTCTAAGTATTTCTGATACTTTGTGTGATCCTACTTGTGTTGAAGCGCTTCCAGCATTGTCTGTAGATGAGCCAACAGTAAGCATGACTTTCATGGTAAACGACTCTCCGTTTGCTGGTAAAGAAGGTAAATACATCACCACTCGTAACATCAAAGATCGTCTAGACCAAGAGTTGATCCACAACGTTGCATTGCGTGTTAAGCAAGGCGACACGCCGGATAAATTCATTGTATCTGGTCGTGGTGAGCTTCACTTGTCTGTATTGATCGAAACAATGCGTCGTGAAGGCTTCGAAATGGGTGTATCCCGTCCTGAAGTTGTTATCAAAGAAATTGACGGTGTTAAATCTGAACCATTTGAAATGGTAGTAATCGATGTTGAAGACCAACATCAGGGCGCTATCATGGAAGAAGTTGGCCTACGTAAAGGCGAACTAACAAACATGGAACCAGATGGCAAGGGCCGTACACGCCTTGAGTTCATGATGCCATCACGTGGTTTGATCGGTTTCCGTGGCTTGTTCCTAACATTGACGTCTGGTTCTGGTATCTTGACGAGTGTGTTTGATCACTACGGTCCAGTGAAAGACGGCGAAGTTCAAAGCCGTAAAAACGGTGTATTGATCAGTATGTTGACTGGTAAAACAGCCGCTTACTCTTTGTTTAACTTGCAAAGCCGTGGTCGTATGTTCCTAGGCCATGCGGTTGAAGTTTACGAAGGTCAAGTTATCGGTATTCACTCACGTGATAACGATTTGTCTGTTAACCCTGTTAAAGGTAAGCAGCTGACTAACGTACGTGCTTCTGGTACGGATGAAGCTTTGACTCTTACGCCACCGATTCGCCAAACGCTAGAACAAGCGCTTGAGTTCATCGAAGACGACGAATTGGTAGAAGTAACACCAGAAAGCATTCGTGTTCGTAAGAAATTCCTAACTGAAAACGAACGTAAACGTAACGCTCGTAAGTAAGACATCGCCATTCTTTAATGAGCGACTCACTCGAGTCGTTTAAAAAGAGCAGCAGCAAATGGGGTCACGCAAGTGGCTCTATGAGCGACATAAGCGCCTTCGGGCGCTTTTGTTTTATCTGGGGTTTGGTGATACTTAAGCAAAGCGAACATAGCCGATGAAAAGGAGTGCAGAGTGAAAGTTTTAGTGCAGCGAGCGTTGAATGCTAGCGTCATGGTGAGCGGTGAGGTGATTGGTGCGATTGATCATGGGCAGCTTGTTTTGGTGGGGATCGAAAAAGGCGACACAGAGCAGGATGTGCAGCGTCTAGCGGATAAATTGCTAAAATACCGTATGTTTTCTGATCAAGATGGAAAGATGAATTTGAATGTGCAGCAAGCGGGAGGCGGTATTTTATTGGTGTCGCAATTTACTCTGGCGGCTGACACCAAGAAAGGTCTTCGTCCTGGCTTTTCCACAGCGGCGGTTCCCGCTGAGGGTGAGCGCTTATTTAATGATTTTGTGGATAAAGTGCGATCACAGTACGATCGCGTTGAGACAGGCCGCTTCGGTGCTGACATGAAGGTGTCCTTCACAAACGATGGCCCTGTTACCTTTATGCTGGATTAGGCCCTGTATGTGGCAAGCAGCGAAGCATAAAAAAAGCGGCTGTGGAAAACTCGCCGCTTTATTAACAATAGTATTCTCTTCTCAGTCGGTATTAACTTGCCTCTGAGACCTCTTCAGCGTCCTCTTCTTCTCTTTTTACCGTTCTCCCTGCCAGCAGACCCAACTCAAAAAGCATCCACATAGGGATGGCGAGCAGCGTCTGTGAGAAAATATCAGGAGGCGTAATTAACATGCCCACGACAAAGCAACCGAGAAACACATAAGGGCGTTTTTTAGAAAGTGTTGCCACAGTCGTCACGCCAGCTTTGACCAATAAATAGGTGGCCACTGGAATTTCAAAAGTCACACCGAAGGCGAAAAATAGCTTAAGAACAAAGTTTAGGTAGTTGTTGATGTCCGTCATGACGGTAACGTCACCTGGTCCTACTGTGGTGAAAAAGCCAAAAATCAGTGGCAGCACAACATAGTAAGCAAACAGTACGCCGCCATAAAATAACACTATGCTGGAAATGAGCAGCGGGATGGCAATTTGCTTTTCGTTTTTATACAAAGCAGGGGCAATAAAAGACCAAGCTTGATACAGGGTATAAGGAATCGACAGCAATACGGAGATGGCAAAGGTCAACTTCAACGGCGCTAAAAAGGGTGAGGCGACTTCGGTTGCTATCAAGGAGCTGCCTTTGGGCAGTAGCAATCTTAAAGGCTCAGAGACGATCATATACAGGTCGTTAGCGTAAAAATAGAGACCAATAAAAATCACTAAAACCACGACCACAGATTTTAATAATCGATTTCTGAGTTCTATTAAATGGGCAACAAGTGGCGCTTGGGAAGAAGAATCAGTACTCATAGTTAACAATCTGCCAGTAAATTAAGAACGAGATGTTTCAGTAGTATTGGTGTCTGACTTGGTGGTTTTTTCAGTGCTGTCTCCGGTAGGAGTCACAGGCTGGATGGCGGCGTCGTTTTTGTCGCTAACCTCTAAAACCGTTTCATTGGGTGTGACTAGATCGGCTTCTTGAATGGGTTCGTCTGGCTTGTCGACCGGCGCAGATTCTGGCAAAGGCGTGATTCTATTTTGAATGTCGTTGCCTTCTTTCATGATGCGCTGATTCGTTTGAGCGATGTTTTGTTGCAGTTCTTCTTGGTCCAGCTGGGCGTTAATTTCGCGCTGTACTGAGCTAATGGAGCGCCGAATTTTACGAATCCAGAGACCCGCCGTTTTGGCTGCGGTAGGAAGGCGTTCTGGGCCAAGAATAATCAAGGCCACCACGAAAACAACTAATAGTTCTGAGAAGCCAATATCGAACACAGGTTAAGCGCTCTTGTCGTCTTTTTTAGTTTCTGAATCAATGACTTTGTTTTGTGCTGTCTTTGATTCGCCTTCGGCGTCATCTTCTTTGTTAACGGCTTCTTTAAAACCTTTAACCGCACCACCTAAATCACCGCCGAGGTTTTTGAGTTTTTTGGTGCCAAAGATAAGAATTAAAATGGCCAACACAATAAGTAATTGCCAAATACTGATACCACCTAACATGTTTACATACTCCTATTTGGTGCGATTCGCTTTCTCTTCTAAACCAGATAAGTCGAAACGGCGTGCTAATTCATTTAAAACGTCATCCGGACCTAAATCAAGGTGGGATAGCATGACCAATGTATGAAACCATAAATCCGCCGTTTCGCTAATTACCTCAGATTTGTCTTGAGAGATCAGGGCGTCTTTTGCTGCGATAATGGTTTCGGTGCTTTCTTCGCCTACTTTTTCGAGTATTTTATTTAACCCTTTAGCGTGCAAGCTGGCAACATAAGAGGAATCTGCCGCCGCTGTTTTACGTTCTTCTAAAGTGGCAGCAAGTTCAGCTAATACATCAATTTTCATTATAATCTCACGAATGTTACGGTTTTAATATCAATAAGTATAAACCAATCAAAAAGAGCGAAATGCTCAAAATGTCGGCACTTTGAAGGTGTTTTAACGAATCTGGACTGATTGTTAGCCAAGCAGCGCCAAGACTGACAAGGCCTAAAAGCCTGAACGGCAGGCCACGGCGAGTCTTTTTCACCTCTTTGCTTAGTTCAAGAATGGCCGCGGTTTGTGTTTGCATGCGCTCTTCTTGGTGGGATATTTGCGTTAGTGCCGAGAAAATCAAATTAGGAATTTTAGGCATTTGTCCTGCCCATTCCGGTGCTTGTTTTCGCACCTCTTCTAGTAAGCGTTTTGGCCCCATTTGTTGGTGCATCCAGCGTTCTAGGAAAGGTTTTGCTGTGACCCATAAATCCAAGTCTGGGTACAATTGACGCCCCAACCCTTCGATATTAAGCAGTGTTTTTTCAAGCAGTACCAGTTGCGGTTGTACTTCCATATTAAAGCGGCGCGCGGTTTGGAATAAGCCTATGAGTACCTGACCGAAAGAAATGTCTTTGAGTGGTTTGGCAAACATGGGTTCGCAAACGCTGCGAATGGCGGATTCAAAAGCATGAACTGGGGTTTCTTTTGGTACCCAGCCGCTTTCTACGTGCAACTCGGCAACAAGGCGATAATCGCGTTGGAAAAATGCCAACAAATTACGCGCCAAATAGTTTTTGTCTGCGTCATCTAGGCTGCCCATGATGGCGCAATCAATCGCAATGTACTTGGGTTTTTGTGGGTTTGATACATCCACAAAAATATTTCCTGGGTGCATGTCTGCGTGAAAGAAACTGTGCGAGAAAACCTGGGTGAAGAAGATCTCTACACCGCGTTCTGCAAGGCACTTCATGTCTGTGCCAGCGGCGTTTAACGCCTTAATGTCAGCGACAGGAATGCCTGAAATGCGTTCCATCACCATGACATTTTTTTGGCAGTAGTCCCAATACACTTGCGGTACGTAAAGCAATTCAGAATCGGTAAAGTTACGTTGCAATAGCCCAGTATTAGCGGCTTCTTTGGCAAGGTCTAGCTCGTCTAAAATGGTGTATTCGTAATCGGTCACCACTTCGACGGGTCTTAAGCGGCGACCGTCTGAGCTGCTTTTGGCAACAAAGTGAGCCAAGGTATACAGCAAGCCAATGTCTTGGCGGATGGTTTTCTCGATGTTGGGGCGAATAACCTTTACCACCACCTCTTCCCCTGAATGCAGGGTCGCGGTATGGACTTGGGCAATGGAGGCTGACGCCAATGGCGTGGCAGAAAACTCGGCAAAGAGTTCGCTAACCGGGGCTTTAAGATCGCGTTCGATAATCGCTTGCGCAGTGCTACCGGAGAAGGCAGGTACCTTGTCTTGCAGCTTGGCCAGCTCATCGGCTATGTCATCGTCAAGGAGGTCGCGGCGAGTCGATAGAATCTGTCCGAACTTAACGAAGATGGGGCCGAGGGATTCAAGGGCTAAGCGAAGGCGTTCGCCTCGATTCTTGATCACTCTTTGTCTGCCTATTTGACACAGCATACCGACGGTGTAACGCAAGTACCAAGGCAGCTTATCAAAGGGAATGAGTGCATCAAGGCGGAAGCGTAGCACGGTAAAAATGATACGCGTTAAACGAAAGACGCTTCTTAACATATTAGAATTTAAATCCTTTATGTAGGGCTACAATGCTGCCAGTCATGTTTTGGTAGCTGGTGCGTTCAAAACCAACGTCATCCATCATGCCTTTTAGGGTTTCTTGATCAGGGTGCATGCGGATCGATTCAGCCAAGTAGCGATAGCTTTCTGCATCATTGGCAATCACCTTGCCCATGAAAGGCAAAAGACGGAATGAATAATGATCGTAGATCTGGGACAGGGCCTCAGATTCTGGTTTGGAGAATTCCAACACTAATAAGCGGCCACCCGGTTTAAGCACTCGGTACATGGATGCCAAGGCTTTGGATTTGTCTGTGACGTTACGTAGTCCAAAAGCAATGGTGATGCAGTCGAAGGTGTCATCGGGGAAAGGCAGCGCTTCGGCATTGGCTTGCACGAATTTCACATTGCCAACAACGCCGTGATTGGCCAGCTTATCGCGACCCACTTTTAACATGGAGTCATTGATATCAGCGAGAATGACTTGTCCTTCGCTGCCGACTAAACGAGAAAATTTCAATGTTAAATCACCGGTGCCACCAGCAATATCAAGGACTTTGTTGCCTGCTCGGACACCCGATTGACTGATGGTGTGGCGCTTCCACAGACGATGTACACCACCTGACATTAGGTCATTCATAATGTCGTATTTTGCGGCTACCGAGTGAAACACATTGGCAACGGCCTGTACTTTTTCATCAGTAGGGATTTCTTTAAAGCCAAAGTGGGTGGTTTTGTTCTGATCGTCTTGCATAAATTACTTCATCCTAAGGGCGCCAAGACGCGCCAAATTCTATAACTGCGGTGCGTACACATTAGTAAAGCATTGTAACTGCCATCAGTGGGCTAGGGAAGGTATGAATAAGCCTTCTTAGCCTCAACCCGAAAGGCTTCTTTAAAATCCGTTCGCTTCTGTTTAGTGCTCGCGCTCTGGTGTTGCGTTATCCACCATTACCTTATTGCGACCAGCTTCTTTGGCGCAATAGAGTTGTTTGTCAGCCCGCGAGAAAAAGGCTTCGTATTCTTCATCTATTAACTCAGCCAAACCAATGGAGATAGTAATGGATACGGGTTCTCCATTGACATTAAACGGGGCTTTTTCTACTTCTTTACGAATCGCTTCGGCGCGCTGATGGGCGTCTTCTAGCGTCGTATTTGGAAACACAATAACAAATTCTTCGCCGCCATAACGGTACAATAAATCTGGCTTATTCAGGGCGTTGCGAATTTGTCTGGGCACTAGGCGCAGTACTTTGTCACCGGCTAAGTGGCCCCAGGTGTCGTTGACCTGTTTAAAAAAGTCGATGTCGCAGATCGCCAAGCTCAGTGGCTTTGCGTTTTTCTGCGAGCTGGCACACAAGGGCAAAATGGCGTCTTGATAGGCCGCGCGATTGGGTAAGTCGGTTAGGGCGTCGGTCATGGCTTGCGCTAGCTTTTCTTGTAGGCTAGTCCGCAAAGAAGAGGTGTCTTTTTCCATTCGAGTGACCTTGCTTTTCAACAAGGAAATCGATTGATTGGACATTTTCTCTTGGCTGATCATTTGTTTGCGATATCGCGACATGGTGGTGGAAATGCTTGCCATGCGCTCATTAATCAGCAGTTTTAGGGTGTCTAGATCGTCGGCCTGTTGCACCGCGCTGGCGGCTTCTTGTACTTGTTGTTGCATGGTCGCATTGAAGCCTTCTCGACTCTCGGAGAGGTTCTTTTGGCTGCGGTAGCTTTTTACAATGGAGTCATTAATGCTGGCCAGTTGCTTGTTTAGCTCATTTAGATAGCTGGTTAACCCTTCTTGAGTGTTGCCAATGGCCACCATGATGAGGGCAATAACATCATCCAGTAACTTAGGGAAACTGTGAAACGTGTGGTTGTTCGCTAACGCCTTTTTAAGCTCAGAAATTTGGTTGTCGTAATGGCTCGGCAAGGCAAGGTTATTAAGCAATCCAGACAATGTGTGACTGACTTGTTGCAATGCTTCTTGGCTATTCAATTTATTCTGCGGAGAGGAGGAGCGTCTGAAAATGCGAGAGATCAGGGTGCGTTTTTCATTGTCTACTGGCGTGGAGTAAGACAGGGTGCTCTCAACGAGAGCAAGGTATTCTTTGAGCAGTTGAGGCCAATGGGGCAAAGACTGCCAATGGGAGCGAATGGAGGTCTCAAAGGCCTTTTTTTCACTCTGGGGGACGTTTTGTCCGTGTTGATCCAATACATCAATCAGATCGTGCAGAGTATGCCTAAAGTGCTTGGCTCGGGTTAATCTTGCCTCGTCTACTTTGAGTAGAAGAGGCTCCACATTGTCCAAAATCGTTTGAATAGCCGCAGCGTCTGCTCCTTTGCTAATCTGTACACGAATTTGGCGAATGGCGGAGTCTAACTCAGGATCATTTCCTTCGGCTAGTAGACTCGTCCTTGAGACTGCTTTACGTAAAGCGTTGACTAGCTTGTCTTGAGATATATCCGTCATGGAGCCTCACATTTTAAGGTTTACTTGTTTTGTTCTTCTTTCTTGATCAGGTAATTAACCACATTATAGATATTTTCACTGCCGCCAGCAGTAGAAGCATCGACTAAATATTTACCGTTAACCACTAATGTTGGTGTGCCACGAACGCCATACGCACGGATTTTAGCGTCCGCTTGGCTAAGGCGACTTTCTACCGCAAATGAATTGTATTGCTTGCGGAATACGTCTTCGCTTACACCGTGTTTCGCGAAGAATGCCGCTAATGAATCTTCTGTATTTAGACGTTCACGTTTTACATTGATTGCGTTGTAGATATCTTCATGAACCTTGTCTTCAATGCCCAATAGATCGGCGACATAAAAGGCTTTTGCGTGAGCCAACCAGTTACGGCCAAAGACCGCGGGTAAGTATTTGAAATCGACGTCATTGGAAATGGTTTTTTTCCAAGCTTGAGTGGATGGCTCAAGGTGGAAACAATGTGGGCAGCCAAACCAAAAGACTTCAACCACTTCTACTTTGCTTGGGTCTGCGGTACGAACAGGGGTCGGGATTGTGGTGTAGCCGTTTCCATCGCTGTAATCTTTTGCGTAGGATGTCAGAGGGATAAGTAAAGTAAGGATTAACGCTGAAAATAGCTTTTTCATTGATGGCTCCTGATGATCAATGTTTATCGAGACTCGCAATTATATTGCCAGATTTTCGACTTTATTCGATGTTTTGTCTGTTATAAAGTTCTTCCATTTGACCAAGTTTACGTAAAACTTACAAGGTTCTCTAAGTGCTTGACGTATTGATTGATTTATTCATCCATGAGAGGCAGATGAATCCTTTAATGAAGCCCTTGTAGGTAATCTGAGACGGCATCAATCTCTTCTGCGCTGAGTTTACGCGCAATGGTTTGCATCATGCTGGCGGCGTCATTGTTGCGCTTGCCGCTTTTAAAGTCATTAAGTTGGGTTTTAGTATACGCCTTAAATTGGCCGCTTAACGCTGGGAAAGCCGCCGAATTTAAGCCTTTTCCTGCAGGGCCGTGACAAGAGGCGCAAGCCGGCACCGCGGTATCTGGGTTGCCGAAACGATATAACGCCTCGCCTTGCTCCAGCGTATCAGCCGATGCCTGGCCGATGCGGGTGCGTTGGTTGGCAAAGTAAGCGGCAATGTCTGATAAGTCTTGCGCTGAATACTTATCTAATAGCGTTGCCATTTGCGGGACAGGGCGTTTACCGGATTGAATATCGTCTAGCTGCTTTAAAAGATAGCGGTGTGGTTGACCGGCGAGTTTGGGAAACACACTGATTTGGCCATTGCCGTCTGCACCATGGCAGGCGACACAGCTTGAAGTGAGCGCTTTACCATGAGCAATGGCGTCGTTTGTCTGGCCGTGGCAAGCCGCACTGAGTAAAAACAAAAAACCAAGACACAGGTGTCGCATGGCAGACCTTAGCGTGTTGAGAGAAGAGGATAGAATGAATAGCGATTTTCTTGAAAATGACGTTTTAGCCCATTAAATGGAATTTAACGCAGATTTACCGGTGAAAACATGGCAAAAAAAGCGATTCACAGGCATTATATACAACCGATGAATAAACGTGAACGCTAATCCTGATTCCACAGACGAATACCAACTTATGACTCCTTTTGACGCTATATTCCGATCCGCCCACTTTATTAAAAGTGCCGAAAAGCTTTCACAATGTCCACTTGATCAAGGTCTTGAGGTTGCTTTTGCTGGTCGATCTAATGCAGGTAAATCCACTGCATTAAATACACTGACCAACCAAAAGAAACTGGCTCGTACATCGAAGACGCCTGGCCGTACTCAACTGATCAACTGTTTTGGTTTGAGTGTGAGTGATCGACGTCTAATCGATTTACCAGGTTACGGTTTCGCGAAAGTGCCCATTGCCATGAAAAAAGTATGGCAAGCCCACATGCAAGATTACTTGATGAATCGTCGCTCGTTAGCGGGGGTTGTCTTGGTAATGGACATTCGCCATCCTCTTAAAGAGTTTGATGAAATGATGTTGGAATGGGCAAAATCTAACGGCATGAAAGTACACGTTTTGCTCACGAAATCAGACAAGTTGAAACGTGGACCTGCGAAAACGGCCATGTTTACCGTGCAAAAAGCCATTAAAGAACAAGGCGTAGACGGCACAGTACAAACTTTCTCTGCATTGAACAACGATGGTCTTGATGAGTTGCGAACTCAACTGGCCTCTTGGTTAGTGTTTGATAATTTGGACGAGATTCCGATTTCTCCACACGCTTAATCAGGCACGATTAACCTGATATATCGCGTATAAAAAAGCCTCTATTTGCAGAAATAGAGGCTTTTTTCGTTGTGCATCCAAGCTCAGAGAATGACCGCCTTTATCAGGCGGTATCCGTTATGACGCTTGATAGGCCGCTAAGAAAGTATCGAAGTCGACATCATCATTGGCTTCGATTTGTTGCTGTTCAGAAATCGAGGTGGCAGCCAAGGTGGCAAAGGTGTCCACAATGTCGCCAGACAGTGGCGCAGCCAGCCATGCTTTTTGCTGCTCGGTGGCCAATGACAGCATCGCGTTTTGAAAGCCTTGTGCTTCTTGGCAACGGGCTAAGAGCTGCGCCGAAGGCAAGAGGGTGTTATCCGCGAGTTTGTTTTCTTGCTCAATAATGGCCTCTAAATACGCCTGATTCCCCGTTTGAGCGACCAAGAACTGGGCCACTTCTTTTAGCTTGGTTAGCAGGTCTGAGGCTTTGTCTTGTAGTCGAACTGGGCCGTGGCCGAAATCGAACTTAGCGTCCAACTCTCTGCCATGAGAAGCAATTTCTTGTTGAGCGACACGCAGTTGATGGCATTCATCGCTGTCTAACAGGGCATCATCGCTGAGCATGCAATACAGTAGAAAGACATCAATAAAATACAGAGTCGAGGCTTTCATACCAATCGAAGACGCTGGGTCAATGTCCATAATGCGCACTTCAATGTACTCCACACCGCGGTCTTGCAGTGCCGTACTTGGGTGCTCGCCAGGTTGGGTCACGCGTTTTGGGCGGATGTCGCTGTAATATTCGTTTTCAATTTGCAGCAAGTTGCTGTTTAGCTGGCGGTATTGACCTTCGACCTTGACGCCAATTTCTTGGTAGCGAGGGTAAGGGGTTTTCAGCGCCGTTTTTATGGTACGGATGTAGGTATCGACTTCGTTGTAACAGACAAACAAGTTGGCTTGTGCTTTGTTTTGATAGCCTAAATCGCTCATGCGCAAAGAGGTGGCTTTATGGCCGACCCAAGTGCGCTTTGCTAATTCAGACAAGCTGTCTGGTTTTTTCTCTAAGAAGCTTTCATCGATGGCTGGAGAAGCGCCAAATAATAACGACAACATCCAAGAGTTGCGACGAAAGTTGCGGATAAGAGCGAAGTAGCTGTCAGACTGAAAGGCTTGTCGTTGTGCGTCAGTAAGGGCGGTTTTTCCTTTATACGCGGCCAGGAACTGCCAAAAAGAAGCGTCAAAAGAAAAGTTATAATGCATACCGGCGATGCACTGCATGATGCGGCCATAGCGGTTGGATAAGCCTTCGCGATAGACGCGTTTGAGTTTGCCGGTATTTGATTCGCCAAAGTAAGCAATGGGCACATCGTCGTTGTTTTCTAAATAACAAGGCATACTCGCTGGCCACAAACATTCGTTTTGCTTCGCCAGTTCATGGTTGACCACATGGTGAATGCTGGTCAGTTCGTCAATCACACCTTCAACACTAGGATGTACCTTAGTGATGAATTCCATTAAAGATTCAGAATAATCTGTGGTAATGGAAGTGTGTGTTAAAGCCGCGCCCAACGCTTTTGGGTGAGGGTTATGGGAAATGCGACCTTGCGATCGGTCCACACGAAGTGCTTCCCGTTCTACTCCGCGATGAAACGTTAGTGCTGCTGAAGAATCGGTCTGTTGGCAGTGATTCGCCAGCGCATGTAAAGCATCAGTTAAGGTAGTCAAGAAGCCATCCTTCTATAAAAATAAGGCAAAGATAAATATCACTGATTGTACTCGGCTGGCCTTATTGGCAGCAAGCTGACATTTTCATCTGACGAAAGATTGCAAGATCGATCCTTAGTCCATTGTAGTTATTCTCTTGTCTGATCGGTAAAATGACAACTCATTCATAGTATAAGACTGAAAAATGTTGAGAGCTGCATGAACACAGTTAGATTAAAGCAGATCGGTTTTTGGTCGTCATTGGCTGTTATTATCATTGTTGCGTTAACCTGGGGAGTGGATCAGATCCTACCTCAGCAGCGGTCATCTGATATTGGTCAGTGCGATCAAACAGAGCATGAGTGTATTGTTTCATTACCTGGCGAACAGATGCCAGCGACCCTGTCTTTTGACGAAGGCATTCATGTAGACACCTCGATTCCTGTGTCTCTTTCTTTGCCGCAAGACTTGGCCAACAAAACCAACTCAATTCGTTTGACCTTGAGCTGTAAAGAAACCTATATGGGTGTGAGCTCAATACGCTTAACGCAAAAGCCTGGGCCGAATGTTTGGCAGGGCAATATTCGTTTGCCAAGAGCGGACAAAGAAAAAGTGACCTGGCAAGTGAAGGCAACATTGATCGAAGGCAGTGGCAACGAAAAAGACATTTGGTTTGAATTCGATGTGGATTCTGCAAAGCCATAAGGCACAGAGATACACCACTGGCTTGCTAGACAGCACTCAAATTTGAACTATAAAAAAGGCGACCTTCAGTGTGAAGGTCGCCTTTTTAATGGGAGCCGTATAAAGCGTGCGTTACAAACGCATCTCTATGCCAGCGTCGCTCATGCGTTCTTTGGCTTGTTGGATACTGTATTCGCCAAAGTGGAAAATACTCGCGGCCAACACAGCGTCGGCTTTGCCTTCGATGACGCCATCAACAAGGTGATCTAGGTTACCCACACCACCAGACGCAATAACCGGCACGTGAACCGCTTCGCTGATGGCACGGGTTACGCCCAAATCAAAGCCGTTTTTCGTGCCGTCGCGGTCCATACTGGTTAAGAGGATTTCCCCAGCGCCGTATTCGACCATTTTTTTCGCCCATTCAACCGCGTCTAAGCCTGTTGGCTTGCGACCACCGTGGGTAAAAATTTCCCACTTGTCCGCTTCGCCTTCTTGGCTGACTTTCTTCGCATCAATGGCGACCACAATACATTGTGAGCCAAAGCGTTCTGCGGCTTCACGTACAAACTCAGGGTTAAATACCGCTGCGGTATTAATGCCCACCTTGTCTGCGCCTGCGTTTAGCATACGACGAATGTCTTCACAGGTACGAATGCCGCCGCCAACGGTCAGCGGAATAAACACCTGGCTCGCAATGGCTTCGACCATATGGACTGTGGTTGCTCGATCGTCGGAGCTGGCGGTAATGTCCAAAAAGGTGATTTCGTCAGCGCCTTGCTCGTTGTAGCGTTTCGCCACTTCAACTGGGTCGCCAGCATCGCGAATGTCGACGAACTGAACGCCCTTTACCACTCGGCCATTGTCCACATCAAGACAAGGAATAATACGTTTTGCTAATCCCATAACAGGCTCCTAATCTTTGTTGGCCAAGGATGGTTTGCCATCCCAGTGAATAAAGTTTTTGTACAGTTGAAGGCCGTCTTCGTGGCTTTTTTCCGGGTGGAATTGCACCGCAAAGACATTGTTGCGGGACAAGGCGACGCAAAACTCTAAGCCGTAATCACAGGTGCCAGCCACTTCGTTTTTGTTTTCTGGCACAACATAAAAGCTGTGTACAAAATAAAAACGCGCGTTGTCTGGAATGCCTTCCCACAAGGGGTGATTAATGGTCTGTTTTACTTGGTTCCAGCCCATGTGCGGCACTTTTAGTTTGCTGCCGTCATGATCTGTGTGTTGCTCACCAAAGAAAAGGGCGTTGCCTTTGAAATGATCTAAACAATCCATGCCGCCGTTTTCTTCGCTGTGGGACATCAAAGACTGAATGCCAACACAAATCGCCAAAAAGGGCTTTTCAGCCATGGCTTTGCGAATACTAGGTACTAAACCTGTGTTGTACATCTCGCCGATGCAATCTCGAATCGCGCCAACGCCAGGTAATAGCACGCGATCGGCTGCATCGATAACCGCCGGATCACTGGTGACGACCACTTGGGTGTTTTCATCAGCGACGAATTCTAATGCTTTGGCCACCGAGTGCAGGTTGCCCATGCCATAATCAATGACAGCAACAACCGATTTTTTAACTTCGTTCATGCGAAAATCCTACAAACAGCCTTTTGTCGATGGCATTTGACCTGCCATACGTTCGTCCACTTCTAGCGCCATGCGCAAGGCTCGACCAAATGCTTTAAAAATGGTTTCTGCTTGGTGGTGGGTGTTCTTACCACGAAGATTGTCCAAATGCAGTGTGACTTTGGCGTGGTTGATAAAGCCGTGGAAGAACTCGGAGAACAAATCCACGTCAAAACCGCCCACAGAACCGCGAGTGAAAGGCACGTGCATCTCTAAGCCTGGACGACCAGAGAAATCGATAACCACGCGTGACAATGCTTCGTCTAATGGTACGTAGGCATGGCCGTAACGTTTGATGCCTTTTTTGTCGCCCACGGCAATATCAAAGGCTTGGCCTAGGGTGATGCCTAAATCTTCAACCGTGTGATGAGCGTCAATATGAAGGTCACCAACCGCATGGATATCTAAGTCGATCAAGCCATGGCGTGCGACTTGCTCAAGCATATGGTCGAGAAAAGGGACGCCGGTGAAGCAATTGAATTTACCTGTACCATCTAGGTTGATCGATACCTTGATTTGAGTTTCAAGCGTATTTCGCTCGACACTAGCAATGCGGTCGGACATTGATTGGGTTCTCCACGTTGAGTCGTGACGCACTGGCATCACGGTTTAGGCCGTCAATTCAGAAAGCCGTTATAGATTGTCATTGAAAATCACAGTTGCCGTCATTATAGAACGAGGGGTCTCTGGCTTCTATGCTTTACGCATCGTTTTTGATGAGTTGTTGCTATTGGATCGATAAACCAAGGGATCGAGTGCTATTATGTTACTAATTCAGCAAACTAAGTCTAAGGATTCAAGTCTATGAAATGGCTAAAAAGGCTCGGTGTGGCAATGGGTGTTCTGTTGGTGTTGCTAATGGCAATACTGGCTTACGTCATGTTTTTTGTTAATTCTGATTCATTCAAAACAGAATTACAGGAAGTGGCCCTCGAAAAAGCAGACATACATCTTCGCATTGATGGTGATATTCAGTGGTCTTTCTTCCCTTGGCTTGGCCTAGAGTTAGACGATATTGGCGTCGCTATAGGGAAAGACCCAGAAATTCTGCAATTTGATCGTGCCGAGTTCGGTCTCGCCATCTTGCCTTTGTTAAAACATACGATTCAAGTCGATCGTGTGCGTTTGGTTAACCTAAAAGCCAGCTTAAATGTCGATAAATCTGGACGTGGCAACTGGCAACGTTTCCCAGAAGCTGACGCGACGAGTACGCCTGACGCAGCCCCGGCGGCAAGCAACAATGCATCGGCGTCCAGCAGTTATCAGGCCGCCTCATCAGGGGGCGATGCATCCAGCATTCCTAATATCCAGCTAGACAGCTTGGAAATCGATAATGCGCAAGTGACTTACATCGATGAAAAAACACAGCAAAAAATCGATGCGACCTTTAATGTCAATTTAAGCAATGTGCAGTGGGATAAAGCGTGGCCAATGGTGATGGACGCCGTGGTCAAGCAAAGCGACCTAGCGGGAAAAAACACCCTGACGGTATCCAGCAAGTTGACCGGTGACCTGACGGTGTTCCCAAACCGAGAAGTTTTCTCGTTAGCGAATGCGTCCTTGTCGACAGAGTTACAAGGCGATGCCTTGCCGGCTAGCCCATTAAAAGCCACCTTGGCGATCAAACAATTGGATATGGACGTGCCCCAAGAGAACCTCTTTATGGATGGTGTCTCGGTGGATGCGTTGGGAGTGAGCGCAAGCGCCAAAGTTCAGCTGTATCAAGTGTTGAGTAACCCGCAATACACAGCGTCTCTTTCTATCGGTGAATTCAACCCACGCAAAGTGCTGCAGCAACTGAACATTACTCTGCCTGACATGGCCGACGATAGCGCACTGACCAAAGCCAGTGGTGATGTGAAAATAGAAGGCAGTCGTAATGAACTGGTGGTTCAGCCTATGACTCTTGCTTTAGACGATACCAATCTGCAAGTTCATGTTGTGACTGAACTGTCTCCATTGCGCTGGGATGTGAACGTCAAAGGCAACAACCTGAATTTGGACCGCTATTTACCACCCGAAGCGACGGACTCAGAAAGTAAGCAAGGTGAGAAACAGGCCACGAAGGACACCACGGCCAGCAAAGCAGGAAGCACAACCAGTGGTGCGAATGAAGAACTGGTGCCGTTGGATCTTGTGCGTTCCTTATACGGTCATGTTGGTTTGGCATTTACCAATCTAACCGTGAAAAAACTGCAGCTCGATAATGTTGACCTTGATGCCACTATGGCCAATGGCATGGTTCATGTGTCCCCTGCCGCGGTGAGCCTGTATCAAGGCAGTGCAACGTTAAAAGCGACCTATGATGCGCGCACGAACACGCCCAAATTGTCGGTATCGTCGCGCGTCAAAGGCATTGAAATTCAGCCTCTTCTAAAAGACTTTATGGACCTTGATAAGTTGTCAGGCACCACCTCGTTAACGGGAGAATTAAGCAGCAAAGGCAATCAAGTGGATACCTTGATGGCGAATCTAAACGGAGACTTCTTAGCCGAGATTAACAATGGCGCCTTAGTGGGTGTGAATTTGACTAAGAGTGTTTGTCAGGGGGTTGCTGCGGTACGAAAAGAGTCATTGAAGAGCAGTGATTTCAGTGCCAATACGCCGTTTGAAACCATGGATTTTCCGATTCATATCGTCAACGGTAAGGTGTCGACTCCTGGCTTAACCATGACGTCTGTTGGCTTATCCGTCACCGGTGATGGGATTGTTTCTTTGCCAAATAAATCGCTCGATTATCAAGTAAATGTCGCTGTGGCTGGCAGTGAGCTAGACCATGCTTGTCGAGTGAATGAGAAACTGACGAAACTGGCTTTTCCTGTCGTTTGTAAGGGGCAGTTCAGTGATGACCCTGCAAGCTTGTGTCGTCCAGACATAAAAGGGTTTGGGAATATTTTTGCGGAGCTGGCGAAGGCGGAATTAAAAGACAAACTTGATGCCGAAAAAGCACGATTGAAAGAGAAAAAAGACGCTAAAATCGACGAAGCAAAAGAAAAATTGCAAGAAAAGCTAAAAGATAAATTGAAGAACTTATTCTAACCGCGACGCTGGTCTTTTAAGCTTAGAACGCAAGATAATAGTGTGAGAAATGAATGCAAGCAGTAGAAAACTTCGCACCACGCGTACTCGCGTGGTTCGATGAGTTTGGGCGTAAAAACCTACCGTGGCAGCAAGAGAAAACACCGTATCGGGTCTGGATCTCAGAGATCATGTTACAGCAGACCCAGGTGACGACTGTGATCCCGTATTACCATAAATTTATGGCCTCCTTTCCAACGGTTGAAGCACTGGCGGCCGCCGAGCAGGACGAAGTGCTCGCCCATTGGAGTGGGTTAGGCTATTACGCCCGCGCTCGTAATATGCACAAAGCGGCCAAAATGTTGGTCGATGAGCTGGATAGCGAGTTTCCACAAAGTGTCGAAGGCGTCTGTGAGCTTCCCGGTATTGGTCGCTCAACGGCATCGGCTATCTTGTCTATTTCTCGTGGGGTTCAAGCGGCCATTTTGGATGGCAATGTAAAGCGAGTGCTGGCGCGTTTCCATGCGGTGCCTACTTGGCCTGGCGAGAAGAAAACGGAAAATGCGATGTGGGCGTTGGCTGAACAGTATATGCCAGCGCAGCGCTGCGGCGATTACACTCAAGCTATGATGGATCTTGGGGCGACGTTATGCACACGCTCTAAGCCTCAATGCCTTATTTGCCCACTCGAAAAAGATTGTTTAGGGCGCCGCACAGAAGACCCAACTCAATACCCCATCCGTAAACCTAAGAAAGCAGCGAAGCCAGAAAGAAGTATACAGTTGTTGGTTTTAGTAAACGAAGACAACCAAGTGTTTATGGAAAAACGTCCTCAATCTGGTATCTGGGGAGGGCTCTGGAGTTTGCCTGAGCTGGCGAGCGAAGAAAGTGTGGTCTTGCATGTGGAGCAGCGTTTTCAAACCCATATTCACAACATCGCCCCTTTAAGCGCATTTCGTCATACCTTTAGCCATTACCATTTGGATATAGAACCGAGTCAGGTACGTATTGGTTCTATTGATGCGGTTTTTGAAGCAGGGAAATATCAGTGGTTTTCGTTGCACGAAGCGTTTGATCTAGGCTTACCCGCACCAGTGCGGACTATTTTAACAGGCCTAGAGAATACATCCTGTTGATCAAATAGGGCGGTTTGGCTATCGCTTCAAGGCATAACTTCTGGGTTATGCCTTGATTTCTGATGCTTAAGCGCCATTATTGAAACTATCCTTTTTTTATGGCGAGTTATCCTTATGTCGAATACTGTTTTTTGCAAAAAGTTCCAAAAAGACATGGAGGCGTTAGATCGCGCACCATTACCTGGCGCCAAAGGGCAAGAGATTTTACAAACGGTTTCTAAGCAAGCATGGCAAGAGTGGCAGTTGCTGCAAACCATGATGATTAATGAAAAGCAGTTGAATCTGATGTTGCCTGAATCGCGTAAGTACGTGATGGAGCAGATGGAGAAATTCTTAAACAATGAGCCGACCGACAAGGTGACAGGCTACGTTAGCCCAGATGATATTGTCGAGCTGTAAACTGCAGCGTGTATGACAGCGAATAAAAAGCCGATTCGGAGAAATCTGAATCGGCTTTTTTACGGCTGAAAGAGCGAGAAAGAAGGTTTATTGGGTTAAAAAACTGGCAAACAGTACGCTTTTCACCGGTTCTTGGTTGGTTTCGGCTTTCATCGCAGCATTAACGGCGACCGCGGCTTCTTCGCGGGTTTTTTCTCTTGCTTGGGCGCCAGAGACTTGCTCGTCTGTGCGCGAGCTTAAAAACATCACTAAAGCATCGCGTATTAGTGGCATATTGTCTTGAATAATGGCTTCATGGGAGACATCTGTTTGCAACGTTATGCTGCTCTTAATGTATTTTAGTCGGTTACTGGCGGTTGTGTAATTGACAATAAAGTCTGGGGTAAGCTCTACGTAAGCAGGTTGAGCGGTGTTTTCCTCGTCGGCGGCCAGAGCAAAGGTGCTGAGCAGAGAGGTCATAATTAAGCTCAGTGCGAAAAATTGTTTTAAAGGCGTTATCAGTGACATTATCTGGTCTCGTACTCGTTTTGATTGTCAGTATACTAACTGGCATTAACGCATTGCGACAGTAGCAAGACGAACTTTTCCACATTGTCATTGTCCATGCTTTTTTTCAAATTCAATATACTGGAATGTCTGGGATTTATATGTTTTCTATTTTTTCAGCACGTCGTTTTCATGGTGTTATTGGGGTGGCGGCTTTTGCTTTGCTAGGCGCAGCGTTTTACATGGAATATCAAATGGACTTGGAACCGTGCCCGTTATGCATGCTCCAGCGTATTGCTTTCTTATGTATTGGTGTTTTTTCATTGGTTTCTGCGGCGGTATCGAGCGAACGAGTGCGAAAGTGGCTCGCTGGGACCGTTGTCGTATTGTCTGTGTTGGGTGCGGCGCTGGCCATTCGCCATTTGTATCTGCAAAATTTACCCATTGATGAACTGCCGGCGTGCTTGCCCGGATTAAGTTACATGGTCGATGCTTTTCCTTGGCAAGATATTGCCAAAGCAATGATCATGGGAACCGGAGATTGTGGCGAGGTGGTATGGACCTTCTTAGGTTTGAGCATTCCTGGTTGGACATTAATCGCGTTTATTGGCATGGCGATTGTGAATCTATTTATCGTCTTTCGCCGCATTAATAAGGGCGAATAACAGGGCTTCGAAACGTTACAAATCCTTTAATTGAGTTGCTTGCAGGGGGTAAACGTTCGGAATATGCTTGAGACAAAGCTTTATTAGGGCATTATGTTACTGACCATTAGCGAGAAGTGTATTGAAAACTCGTTATCGCAAGAATGGAGCCATTATTATGTTAGAGCGATGTAAGACAGCACAAGAACGATGGGGTGGAGTTCATGAGATCATTGACCGTTGGCTAGCACAGCGTCGTCAACTAATTGAAGCGGGTATGCAGCTGCGTGAGCGTGGCGAGTACACACCAACAGACACCCCTAAAATCCAAGCCTTTTGTGAGCTGCTTGTGGATTATGTATCGGTGGGGCATTTTAATGTATACGAACAACTTGCACTGGAAGCAAAAGACTTTCGTGATGATCATGCTTTAACGCTGCTAAAAGAGTTGTTACCTGAAATTGATGGTACTACTCAGCTGGCGCTTGAGTTCAATGATAAATACGACACGAAAGAGCATTGTAATGGACAATTAGAAGCGCTTTTATTTTCGTTGCAGGCGTTAAGTGTCATTATGGCAGAACGTTTTGAATACGAAGATAGACTGATCAAGGAACTCCATGAAGCTCATAGCGAACAAAGCACTTAAGCTAGGTGCTGTTATCGGCACGGCCGCAATGCTGCTGTCGTGTTCTGCTAAATCGCCGGAACGAACCGCTGAGTATGCGGTTCAAGGCCTTTACTCTGCTGCACTTAGTAATGATGGCAGCGCGGCCCTCGTTGGCTCTATACAGCATGGGGGTAGTTATTGGACCACGGCGTTAAACGACCGTCGTTTCAATTGGAATCATGCGAAAGGCGAATACACCTCTTTAATTAGTGTCGATATTGATCCGACCAATGCGTTCGCCGCGACCGGATCAGCTCGCACCCTAGTGTTATGGAATACCAGCAGCGGCCAGTCGGCTGGTTTCTGGAATACCCCAGGTGACATCAAATCTCTAAAGCTAACCAATAATGGTGATTACGCCTTGTTAGGGTTAGATGATCAAACTGCACGTTATTTTGATGTGAAAAATGGCGGCATTAAACAAACCTTTCGAACCGGCGCGATTGTGCGATCTGTGGACGTTTCCCCTGATGGACGATTGGGGCTAACCGGAGACGATAATCGCCAAGTCATCCTATGGGATACCCAGACGGGTGAGAAAAAATTCAGTTGGTTGTTGAGCAATCGTATCTCGACAGTGGCTTTATCAGCAGATGGAAAATACGCATTTGGCGCCGCACAACTGGGTAATGCCAAAGTCTGGTCGACGCTTACCGGCAGAGAAGTCGCCTTAATAGACACAGGCAGTCTAGATAAGCGCCAAAACACCATTAGCCAAGCGGTCTTTTCAGCGGATGATAGAAAACTGTTACTCGGTGGCATTAACCGTCGTGTATCCTTACGAGACATCAGCAGTGGCGAAGTGCTGCAAGAATGGGACTTGTATCTTAAAGAGGCGTTACGCCCAACAGGGTCAAGTGTGTTGGCGTTATCCTATGGTAAAGACGGACGTTATTACGCGATTGGCAGTAATGGCTACCTTAATGTATTGGAATAACGATTTTTTTAAATCACGAATCTACTGGAACAAATAGCTCATGTTTTCTTTCCCCGCAAAATGGGCATCGTTGGCGGCCTTGCAAGGCCTTCTTTCGGTCGCTGCTGGTGCGTTTGGTGCCCACGCTTTAAGTCATCTTCTCGACGCAAACGCATTAAGCTGGTGGCATACCGCGAGTCAATATTTGATGTACCATGCGTTAGCAGGCTTATTGGCGGCTGCGCTGGCAAGTTATCTTCCTGCCGCGAAAAAAATCATTATTCTGTTTGTGGTAGGCAATACCATCTTTTCTGGTAGTCTCTATATTATGGCGCTGACAGGTGTCTTGTGGTTAGGTGCCATTACGCCGATTGGCGGCACATGTTATTTGCTAGGCTGGTTTTTCCTGACAAAATCCCTGTGGCAATGGCAAACTAATAAACAAGAGCCTGAGACTAAGTAAAGCGCAAAGCAGGACATCAAGATTAAATTCCGGTAGGATAGCCGCCAAAATTCACGGTCGATCAAAAAATGTTCGATAGTCTGTTTCCGCTAAAGTGGCACGAATCAAAATCATGCAAGATCCAATGACTGACAATCCTATGTTAGAAAACCAAGAGCTAGAAAGCCAAGAGCAAGAAAACCAAACTCCAGAAGCGCAAGCACAAGAGAATCCAGAGCCTATCAAAAAGCGCACGATTCGCAGTTTTGTGGTGCGTGGCGGTCGTATGACCGAAGGCCAACAGAAGAACTACGACGCTAACTGGGCGTTTTATGGTCTTGAGCTAACCGATGGACGAATTGATTACCAAACTACCTTTGGACGTCAGTCAGACGTTGTCATTGAAGTGGGCTTTGGTATGGGCGCATCTTTGGTTGAAATGGCCAAAAAAGCGCCAGAAAAAGACTTTATTGGTATCGAAGTTCACCCGCCTGGGGTTGCAAAACTGATGATGCTGGCACAAGAAGAAGGGCTTAAAAACCTGCGAGTATATTGTGACGACGCCATTGAAGTCATGGCTTCTTGTTTGCCTGAGCAAGCCGCGAGTGCCTTTCAGTTGTTCTTTCCTGATCCTTGGCACAAGAAAAAGCACAACAAACGTCGCATTGTGCAGCCTTTGTTTGCTCAGCAAGTAGCCAATGTACTGAAAGAAGATGGCTACTTTCATATGGCGACCGATTGGGAACCTTATGCAGAGCACATGCTAGAAGTAATGGAAGCCCAGGAAAATTACAGCAATGCCGCAGGCAAAGGGAACTATCACCCTCGCCCAGAATGGCGTCCGCTAACCAAATTCGAACAACGCGGTGAGCGTCTTGGTCACGGTGTCTGGGATTTGATTTATAAAAAATCACTATGAGTTCAGTGCTTACCAGAATCTGGTAAAACAGTAGTAGGTAGAGAACAATAAAAAAGCGGCCTAGGCCGCTTTTTTATGCAATATGAGAAAGTGAGATTATTTGATCTCAACACTCTCACGGCTGTTACCCGCATCAAAGTATTCTTGGAATACTTTTGGTGTGCGGCCACGGCCAGTCCACTCGTGAACGTCACCATTTACTTCTAAACGGTATTTAGGCTCAACAGTTTTGCCTTTGTTGGCACTGTTTTTTGGCGTGCTTAGTAGGGCAACTTCTTCCATTGTTAAGCCGCTTTTTGCGATTAGAAGTGCGATCTCTTCTGCACGAGCCGCTTTTTCAGCTTCTTCGGCTAGTCGAGCGCTTTCTTCTTCTTTTACTTTGTCTAGTGCGTTAGTAAAACCAGCAATTAGGTTTTCTAGTTGAGCAACGGTTAGCTCTTTTGCTGCTGCGCGTGCTTTTGCTTTATTGCTTGCTAGTTCAAGTAATAAACTCATAAGTATCCTCTAATGTATCTGTTAAAAACGGGTTGTTGTGTGTACTACACCGAAAAAGAGATTCATCCTTACACTCAATAAGTGTCGAAACGGTACTACTTGTTTGAACGACCAGAGGCGGTGGGAGTGAGTTATCTGTATCTGCTTTTCTGTCGCAAGCGGATAGTGGAAAATCACCTCGTTCTTTCTCTAGTATTAAAAAGCGGTTTAGCTTTCTTCTTTTTTCGCATATTAGGATGAAAGTAAATGTTGTATTGTTATCTTAATCATAAGAAAGATAATCGATCATCCGTGTGTGAGATATTATCAATACAGTTTGGACAATATTCATACTAATTCAAGTTTTACCCGTGAATTCTAATGAAAAAAAACAAAACATGCGAACATAATAATCTGTTATGACTTCTGTAAAGTGTAAAAAATAGGGCAAATAATGAGATGTCTTGCGAATAGTTTAAGTAGAGAGTTTTCTATAGCGGAAAAATACGCCAAGAATATATTAGCTTTGTTTGAAGATGGTGCGACTGTGCCCTTTATCGCTCGCTACCGAAAAGAAAGTAGTGGCGGAATGCTGGATGTGGATTTAAGGCGTTTTCATGAGCGCTGGCAATATCTAGTGGAGCTAGAAAAACGTCGAGATTCAATTCTAGCCACACTCGAAAAGCACCCCAGTTGCCCAGAAAGCGTCATGCTTAAGATAAAACGAGCCACGACAAAATCAGAGCTAGAAGATCTCTTCGCCCCATTCAAGAGTACGCGTAAGAGCAAAGCGACTGAAGCGGCGGAGTTAGGGCTAACGCCTTTAGCAGAAGCCCTGTGGGCTGGTGTGCTGTCAGAGCGGTCGAAAGACATCTCTGAGTGGTTGGCGTCGTCTAATGTGTCGTTAGGGGCCAAAGAGGCTTTAGAGGGGGCGCGAGAAATCATTATAGAAACCCTGTCTCTCGATGCAGATCTTTTGAAACAAGGTCGAGAACTCTTGTTATCGAAAGGGCAAATGCAGAGTAAATTGGTACGTGGTAAGAAAGAGATCGGTGAAAAATATCGAGACTATTTTGAATATAGCGAAGCCGTTAGAAAGATGCCTTCACATCGAGTATTGGCATTATTTCGAGGAAAGAAAGAAAGCATTTTAAAGCTTAGCATACTGCTTTTGAATGAAGAAAGTGAGCTGTCCAGATTGAACCTTTCTCATTTGCTAGGCCTTTTTGACGCTCAAAAAAATGAGAAAAATGTCGCTTTTTGTAAGTTAAATGTAAAGCGGAAAGAGTATTTACTACTCGCTTGGGATAAAAAGATCCATTCTAAATTAGAAAGCGATATTTTTTCTATTTTAAAAGAGCAAGCGGAAGAGGGGGCGATTAATGTCTTCGCGAATAATTTAAACGATTTATTAATGTCTGCTCCGGCGGGAGCCCATCGGGTGATTGGTGTTGACCCTGGGTTTCGTAATGGGGTGAAACTGGCGGTTATTAATGAGTTGGGTGACGTGATTGATCATGGGGTTATTTACCCATTTACTTCTGAGTCACAGAAAGACAAAGCGATGGCCAGGTTACTGGATCTCATCAAGCAGCATAAGGTGGCATGGCTTGCGATTGGCAATGGCACGGCTTCACGAGAATCCGAACAATTGATCAATCAATTGATTCAGCAGGAAAACTTATCTTGCCGTACCGTGGTCATCAGTGAGGCTGGGGCGTCTGTGTATTCGGCGTCGGACGTGGCGATAAACGAATTTCCTGATTTAGACGTCACTATTCGCGGCGCCATTTCTATTGCTCGTCGTTTTCAAGATCCATTGGCAGAGCTGGTAAAAATCGACCCTCAAGCGATAGGGGTAGGTCAGTATCAGCATGATGTGAAGCCTGCGCAATTAGCGAGTTCGCTCACGAATGTGGTAGAGGACTGTGTGAATAAAGTGGGCGTGGATGTGAACTTGGCGTCGGCTTCCTTGTTGTCTTATGTGGCAGGGTTAACGAAACGCATGGCGCAAAATATCGTGGAGTATCGTCGTCAGAAAGGGCGAATAGAGAGTCGAGAAGAGCTGTTAAAAGTAAAAGGCATTGGTGCGAAGGCGTTTGAGCAGTGCGCGGGCTTTTTAAGAGTGTTGAATGGGCGTGAGGTATTAGACAGTTCTGGTGTGCACCCTGAATCGTATTCTTTGGTACGCTCGATGGCTCAAGCGATGAGTACTCAGGTAGATAAGTTGTTAGACAATGGGGCTGCTATTAATCAGTTGCAGCTTAAGTTTGCCGATTTTTCGGGGGTCGACCGTTATACCTTTGATGACACCCTGAAAGAGTTGGCTAAGCCTGGTCGTGATCCTCGACCTGAGTTTCGTTATGCCGAGTTTGATCAAAGCGTACAGTCTATGTCCGACTTAGTGGAAGGCATGTCGCTGGAAGGCGTGGTGACCAATGTGGCCGCCTTTGGTGCCTTTGTGGATATCGGTGTGCATCAGGATGGTTTGATCCACATTTCTCAATTGGCAGATCGTTTCGTCAAAGACCCAAGGGATCTTGTTCGAGTGGGCCAAGTGATCAAGGTCACTGTGTTAGAAGTGGATGAAAAGCGGAAGAGAATCAGCTTGAAAGCCACAGGGCTTTAAATAGCTAGCACAGCGACAGAGAGTAATTGGCAGATAACTTAAAACAGATACCTAAAAACAGATAGCCAAAAGCAGATAGCCAAAAGCAGATAGCCAAAAGCAGAAAACAAAAAACAGATACCTAAAAACAGAAAACAAAAAACCGATTGGGCGTTTGAGGCGCCACAATCGGTTTTTTTGTGCTTATAGGATTTATAAGGGAAAACCCTATGAGCTCGTTTTATAGCGCCGCAGCAATCTCTGCTTTTGCTTTATTAAAGGCTTCAACACCAGGCTCACCCATCGATTGGCCGCCAGCAACAAAACTGTCTTTCACCGTTAAACCAAGGAAGGACAAGAAGGTTTTTAAGTAAGGCAGTTGGTGATCCATTGGAGAATCCGTTAGGAAGCTGCCGCTGGCAGAGAATAAATACGCGTCTTTGCTAAGCAGACCAACAGGACCTGTCTCCGTGTATTTAAAGGTACGACCAGCACGAGAAATATAATCAAAGTAAGACTTTAAGGTAGAAGGAATGCTGAAATTATAGATAGGGGCTGAGATGGCAAGAACATCAGCGGCTTCTAGCTCTTCGATGAGCTCGTCACCAAGCGCAACAATAGCTTGTTGTGCTGGGCTGCGATCTTCAGCAGGGGTAAACAGTGCGCCCAATGTCTCGCTCGTAAAGTGCGGTAGCGGGTTTGCATTAACATCACGAACCACCACAGTGCCGTTTGGGTTTTTCGCTAACCATTGCTCAACGAATTCATCGGCCAGTTGGCGAGATTTAGAGTTTTCGCCAGAGGCACTAGAATCAATGCGTAATAAAGTCGTCATGTATCATTCTCCAAAATTGTTTTTAAGCTGAATTGATCAGCGGTGTGACGGAATGGAGTGATAATAGAACCAGATTATTCGATAAAAAAGCGCATTATTTAGCAGATATATATCTAAAAATACGATAAATTCAATGAATCAAAACTTCAGAATGGACATCGCTAGTGAAAGCACCCCGAGTAACATTAGAGCAATGGCGCGTGTTACAAGCCGTTGTTGATAAAGGTGGCTTTGCCCAAGCCGCCGAAGCCTTGCATAAAAGCCAATCTTCTGTGAGCTACACGGTGGCTAAGTTGCAGGAGCAACTAGGCTATCCGCTGTTGATTATTGAAGGGCGCAAAGCGAAATTAACCGAGCGTGGTGAGGTTTTGCTGCGACGTTCTCGCCATTTAATTAAAGAAGCGGTGGATCTTGAAGAGCTTGCCAGCACCTTAGGGCAAGGTTGGGAGCCTGAACTTGAAGTCGTGGTCGATCAAGCCTTTCCGACACCGGCGTTATTGCGTGCATTAAAAGGCTTTGAGCCCCAAAGCCAAGGCACTCAAGTGCAACTAAAAGAAGTGGTTCTGAGTGGTGGCGTAGAAGCATTGAAGCAAGGACGGCCAGACCTAGTGCTCAGCAGCATAGTGCCAAAAGGCTATTTAGCCGACCCTATTGTTGAAGTGGAAATGATCGCTGTTGCCGCGGCAGACCATCCATTGCAGCAAGAAACGTTACCGATTAATAATGAACGCTTGAGCCGAGAGCTCCAATTGGTGATCCGTGACTCTGCGGTAGAAACATCCATGGATTCTGGTTGGCTGGGAGCGGATCGCCGCTGGACTGTATCCAGTGTTCAATCCTCGCTAGAAATTGTCACCAGCGGCATAGGCTTCGCTTGGCTGCCAAAAGCCGACTTACACGAGGCATTAGAAAGCGGAAAATTAAAAGCGCTAAACCTTGTTTCTGGCGGCGAGCGAACCTTCTACATGTACGCCATTTTCGGCAAAGGCGAACGCACCGGCCCCGCCGCCAGACTACTGGTTGAACTACTGCAAAAAGAATGCAACCGCTGCCCAAGTAAAAGAGACTTAGAATTAACGTGACTCAACCAACTAGCACTTGCACTTGAACTGTCATTTGTAGATCTGCTTACCTTGAAAAAGAGCGGCTGATGACCGCAGTGCCAATAAAGCCAAACAGACGAGACACTTGCGATTAACATGACTCAACCAACTTGCACTCGCACTTGCACTTGAACTGTCACTTGTAGGTCTGCTTACCTTGAAAAAAGAGCGGCTGATGACCACTGTACCAATAAAGCCAAACAGACGAGACACCTGTGATTAACATGACTGTTTTTAACTAACACAACATCATCGGCTATTTCGACTTTAACCCTCGTTTGAAACATCGAATCTCCAGTTATTAGCCTAAAGACTAACCTACAAGACCTGAGACAAAGTGCCTGACACCTGCGACTAAAGTGATGCAACAATCACAAACCATTACTATCATTTCGACTTTAACCCTCGGTTGAGACATCGAATCTCCAGTTATTAGACGAAAGGCCACCCATAATAAGCTGTAGTGTCGATTCCAATCCCAACTTTTATTTTTAATTGTCATTTTATTTTTGACAATTGTGGTTGAGCTGAAACGGTACTCAAGGTCTAATAGTTAGTATCACTTATATTCCATTTTATAGACGCCAACACACAAGGACGATCTAATGACTCAGGATATTGTTATCCTCGCTGCCGGTAAAGGCAGCCGCATGAAATCTAAGCTTCCTAAGGTACTGCACGCAATTGGCGGTGTGTCTATGGTGCGTAGAGTATTAACCGTAGCCAGTAGCCTGCCTAATGCCGCCTTACACCTTATTGTTGGACACCAAGGCGAACAAGTCGCAGAAAAATGTCAGGATTTTTCGGCCAATATTGTTTGGCAAAATGACCCTCAAGGAACCGGCGATGCGCTAAAACGTGTTGCTCCGCATTTACAAGAGAATGGCTCAACGTTAACTCTGTATGGCGATGTTCCGCTTATCCAGGCGAGTACGTTAGAAAAAATGACGGCCTTGTCGACACCAAACACCTTGGTGCTGTTAACCGTAACGCTTGATAACCCAACAGGGTACGGGCGTATTGTGCGTGATGCCGCCAACAAGGTGACAGCCATTGTCGAGCAAAAAGACGCCAACGCGGATGAGCTTAAGATCCAAGAAGTGAACACGGGAATTTTGCTGGCTCCCAATGCGCATTTACAAACATGGCTGGCAGCGCTTACTAACAACAACGCCCAGCAGGAATACTATCTGACCGATATTATTGCAATGGCAGCACACGATGGTGTGGAGATTGTTACCGTGCAACCTGCGACTGAAGCAGAAGTGTCTGGCGTGAACGATCGCTTGCAATTGGCCACCTTAGAAAGAGTGCTACAACGCCAACAAGCCGATGAACTGATGAGAAACGGCGCGACCTTACTCGATCCTTCACGTATTGATGTGCGTGGTGAACTGATCACAGGTCAAGATGTTGTGATCGACATTAACTGTCTTTTTGAAGGCAAGGTAGTAATCGGTGACGATGTTGAAATAGGCCCAAATTGCCACTTAAAAAATTGCACCATTGGCAATGGCACCGTGATTAAAAGCAACACCTTGATTGATGACAGCCAAGTGGGTGAAGCCTGTGATATAGGTCCCTTTGCGCGACTTCGTCCAGGAACATCATTGGCCAATAAAGCTAAGATTGGCAATTTTGTAGAAACTAAAAAAGCCATCATAGGCGAAGGCAGCAAGGTCAATCATCTTAGCTACATTGGGGATACGCAAATGGGCGCTGGCGTGAACGTAGGTGCCGGCACCATTACTTGTAACTACGATGGGGTGAATAAATATCTGACGCAAGTGGCCGATAATGTATTTATCGGATCAAATTCTGCGTTAGTAGCACCCGTCAGCATTGCCGCCGGGGCCACAGTCGCAGCGGGTTCAACCATTACTAAGAATGTCGCGTCAAACCAGTTAGCTCTTGGGCGAGCGCGTCAGACAAGCAAAGACAATTGGCCGAAACCAACCAAAAAATAATGGCATAGACCAAGCATTAAAAAGGCGATAAGCCCTTTTTAATAAACAGATTGAAAGGACAAAACACATGTGTGGAATCGTAGGCGCCATTGCTCGCCGTAATGTATCAAAAATCCTGATTGAAGGATTAAGCCGTCTTGAATATCGAGGCTATGACTCGTCAGGCGTGGCAATCAATAACGAACAAGGGGTTTTCTCTCATCGTGCTGTAGGCAAGGTGCAGGCGTTAAAAGACAAGTTCGCCGCAGAGCCGCTAGACGGCACCATGGGGATAGCACATACCCGTTGGGCCACACATGGTAAGCCAACAGAAGCCAATGCTCACCCGCATTTTTCTGGCGACGACCTTGCGCTTGTGCATAACGGCATTATTGAAAACCATGAAGTATTACGCCGTCAGCTAAAAGCAAAAGGCTATGAGTTCAAATCAGAAACAGACACCGAAGTAATCGTTCATCTGATTCATAACGAACTGAAAACACAACCAGATTTATTAAAGGCTGTGCAAGCCACATTGGCTCAATTGGAAGGCGCATTTGCCATTGCCGTGGTAAATAACACTGAAAATGAGCGCTTTATCGCCGCTCGTAAAGGCAGCCCATTGGTTGTGGGCGTTGGCATAGAAGAAAACTTTGTGGCCTCAGATCAGCTCGCGCTCTTGCATGTCACTGATAAGTTCATCTTTTTAGAAGAAGGTGACTTAGTGGAAGTGACGCGTGATGAGGTTGTCATCTATGACCAAAACGGGGAGCAACAAGAGCGCCCTGTGAGCGTCTTTAATCACAACATAGACGCCACCGATAAAGGTGAATTTCGTCACTATATGATGAAAGAAATCTACGAGCAGCCTAAAGTGATCGCTGCGTGTTTAGAGGGTCGAATTAGCGAAAGCAAAGTACTAACAAGCTGCTTTGGCGCTGACTCAGGCTTTTTAAAAGAAGTAGAGAATGTTCATATTGTTGCCTGTGGTACCAGCTACCATGCTGGCCTTGTTGCCAAATACTGGATAGAAGATTTGGCAGGCTTACCTTGCTCTGTGGAAGTGGCCAGTGAGTATCGCTACCGTAAGGTTGCCGTGCCAAAAAACACCTTGTTTCTGACGCTGTCTCAGTCTGGTGAAACGGCGGATACCCTAGCGGCATTACGCAAAGCCAAAGAGCAAGGCTATCTTACGACTTTGGCCATTTGTAACGTGCCATCGAGTACCCTAGTTCGAGAATCTGCACTGACACTATTGACCAATGCAGGCGTCGAAATTGGCGTAGCATCGACGAAAGCTTTTACCACACAGTTAACGGCATTGTTAATTACCAGTGTCGCGATAGCGGTCGAAAATGGTCTGTCAGCAGAAAAGGAACAAGCCCTAGTAAATGCCATGCGCTCACTACCGGCTTATGTTAATGCTGCCTTGTTGCAGGATGAGCACATTAAAAAAGTATCGGATCGTTTTGCAAACAAGCAAAACGCTTTATTTTTAGGTCGTGGTGCCATGTATCCGATTGCCCTTGAAGGTGCGTTAAAACTGAAAGAAATCTCTTACATTCACGCCGAAGCCTACCCTGCCGGAGAATTGAAACACGGCCCATTGGCACTCGTGGATGAAAATATGCCTATCATTACCATGGTGCCGCACAATGGCATGCTGGATAAATTGAAATCGAACATGCAAGAAGTGGCCGCGCGCGGCGGTGAATTGTATGTGTTTGCAGACCGTACAACGGCGTTGCATAACGAAGAGAACATCATCTTCACAGAAGTACCCAAAGTGGAAGAAATACTGGAACCTATCGTTCACACTATTCCGCTGCAACTCTTGTCGTACCACGTAGCAGTTGTAAAAGGCACCGACGTGGACCAACCACGCAATTTAGCGAAGTCCGTAACGGTCGAATAAGCACTTTTCTTATTCTTCTTTTTTCTGGTATAGCTCGATCACTATTAATATACGACTATAATAAAGTTTGATAATTTATAATATAGTTTGATGTTTTATAATATAGTTTAATATTTTTTGCCCCCCTGCTATCCTCAGATAGACAGGGGGGAAATTTATGTATGATTCGGAAAGATCACTAGATCCAAAAGATGAAAAACGACTAAAAACCAGAGGTATTGGATCTGGACGTAAGTATGAACCTTTCATCAAAGTCCATGAAATTAGTAGTAAAGGTGAAAGCTATCGAATCTTTGGCCGAAACTCATCACGCCCCCATCATCTCCTATCTCGTTTAGAATTATCTGCCTTCCTTATTTTTGATCGTTATAACCTTACCGTCGATATTAAGGAGCAATACCCACTTCCTATAGTAGATACCCTCAGTATTTGTGAACGATTGGGTATTAAGCACCCTCAAATATCAGGGAAGTTAAAAGTCGTTACAACGGATTTAGTAATAGAACTAAAGAACAAAAAAGGTTTAGCTGTTGCTGTTAAGTATGCAGAAGACCTGAATGACATGCGAACGGTTGAAAAACTCCAGATTGAGAAGGTATTTTGGGAGCAACAAGGTTACGAATGGAAACTTTTTACTGAACAAGAAATTAGTGCAGCTATTAAAGAAAACTTAGAATGGCTTCATGCCGCCAATCAAAATTCAAACGACCTTTATACTGAACTATCTGTTACTGATATCCAATTGGTTTATCAGAGGTTTTCAGGTGCTAAAAAGAGACTGTCGACGGTTTGTTCTACGTTGGATGATGAGTACTCTTGTGAACCAGGTTTTCATATTGGAGTAACTCGAAAGGCAATTGCTGCCAACCTAATTGATGTACCTCTACACAAGGTATTCAGGCAGTGGTCTTGTTCAGACCTTTCTCTTACACAAAGTCTCATTCTGATTGAAGGATATGCTTTAGATGTATCTTAATCGAGTCTATTCAGATCCTCATTCCACTCCAGCTTCGCAACTACGTGTGGTTCTTGAACAAGTCAATTTCTTGATGTTAATCGATATCAATGATGACAAAGCATGGCCTTTTCGTATAGGAACATCTGAAATTGACTCACTAGAGTTGGAGTTAATACCTGATCCTATTAAGTTAACAGTACTTGAGCCAGGATCAAAATCTGAGAAAGCTAGGGATCGCGCATATAGCGCTATTGCTCCTTTACTTGAGCACAATGTCGAATTATTTGATAAAACACTACGCAATAAACATATCAAAGCATTACTTGAAAATACGGATGAGAAAAGACTCTACATTACGCGTCAGCTAAGACGGTATTGGCAACGAGGGATGACTCCTGATGCCTTAGCTCTCGATTACTCTAGATGTGGAGCACCAGGTGAAGTACGAAGAGGAGTTACTAGCAAATTAGGCCGAAAACGTTCAGTTACACCTGGAGAAGGGATGATTGTCACGGAAGAGATTGCTGGTTTTTTTCGTCTATCTATAGAAGCCTTTTATCTTTTAAGAGAGGACGTCGATCTTCCTAAGGCTCGAGCAAAGGCGATTGGTTATATAAAGTCAAAATATCCCAAAATACACAAAAGCGATTTGCCCACAGACATGCAGTTTCGTTACTTTTTTGAAAGACACTACAGTAAACCTGATGTTGTTAGGGCAAGAGTTTCAAATATTGAATATGAAAAAGATATAGCACCCTTAAAAGGTACCTCGGTTACAAACAACTTTGGCCCAGGAGCTAGATATGAGATTGATGCCACTATTGCTGATGTGTATTTAATCTCTGCCTTAGATCCGGATCGAATTATTGGTCGTCCTATTATCTATAAAGTAAAGGATGTGTTTAGTCGAATGACGGTAGGGTTGTATGTTGGGTTAGAAAATCCTTCATGGGCTACAGCATCAATCGCTTTAGCCAATGCTTTCGGCGACAAAGTTGAATATTGCCGTCGTTTTGGAATTGAAATTTCTTATGCTGACTGGCCAAGCGTAGGCACGCCGGCAACAGTTACTGCTGATCGTGGTGAACTATTGGGTAAGCATGGCGATATTTTGGTTAATCGTTTTGGAGTAACGCTGTCCAATACTAGAGCGTATCGTGGGAATGATAAGGGAGTCGTTGAGCGATCGTTTAAGACGATGCATGCAGATATATTGCCCTATGTTCAAGGGAAAGTAGAACCAATTAATGGCAAAAAAAAAGCTGGTAAACGTAATGAGTTATCTGCGGATTTAACTCTCTATGATTTTACAAGAATGGTGATCATCTCTGAGATTAACCGAAATACAACAAGAGTGTTAAGCGGTTATGATTTTGAGTCAGATATGCCCACAGATCTTGCTCCTGTTCCTGTAGAATTATGGAATTGGGGAGTTCGCAACCGCACCGGTGTTCTGCGTGAAGTTGATAAAACGTTAACTTTTATTAATTTTTTGCCACATGAAAAGGCGACTGTTTCGGCTTGTGGTATCTGTTTTAAAGGGCTCTATTACACATGCTCGGAAGCAGTGAGTTTAGGCTGGTTACATAAAAATAAAGTAGCGCCTAGACCAAAGAGTGTGGAGATAGCATACGATCCACTTGATACCAATTCTATTTATGTTAGACCGAATAACCAATTTGATAGTGTATGGAAGTGCTCATTAGAACCGCGTAGTCGAAGATATAAAGATATGAGCTTTACTGAGGCGGTAAGCATCCTGAGGGAAAGCAGAACAACTATAGCGGCAAGCCAGCAAGAAGCTGATTATAGAGCGCCTGATCAACAGAACGAAGTTGAAGAAATTGCCTTTCAAGCTGCTAAGCGTAAGAAGAACACCGATTTATCTATTACAAGTAAAAGGCTCAGTGGGATTGGGGGTAATCGACAGAAAGAAAAAGAGGCAGAGCGCCAGAAAGAAAGAGTAAGAAATAGAAAGGCATCAAACTCTGCAGAAAAAGCCACAGTGACTGCGATTCATGAGAAAATAGAAGTTGAGCCCAATTTTGACTTTCCTGATTTAGATGACTTTTAATGGAGCGTGACTAAATGGAACACATAAAAGCCGTTTATTTGCCCGCTGAGCTCAGTGATTATGAAGGTCATCCACTCATTAATGCATTGCCACCTATTAATTCACCAGAACAAACAGCAAAGCTTTTAAGACGTAAGCCAGAGATTAGAGCGGAAGAAGTAGCCCTGCCAGCACATATTAGGCGACATGCAATGCTGAGAATAATGGATGGTTTTTTATACCCTACGAAAGCTCACTTGCAACTTGAACAAACAATCTCTTCCATGATACGCCAAGGTTATTTAAGTCGTAATATCGCTAATAAAGGTTATCAAGAGACACTAAATCGAACGCGCAATATGCCTTTGCAAACAATCGCTAGAAACGCAGGGAATGAGGCGCTTGTCAGTTCTGTTATTGGTTGCTCTGGTGCAGGAAAAACAACCGCGGTGGAAGCTATTTTGGCAGGTTATCCGCAAACTATTATTCACCCCGAATACCAACATGTTCAGCTTGTTTGGTTAAAAGTTGAAAGTCCTCATGATGCATCAGTAAAAAGTCTTTGTATTAATTTCTTCCGTGCGTTGGATGTTGCCTTAGATAATGATGGAGAATACGAAAAACAATACGTAAGGTCGCGTTCTAATGTCGATATGTTGTTAGGTGACTTTGCAAGAGTAGCTGCGCTGCACTCTATAGGTTTGTTGGTAATAGATGAAATTCAACATTTAGATCGCTCTAAGTCTGGAGTGTCTGAAAAAATTCTACGATTTTTCGTTCAACTAACAAATACCATAAAACTTCCAATACTCTTTGTGGGTACGCCAAAAGCGTATGAGTTATTCTCTCCAAGCATGCGTTCAGCAAGGCGTGCATCCCAGTTTGGAAGTATTAATTGGAGTCGTTTCAATACCGCGTCCAGAGCAGGAAAAAATAGCGAGTGGGATCGTTTTTTTGACCAGCTCTGGTCACTTCAGTGGTTCAAGTCACCTCAGCCAATGACAGGAAATATCCGCAGTCTTTTTTGGGACTATTCACAGGGCATTGCGCATGTAGCAGTAACTCTTTTTTATCTTTGTCAGACGAGAGCTGTAACAATTGGGCGCGAAATCATCGACAAAAAATTAGTGGATATCGTTTTTAACGAAGAGCTTCATATGATCAAGCCAATGATTAGAGCGCTTCAAAGTGGTCGAGAAGAAGAAATTCAAAAATATGCAGATTTAGAAATTCCTAGGTCGAATCTTATTCAAAACTCCATAGTAAAAAGCTCTTCAGTTGAAAAACTTGAATCTCAACCAACAATAAGTCGAGAAGGCTCTAAGTTTGATCAACTAGTGAATATGCTAGAACAAATGGGGGTGGGTTCTGATATTGCGCCAACAGTCGCAGAACAAGCGGTTGAAGAGCTTCCTAATGGTACTTTATTTGATTTGGTTGCACATATTCGACATTTAGAAGAAAAAGAGCCTTTAATACGAGAAAAGAAAAAATCAAAAGTTGTTAAGTTAACGCCAAAATATGTGGAAAATGACCTGCGGTTAATGGTTAACAGTAAAGGTGGCAGCTACAAGACTATGAAGACTGAAGGGGTTATACTGCATTTAACTGATTATTTGTAAGCGTTTATGCGATTATAAAAGGACTTAAATATGGCATCTGAAGCAGATACCAGGGCAAACTACATAGACCCAGCATTAAAAGCCGCGCATTGGCAACCGGGCAACATTATTCGGGAACATTACTTTACCGATGGCCGTAAGCTTGCTGGCGGTGTCCGTGGTCGCCGTTGTTTCGTCGATTACCTGCTCCACAAAGACAATCGTTACCTTGCAGTTGTTGAAGCAAAAAAAGAGTCCGAGCACCCAACCAAAGGCCTTCAACAAGCCATCGACTATGCCAAGAAACTACTCGTTCGCTTTGTCTATTCAAGTAACGGCAAACAAACCTATGAGTTCGACTTAGAAACTGGTAAAGGCGACTACATCGAGTTTTACCCAACACCACAAGAGCTTGAAAACCGCTACGCGGGTGTTAATTCAGATCTAGGCCAGCAGCTTCGTAATGTGCCCTTTCATTTAGAAGGCGCAATGCAGCCGCGTTATTACCAAGAATTAGCGGTCCATGCGGCGACAGATGCTATTGGCAAAGGTAAGCCACGAGTGCTGTTAACGCTGGCGACTGGTACAGGTAAAACCTTTATTGCCTTTCAAATCGTCCATAAACTCTTTCAGTCCCGTTGGAACAAAGAGTCGACGGGGGCACGTAGGCCTAGAATTTTGTTTTTAGCAGATCGCAATATATTGGCCGATCAAGCCATTAACACCTTCAATCCATACGAAAAAGATCTCATCAAAATAAACGGCGAAGAGGTACGCAAACGTGGGGGAGTTGTGCCAACCAATGCACACATCTTTTTTGCTATCTACCAAGCTATTGCTGAGCGTGAAAACATTGAAGGCCATTACAAAGCGTACCCAAGAGATTTCTTTGACCTTGTAATGATTGACGAGTGTCACCGTGGCAGTGCTAATGAGACAGGCTCTTGGCGAGCCATACTCGATCATTTTGGCAGTGCGGTGCATGTCGGCCTAACAGCTACACCAAAACGTGAAGCTAACGTGGATACCTACGACTACTTTGGTTCCCCTGCTTTTGAATACTCATTAAAAGATGGCATCAACGATGGTTTCTTAACACCATATCGTGTCAAACGGGTGCGCACTAACTTAGACGAACTGGTGCTAACGAAAAATGACCAAGTGGTTGAAGGTGAATCAGGGCAAGACGTCTATCAGGTAGAAGATTACGACAAAAAAATCGTCGTAGATGAACGTACCGAACTGGTCGCAAAAGCCATTTTGGACAATATCAATCCATTAGAAAAAACCATCGTCTTTTGCGAAAACCAAAATCATGCACTGACCATGCGTGACATGATCAATAAACACAAAGAGCTGAAAGATCCCCATTACTGTGTACGTGTAACCAGTGACGAAGGTAAAGTTGGCCGCGAGCTACTGGAAAAATTCCAAGATAATGACAAAGACATCCCCGCCATCATTACCTCATCGCAAATGTTAACCACGGGTGTAGATGCCCGTAATGTGCGTAACGTAGTGCTGGACAGAACTGTCGGCTCAATGGTGGAGTTTAAACAAATTGTCGGCCGCGGAACCCGTGTGTTTGATGGCAAAGACTATTTCACCATTGTTGATTTTCGCGGTGCAACCAATAAATTTTATGACAAAGATTGGGATGGCGAACCTGAAGCGCCAGAGCCAGGTAGCACTGGTGAGCCAACACCACCTTACACTCCAGAACCAGAAGGAGAAACAGATGGCCCAGAGCCTGAACCGGGTGAGCCAAAACCTAGGTTGAAAGTAAAGTTAGGCAAACACCGTGAACTGAAAGTTATTGACGTTGAAACTCGTTATATCGATGAAAACGGCAAACCTCTCACGGTGCAAGAATTTGTTGAGCGTTTAATCACCCAATTACCAGGGGTGTTTAGATCGGTTGAGGAATTGCGGCAGATATGGTCAGACCCAGACGAGCGCGAAACCTTACTCTGTAAACTTGTACAAGCAGGCTTTGATAAAGAACAATTGTCCACACTGCGGCGCATGTTTGAAGCAGAAGAGTGCGATATCTTCGATCTGCTGGCTTTTTTAGCCTTTGAACAGCCCATGGCAACCCGTAAAGCTCGCGCAGATCACGTTCGTACTAACAGCGCCTTCTTTAATCAGTACCAACAAGAAAAGGCACAGCAGTTTTTGCACTTTGTACTTAACCGTTATGAGCAAACCGGCAGCACCGAGCTATCACGCGAGCGTTTGCCTGCTCTTATCGAGCTATCAGGCTTGGGTACAGTGAAAGACGCCTCAACAGCATTCGGTGGGAAGCCTGCCTATTTGCTGGCGGCTTTTAAACAATTACAACAACATCTATATCACGTGAATTGAAATGGAATTAACACTCGCACCTAACCCGTTGCACGACCAGCCACAAATCTTAAATATCAATAAAGTTGCTACTTTAATTGGTGAAAATGGCAGTGGCAAATCCAGCATCTTGCAATCAGTATTTGAAGATCGATTAAACAAACGCGCACATCAAAACCTAAATGTTGTGTGTTTTTCTTCAGGACAAAATGAAAATTACTCTGAGAAGTTTAGTATTTACCTAAAGCGCGAACGCCAAGCTGGTAAGGGACTAAGTCTAGGGTGTCTATACTTTGATAAGTCTTGGTCAAAGATATTAATATTTTTAGCAACAGCAACTAAACGCACTGGCAAGGTTCGATCTTTCCTAAAAGAACAAAATTATGTTCAAGAGTCTGGTGACCAAGATGATTTGAGTACTATCTTAAAATGTGGGTTTAAAATAGATAGAAGTTATATTCAACGAGTTCAGGAAGCATTGAGAAAAGAAGAAATTGGAGAAACAGATACTCTTCGAAATACGCCATACTTTAGAACACTAGACAGCTTTGTGAGTCAAATAGTTAGCGATGACTTTGATTTTAGTACACCATTAAGAAAGAAAGATATTGAAATAAACGCTAATGATCTTATTGATGTTTCTTTTGAGTCTGCTCCTGCTTTTGGGTTTGGTTCTAATCATGCCAATTTTGGACGAAGTAATTTTTCACGAAATTCATTTAGGCCAGAAATAAGCTTTTTTACTCAAGCGGCGGATAATGACTACTTCATCGATAAGAATAAATGTAAGCTTTATTTTCATAATGGTTTAGAGCTTGACCAACTCAGTGATGGCGAATACCAACTGCTCTTTCTATACGCGTTGATAGACCTTTTTGATGCGCCGAATACGCTATTCCTGTTTGATGAAGCAGATTCGCACCTGCACTACAAAAACGTAGAGAAACTATGGTCTCTATTACACGGCATTCAAGGCCATGCGATTACTACGACACACCTGTTGGACTCTATTTCTGCAAAAGAAAACCGCATAGAACACTTGAAAGTTGTGGAACACGGCCGAATCAATGAAGACAACAAAATCAAGCAACTAATCAGCCGACTCAGTGTACTTTCTCGTGCCAAATCCGTTGAATTTGAAGTGTGTGGCAAACTGCCTAACATCGCCTTATTAGATGACTACAACGACTGGATTATCTTTACCAAACTCGCCTCACGTGCAGGGTTAGACGTAAATCGATTAGCCACTGTGCATGCCATGAAAAAGTCGTCCAGCTACGCTTCTGCTAACGAAACCTTTGGCAAGGGCAAAATAGATTGGTTACATGGCTTGAGCAAGATTGAATCACCACTTGTCACAACACAGATTTTCCTAATTTGTGATCGAGACGAGGCGGCATTGGACTGGAATGCTGCCAATGGCGTTCAAGTGAACGGGCAAGTGTACCGTGAGTTGCTAAATGCCATTCAATGGCCGCGTGGCACCAACGTTTCGCCATATCTATTGGCTTGGAAACGCCGTGAAATCAAAAATTACTTGCTTTCACATACAGCACTGTCGCATCACAACGTACTTGCTGCAATCAACAACCCTGATATTGCGCAGCGAAATCATTTACAACCAAACAACCCAGGTGATAACAACGATATCCGGCGATTGAATGCCAAAAATGTCATTGACCCTCTGATCAATACCGAGGGTATAGGGCTGGATACTGACAAGCTCCAAGCCTATATCGACCTGATCCCGCCAGACGAAATCAGCGAAGATATCACCAATATGTACAATTTTATTATCGGAAAACTATAAGCCATGTCATTACAACAAAAGATTGACCGAATTACCGACATATTGCGCCGCGACGATGGCATCAGCGGTGCCATGCACTACACAGAGCAAACCTCGTGGGTGCTATTTTTAAAGTTTTTGGATGATTACGAGTCTGAAAAAGAAGACGAAGCGGTACTATCTGGTAAAGACTATCAACCCGTATTGGATGACGAGCACCGCTGGTCGACTTGGGCCTGTCCGAAAAACGCGGATGGAACTAAAAACCTGAAAGCCGATTCAGGTGATGACCTAATCAAATACGTCAATGAAGAACTTTTTCCTTATCTGAAGAGCTTTGCAAATAGCATTGTGACTGGCGGTGCAGATCCTAAGTCATTTGCTTATAAAGTTGGTGCTACATTCCAATACTTGGATAACAAGGTGGCTTCCGGTCATACCTTGCGGGAAGTGTTGGATATTGTGGATACGCTCAACTTCCAATCCAGTGATGAGATGTTTGAATTGTCATTGGTTTACGAAGGCTTATTGCAGAATATGGGTGATGCTGGTGGATATGCTGGCGAGTTCTACACTCCACGTCCGGTCGTTCGCGCTATGATTAAAGCCATTGATCCACAGCCAGGCCAAACCATTTATGACGCTGCGGCTGGCTCCTGTGGTTTTTTAGTTGAAGCTTTTGATCATCTGAAAACTAAAAAGAACGAACTTTCTACGGAACAGTGGGACTTTATCCAGCGCGATACCTTCTACGGCTTTGAAAAAACCTCGTTGGCATACGTGATGGGTATGATGAACATGATCCTACACGGTATAGAGTCGCCTAACCTGTACCGTGGTAATACCTTGACGCAAAATATCCGCGACATCCAAGAGAAAGACCGTTATGACATCATCCTTGCTAACCCGCCTTTTGGTGGTAAAGAGAAAGATCAGATCCAACTAAACTTTCCAATTAAAGCGAATGCTACCGAATTGCTGTTTATGCAGCACTTTATGAAAACGCTTAAATCGGGCGGTAAAGCTGCAATTGTTATACCTGAAGGCGTGCTATTTCAAACCAACAGCGCTTTTAAACAAGTAAAACAAGAATTGCTGGAAAACTTTAACTTACACACCATTTTAAGTCTGCCAGCTGGTGTGTTTCTACCGTACTCAGGCGTTAAGACCAACGTGCTGTTTTTCGAGCGTAGCGGTGGCACCAGCGATGTGTGGTACTACGAATGTGAGCCCGAGCAAAAACTCACCAAAAACAAACCGATCACCGATGACCATTTAAAAGAGTTTGTTGAGCTATATAGCAGCCGCGAAACCACTGACCGTTCTTGGAAGGTATCAGTCAGCAAGCTGGCAGAAGTCTATGACTTATCCGCCAAAAACCCAGCCAAACAGAAAGATGCCGAGCATTTAGCACCTAGCGATATCCTTAAGCAGATCCGTACCAAAGAAAAGTTAGTTTCTGGCCTCTTGGATGAAATCGAAGAACTATTGGCGGAGAAATAAGCATGGAGCAGGTTTTGTATAAGCTACCGGATGGCTGGGAGTGGCTCAGCTTTGATAGCCTTGTTGAAAATTTGGATGGGAAAAGGATTCCCATAAAAACTTCAGAGCGCTCTAAGGATAATGCGATCTATCCTTATTATGGTGCAACCGGAATCATTGATTACGTTGATGACTATATTTATAAGGGAGAAAAGCTATTAATTAGCGAAGATGGCGCAAACCTAGTTGCTAGAAAGTACCCCATAGCTTTTCTTGCTGATGGAAAATATTGGGTAAATAACCATGCTCATGTTGTAGATGCCTACAAAGACAAAACATCCAATAAGTATTTATCATATTTCTTCGCTGTTCTAGATTTGTCTTCATTTATTACGGGATCAGCCCAGCCGAAGTTAAGCCAAAAAAAACTTAACTCTATAAAAATTGCTGTTGCACCAATCGAAGAACAAAAACGTATCGTCGAAAAACTCGATGCACTACTCAACCGCATCGACACCGCCATTGAGCATTTGCAGGAAAGTGTCGCATTGGCTGATGCGCTATCTCAGAATGGGCTTGATGTATATTTTGCTGAACTCACAGAAACAAACCCCGAGTTAACCTTGTCAAAGTTAGCTGATTTTATATCTGGTTATGCATTCAAAAGCGGTGACTTCACATCGGAATCCGGAATTAAGCCGATTAAAATAACCAACGTTGGTGTTAATGAGTTTTCTGAAAATGCAGAAGAGTTTCTGCCAGCTAGCTATGAAAGTGAATATCAGAGATTTGCAGCAAAGACGAACGATATCGTAATCGCATTAACTCGTCCGATAATTAATGGTGGACTTAAAGTTTGCCGAGTACCAGAAAGTTATAGTGGCGCGCTAGTGAATCAGCGTGTCGCTGCAATAACTTCAAAAAACAAACACGTATTAGATTTCATTTATCTTTACTTACAGTCATCCCGCACTAAAAATTATGTACTGGAAAAATCTAAGTCCCTGAATCAGCCGAATTTATCAATAACAGACCTTAAGAACCTCGCGCTTCCTTTACCGGCTAATGATAAGGCCATTGCTAAAGCGGTTGCTGATTGCAATGCTTTGATATCCAAAGCAAGAAAGAGCAAAGCTGAAATTTCTGAAAAAATAACAATGATGCAGCAACTAAAAGCATCAATTCTCGATTCTGCTTTTAAAGGCGAGCTATAAGGAGGGAGTATGGCATTCGATACCACAGTTTTTGAACAAAAAGAGTTCAGAGAGGCAATTAACAAACTCGAAGAGTTGCTCTCACATTCAAAAGCGGTTTTGTTAGGTGCTGGGGCGAGTTTTTGTGCTGGGCTTCCATTAACAAACCAGCTAACAGCAAGAGCACTAGACAGTGACAAACTCTCCGCTGATTCAAAGGAAATATTGACTGCCATACAAAACTCTTTTGCTGGCGCAAATCCAGCTTCGCATATAGAAGACTACTTAAGCGAACTCGTAGATTGGCTTGCTATCACTGCTCGCCGAACAAATCGCAATGTAACGGCTAGTAGTGTATCTATTGGTGGTACTGAATATAGTAACGAGCAGCTATTGCAAGCGATAAACGAGATAAAACTCGCTATTTTTGACGTGATTAATGTTGAAGTAGATTCTGCTGTGCATGAGCGTTTTGTTCAGGCTCTGCATCGACCAATGCGACCAGGCAAAGACAACCTTTCTAGCACCATCGATTATCTAGTGATGAACTACGATACGTTAATTGAAGACTCACTCGCACTATCACAATTGAGATATGCCGATGGTTTAGAAGGCGGTGTATCAGGATGGTGGAACCCTTCGACGTTTGAACAGAACAATCTTGATGCCAGAGTATTTAAGCTACATGGCTCCATCAATTGGGCTGAACATACTTCTTCATCAACACCATTGCGTATTGCTCCACATTTGAAGCGCAGCCAAGATCAAGCTGCGAAGATTATGATTTGGCCTGCATCGACTAAATACCGTGAAACTCAGCTCGACCCCTACGCAAATTTAATGCACAGAGCAAGAGCTGTTTTAAACCCGCTAGGTGGTAGCCAACGAGTTTTATTGATTGCAGGTTATAGTTTTGGCGATGCACATATCAACCTAGAAATCGAACGTGGTTTAAGGGCTTCAAATGGCAATTTAACCGTGATTGCGTTCACGAGCGACCCTGTACCTAGTGGCGCGCTGCAAACTTGGCATGAAGACAGCTCAATCAACGAACAAGTACTTATTTTTGCCGATAAAGGTTTTTATCACGCCGATCACAAGGCAACCTCAGAAAATAGCATTGAATGGTGGAAGTTTGAAAACCTAACCCAGATCCTTGAAGGAGGTATTTGATATGGACAACAAATACATAAAACCCATTGAGAATCTCTCTATCGGTAAAATTATTGAGGTCGATGGCTCGCGGATTATCGCCGAACTTGACCCTACGATTTCAGACTTGTCCCGCGTATTTGCTGGTGAAAACTATCCGATTGGACAGTTTGGCTCAATCATCAAAGTTCATTTTGGTCGCCGATCTATTTATGGGTTAGTCAGTCGATTACGTATGAAGGCTGACTACCAGCTAGAAAAAGGCTTGCCTGTCGCGTCCGCAGATGAGCGAATAATTGAAGCTGATTTGTTCGGTGAAGGGGAGTGGCGCAGGAAAGATGAAAATGAGTTTGCCCTTGAGTTTGAACGCGGTGTTGCTACTTATCCACTACCACAACAAACTATTTATCTGACACCCAAATCAGAACTTAGGTTTATTTACGGTGACGCCAAAGGTGCGGTTATTGAACTTGGTGAGCATGTTGGCTCAGGCGGTGCACCTTGTTACGCTGAATTAAATGAATTACTAGGTAAGCACACTGCCATCCTAGGCTCTACCGGTGCCGGTAAATCAGGCACTGTTGCGGCAGTTATTCACAGTATTCTCGAGCGCGGACAGATAGCTAATCATGAGCACTGGCACCCACAAATTATTATCCTCGACCCTCATAATGAATACGGCAAAGCGTTCCCTGCACACCAACGTTTATCGACCGATGAAGGTTTACTAAAACTACCGTATTGGTTACTCGATTTAGAAGAGTCACTGAGCTTGTTTATCGGCAAGACCGAGTTTGCAGCAACATCACAATCAAATATTGTTAAAAATGCCCTAATAGCGGTTCGTGAGGAAGCAGCTGGACAGCTTGGGCTTAATAAGAACCAATTAACAGTTGACTCGCCGATCCCTTACATTATTGGAAGTGCAGAAGGCTTAGATCATTTTGGATTCAAAGATGGAACACGCTACGAAGAAGGATTAATCGGTGCCATCAACGCGCAGCGACCAGAAAACAAAGATAAAAAGCAGCATGAGGATTTTAGTCGAGTTATTCGAAAGATAGATTCATTGCTAAAAGATGGTCGACTCAAATTCATGATGGAAAGTTGGGATGGTGACAAAGATCCGTTACCTACAATCGTCAATCAGTTCTTAACGCAGCAAACCACAGTGCAGATTGTTGACTTGTCTGGTGTGCCTAATGAAGTAGCTGGGGTTGCCAGTGCTGCCATCGCGAGAATCGTATTTCAGCTTAAAGTCTGGCAAACCGAAGCGGAACGGCAAAATAGTCCTGTGCTTTTGGTGTGTGAAGAGGCACACCGATATGTACCGAATCGTGGTGAAGCACAGTATGAGGCAGCTCAATCTGCAATTCGTCGAATTGCGAAGGAAGGCCGAAAATATGGCGTTGGTCTGTTATTAGTTTCGCAAAGACCGAGTGAAGTTGAAGCAACAGTGTTGTCGCAATGCAATTCATGGATTGTACTTCGAATAACCAATGATGCCGACCGCGAGCATGTTCGTAGTGTATTACCTGATTCTATGTCAGGGTTAACCAAGATGCTTTCTGGCTTAAGGCGTCAAGAGGCTATCTTTGTTGGGCAAGCAGCAACACTTCCTACCAGAGTGATGATTCGCAACTTATCAGATGAACAACTACCTCGCTCAAATGATGTCGACTTTGACAAAGGTTGGCAGAAACAGGCGATGACAATCGAACAAATTGGTGATGTGGTTACGAAGTGGCGATATCAGTCAAAACAATAGCTCTAAACGTTGGCTTTATGAATAGTAAGCAATAATCCTCGATTTAAATGAACTCATGGTGAATTTTGCCAAAGGTACATGGTCTATGATCTCCTGATCTTCAAGTAACGAGATATCGTCAATGTTGTTATCTGGTAGGTAAGAATGGTGATCATTCTGTGAGCCTTGGTCGCCTTCTGTGATATCCGCAACATTAACGCTATCAATCAGTTCCTCTGCTTTTTCGTAGTGATAAGATCCAGGAATAGCTTGATTCAGCCTTTCTGCATACTCAATCAAATCGGGTTCTGCGAGGACAAACATATACCCAATAGAAGTTTGACTCGTTGTCATTCGAAGGATACGGCCAAGGATCTGCCGGAAATAAAGTTCAGTAGTGATGTCTGTAAGGTTGCAACAAACCTGAAGTCTTGGAATATCCGTTCCTTCACTGATCATGGCGATACTAATAATCCATTCGCTAGAGTTTTCCCGAAAGCGATTGATTAGTTCTGGTGAGTCTTCCAGTCTATAGGAGACGATGGTTGCATTTGTATTAAAATGACCAGTCAAAATCGCCTGTATTTGCAATGCGTGCTCGTAAGATGCTGAGACAATTAGTCCGCCAGCATTAACATCAGCTTTTCTAAGTTCATCTAGCTTTTGAATGCTTAATGAAAGCATGTGAATGATAATTTCCGGTTGTTTCAAAATCATACGATAGCTGACATATCCACTTTCCAGTAATTCTGTAATGCTTCGATATGTATTGCTTTCGTTACCTTTTCGTACCATCACTTGATCTGTATCTACAGCGGTAATAAGCGGAGCGCGGCATACCTTGTCTTTAATGGCTTCTATGAGATCATAAGTGAAATCACATTGTATATTGCCTTCAGGGTCAGAATAACGAGCGAGAGGGATTGGGAGCGTGTCTGTACGCCATGGTGTTCCAGTTAGTGACAAAGTGTACGTGGCTAGTTTTTGTATTGTAGAGAGCAGCTGAAAGCCCCATGTGTTTGATAGAGAGCTTCCGTCACCGGCACAATGATGGATTTCGTCAAAAATAACGAGTACTCGGCTCATGCTCAAGTTATTGATTAGCTCATTTATGTTGGTCATAGAGTGATAAGTTCGCGAGGTTCCTAGAGCACCCAACTGACCATTGAAAGGGCGCTCAAGAATTTGTTCAAACGTTACTCTGATGCTTTGGCTTACGACCTTTGAGGGTGAGAAGCAGACAATGTAATCAATCTTTCTTTTATCTAACAGATACTTGGCAACATAACTGGCCATGATTGTTTTGCCTGCTCCTGGTGTTGCGAGCACCAATGCGTCTGGCATAGATTGATATTTTTTTAACACTTCTGAAACACAGCGTTTTTGCCATTCTCTCAGCATGCCTGTCTACTCTCTTGATTCGTTGCTTTTATTACTTTTCTAAGAGCATTTAAACGGCCATAAAGTTGAGTAGACTGATCTTTCGCCTCACATAATAGTTCTTCAATTACCTGACGATTGGTTGGATATTGAGTCATTAAGTCTCTATATGCCTCGATTTCCCCAAGCGTCATTTTTAATTCGGCACTTGTTTTTGCTTCTTCTCTTTTCAGTAGCGTTTCGTAGTTAGGAGTTCTAGTCTCGAAATGGCTATTTGTGAGTTTCAAATCTTTAGTTTCATGATTAAGCAAAGTGAGTAATGAGTCAGTGAAATGATACATTCTAGCGTTACGTTTCCCGCTAGCTGTTATTAGGTTATGAGATGTAAGTACATTGACATGTCTGGCAACAAACCTAGTTGATTGGAGAGTATTTAATTCCGTTGTATCTACTGCTAACTGAATGAGGTCCCTTCTCTTGATACTGGAATCTTCCACTAGTTGTAAGAGTTCTTTGAAGCTTTTATTCAAAGAAAATTGCTTTGTTGTCATGTTTAGGTCTCAAAAAACTAAAAACTTAGGATTGCTAAGTATACAGAAATAAGTAAAACTTAGACAATCTAAGTATGTGAGACTTTAAAGATGAAACCACTTTGTCAGAGAACCCAATACCCCTGCGGCTCAAACAAGCTCGCAATAAGATCGGCATTTCCCAGAAAGAACTTGGGATTAAAATAGGTATGGACGCGAGTTCTGCTAGTGGCCGTATGAATCACTATGAGAAAGGCAGACATGTACCTGATGTGGATACGCTTCGCAAGATTGCAGAGGAGCTCAATGTCCCGTTGAACTATTTTTTCTGTGAAGATGATTTGAGTGCTGAGTTGGCGTGTCTTGTGTCCAAGTTGGATGATGAATCCAAACAGTATCTAATTTTGGAATTGAAAAAGCTAAAAAGGTAGCGCCATTAATCACAGTGAATTCATCTTCACTTCCTAGTGAGGTGCTACATGATAATGGACTTCCCTGTTGCTCATGAAAACGAATTGCTAGGTAGTGTGCTTGCTAGGTTTGTTGATAGGCACGGTTTACGTGATGATAAAGTTGCCTTAGACATTCTTTTTGGCTCTCGAAATATTGTCCCATCAACTCTTCTACAGGGACACATCAACCTATTATTAGAACGAGTCGGCCATTTATGGTCCATTTCTAGTGAAGACGTGATTTCACAGCATACCATCTTACCCGTATATCAGTCGTTTATTGAGCCTGAGCGATATCAGAAGGTGCATGCAGAGCTTGCTGATAGCGTGAAAAGCCATTCGATGTTGCGAGTTGGAATAAATGCCTCAAGCTTAGTATTCAATAGATACTATCGTTATTGTCCTGTGTGTCTGCGAGAAGACTTCCAGAAATATGCCTATTCTTATTGGAGGCGTCATTTTCAGCTACCAGGTGTCTTAGTCTGTCCTAAACACTGTTGCTTGCTAATTGAGTCTCCTTTTGAGCTAAAGCCTTCACGTCGTCATATGTTTATTAACGCCTCAGATTCAGTGTTGTTTGGTAGTTCCTCTGTGGTTGTAGTCAGTGAAAGTAAACCTTTGATTCAGCTTTCAAAATCAATAACGGGTTTGCTTAATAGTAATATGGCTTATATAACGCCGAATCAATGGAGCATGTTCTATGGAAGGTTATTGGTTGAGGTAGGCCTTAAAGAGTCTAGAGGCGTTCAGCACAGTGAGATTAAATATCGTATTGAACAATTCTGGGGTAAGGAACAGCTAGGCAGATTTGGATTAAATATTGTCGGTGATACCTCTTGGTTGCATTCTTTTTTTAGGAAACAGCGAAAACACTTTTCCTACCTACATCATCTGGTTTGTCTACAAGCACTGTTTCCGAACTACTCACTTAAAGAAGCTATAATCCAAGCATCAAATGTTAGGGTGAACTTTAATCGTAAGCAGTACTTTTCCTCGAACTCTGAAAAGCGAGCAGAAGAGTATCGATCAATTTGGAATGGGTTATGTCTTCAATTCACTGCCCTTAAAGAAATTCGATCGACCAAAGAGGGGGCTAGAGTTTACTCATGGTTATATCGATTTGATAACGCATGGTTATCGAAAAATCTTCCAAAGCGATTTCAAAACCGTATTAGTAGTTTAGTTGACTGGCCTAAGCGAGATCGTCGCCTTGTCAAATTGCTTTTGGAAATAATGCATCGGGTTGAAGGTGATTTATATTTACCGAGAAAATCGACTGGTTGGTTCGTAAATCAGACTGGGGAATCTTGGGGAATCCAAAAACACTTAGGCAAATTACCTCTTTGTTATAGTTTCTTTTCGAAATATAGTGAAACTATCGAGGAGTACCAAATTAGGCGTGTTCTCGCTATTATCGTTGATGTCATCAACTGTAATGAGCCTATACCAAAAACATATGAAATCGAACGCCTTGCTGGACTCAGTAAAGCGCGCATACGGGAACCTGCGCGTATCATTATCCGAGATTATGTCTCAATTCTTTCCACCAGAACGATTTTTCGAGAAAAACTCAAAGATCCTAAATATTCATGGGGTCGCAAAATCTAATAGAGTTAAGTTGAGGAAAAAGGGTCATATTGCGATTGAGTGGGATAATGGAAAGCAGTCATCTGTTCCTATTGAGGTTGCAAATTTAATCGCACGAGGTCGCCGCTATGACGGTAAAGATCCATTCAGTGACGATACATTAGAAGAACTGACTTGCACAGTAGGTAGCTTAATGAAGCATGAGTCTAATCACTCTGCTGGTCGACATATTTTTTCAACCAATCATGGTCTTATCAGAATTCAAGATTTTGAGTTGGCGCGTACCTTCTTTTTTCATAACCAACATCTAACTCGAGCAGCCTTTAGAGCTAATGGACTTGGTGAAATAGCTTATGTAGAAGGTAGCCATCAACAGCATATTTTACTTTTTCCTCTGAACACAAAATACCCTGTTAGCAACCTGAGCTCTTTAGCGTCGCGTAAGCATTTAGCCTGGATTTTTATTGATCAAGCCGCAAGAAAAAGTTTCTTTAGTATTTATACCTATTTTATTGAAGCTCATAAAAATAGAGAGCTTGGTTTTATGTTTGATGCGCCAGACATAACAGGTTGGCACTTGAAGCTCCTTGGGCGCCTTGGTGATGATGGCGTTTTTGACGTTTATGAAATTGATAGTGTGAGGACACATCTAAAAAATAGAGTTGGAAATGTTGAGTTTGATCACCCTAAATTTAAAGAAAAGGCCCCCAGTGACAAGAAGCCTATTAAACAGGCGAATGGTGAAATGCCTCCTGTTGATATCGATCCGGAATTTGATATGGGTGAAATTCCAAGTATGGGTGGGCGAATAGACAAAAAGCGTCAAAAAGGCTTTTCTTTTAATGTTGATAATATTGGAACGACTATTCTCAAGAAAGACACTAAAAAGAAGCCTAAAAAATCAGTAAAACCTAGTAAAGATGAAGCACCAGAGAATGGGATGTCTGGTGTAGGCTTGCCTGAATCTGAGGGAACTGCCCAAGAGTTTGATCCTATTATCAATCAAGATGAAAGCTATGAGCTTGAAGATGTTCCTGAGACCCAAAAATTCCTAGTGTTTCGCCAGTTGATGAATGAGTTGTCTAGAGAAGAGCACTATTCATTAGATGAATTGAGATGTTGTCTGTTTCCGGCACCTACGAATAAAAGTGAAGCAATTAATGAAACCAAAGATGGCCTGCGTCTTCGTTTTTTCATTGCTAAGTTCTCTTTTAAAAAAGCCAACATTGTCTTGATTGAAGTAGATACAGACAGCTCAACAAAGAACAGAAAAGCAAGCACGCTTATTTTGGGGTTTGATGAAGAGCCAGAGAAGAGTTTGTTTAAAATAGTCCAGTCATTTTCGAATGGTGGTGCAAGCTGGAATACAGCAAAAATTGCCTCAAATACGAACTATTTTGAGCGTATGCCTCATCGCTCCAAAGATAAAGAAGGTAATAAATTTAGTGAATCTGAATACTTAAATGATTGGAAGGAGCGTATAAAGAAAAAATTAGAAAAGTTTATTCAAGATTAATAATTTTTAAGTTATAAAAATGATCTAGTCAACCTCTAAGTAAGCTGGACTTTTTTGACTATAGCCTGAATGGCTATAGAGGATGGACACTATAGCCATTGTATCAATAATAATTAATTTTTCTTATTAGGGTTAAGTTGGGTTCCACGATTGCCCTGAGCTTTATCGTAAGCTGTATTTGTACCATTAGAACCTTTGTTAGAATTCTGTTGGTTAGAACTGTTGTTTTGAGGTGATGTTTTCTTAGACATAATGAAATCCTTAAGTTAGTTAAATGATTTTGCACTCGGTGCATTTGCATAGTAACTAGGCTTATAGGGACAAATAGGGACATTTAGATTATATGGTAGAGAAAAATAAAAAAGTTCAAAAATTGATTCGAGATATTTTGAAAGAACTTGGCTGGAGTGTGCCTAAATTTGCAACGAAATATCTAACAGATACTAGTCAATATGATGCTAGTGAAGATGAATACAAGGCCTTTGTTGAGCGAGTTAAAAAACACCTCAGTCGTGGTAGTACTAAGATTGAGACACTTGGGATTTATCTTAATTATTTACTCAAAACTGAAGAGTACAATCGCCTGTTAGACACAGGGAAAATTAAGTGGCTCGAGACTGAAACACATATTCTAGAAGATTATCAAAATTTGATTTCAAATGAGAATGATCCCGCTAGAAAAAAAGTTCTTGAAGTTGCTTCTTCTTATGCATTATCGATAGGGACGGCATGGGATTTTCATATAGTCAGTATTGATGCAGATGAATTTTATGAAAAGAGATATATCGTCCTTTGGGATGCTGATGTAGGCTTTAATCATGGTTCCGGTAGCTGGGGAACTGCTATGTGTGAAGTGGCTGAAAGTCATTTTGGGTATCCATTCGTGAGGACGTCAAATCACCAATTTCGGACAGGTATGCGGTGTGTCAAAAAAGTAGTGGGTTACAATGAAGGCGTTCTGACATTGATGGGGCTAAATTACGCTCCAAATGACCCAAATAATCATCCGTCTGATAAATGCATAGTTGAAATGGTCGAGTGTGATTCTAAATGGATTATAAAAGATCAGCGTCAAATAACCCCTGAACTTGAAGTGTAGCTATCAGATAGAGCTCTTTGTTAATAGTTTTTTATGGGGATGTACATTACTCTTAAATTCAGATAATAAGTGCGACACTGCTAATCAGGTGTAGAAGAAGCCAACTGCTGAAGTTGGTATGATTCTTTTCACCACAAAAACAAGCAGTACCAACATGAATTATCAGCAGTTGACCGAAGGCAAAAGATACCAGATTTCCGCTCTTTTAGGGCAAGAAATATCAGTGGCAAATATTGCACGAACACTGAATTGTCATAGAGCGACGATTTATCGTGAGTTGAAACGGAATAAAAAAGTAGTAACATATTGCCCTGACAAAGCTCAAAAGGCTTGTTTGATAAGGCGAAAGACATCCACCAAATATCACATACCTTCAAAGACGATTGATTTTATTCGTATTTTAGTTGAAATCGACTGGAGTCCTGAGCAAATATCCAACGTACTCAAAAACTGTGGCGTTCCTGTTAGTCATGAATGGATTTATCAATATATCCATGATGACAAAAGAAACAAAGGGACGCTTTATCG
>NZ_JBITUJ010000006.1:233308-242836 GCF_044542435.1 Marinomonas sp. NPDC078689 | reverse complement strand
GACACAACCATCAGCGCGAGTGTCAGTGGCACCGACGCTGCCGGCAACACCTTCACAGCGGTCAGCGACGCGGCGGACGGTGGCTTCACCGTGGACACATCGGTGAGCGGCTTGACGTCGGACATCACGGATGCGACCAACAGTGGTTCGAACGACGACACGATTACCAACGATGCGACGCCAGACATTAGTGGTGTGACAGAAGCGGGTGCGACCGTTACGATCACGTACACGGATGCGACAAACACAGAGCGCACGGCGACAGGCACGGCGGATGAAGATGGTAATTACACCATCGCGATCACGAATGCGCTGGCCGAAGGTTCAACCAGCTTGAGCATCACAGCGGTCGATGTCGCGGGCAACGAAAGCACGACCACGCAAAACGTGACCGTGGATACATTAATCGATGCTCCTGTTATCACGAACATCACTGATGACTCAGCCAATTCTGATTACTCAACCGTGACTTTACATGGCACTGGAGAGCCTGGTACGTCGATCACTTTACACGTTATCTCTGGATCATCTAGTAATGGTAACAACACTCAAACGGGTGAATATGTCGAGGTTGAAGGCCTTTCAATAGTTGTTGATGAGAATGGTAATTGGACTGCTGATGTATCGAACTTGACTGATGTTCAGGCCAATGACAATGAGTTCTTTAAGGCTACTCAAACAGATGCGGCTGGAAATGTAAGTGCGGATTCCAATACGGCACATTATTGGCATGGAACGTCGGCTGCAGTAGCCACAGAAGTAGGTGACGATTATGTATTGTCTGGTTCTGGTAATGATCAAATTACGATTACTGGAGATGATACCAATGATGGTTTGACTATTGATGGTGGGGCTGGTGTTGATACGGTTATTTTCCAGAACTTTGATGCGAGTCAGGCGACGTTTGTTGTGGATGATAATGGAAATCTTCAAATTACTCGTGGTGATACGGGTGACGTGGTTCTGTTGATCGATGTAGAGAATGTAAATATCGATGGTGATACTTATACGATTTCTGAACTATTTACACCAACCGTCGTTATTACTAACGATACTAATAATGATGGATTGTTAAATTCTGATGAGGCTAATGGCAGTGTGACAGTCTCTATCGACTTACCAATAGGTGCGAAGGTTGGTGATACGATCAATGTTACTAGCAATAATGGTGAGCCTGATCGAGTAATTACGCTTAACTCAAATAATATTAGCAATGGATCTGTGTCTGTATCTGGCATTGCTGTTACGGAAGGCGAAACATTAGAAGTGAGCGCATCGCTTTCTACTGGAGGTGGCGTAGGCACAGACAGTGTTCTAGTAGATACCTCAGTGAGTACCTTGACGTCGGACATCACGGACGCGACTAATAGTGGTTCGAACGATGACACTATTACCAATAACGCGACACCAACAATAGCGGGTCAAACGGAGCCGGGTGCGACCGTTACGATCACGTACACAGATGCATCAGGTGCAGAGCAGACAACCGATACGGTGACGGCGGATACGGATGGCAATTACAGCATCACGATTCCAGCGGCATTGGACGAAGGTTCGAACGATCTGACAGTTAAAGCGATTGATGCGGCGGGTAACGAAACGACGACAACTCAAAACGTAACTGTCGATACCTCAGTGAGCGGCTTAACTGCCGACATTACGGGCGCAACTAACAGTGGTTCGAACGATGATTCGATTACCAATAACGCGACACCAACAATAGCGGGTCAAACGGAGCCGGGTGCGAGCGTTGCTATCTTGTACACAGATGCGACCGGCACACAGCAAACAGCGACCGGCACCGCAGATGAGAATGGTGCTTACAGTATTACGCTTGATGATGGGTTGCGTGAGGGTACAAACAGCCTAAACATCAAAGCGATTGATGCGGCAGGCAATGAAACCAAAATCATGCACGATGTGACAATAGACACGTCTGTTGGATCTCCAACTATCTCGATCGCAGGTGACGCCAACGAAGACGGTGTTTACAACGCGGAAGAGCTTGGAGCTGATGGCACCGTGACGGCAACGATCAGTATCCCAACAGATGCGGTTGCTGGCGATACAGTGACGTACCAAGTGGGCGATGCAGACGCGGTTGAAGTGGAATTAACGGCTGCATTGATTAGCAGCGGCATTAGCGTAGAAATCGCACCTGAAGCAACGATCAAAGCGACGATCACGGATGCAGCGGGTAACACTTCTTCAGAAGCCACGGCGACAGCATTGGCGGCTAATGAAGCCCCAATCGCTGAGGCCAAAAACGATTCCGTTGATGAAGATTCAAGAATTACAGGTTCTATTACAGCAAGTGATGCGGATCTTCCTAGTACTGCAAACTTAACGTTTAGTACGACGGCCATCGTGGCTGGTTTGATGCTTAATTCAAATGGTACTTATGCGTTTGATGCTTCTTCTTATGACTCTCTTGAAAAGGATGAAGAGCTTGAATTAGAGATTCCTATCACTGTTACTGATGACAAAGGTGCGACTGACACAACTACTTTAACCATCACGGTTACTGGTACAAACGATGCACCGACGGCTACCGCGAAAGTAGACTCTGTAACGGAGAATCACACGATCACAGGCACTATCAGTGCCAACGATGTGGATCTAGCGGATGGAGCAGCGTTGTCGTTCAGTACGACATCCGATGTTGCAGGCTTGACGTTGAAATCGGATGGATCTTACAGTTTCGATGCGTCATCTTACGATAGTTTGGCTGCTGGGGAGAAACAGCTAGTCGAAGTGCCAGTGACGGTAAGGGATGATAATGGTGCAACAACTGAAACGACCTTGACGATCACCGTCACAGGCACGAACGACGCACCAGTGGCGACTGATGACTCTACCATGGTTTACAGTACGGGGATTCGTCTTGATGAATTGCCTGAGTACGGAACAATGGAGGTGAAAAATGCTGACGGCAATTGGGTTGAGATGACTGCAGGTGTTACCTACCCTTCTGATACAGAAGTCCGCTTTGATCCTGAAGTCGATAAATTAGAGGAAGCTATAGCTTTTGAGATTGGTTCTTTTGATGCTAACCCGGATTCAAAAACAGGCACCTTTGATGGCACGGCAAAAGTGAGTGATTGGGGTGACCTTGTAGATGGCAAAGCGGTTAAGTCTTTTGATTCAAATGAAGATGGCACGCCTGAGATCACTGTGACTACGTCTGTCTCTACTGGTACTCTAACAGCCTGGAATGCAAATAACTCAGTCGGTCATGGTATTGGTAATGAGACTGGGAATGGCCTTAGTTCAGGAGAGTCATTAAGAGTTGATATTGATGCAACCGATGTTTCTATTAATAAAATATCGTTCACATTAGCGGGTTTAGGTGGGTATTTTGATAAGGGCAGTAGAAATGAAACCGCTGTTTCTATTACCGCTCACTTTGTCGATGGTACAGAACAATCAATATCTAGCTTTAGAATAGGTGGTGAATATGAAAGCACTTATTCATTCACAACGAATGATGCGGTTGATTATTTTGTATTAACGACAGAAGGTAGTAATGGGTCTTATGTTGTTCAGAACATGACGATCTCTCAAGTTGTTCCAGATACAGTGACTTTAACCACCTTGCAAGCGGATGGCAGTGAAACGACTGCTAGTGTGACCTTTGACCCTAGTGATGTATCTGAAGATGGTACAGTCAGTTTGACAAGCAGGGTTGCTGATCTTGATAGCAGTTTAAAAGAAGGTGCTATTGCTACTGATGAAGATACCTCAATCACTATAGATGTGCTGGCTAACGATACCGATGTAGACGGTACTATAGATCCAACGACGGTTGTTATTACTACTCAACCCGAGCATGGCACAGTGTCTGTTAATTCAGAAACGGGCGAAGTCACTTACACACCAAATGATAATTACAATGGTGAAGACAGCTTCGAATACACCGTTAAAGATAATAATGGCCTAGTTTCAAACGCAGCAACGGTCAGCTTAACGGTTAATAGCGTGGATGATGCGCCAGTGATTACCCTTAATGATGAGTCTGTGACCGTATCTGAAAAAGGTTTAGAGGACTCAACAGCGGGTATAACTAGTGCGACAGGAACCTTTACAGTCAGTGATGCAGACGGAGATGATTTATCCGTATCATTGGCTGCGCCGACAGAGACTTATACCTCTGGTGGTGTTGCGTTGGTCTGGGCTCTAACGGACAGCGGAGATTTGATTGGCTCTGCGAATGGTGAAGCGATTGTTACTGTTACGCTTGGTGATGTGAATAGCAGCGGCGAAGGCTCATACACGGTTACATTGAATGGACCTGTAGATCAGTCTAATACAACAGCAGATGATTCACTTTCTATTCAGTTTGGCGTGGCGGTTAATGATGGCACGTCAACCACGACTAGCGCAGTAACCGCGGTTATTGAAGATGATGCTCCTAGTTCGGTTACGACCGAAGCAGAACTGCAGTTGAGCGCTAGTACTTTCTCTGTCTCTAATATTGCATCAGGGTTTTCATCTGCTGAATTTGATGGGAGGTGGAATATTGGCAAGAGTTCGACAAGTAATACTGATGATGATGATTATGACGAGACGCTCTCATGGGGGAATGACGCTTTCCGTCTAAATTACTCCAATGTTAGCGCTGGAGAAAGCTCAGTTACTGCTAGCGAAGTAGAAGATAATTCTTCAGATATTGGTTTTGGTGATAGCATTGTCGTTGCCAAAATCACCCATGACAATGGTTTGACGAATGCGAGTTATGCTGATTCTCTAACAAGTGCTAATTTTAATGTCGATGTTACTTTGGTCATAGATGGGACAGAGGTAACGGTTAAACTCTCTTCACTATTATCAGAAGATGATACCAGTAATATCCTTACGAATTCTGGAGACATTTTAACGCTTGCGAGTTCAAGTACGGAAGTAGTTGTCAATGATGTGAGCTATACCGTATCTCTTGATGGGTTCTTGGTAGATGGCGAAGTGGTTAATAGCGTGACAACCGCTGAATACAATCAGTGGTCTGATTCTGGTACGGATTTATCACATAAGGAAACTTATTCTGTGGTTGCCCATGTTGAACTGACAGACTCAAGTTCAGCGCAAGAATATGTGTTAACCGGCACTCTTAATACAGACGCTGGTGCAGATGGTTTGGGCTCAGTGGTTGCTAGCAATACTAGTGATGACAATGGAGCTGTTACTATTAATGCTGATGGAACCTATAGTTTCACTCCTAGCGATGCTCTTGTAAGCGCTTTGGGGGATACCGGTTCACAAGTTATTGAATACAGCTATAACGTAGTAGATAGGGATGGTGATTCAGTAGAGAATACCTTGTCTATTACAGTGAGCGGCCCTGATGCTGATACAGGAACCACAACAACAGTGTCTGGGCTGAGTGGAAGCTTCTATAACTACGATGATTCTGCTGAAGGTAATAGTAATATTACCTCTATTGCACAGGCAGAGAGCATTATTGCGAATCAATCTGCCAATGCAAGTTTCATTGGTACAGAAATCGATTATGGGCTTGCAAATGGGGATTTGGGTGCGAATACGAATCTAACCTCATGGTTAGGGGATGATGCTGAATCATTAACGTACGTTGATAAAGACAGTACTGAAGATTCTGTTGTGCAATTGACAGGCAGTGTGTCATTAGCAGCTGGCTTCTACAGTATCAAAGTAACAGCCGATGATGGCTATCAAGTCAAGATAAATGGCAGTGTAGTTGCTAGTGTCGATAATATTCAGCAAGCAACCACAAATACATTCCCTATTACAGTTACAGAAGGTGGCGAACAGTCTATTGAGATTGTCTACTGGGATCAGGGAGAGGCTTACCAATTAAGTGTTTCTCTAGCACCAGCAACAGAATTAGGAGGATTATTAGGGGAGTATCAAGTTTTAGGCAGTGATGCTTATCCAACGACCTCTGTTGTAACCGATGTGTCAGATATTGTCACAGATACGACTGATGATGTGGTGGGATCAGATGATACACCTACTGAATTCGAAGGAATGGCAGCAGGTCTTGATGACAATATTGCGTGGTTTAAGTCCAATACTGGTATTGAAGATGATACAACCGATAATGTCGACCAAAACGATAAATCTTGGGACGATGGAGAGGAAGGTTCTTACATAGTTGGGACAGGGAATAACGATACTATCAAGGGTAATGGTGGTGATGACCATATTGTCGGTAATAACAGCCAGGATGATTTATATGGCGGCAGCGGCCAGGATTGGATAGAAGGCGGTGACGGTGACGATCACATTTATGGCGATGATTCCAGCGATTTATTAGACGGTGGTTCTGGCCAAGATAATATTTATGGCGGTGCTGGTAATGATATCCTTCGAGGTGAGGATGGAGATGATACGTTATTAGGAGAGGCTGGAAACGATATTCTGATCGGCGGCCAAGGGCAAGATACGTTAACTGGCGGAGATGGATCTGATCTGTTTATTCTTCAGGATCCAGCAATTGGTAGCATTGATAAAATTACTGACTTCAACGCAAATAGTGATGCGTTGGATGTAAGTGATTTGCTATCTGGTGATGGTGTTGATCTTAATGATGCAGATGCTGTCACGGCGTATCTAAACGATAACCTCACGTTGAAGTCTGACGAAGATGGTTCTGGTAGCCTTTCTGTTAAGGATTCTGATGATGCAGATCACCAAGTTGCTACATTTGGTTCGGATTCTACGTTAGGAGCAGAAGGGACATCTGTGACAGTAGTGTTTAACGACCAAGAGTACAGCGTTAATGTTGATGGTTAATTATTAGCTGAGCGAAAAAAACCGAATTAGATTTCTAATTCGGTTTTTTTATGTCTCGAAGGTGAGAAGAGAAAAATAGTAGTGGCTAGATTATATTAAGCGCCTAGGCCAATAGGGCAACTGACGCCTGTGCCACCCAATCCACAGTAACCATTTGGGTTCTTATGCAAATATTGTTGATGGTATTCTTCGGCAAAATAGTAGGTGCTTAATGGCTCTATTTCAGTCGTGATCATGCCATGACCGGAGGATAAGAGTTGTTTTTGATAAGACGCTTTCGTCGCTTCCGCTATCGCTAAGTCCTCAGGGTTTTTTAGAAAAATAGCAGAACGATATTGGCTGCCAATGTCGTTACCCTGTCTCATGCCTTGAGTAGGATCGTGATTTTCCCAAAACACTTTCAGAATGGCTTCGAGTGAGGTCTGTTTCGTATCGAAACGAACCGCTACCGCCTCTGTATGGCCTGTTTGCCCTGAACACACCTCTTCATAAGTAGGGTTTTCTGTGAAGCCTCCTATGTAGCCTACAGAAGTCACCAGTACCCCTGGCGTATTCCAAAACTTTCTTTCTGCGCCCCAAAAGCAACCCATTGCCAAAATGACTTCTGCTTCATTGCTTTTCATAGGACTTAAAAAGGATGCATGGTTAACCGCATGTTTGCCACTAATAGAAAACGCTTCTGAGCGGCCGACTAAAGCCGTCTCTTTTGTCGGCATAGTGGATTTTTTTAACTGTTCTTCACTGTTTCTAAACATGATTTGGCTCCGAGTCGAAAACTGTGGTGGGAAAATAGGGCTGCGTGAGCAACATATGACTACAGTCAATAGTAACTAAATTACAAAATGCAACGTACAAGCGTGTGGAAATATTGGCATTCGCTGTTTACGCTTAAGAGATGTTTAAATGAGATTGATTTATATGTTTCGTATCTTGGTTTTCTGGGACTCAAGAGAGGCTAGCAGCTCACTTATCCATTTCATGAATGAACTGGATGAGACCTTATGCCTCTATCAAATAGAGCCTATGTTTCTGCAAATAGATCATGAGCACGCACCTCAAGCTGGCAGAATTAAACCAAGTATGAAAGCATTGCTTGAATACGTTCATCGTTATAAACCTCATCTTCTCATGTGCTTTGGCAGTGAAGCAAATGTATTGGCTAGGCTGTTAAAGCCAGCGCTTAAGTGTGAAACAGTTTTTAATCGGCTCCCTCATCACCTAGAAGACGTATCCTCAAAAATGAGTCGAATAGGTTTTTGGGTTAGACGTTTTATGGATTATAAAAGCTGGGATCATGAAGAGCTTGATAGCGACTTTATTTATTTTGGTATGAGCACGTCAAATATTGTGGCAAATAGGGTGTTGGTTTTTGATGAAGACCCCATGGTCCCTGATTTTCATAGAGTGTCAGAAGAGTCTCAATTCGAAATGCTTAAAATATCTTCGGAGCAAGAAGATTTTCGTTGTGAGTTTGCATCTAAAGAGTCTGGCTTGTTGCTGATTTCTGAGAAAATGGAAAACTACGAATTGTTGATCGACATAGCCAATGCCAATGGCTTATTTACATTGTGTATGAGTGACTCAGGAAGAGGTGTGCATGATGGAGTGAATGGTTGGCTGGTCGAGTCCACAAATGAGCGGCGATTAATAAAGTGTTTAAAAAACTGGAGAACGATGGGTAATGAAGCCAGAAAAGTGCTTTCTTACCATGCGAGATCCTATCAATCCTACCATTCAGGCTTACACTATTTTTGTCATATTTTAGGCTTAACGCCTTCCCAACGATCTATAAAAAACAAAATACAATCAATCCCTTGACTCCTACAGTAGCTTCCCTATAATACGCACCTCGTTGACGCGGGATGGAGCAGTTTGGTAGCTCGTCGGGCTCATAACCCGAAGGTCGTTGGTTCGAATCCAGCTCCCGCAACCAGTCAACGAAAAAGAAATTGTTAGCGATTCAGAAAATAATTTGTCGCGGGATGGAGCAGTCTGGTAGCTCGTCGGGCTCATAACCCGAAGGTCGTTGGTTCGAATCCGGCTCCCGCAACCATTTTAAGTGATGGAAGTTATTTTTTTCTCATTGAGAATAGTTGTTTCCTACATTGTTTTTTGATTTGGTCATCTAGCAATTTCAGTGTTAAAAGATAAAATCTATTCTATATCAATAGTTTAGTTTGGCGCGGGATGGAGCAGTCTGGTAGCTCGTCGGGCTCATAACCCGAAGGTCGTTGGTTCGAATCCGGCTCCCGCAACCAATTAAATTGAAGGTCGTTGGTTCGCTTTTTGTTTAAGAAAGTGGCTCCTGCAACCAATTCAAGTCACAGTCGTAGGTTTCTTTTTAGTAAGAAAAGCTACTACAGCGATTATTTAGGTAGTCGTTAAAATGACGCATAGAATTTTATCGTAATAGCGTTAAATAACCTATATAAATTCATAGGTTAATCTGTCGCGGGATGGAGCAGTCTGGTAGCTCGTCGGGCTCATAACCCGAAGGTCGTTGGTTCGAATCCGGCTCCCGCAACCATTTCAAAAACTGTCGTAGGTTTCTCTTTAGTAAGAAAAGCGGCTCCTGCAACCAATTCGTTGAATCGTCAGAATTGGTTCACAGTACATATCAGTTAAATATCATTAAAAAGTAAACTATATCAATAGTTTAACTTGTCGCGGGATGGAGCAGTCTGGTAGCTCGTCGGGCTCATAACCCGAAGGTCGTAGGTTCGAATCCTGCTCCCGCAACCATTTCAAAAGAACGGTCGT
>NZ_JBITUJ010000006.1:0-233215 GCF_044542435.1 Marinomonas sp. NPDC078689 | reverse complement strand
GGTCGTAGGTTTCTCTTTAGTAAGAAAAGCTGCTCCCGCAACCATTTCAAAAGAACGGTCGTAGGTTTCTCTTTAGTAAGAAAAGCTGCTCCCGCAACCATTTCAAAAGAACGGTCGTAGGTTTCTCTTTAGTAAGAAAAGCTGCTCCCGCAATCATTTCATAAAAAACGGTCGTAGGTTTCTCTTTAGTAAGAAAAGCTGCTCCCGCAACCATTTCAAAAAAACGGTCGTAGGTTTCTCTTTAGTAAGAAAAGCTGCTCCCGTAGCAATTTCAAAAAACGGTCGTAGGTTTCTCTTTAGTAAGAAAAGCTGCTCTCGCAACCATTTCAAAAAATTATTTAATTCATAACAAATCATCTACGTAACTACTTCAAAAGAACGGTCGTAGTTTTCTCTTTAGTAAGAAAAGCTGCTCCCGCAACCATTTCAAAAAATTATTTAATTCATAACAAATCATCTACGTAACCATTTCAAAAAACGGTCGTAGGTTTCTCTTTAGTTAAGAAAAGCTGCTCCCGCAACCATTTCTGCACTTCTTTTTATAAAAAAACCTTCCTATGTACTTTTTATATTAATGATTTCAAATGAATTTTTGTTGGTTGTGTCTGCCTAAAAATTAGTTTGGTTCGTATCAAAGTGAATTTCAATTTGTTCAAAAAACACACAAAAATCGCTCGTGGTGTGAATCTTTGACCAATATAATAATATTTGGTCTATGTGATACTTTTCCCCAGGTAAATGCCATGCGAATGGCTGTAGCCACCTTTTTCAAGACGATAAAGTTCTATTCATAAACCTTCGCTAAGTTCGTTAAACGGCCTATTTTTATCAATGCTAGCAAGGCCTGAACTGTTTTTGGTGATGCTAATGGCTTGCTTCAGTCGGCATTTTACTCGCATGGGTGTTTTTTTCGTGTGTAACCCCTAGGGGATATAGCCAGGGCCCTTCGTTTAGAGATATTTTCGAGTTCTTATAAAAAATACTAAACGTTAGGAACTTTGATATGGAACAAGTTATTGGGGTGTTGACGACGATTCGACCGAAGCGGTCGTTGTTTTTGTCGGTCATGGTGACGTTAGCTACCATTGGGTTTTTCTGGTATCTCTCAGCTACCCATGCCCCTGGTGAGAGCTGGGGGGCGAAAGCGCTTTTCCCTACCTTATTTGTTTTAACCATCGCATTGATTTCACGAGCGCCTTTTGAGTCACTGCTCGCAGGCGTGATTGCTGGTTTGATCATGATTGACAATACCAGTGTCGTTTCACCACTGTCAGATATTTTGTCGACCGTCATGGGCAACGAAACCATTATTTGGATTATTTTGGTTTGTGGCTTGATGGGTGGTTTGATTGTCTTGTTAGAGCGGAGCGGTTGTCTGGGGAGTTTTAGCGATTGGCTCAAGGGTAAAATTCGCTCTCGCCGTCAATCACTGCTAACGACTTTCTTTATTGGTTTGGTGGTTTTTATTGATGATTACCTTAATTGTTTAGCGGTTTCCTCTTCCGTTAAAAAAGTAACCGATCATTATAATGTGTCGCGTGAGAAACTGGCTTACATTATTGACTCAACCGCCGCACCTATGTGTATTTTAGTGCCTGTGTCGACTTGGGCAGTGTTTTTCTCTGGGCTATTAGAAGAGAACCATTTGGCGCCTGATGGTGGCGGCCTGAGTGTTTACATTTCTGCTATTCCCTTCATGGTTTATGGTTGGGTTGCGCTTTTATTGGTGTTCTTAGTGGCGCTTGGTGTCGTAGGCAATTTCGGACCAATGAAGAAAGCAGAAGCCAGAGCGATGGCGGGACAACCATTACCCGATGATTACGACGGTGATAGTATGGAAGCCGCTCCTTCCATCAACCGAAAGCAAACCAGTAGTTTTGTTGGCATGATGAACTTTCTGCTGCCTATGGTGATTTTGGTTGCTTCTACTGTGTATTATGATGTGGATTTGTTAAGAGGCGTGATTGTGACGCTGGCGATCACAGTTGCTTTGTATTATGTGCAAGGGCTTTTAACATTAGAAGAGCAGTTTAAAGGGATCTTTGAAGGTTTCAAAGTCATGCTTTATCCACTGTCTACTGTTATTGCTGGATTTATGTTGAAATCCATCAATGACCAATTAGGAATGACACAATACCTTGTAGAAGTGGTTTCACCCTTGATGACCGCAGAGTTAATGCCTGCGATGGTGTTCTTAGTCATGGCGGCTGTTGTGTTTGGTACTGCGTCTAGCTGGGGTTCTTTCATTATTGCGATTCCAATCGTTGTTCCTATTGCACTGGGTGTTGATGCTAATATGGCGCTTGTGATTGGTGCACTTTTATCCGCGTCTTCATTTGGTAGTCATGCCTGTTTCTTCAGTGATTCCACCGTGTTGGCCGCTCAAGGTGCAGGGTGCTCGCCGATGTCTCACGCACTTACTCAGCTACCTTATACGGCCATCGGAGCTGTAGTAAGCTTCGGGATCTTTATGGTACTTGGTTATACGATGTAAGTATTAAAAGCATAGGCGTTGGGGGCAGTGAATCTGCACTGCCCCTAACCATACAGCACATAGATCCAAACCTACCCAGAACAGCCCTCACTAATTTCAAGTATCCGTTATTATCAAGAGAGTCATTGTCGGCGTTAACATTCGGTCGATACAATGACCAAGTAATCTTGATCATACTGTCCTCTACGAACGAGTTCTTAGTGCTAAATCATCCCTCTCATACTCTCCACTAACTCATTGATCTTGTTCTCTTTCATAAATCATTCAGCCAATCAGATTGTTCGATAACACAATAGCGCTCACGGTACGCAATCGACTGGAATAGAGTGTGTGGGAGCACAGCAACGTCACTAAGTAACGCCACCAGAATAAAAACGCTAGGCTATGTGATGCGGCACGCCAATTCAGTGCCTCATCCCTGCCTAATAAAAGTGAGTAATGACAAGCAACTGTCTGGCGGTCGGCATCGGTCAGTGTGCAACTGAAGTGTGTTTGGTTGTTATGAAATGTCGATAAAGATAAAGAGGGAGAGTTTGTCATCAAAGAAAGGTGTCAGATGCGCTCCATAGCGGTTGTATCGCTAATTAGCTAAGAGGTGTATAGCGTGGAATGCATTTGATTGATTGGGGAGAGGTGAGGCTGGCGGTGTCTGTGATGAACCATCCTTTATTAACGAATAAAGGATGGTGCTTTCTTATGGCTTAAGGAATTGCGCAATCCAAGACATAAGTTGTTTATTCTGAATGCTTTCTTCTTTTATCGTGTGACGTGCTTTGTTCGCTACGTCTGGCGTTAATGTTACGCCATCGTATAGCTCGACCAGTTCACTTTCATACTCTTTGGAGAACTCTGGGTGTCCTTGGAAAGTAAGAATACGATCTTTATAAATGAATCCTGCAAATTCACAGAAATCCGATGTCAGGAAAACATCTAGCTTTGCTGGTTTGTCTATCACCTGATCTTGATGAAATGCGCAAAAGGCAATGTCAGTGGCGCCAGGTAGAGTAGGAATTTCACTTGTTACCTGATAGTGATGAACCCCAACACCCCAGCCCGCAGTCGATTTGGTGACAGTGCCGCCGAGTGCACGAGCTATGATTTGATGGCCAAAACAAATGCCCACGAGTACTTGTTGGTTGTTGTCTACCTCACGGATAAATTCACATAGGCGCAAGATCCAAGGGTCGTCATCGTAAGAGTTGCATTTGGAGCCGGTAATTAACCAGCCATCGCAAGAGGTGGTGCTTTGTGGGAATTCATCCAAGCGCACATCGTATATTTCAAATTCTAATCTTGACTCGATGTCCGTCAGTTGTTGCGCGAACATTTCAGCATAGGTTGGATAATTAGCTTGGAGTACATCGGGTGTAATGCCCGCCGCAAGAATACCGATTTTCATTTGGTTAAATCCTCAAAAATAGGGTAGAAATAGAGTCTATTGACCTAGTTAAAGTGTGGGGGCTAGCTGTGTATATTTATGCAGGCAATTCACTCTGTATTTTGCCCCGCCGCTCGATAATAGCCTCTTGCATTTCCCTTTATCAGACTTGATGTAGAAAGCCTGATAAGGGGCGTTTGCTAATCTATTATAAATACGCTTCGTATTCTACATTGGAGATACGGCTGTGCATCTTTTCTTGCTCTTGTTCTTTTGCGGCTCCGTAAACACGCACAAACTCTTCACCTAAATAATCGCGCATAAAATCGCTTTTTTGGAAGCTGGTTGTCGCCAGATCCCAACGGTTCGGTAGTAAATCTAACTCGTTAGATGTGGTGTAAGCGTCGCCTTCAATTGGTTTTGGAGGTGTCATCTTGCCTTCGATGCCATTAAGGGCAGCGCCTAAAACAGCGGCCAACACAAGGTATGGGTTCGCGTCAGCGCCTGATACTCGGTGCTCAATACGTCGTGCTATGTTTTCGCTTTCTGGGATGCGTACCGCAACGGTGCGGTTTTCATAGCCCCAGCTTGCGAACGTTGGCGCATGGGCGCCATTTTGAAAACGGCGATACGAATTTAGATGCGGCGCAAACACCAGCATGGATTCGGCCATGTTGTTTAATAACCCTGCTACTGCGTGTTGCAGCAGAGGTGAGCCTTCTTCTGTGCCGTTGTTGAAGACGTTATTGCCTTGCTCATCCAGTAAACTAAAGTGAACATGAAGACCATTGCCGCTTTTGTCTGCATAAGGCTTAGCCATGAAGCTGGTGCCAAAATCATACTGACGAGCCACGCCCTTCACTAGACGCTTAAACATAATGGCATGATCTGCCGCTTGGACGGCATCGTCTGTGTGCTTCATGTTGATTTCGAACTGACCGGGGCCTAATTCTGAAATAATCGTATCGGCTGGCACGCCTTGTATGTCGCAGGCTCTACGTACTTCTGTGAAGAAGCTTTCTAAACCGTCCATTTCTTCAATGGAATAACAGTCGGTCTTGTTTAGGCGAACCCCATTGCCCTCGGTGATAACCGGAGGAGAAGGAACACGTTTGGCTTCTGATTCGCCATCCAATAGGTAAAATTCTAATTCGGTCGCAACAACAGGCGTGTAACCCAGTGCTTTGAAGCGCTCGACAATGCGCGTCAGTAATTGTCGCGGGTCTGGGTAGAAAGGAGAGCCGTCTGCGTTGTACATCATGGCCAAAATTTGATCTCGTTCAGATTCTGCCCATGGCACAGGAATAGGTTCAGGGTGGACGGCTTTACAAATGCCATCGCTGTCGCCTGTTTCAAACACCAGTCCGTTTTCTAAAACGTCATCACCCCAATGGTCAAAACCAATGACGGACTGTGGTAATTTGACCCCTTGAGTCATAACGCTTTTTAAACCGCTTGCAGGGATGCGCTTACCACGCAAGTTTCCATTTAGGTCTGTGATGAACAGATCGAATTCGTGGTTTCCTTCATACATATCCGACATACAAATTTCTCTCATGAGGTTAGTGTTGGCGTGAGGGTAGTTTGATCAAAGGCTAGAAAGAATAAATGTGAGATCTATGTTTCTTTTGTTTGCTCAACGTTCTCTTATGGCATTTACCTTAACCCGAGCTAACAATGAGAGTAACTATCTCCGAGTGGGTATACGCGAAAATCGAGATGGCTTTTAAAAGGGGATTTTGACGAGTCAAGAATCGGTGTGATATCTCGCTATGGCTTCTGGTAGTTTCTTTATTTTTTATTTAAGTTATTGATTTATATAGAATAAAAATAGATTTAAAAATATTGCAGATCGGTTTTCTGAAGCGGGAAAGTATTAAAATGACAAGCTTTTTGCGTAATAACGGGTTGAAAAGGGGATGAAGAAAGTTGATCAAATGTTCGGTTTATTGTTTTTTTATATCGATACTCGGCTAACATTTTTAATGTCGTTAGATGTCATTTTTGAAATGAGCGTCATGATAAATAGCATGGCCATATTAGATAAAATTAAGCCCTTCAGGGCATTGCTCTGAAGGGCTTAATGGAGACATGACTAACGCGGTTAGTAGGGTTAAATCCCTAACTTATCTCGCATGTTGTAGTAGGTTGCGCCAATGGCCGTGTAAGGTACACGAAGCATCCGTCCACCAGGGAATTGGTATTGCGGCATACTGGCGAACACATCAAAGCGTTCGGTTTCACCATCAATGGCATCAGACAGAATTTCCCCCATCAGGTGTGAGTTAGTCACCCCATGACCTGAATAGCCTTGTGCGTAATACAGATTGTCGCCAATCTTACCGACTTGCGGCATGCGCATCATGGTTAGCAAGAAGTTACCTGTCCAAGCGTAATCCACTTTTACCCCTTTTAAAGAAGGGAATGTTTTCAACATTTTTGGTGTAATTATGGATTCAATTTTGCCCGGTTCACGAGCGCCATAGGTTGTGCCACCGCCGTAAATAAGGCGTCCATCGCCGGATAAACGATAGTAATCAAGCAAATAGTTACAGTCCTCCACACAACGATCGGTTGGCAGTAGCTGCTTTTGTACCGCTTCTGATAATGGCTCAGTGGTAATAACTTGAGTACCACATGGCATGGCTTTCTTCTCAATATCTGGTAGAAGGCCAAAGATGTAAGCGTTACCAGCAACCACAATCGTGTCGGCAATCACTGTCCCTTGTTTGGTGACGACCTTGCTAGGTTTGCCTTGCTCAAGGCGAACTACTTCAGAATCTTCGAAGATTTCACCACCGAGGCTTTCAAACGCTTTTGCCTGCCCTAGTACCAAGTTTAATGGTTGGATATGGCCGCCTTTGCGGTCAAGTAACCCGCCCACGTAGCGTTCGCTACCGATGTGATCTTGGATAGAAGACGCGGTTAACAACTCAAGTTCGTTGTGACCATGGGCTTCCCAAAGTTCTTTTTTGGCTTTTAGCTCTTCAAATTGTTTGTTGTTACAAGCGGCGAACACGTTGCCGTGTTTAAGGTCACAGTCGATGTTGTATTTTTCAATACGGTTGCGGATTAATTCGGAACCAGCAAACGCCATTTTCGCCATTTTCTTACCGATCACGTCGCCATAATTGCTGGTGATGTAATCAATATCGCGGTTAAAGCTATTTACTATCTGACCACCATTACGGCCGGATGCACCAAAGCCGATACGAGTCCCTTCTAAAACGATGACTTTTTTACCTTTTTCAGCAAGGCTTAACGCCGTTGAAATACCGGTAAAACCAGCGCCAACAACACAGACATCACAACGATGCTCACCTGTAAGTTGTGGGCGGATAACCTTATCATTGGCAGACGCAGCATAGTACGAATTTGCATGAGTAGGGGGTGACATAAATAGCCTCTCCTAATACGCGTAGACAACCGTGTCGATACGCTAATAATGTGACATACATAAGAGCAGGTTTCTGCTCTTTCATTTTATTAATCGTGCTTTACACATTTGCTAGGCCGAGGGCCTTTTGTACTTCAAAAGTTATTTTCTGGTTTATAAGGATAAATCGTCGTTGAGCAAAATATTGCTTCTTCGATATTTTTTCAGCTTATCCTTTCCTAAAACGTTTTGCAGTATTGCTCGGTGTAATTTGCTATAGAGCTAAACTAACTGAGATGTTGTCATTAACACCATATCCCCGAGGTGGTATATCGTTTCTTTTGTGGCTCTTTAAGATGTAGTGCAGGATAAGCGGAAGGTATTCGCTTAGACAAAACACTTTATTATTACCCCACCTAGGGTTGCAGATTGGAGAAGTTGACTATGTCGAAGGTAACGGTAGCGGCAACGCAAATGCATTGCACATGGAACCAACAAGAAAATGTAGATCGTGCTGAAAAACTGATTAGAGAAGCTGCCGCCGGTGGTGCGCAAATTATTCTAATTCAAGAGCTTTTTGAAGCGCCTTATTTCTGTATTGAAATCCATGAGTCTTATCATGATCTTGCAACCACACTAGAAGAAAATGCGGCCTTTCAACGATTTAAGGCGTTGGCTGCTGAGTTGAATGTTGTGTTGCCATTTAGCTGGTTTGAAAAAGCCGGCGTCGCGCGTTTTAATTCGTTGGCGATGATTGATGCAGGCGGTGAGCTATTAGGTGTGTATCGTAAAACGCACATTCCAGACAGTGACGGTTACTTAGAAAAATATTACTTTAGCCCTGGAGATACTGGGTTTAAGGTGTGGGACACTCGCTTTGGTCGTATCGGTGTGGGTATTTGTTGGGATCAATGGTTTCCAGAAACCGCGCGATCAATGGCCTTGATGGGCGCTGATTTATTATTCTTCCCTACCGCCATTGGCTCTGAGCCGAGCCAGCCGGAGATGGACACACAACCGCATTGGACGAATGTAATGCGAGGGCATGCCGCAGCAAATCAAACGCCTGTGATTGCTTCGAATCGTATCGGGACAGAAACCGCGCAATACCGTGATTTATCACTGACTTTCTTTGGTTCCTCCTTTATCTGTGATGAAAGTGGGGAGCTTGTTGCGCAAGCGGATCGTGACAGTGAGTCCATTTTACTGCATACCTTTGACCTTGATTATGTGCGTAAACAGCGTAAAGCATGGGGCTTATTCCGTGACCGTCGACCAGAGCATTATGGCGTGATCAACACCCTAGACGGGCAAGTAAAATAGCAGCGAATAGAACAATCCGCTATCGATGGTTTATCGATAAGCGCGTTATAGTGTTTATAGTAAAGGCTTAAAAACAGCCATGCTTAATGGAATGATAAGCCATGTAGATCCTCTCATGGCTTATCATTCTGATCCTTTCAAAGAAACCTCTTTTCTATTACTACACCAAATTCTGCCCTGACATCTTGTGGCCAACGCCAAATGTAAGAAGCCAATGCGGTCTGACGTTATTCTCAAACTGGACCTATGAAGTGTTTTTTCTTCTCAATAGACTGTGAACACTAAACACAACTGGGTGCTATTAAGGGTTCAAGATGGATGTAGTCTCTTTGTCGAATGAAAGTCTTATATGGCTGTCTCTGGCGATTGTTTTTGCTTCGGCGATCACGTCAATTACTGGCATGGCAGGTGGTGTATTGATGTTTTCCGCCATGAGCGTCTTTATGCCAGTAAAACCTCTGATTGCGATTCATGGTGTGGTTCAGGTGTTTAACAATGCAGCACGCAGTTGGTTTTTGCGTACCAGTATTCGCTGGAGAATGTGTTCCTTGTTTGGTATTGGGGCGGTCTTAGGCGCCTTGATAACCACATTGTTTATCGTTCAGTACGTTGGTGAGTTTTTTCCATTGCTGCTGCTCGTTTGTTTGATTTTATACACCTTGTTTAAGCCAAAACACATGCCACAAGTGAAAATCCAAGAGAAAAATTTCTTCTGGGTGGGCATTGCAACAGGGGCTATGGGGATTGTGGTTGGGGCTATTGACCCCTTGTTAGCGGTGTTTTTTATTCGCGACGATTTAACCAAAGAGGAAGTGGTTGCCAATAAGTCGTTGATGCAAATGTTTGCTCACTTAACCAAAATCCCTGCGTTTTTATTCTTAGGTTTTTCGTTTCTGGATAACGCATACCTCATTCTGGTGTTGAGCATAGCGGCGGTGGTCGGTGCCAAGCTGGGTGTGATTGTGCTGCGTTATATCAATACCAAGTTTTTCTTTGCACTAATGAAGCTGGCTTTGTTCATCGCAGCAGGCCGTATTATTTATCAATTGATTCAGATGGGAGTTCCGCTATGAGCCAAACGTATTCTTTAGTTAATCCGTATAACAATGAACTATTGGGTGAGTATGAATACTCATCTTGGGCGCAAATCGAAGAAAAGCTGGCGCTATTAAAACAAGGTCAGAAAACGCAGCGTAAGACGGCGGCTTTTGAGCGTGCCAATATATTAATGACGTTGGCGTCTTTATTAAAAGACAATGCTGAAAAGATGGCCAAGCTCATCACGTTAGAAACCGGAAAAACGATTTCAGATTCTCGTGTGGAAATGGTCCGTGCGGTGAATGCTACCATCGCCAGTGCAGAAGAAGCGCGCCAAATCAGCGGTGAAGCCTTAGATTCTGATGCCTATGCGGCGGCAGGCGGAAAAATTGGTGTGGTGTGTTGGCGTCCGCTTGGCACTATATTTTGCATCACGCCGTTTAACTTTCCAATCAACATAGCGATGCACAAAATTGGCCCTGCGTATGCGGCAGGCAACTCGATCCTATTCAAACCAGGCCCACAAAATACCGCGTCTTCTCAGTTGTTAGTCGACTTATGTTATGAAGCGGGCATTCCACAAAATGTGCTGCAGTTCTGTATGCCGCCATTGTCTGACTTAGACCGTTTGAATGCACACCCTGCGATTAACGCGATTAACTTTACCGGTGGTACGGCGGCGGCGAACGCTATTTCAGCGGCGGCGGGTTATAAAAAGCTGTTGCTTGAACTGGGTGGTAATGACCCTCTTATTATTATGGAGGATGCGGATCTAGAAGCCGCGGCCAAATCGGCAATCAACCATCGTTTTGCGACGGCAGGACAACGCTGTACGGCGGCGAAGCGTCTTTTCATTCACGCTGCTGTGTACGACAAATTTAGAGATATTTTGGTTGAAAAGAGCGCGGCCTTGGTCATTGGCGATCCTATGAAAGACGATACTTTTGTTGGGCCTGTGATTCATCAGGCGGCCGCAGACGAAATTCGTAAACGCATTGAAGGTGCGATTAATGATGGGGCGACGGTGGCATTAGGTAATCAATACGAGGGGGCGTTTGTTTACCCTACGATTCTTGAAAATGTCAGTGCGGACAGTGAAGTGATGATCGAAGAAACCTTTGGCCCTGTGATGCCATTGTACAAATTTGATGATGTGGAAGAGATTATTCCGATTATCAATAACACCGCTTATGGCTTGCAGGCAGGTATTTTCAGTAACAACTTATCCGTAATTCGTTATCTGTTTGAAGAGCTGGATGTGGGGACGTTAGCGACCAATGATGGCCCAGGTTTTCGCACCGAGCACTTTCCTTTTGGCGGCGTAAAAGAAAGTGGCGTAGGACGTGAAGGAATTAAATACGCGATTCGTGAAATGAGTCATACCAAAACATTGGTTATTTAACCTATTTCATTTAGTTGTGTGTGAAAAGCGGCCTAGAGTCGCTTTTTTTATATTTCTATCTATCTGATTTTTATAGTTTTAATTTGATTTCTTGATGAGTTCTAGATGCTGTTGATCTGGTCTTATCATTGCGTTGCTTCTGGTTCTAACAGTTTCTCTAGGAGAAGCGTAATTTTACTCTATCGGAAATAAATAGGTGGCTTGGTTGATCTTTGTTTTCGAGAGAAGAAAACAAAAGAACCTCGTTAAGTTGGTAAATTCAGCAAGAATTGGAGTGGTTACTATGACGTACGATGTAAATGATTTTGACTCTTTGGATGTGGTAAACAACGATCGTGATCATGTTTGGCATCATCTTGCTCAGCATAAGCCATTTGAAAAAACAGGCCCAATGGTGATCGTAAAGGGTGAGGGCATGAGAGTGTGGGATTCAAAAGGAAATGAATACCTAGACGCGGTTTCTGGCGCGGTTTGGACGGTAAACGTAGGCTATGGCCGTACTGAGATTGCGGACGCAGTGCGCGACCAATTAGTTGAAATGAACTACTTTGCACAAACCGCGGGTAACGTTCCTGCGGCGAAGTTCTCCAAAAAGCTGATTGATAAAATGCCAGGTATGAACCGTGTGTATTTTTCTAACTCGGGTTCAGAAGCCAATGAAAAAGCCTTTAAAATCGTGCGTCAAATTGCTCATAAGAAATACGGCGGCAAAAAAACCAAGATTCTATATCGTGACCGCGATTACCACGGTACAACCATTGCGACATTAAGTGCATCAGGCCAATACGAGCGCCGTAATCAATACGGTCCATTTGTACCTGATTTCGTCGAAGTACCTCATTGCTGCGAATATCGAGCGCAAGATGATGCAGATAAAAGTAACTATGGTGTTTGGGCCGCGAACCAAATCGAGAAAGTGATCTTGGCGGAAGGCGCAGACACCATTGGCGCCTTGTGTCTTGAACCCATCACCGCAGGCGGTGGTGTGATTGAGGCGCCTGCGGGTTATTGGCCTCGTGTCCAAGAGATTTGCAAACAGTACGATATCTTGCTGCATATTGATGAAGTTGTGTGTGGTTTGGGTCGTACAGGGACTTGGTTTGGTTATCAGCATTATGGTGTGAAGCCTGATATTGTGACCATGGCTAAAGGTGTCGCATCGGGTTATGCCGCGATTTCTTGTACGGTTACAACAGAGGCGGTGTTTGAAATGTTTAAGGAAGACGAAGACCCACGCATGGGTTACTTCCGTGACATTTCGACCTTTGGTGGCTGTACAGCAGGCCCAGCGGCGGCGCTGGTTAACATGGAAATCATTGAAAACGAGAAACTATTGGAAAACGCCACACACCAAGGTGAATACTTGCGTGGTCGTTTAAGCGATTTGATGTCAAAACACCCACTCATTGGAGAAGTGCGCGGCAAAGGGTTATTAGTGGGCATCGAATTGGTGAAAGACCGTGCGACGAAAGAACCCGTAGAAGAAGAAACCGTCATGGCCATTGCGGGTCATTGTATGGCTAATGGTGTCATTATTGGGCGTACTAATCGTTCTTTCAAAGCGTTTAATAATACCATTTGTTTGGCGCCTGCTTTGATCTCGACTAAAGAAGACATGGACCAATTGGTTGCGGCATTAGATGACGCTATTGCAGACGTGACCAGCAAAATGTAATGCTTTGTGTTGAATGTGAGAATAAGCCCTAAAAGAGGCGCGGTGTTATGTCGCATTTCGAGGCTTTGTCTTAGTGTCAAAGCTCAGCATGGCGTGCTGAGCTTTGACCTTCTAAGTTTTATCGCGCCAGTGTTCACGTCTACAGTGGGTATTTGTGTGTCGAGACGACGCTTTTCTCGTTAGAAAATGTCCAGTCACGCTTCATTTTAAGGTGTTTTTCTATGATGCAACTTTTCCACCTTTCTCAAAGCAAAGACAGCAGTTTACAAAAGCAATTACGCGAACAAATTGCGCTCGCCATTATGAAAGGCAGTATCCCATTGGACATTCCACTGCCATCCAGCCGCAAGCTCGCTGAACAATTGAACATTGGACGCAATACAGTGGTGTTGGCCTATGAGCATTTATTGGACGATGGCTATATTGTCGCCCGAGAAAGGCGTGGCTATTTTGTTAACCCTGATATTTTAGGCGGCCAAGTGAGCGCGTCGCTAAGACCCACCGAGGAAGAATATAAACGCCCAGACTGGGAGCGCCGCTTTAAAGTACAACCCACCGCCCAGACCAACATTGTTAAAGTGCCCGACTGGCAATCCTATGAGTACCCATTTGTGTATGGGCAATTTGACGAAAAAATCTTTCCTAGCGTTAACTGGCGCGAATGCTGTCGGGATGCCGCCAGCGACACGGCATTAAACGATTGGGCATCCGACAATCTAGACAACGATGATCCACGCCTAATCGAGCAAATACGCACGCGTTTATTGCCGAGGCGAGGGGTTTGGGCGTCACCACAACAAATATTGATCACCGTTGGTTCTCAGCAATCTTTGTTTATGTTGGTGCAACTATTATTAGACCAAAATTCGGTACTGGGCCTTGAAGAGCCGGGTTATGTCGATGTGCGCAATATCGCCAGCTTGCATAAGTGCCAGATTAAACCATTGGCCATCGATGATGGTGGCCTGATTGTCGATGACCAGCTTAAAGGTTGTGATCTCATTTACACCACGCCGAGCCATCAATGCCCAACGGCGGTCACCATGCCAATTGAGCGTCGTTATGAGTTATTGAATAGGGCGAACAGCGATGACTTTTTAATCATTGAAGACGATTATGAAAGTGAAACCAACTTCAATGGCAAACCCAGTCCTGCGTTAAAGAGCTTAGACACCAGTGATCGAGTGATTTACATTGGCAGTTTGTCAAAGACCTTAGCGCCGGGACTACGGCTGGGTTATGTGGTGGCATCAGAGCGCTTGATTCAAGAGGCGAGGGCGCTGAGACGCTTGATGATTCGTCATCCAGCGACCAATAACCAGCGCGCGACCGCGTTCTTTTTAGAACGGGGTTATTATGATGCGCTGATGATGAACATCTCTCGAAATTACCAAGCCCGCTGGAATGCCATGAATCGCGCGCTAAACAAATACCTACCAGGAAGTTACGAAGTGCCCACCTTTGGCGGTTCTTGTTACTGGGTAAAGGGTCCTAAAGAGCTTGATGCGCTGGTACTGCAAAAATTGGCCCAGAAAGAGAGTATTCTAATTGAGCCTGGCAATGTGCATTTCTCTCAAGAGAATAGTCCCAAGCATTATTTCCGCTTAGGTTTTTCCTCTATTTCCACTGATCGTATTGAGCCAGGAATTCAGAAACTCGCAGCGATTATTCAAAAGGCCTGCCGCTAAAGGATAGGCCTTGTGAGTGCATGATAGTTAGTTAGAAAACATCCTTTTGATTTTCAAAATCAGGCGCAGGAAAGACAAGGGTACTGGTGGCATCCACTTTTTAATGCCGTTTTTGTAAGAGTCTCGTTTTTCAAATGCTTTTGCCCAGCGTTTGACGTGACTGTATTGATCCACAGGAAAGCCCAAACCGCTTAATAGTACGTATTGGGGAATCCAAGCAATATCGGCAAGAGAGAGTTGTTCTCCAACAATCCAAGCATGTTGTGCCAGTTTGCTATCAATTTCTGAAAACACCTCGTGTATTTGTTCCGCGGCTTCTTTTACTCGTCCTTCAGGAAACCCTTTTAAAGACTGTTCGTGGAACGCTAATAGCGTTTTATCTGGTTGAATTTGACGATAGCGCTCCATATCACTTTCTGCTTTTGTTCCGCCTCCTAGGGTGCCGTAAACAAAAGTTTTAATGGTATTAACGTGTATTTCAGAGGCGAAATTCACCCAGTACTTTACGTCTGCTGCGAGTGCTTGGCTGTCAGTTGGAATGAGCGCTGGTTCAGGAAACTTCTCTTCTAGATACAATAAAATATCGTTGGATTCTGTGACTATCTCACCATTATAAACAATCGCAGGTACTAAGCCTTTTGGGTTGATTTTCAAGTACCAGTCTTCTAGATTTTCTTTTTTGCTTAGGTTGACCTTATGACTCTTCCAAGGGATGTTTTTTTCTTCGGCCATGATTCTTACGCGCATTGAGCAATTGGAGATACCAGCATGATAAATGTGCAGGCCTGTCATGGATTTTATCTCTTGGTCATCAGTCTGGATAATCGGCATTCTTGTTGCTCCTAATGAAAAGGGTGGGCTTCTGTCGTCGATCAAGGGACAGATATTTAGTTGATAAAGACAACCATATGTTAATTTGATTGATCTTGTCAACTTGTTTTCTGCGAATGCTGTTATGACTGAGTTTCTTGGGCAAGAGCCACTTTTCGCCTGACAGGAAGGCTTAATAATAGATAACACAACAATAGGCCGCTTCCCAGCATCACCACAAGCGTCTGCAGAAACTGGCTATTTTGTCTGTAAAGATAGCGACTATTCTGGGTGGAAGGAGCAAGTCTGGGTGGAAGGTGCAGTCTATGATAAAGCCGCGAATAACGTCGCAATGGGTGTTAATTTACGTTACTAATCTGGTTGTGTAAGTTGATAAGAAACCGCTTAAGCTTTCTTTCCCTTTAGCTTAAGCGGTTTTGCGGTAGGCTCAGATGTTTCTAGAGACTACTTTTAAAACCTTGCATTTAGCCTCTTAGGTTTTCTATTTTGATCGCACTATTTATTCTGTAATGCTGCCATCAGGGCGCTAAAGAAAACCTCTTCCGCCTCGCTGAATTTCGGCATTTTGTTCCACATTAAATACAAGCTGATGCGAGCCAAACCATCGTAGGGAGGAAGCTGCCAAAGGTTTCCAGAAAGTACATCTTGCTGCACGACATTTTCTGGTAAGGCACCAATACCAAGGCCTGCTTTAATCATTCTTCTTACTTCTTCTAAGTTATCACTGGTGCCAACAATGCGACCTTCGAGCCTTTCTTGTGCTCTGTAAATGGCCAATGGGGCCAATACACCATCGAGTTGCTCGCTAGCGAATGACACAAAGAATTCGTCTCTTAAGGCTCTGATACTGATGTTTTCTTGTTGGTATAAATGATGATCTTTTCCGCAATATAGATTGTATTTTTGACTTAACAAAAGCGTGTCAGACAATTCGGCGTGTTTTCTGTATTTGAGGCAAATACCAATGCTGGCGGTGTAATTAAGCAAGTTTTGTTTCACATACTCACTGGAACCAGACAAAATTTCGAAAGTGACCCTTGGGTTATTTTTGTGAAATTCTCCCAAGACATGGTCAAAAACATCGCTGTTTATTCCAGTGACTAAGGCGATCCTAACAATGCCGCTTAAGTCATGGGGCGTTGCGCGTACTGCGGTGGTCAGGCGGGCGATACTGCCGTAAATCACAATGGCTTCACGATAAACGAGTTCGCCTGCTTTGCTTAATTCGAAGGTGGTTCCGTTGCGAATAATTAAACGCTCGTCCAATCTCTCTTCAAGGCGTTTAAGGGCTAAGCTGATGGCAGGTTGAGTGAGGTGCAAGCGATCTGCGGCGCGGCTTATACTGCCTTCTTGTACAATGGCAATAAAGGTTCTTAATAGATTCCAGTCGAGCCTGTCATGAATGCCAGACATAGTTTATCCGCCTATGGAGCTGAAAAATTAACTGATCATAGTACAGTTAATTTCTTTTGAAAGGTATTTCATGCGATGAAAATTTTGTGCTGTTTAGTGGCGTAGGGCACTATAGTGAGCTTTCTTCATCTCCTTCTTACCTGCGCAGCACCTTCTTTAAGTACAGAAAGTGCTGCGAAAATGGTCAGTAATGCTCTATTTTGGGTGTTGCTTCAAACCAAACTTATTCGTTTAGATCAATCCAAGTTGATTTTAGATCCGTGTATTTTTCCAGAGCATGGATGGACTTATCGCGACCAAAACCGGATTGTTTTCTACCCCCAAAAGGAACTGTGATAGCCCCATCAGCATAGCTGTTCACCCAGATCATTCCTGCTTGAAGCTTTCGAGAAACACGATGGGCTCGGCCAAGGTTGTTGGTCCAAAGTCCTGCGCCTAAGCCATAGTCAGAATCATTGGCAAGGGCAATGACTTCCGCCTCTGTGGTAAATCGACATAATCCGAGTACCGGCCCAAACAGTTCTTCTTGCATAACCAAATTGCTATTATCGCTGCATTCAAGAATGGTGGGATTTAAGAACCAGCCTTCTTGAAGTTCTGAGCGCAGGGCAGGGGTAAGCTCTTTAGCACCGCCAGCAATGGCTTCTTCGACGCCTGCAATAATACGTTCAAACTGCAATTGGTCGACGATTGCTCCTGCTAAATTGTCAGGGTTAAGGGGATTGCCAGGTTGATATTTCTTTGCTTCTGCGAGCAGTAAGGGCAAAAAGCGGTCATAAATAGAATCTTGCACATACAGGCGCGAAGCGGCAATGCAGACCTCACCTTGATTAATAAAGATGGCCGCTGCTGCGGTGGCGGCGGCGCGCTCTAGGTTCTCATAATCATCAAAGATAATTTGTGGCGATTTACCACCACACTCTAGCCAAACTCGTTTCAGGTTAGAGTGTGCCGAATACTCCATAAAGCGTTTACCAGTCAGCGTGGACCCGGTGAAGGTCAAACAGTCTACATCAGGGTGTAGGCCTAAGGTTTGTCCTGCTACCTTGCCTTGGCCTGGCACGATTTGTAACACGCCATCAGGCAGGCCAGCTTCTGCTGCCAGCGCAGCAAGACGAATCGCGGATAAACTCGATTGTTCAGCAGGTTTGACGATCACACTGTTGCCTGTGGCAAGAGCGGGGGCAATTTTCCAGCTGGTAATCATTAAGGGAAAGTTCCAAGGCACAACCGCCGCAATCACGCCTAACGGCTCTCGTGTTACCGTGGCCAAGACGTTTTCAGCGGTAGGCAGTACTTCATCATTAATGGTCTCGATGGCACCGGCGTAGAAGCGAAAGCAGCGAATTGCTTCGGGAACATCAAAGGCGAGCGCGTCGGCTGCCGTTTTGCCCATGTCCAAGCTTTCCAGCAAGGCCAATTCTTCCGCATGCTCGGCCATCAGATCTGCAAGCTTTTCAAGTACAACACGACGTTGGCTTGGCGATATGCGCGCCCAATCACCTTGATTAAATGCCGCGCGGGCGCCTGAAACGGCACGGTTTACATCATTTTCACTGCAATCGGCAATGTGCGTCAGTGTCTGTTTATTCGCTGGGTTGATGCATGGCAAAGTGCGTTGATCTTGCGCATCACAGTAGTGGCCATTGATCCAAGCGCGCCCTTCAAAAGAGAGCGTGTCTTGCCGTTTTAGCCAATCTTGGTGAGTTAATTTGCTCATAGTGCGCCCCCAGCTTCCGCTAACATAGCGTTTAACAACACATGGGCGCCAGCTTCTAATTCATCGGGTCGTGCGTCTTCTATTTCGTTATGGCTAATCCCCCCAATACAAGGGACAAAAATCATGGCCGTTGGGATGGTGCGACTTAAATAAACCGCATCATGGCCCGCGCCACTGATCATTTCTATGTGCGGCAGCGCTAGAGAATTGACCGCGTCACGAACACGGTTAATACAGTCTTTATTAAAATGAGTGGGTGGCATCTTTTGAACCACTTTTAACGCGATCTCGATGCCTTCCTTTTTCTCTTCGAGCAATAAGGCTGCAAACTCGTCGTGCATTTTATCGAGTTCTGCTTTGTCGCTGTGGCGTAGGTCTACGGTAAATTTCACGCGACCAGGCACCACATTACGCGAGTTAGGGTGCATGTCTAACTCACCCACTGTCACGCGGCCATCTGGCTGACGAGAGTCAGCAATGGTGAGAATGCGATTAATAAGTTGTGAGGCGGTTTTTAATGCATCTCGGCGGTAAGACATCGGGCTTGGACCTGCATGACACTCTTGGCCTGTCACAACAACGTCATACCAATACAGGCCGAGGGCACCTGTCACCACGCCAACCGGTAGGTTTTCGGTGTCGAGTACAGGGCCTTGTTCAATGTGAGCTTCAAAATAGGCTTTTACATCGTAACCGCCAACCGCTTCACTGCCCGCGTAATTAATGCGTTTTAGCTCGTCGCGTACACTCATGCCGGCTTTGTCTTGAGCCGATAAGGCTTCTTCGAGTGTTAAGGTGTTGGAAAATACACCAGAACCCATCATCACAGGGACGAAACGTGACCCTTCTTCGTTTGTCCAGATGGCGACATCAATAGGGTGATCTGTGGTGATTTTTTGCTCGTTAAGGGTTCGAATGACTTCTAATCCCGCTAAGACACCATAGTTACCATCAAATCGCCCCCCAGTCGGTTGGGTGTCAATGTGGCTGCCACACATAACAGGGGCTAAGTCCGCTTGGCGACCTTCGCGACGGGCAAAAATATTGCCAATTTGATCAATTCGAATGCTCATGCCTTCGTCACGGAACCAGCGGATTACTAAGTCGCGCCCAGCTTTGTCTTCGTCAGTTAGCGCCAGTCGACAGTTGCCACCTAGAGGTGTTGCGCCAATTTTTGCGAGATCCATTAAAGATTGCCATAGGCGAGAGCCATTCACTTTCATAGGAGATTGCGTCATCGTTGTTCTCTCTTTCAATCGTTAAATTAGGGTTAAGCGTTATTTGACTTAGCTTGATCGCTGAGCGCTTGCTCACGTATTGAACTAAGCAATTGGCCTGGTGCAATGCCATTTGAGTCGTATCTGAGCTCAATAATGGCGGGCAGCTTTTCTGTTTCAGCAAAAGACAGCGCATCACGGAAAGCCTGTTCAAACTCAGTGTCTTTCGTGACTATGGCACCTTTGCCTCCGTAGGCTTCAATCAGATTAGAAAACTCAGGGTTGGCGAAAGTGAGGGCAATTTCACGACCAGGGAACTCTCTTTCTTGGTGGGCACGAATCGTCCCCCACATACCGTTGTTGAACACCAAGATGACAATGCCCAACTTGTACTGCATCGCCACAGCCAACTCTTGTAAATTCATTTGAAAGCAACCATCACCGGCGTAGCAGATAGACGGCTCATTTGGGTATTCAAATTTATAACTGATGGCGGCAGGCAAACCGTAGCCCATGGTGCCGACAGTGGAGGCTAGAGAGCTACCATGACCAGAGAATTGCATGTAACGATGGGGATAAAGTGCATAGTTACCGGCACCCACGGTCACACAGCCACGCCCGCCTAATACTTCATTGACTGTGCAAGAAACCTTGTCGAGGCTTAACGAACCAGGGGAACTAAGCGGGGTTAACGACGCCAGATAGGCTTGGCGTGCTTGCTGACGTAGACTTGCCCAACGAGCAGCTTGAGTGGGTGTTAGCTCCGCGAGCATAGAGGCAAAACCGCACACACTGGCATTAATAGCAAGGTCTGGGCGATACACTCGGCCCAATTCTTCAGGGTCAGGGTAAACATGAATAAAGGTTTGCTTTGGTTGAGGCGATTCGATCCATGAATAGCCTTCACTGCTGGCTTCGCCAATGCGGGTTCCAACGGCAAGGATGAGGTCGCTGTTTTTTAATTGTTGACGCAATTCTTCTGTCATCGACCAGCCAACATGGCCGACAAATTGCTCGTCGTGCTGGTCATAACATTCTAAGCGGCGCCATGCGACGCCAACGGGTAGGTCGAATCGTTTCGCAAACTCAGCCACTTGTGCTGTGGCTGTGGTGCTCCAGCCGCTGCCGCCAATCAAAAGAAAAGGACGTTCAGCCGCCTCTAAGCGTGTTTGTAAATCCTGCATTTGCTGTGAATTTACATAGCTTTGTAGTGGCGCCATCGGGGCGACATTGGCCACAACAGATTGATCCCACAAGACGTCTTCAGGTAGGGCTAAAACAACAGGGCCAGGTCTGCCGCTGGTGGCTACATTCCAAGCACGAGTAACGTATTCTGGGATGCGGTCGATAGAGTCGATTTGCGCCACCCACTTAGTCATTTCGCCGAACATGCGGCGGTAGTCGATTTCTTGGAAGGCTTCGCGTTCGACAAAGTCATTGCCTACTTGGCCAACAAATAAAATTAATGGCGTAGAATCTTGATACGCGGTATGCACACCAACCGATGCATTTGTTGCCCCTGGACCACGGGTAACAAAGCAGATTCCAGGTTCACCGGTAAGCTTGCCGTAGGCTTCTGCCATATAAGCTGCGCCACTTTCTTGACGACAAGTGACGGCTTGGATGCTGTCTGTGTGCTCATTAAATGCATCGATGCAGGGTAGGTAGCTTTCGCCAGCGACCATAAAAATGCGTCGTGCACCTTGCATTTTAAGTTGCTCAACTAGAATTTGTCCGCCGTTGCGTACTTGTGTTTGTTTATCTTGTGTTGCATGAGACATGGCTTTCTCCAGAATTTTTTAATTCGTGCTTGAGTCCAAACACAGAGATAAAGGTCATCGTTGTAAAATCAGCATTTAAATAATGAATAAGGCGTGATAAAAATCATCTGCATCATATTTATCTTTACTTGCCTGTTCGTCAATTTTGCAAATTTAATAGGGCGTATAATTCGATTTTATGTGAATTTAAAACGCACGAGTCCCTTCTCTCATTAATTGAATTTAAAGAGTGAAAATGTATTGGTGTTTTGTTTTGTGTCTTTTTAAAAGTCTTTCTAAGTTTCTAATTTAGGTATTTGCTTTATGTCTATTATGCACTTTGAGCGAAAACCTGATTGATAAGAGAAAGCCAAATCTTTTTCATAGTCAGATTTGTTTTTTTGACTTTCGGTTAAATCAGGCCAAGGCCCATCAATGGCGATAATAGAATGTTGTAAACAAGTCGCTAGAAAGGTTTCGCGCTGAGGTCTCATCATTTCCATTCTCATTGGCTCTTTTGATAACCCCAAGGATGTCGATAAATCCCCAGTGCCTAGCAAAGCTGCCAAAATGTTCGCAGGGCAAGACATGATCGCCTCGAGATTTGTTATCCCAGCATGGCTTTCGATGGTGGGCACAATAGGAGTATTTGCCAAGCCGCACTGCGTCATTGCGTCAGTGAGTAGCAACAATTGTTCGGGTGTTTCTACTTGTGGAAGAAAGAGAGCATAAGGCTTGGTGTGGCCGAGCAACAAGAGTTGTTCGGCCCCTCCATTTGATAACGCGTCGATGCGAATGGCACAAGCGACCTCGTTTTGTTGGCAGAGAGTCACCGCTTGTTGGAATTGCTCACAAGCAAGAATTTTGTTTTCTTTTGCGGTGAACTCTTCCAAATCGATAACGATGACGGTTGGCGACGCTTTGGCCGCCTTTTCAATCGCATCAAGGTCATCCCCTGCAATAAACAGCCAAGAATCAATGGTGTTTGAGCTTGAAATAGTCATGCGTTACTCCATTAAATTCGGTAGGTAGAGAACAATTTCAGGCACAAAGATTAATAATATAAGTACCATGACCATAGACGCTAGCATTAATAATAATGGACGGAATGCCTCAGATGTTTTTATTCCTGCAATGCGACAAGAGGCCATTAGATCAATACCAAGCGGTGGTGTGTTTGCCCCAATGGCGAGGTTTATGGTTAATAAAACACCAAAATGTATTAGATCGATGTTGTAGGTTTGTAATAAAGGTAAAACAATCGGTGTGATAATAATAATGATGGCAATACTTTCCATGAAAGTACCAAGAACTAATATGACAGCCATCAATAAAAGTAAAACACTGTATTTACTGCTTGTTAGATCCGCTATTAATGCAGCAACCGCTTGAGGAACCGCTTCATAACTTAAACACCAAGCGAATAACCCCGCCGCAGCGATAATCAACAAAATGGCCGCGCTGGTTTCTGCGGTTTCCTTTAGTGAATCCCATAGCGCGTTTAGATCCAAGCAACGGTAAATGAAAAAGCCCAAAATCAATGCATAAACAATGGCAGAAATGGCGGCTTCGGTTGGTGTGAAAATCCCCAGTCTAATACCACCGATGATCAATACCGGCACGATAAGCGCTGGAATAGCATCACGTAATGCGATCAGTTGCTCCATTCTGGAAAAGCGTTTACCGCCAGACCAGCCGTTTTTCTTGGATAAATACACAGCAACAATAATGAGCCCTGTTGCCAATAGTATTCCAGGAATAATACCGCCCATAAAAAGTTTGCCGATGGACGCATTGGCCGTGGTGCCATAAATGATCATCACGATACTAGGGGGAATAACCGTCCCTAACGAACTTGACGTGCCGACCAAGGCCGCGCTGAAACCAGGGGCGTAGCCTTCTTTTTTCATCGCAGGTAACAGCATACTGCCGATGGCGACAACGTCCGCCACTCCAGAGCCTGATAAGGCGCCAAAGAGCATACAAGCCAGCACGGCAACCACGGCTAAGCCACCTGGTTTGTTTCCAACGATCGCCATGCATAAATTAATAATGCGGACCGTGAGCCCTGCTCGGTTCATCAGTTGGGCAGCAAAAACAAACAGAGGAATCGCCAGCAATGTGAAGCTATGCATGCCAGCCACATATTGTTGTGCTGCGACCATCATGGGCGCCGCATCAAAAAATAATAAGTACCCTAAAGCCGCAATGAGCAGGCTAAATAGGATAGGTACGTCAATAATTAAACAGACAGCAAAAATTGCTAATAGTGATAAAGCGCCACTACTCATGGGAAGATCTCCAACTTGCACATAAGGTTGCAATGTGAACAAGGCCAATAAAAGTACAGCTCACAGGTACACTGAGATACAGCAGTCCGACTGGCCACTGCATTGCAGGGGTGTGTTGATTTATCGTCAGCAAGGTAAGATCCCAGCCCGATTTGGTTAATAAGACCATCGCCGCAATAATCAGCACATCTACCAGACGGTGAAGTAGTCGGGTTATTTTTTGGTTTTTTAGCCACAGAGCCAAAATGCCAGCCGACAGGTGAGAGTTGTTTTTACTGCACCAAACAGCCCCCGTCATAGCGACCCAAATTAATAGGAACTGAGGAAGCTCCTCTGCCCAGTGCGGTGTGACGCCAGCAAAGAAGCGCATAAAAACGATCCAGGCGATCAGGGAGGCCATAATGGCCACCCCGACAGCGGAAAGGTAAAGGTTAAGTTTGATTAAAAGGCGCAGCATTTTTTACTCTCCAGATGTTTGTTCTGCTGCGGCGTATTGTTTGACTAAGTCGATCATGTCCTTGCCTAGAATGGGTTCGTATTTCTTCCAAACAGGGGCAACCGCGGCGGCAAAAGGCGCAGTATTTACCGTATTAATAACCATGCCTTGATCTTCTAGTTTCTTAATCAATTTGGAGTCGTCGTTCTGGGTCATAACTCGCTGTTTATCACGCCATTTATCGGCTAGTTTCTGCACCGTTACCTGATCTTCATCAGACATACGCTTCCAAGTGTATTGGGAAAAAGCCAAACAAGCAGGAGACCAAACGTGGCCAGTTAATGAAACGTACTTTTGGACTTCATAGAAAGAGGAGGAGTAAATAATAGCCAGTGGATTTTCTTGAGCATCGAATACGCCCTGTTGAAGAGCGGAATACAGCTCACCAAATGCAAGAGGTGCAGGGCTGGCGCCTAAGCCAATAAAGGCATCGAGTCGCATCTTGTCTGGCGTAACGCGGATTTTTAAGCCATCTAGGTCTTTAGGCGTGTTAATCGGTGCTCGATTATTGGTGATATGACGAAAGCCATTTTCCCACCAAGACACGATTTTAATATTGTGCTTGAGAGCAAGGTTTTCTAAGCGATCACCAAGCTTGCCGTCATAGGCAGCATAAGCGGCTTGACGATCCGGCCAAGCATAAGGGAGTTCTGAAATACCAAATTTTGGTTCAACCGGCTGGAATGAACCACAGCCAATGATACCGGCTTGAATGCTGCCAATTTGCAGGCCTTCAACTAGGGTGTTTTCATTGCCTAATTGGCCACTCGGGTAGAGCTTGATAGTAACGCGGCTGTTGGTTTGATTTTTAACGTCTTCGGCAAATCCTTTTGCTGCCACATTCCAGCTATGGGACTCTGGCAATACGTCCGCCAGTTTGATTTCCAATGCTAAGGTTTGGTTTGCGGCCAGTGCGATGGAAATTGCACTGAAAGTGAGTAGTGAACTTTTGATGGAGTTTCTCATAATTTACCCTTTGTGTAATATTTGTTATGTCAACTACACAATTGCTTAAATTTTGTGAATCTACAATTTTTTATATTTAATGATGCGCATAAATTTGATTAATACCATTTGTATTTTACGTCGCTGCACTAAAATAGAGTTTTTAGGTAGCCGCGCTAGGCCAGATGCAGGGTGCGTTTGCTGTGAGAGGGGGGTTCTTGCCCCATTTTGGTGTTGGGTTTTGTTTTGTTATTGTGCGCTTTAGTGAGAGACATTAAATTTCAAAGAGGGGTGTTGAGAATAAAAAAACCAGAGCAGGCAACTGATCTGGTTTTCGTAGCGTTTGGTGAATTGCGTCTTAGTTTTTGAGACTAAGAGGGCATTTTCGCCATACGAAGGTAAGGCAGTACCGCGTTTACTTCGCCAAATTTTTCTTTGGCCTGTTCGTCATTTAAGGACAGAGCCACGATAACGTCTTCTCCAACGGTCCAGTTGGCTGGCATGGCAATCGGTACGCCGTAGCTTGCTTGTAGAGCATCCAGTGCACGCAACACTTCGGCAAAATTACGCCCCACAGACATTGGATAAGTCATGGATAATTGCAACTTTTTATCTGGACTAATGATAAACACCACGCGTACGCTGGCTGAGTTTGCCGCGGTGCGACCATCGGGCAAGTAAGCATCGGCTGGTAGCATATCAAGCGCTTTTGACACCGTTAAGGATTCATCTGCGATGATCGGAAAGCTGGCTTTGGCACCAGAAAAAGACTCAATGTCTTTTTTCCATTCTTTGTGTTCTGCCACGCCATCAACAGACAAGCCAATTACCTTAGTACCGCGTTTTTCCCACTCAGCAGACAATTGAGACACGGCGCCAAATTCTGTCGTACACACGGGCGTAAAATCTTTCGGGTGGCTGAATAAAATGGCCCAGCTGTCACCAATCCAATCGTGAAGCTTAAAGGTGCCTTGATCTGTTTCGAGTTCTAAATTTGGAACGGTATCGTTAATGCGTAATGACATCACTATTCTCCTTTGAGTCTCGTTTATTCAGCAGCCTATTCAGGTGACTGAGGTTTGGCCTATTGCGTTATGCAATTTAATTCTTTGCCGTCAAATGCGTGACTTGATGAAACAACATTAGATCTTTCTAATATTGATTGCAACCACTATCGAACTATTGGCTTTATTTAAGAAAACTATCACGACTCAAGTTTTCGATAGAGTGAGCGTAGACTAATGCCTGCCACCGCCGCCACCTTTTCTTTGTCATGATGATGGCGAGCCATTAACTCTGCCAAGTAATGTTTTTCCGCTGTTTTTAAGTCTGGCCATTCTGCTTTCGTTGCAGACATTATGCTGGTTTGGGGGGATGGGTGAGGCAACAGCAAATGCTCACTGTGCTGGTGAAGCTCGTGGTCTATGTTTAAGCACTCTTCAATTGTGCGCCGTTCGATGAGGTTGGTGTCGGTCAAAATGATGGCGCGGTTAAGTATGTTTCTTAGCTCTCGAATATTGCCAGGAAAATCATATCGTTTCAGAGTTTGCAGTGCCGAGTCCGTTAGGTGATATTCCTTTCCTTCGCTAATACGGGCCAATAACGTCGATATGAGCAAGGGCAAATCGTCTTGTCGTTCACGCAATGACGGCACATAAACGGGGAACACATTAATTCGGTAATAGAGGTCTTGGCGGAATTCGCCTGTTTTGACCATGTTTATCAGGTTTTTATGTGTTGCGCAGACGAGCCTAAAATGGCTGTGCTTAACGGTTGATGAGCCAACTGGCCGAAAGGAGCCCGTTTCAATTAGCCGCAATAATTTCACTTGCATAGAGAGCGGAACATCCCCTATTTCATCAAGGAACAAGGTGCCACCATTTGCCTGTTCTACTAAGCCAGTACGATGGTTGTTGGCACCGGTAAAGGCGCCTTTTACATGACCAAATAGCTCGCTTTCAAATAAGGAGTCGGTCAGTCCTGCGCACTCCAGTGTAACCAAAGGATTGTTGGAGCGTTGACTGCCTTGATGAATGGCGTGGGCAACCAGTTCTTTACCGCTGCCTGATTCACCCAGCAGCAAAACAGAGGCTTCGCTGTGACTTACACGGGTAATCTTCTCAAGCATTTGATTGAATTTTTTACTGGAGCCAACCAGGGCGCTTGTGATGTTTTCTGCACTAGCAACGGCGACAGCGCGTAATAATTCAACAAAGAAAAGCAGCTCACCTTGGTGGTCATGTATTGGCAGCATCTCGACATCCACATGTTCTTTTCCTCGAGGCGTTTGGTGGATGTGAAGCACTCGCTCTTTGTGCCCCGTTTGTTGTACGGCGGATAGAGGGCAATCTTCTCCTGCTTCATCGCAGGGAACTGAGTAGCCGTGGGACACTTCAAAGCAACGAGGTTTTTTCGCAAATGAGACTTCTCCAAATTCTTGTCGATAGTACTCGTTAGTCGCAAGGATCTGATAATCCACAGAGACAAGAATGGCGGGGCAGTCGTAGCCCTCCAACATGTTTGAAAGAGCGTCATAAGGCGAACGGTCAGAAGCAATGATAGTCATAAAGGCAGTGTCATATTTGGCAAGGTTAGCGTCAAATATGGCAAAGCGGGTGAGATTAGTCAAAGAAAGCCGAATCAGAATTATATTTTATTGATATAAATCAGTTGGTTAGGTCTGTTTTTGATGTTGGCACGGTTTCTGCTCTATATAAATAATCAACCGACTTCCGGTTACCAATTGATTAAATAGGGGAAACAGATCATGACTCATTCCGTGATAACGCCCAAGGTTGCTGCTTTTTTTGACAAAAACTCCAACACATTTTCGTATGTTGTTAAGGACCCTAGCTCAGTAAGCTGCGCCATTATTGATAGCGTTTTAGATTTTGATTACGCCTCCGGTAGTACCTCTTATAGCGGTGCGGATGAAATTATAGAGTATGTCAAAGGGCATAAGCTGAGCGTTGAATGGCTTATTGAAACCCATGTTCATGCCGATCACCTTTCAGCCGCACCGTATTTACAAGACAAACTGGGTGGGAAAATTGGTATTGGCCAACAGATCACCACAGTGCAAGACACCTTTGCCACTGTCTTTAATGAAGGCGCTGGTTTTAAGCATGATGGATCACAATTTGATTATTTATTTCAAGATGGTGAGCACTATCAAGTAGGCGCCATGCCTTGTGTGGCAATGCACACACCGGGTCATACCCCAGCATGCTTTACTCATGCCTTAGGAGACGCTGTTTTCGTTGGTGACACCTTGTTTATGCCTGACGCTGGTACGGCGCGTGCCGATTTTCCTGGCGGCGATGCGGCGACCTTGTTCGACTCCATCCAAAAAATATTGGCCTTGCCTGACGGTTATCGCATTTTTATGTGTCATGACTATTGCCCAAACGGTCGAGAGTTAGAGTACCAAACGACGGTTAAAGCCCAGCGTGAAAGCAATATTCATGTGCGCAAAGACATCAGCAAATCGGTTTTTGTTGATTTGCGTGAAACACGAGATAAAACCCTCGATATGCCGCGACTTATTCTACCTTCGTTGCAAATTAATATGCGCGCTGGGCACATGCCAGAGCCTGAGGATAATGGTTTGGCCTATCTAAAAATCCCATTGAATGCCTTTAAGTAGCTCACTTATTCACAACATGATTATAAAAAATATTTTAATAACAATGACTTAATAGAAATATCGAGAGATCACTATGATACGCAAACAAATAACTCGCCATTACTCAGTGTCTGAACAAATCAGCTTAGAGGATGTGGATCGCTTGGCCGAATCCGGCGTCACCCTGATCATTGGCAACCGACCAGATAATGAAGAAGAAGGGCAGTTAGCCTTTGCTGAGATAGCCGCACGAGCAGAAAACAATCACATCAAAGCGCTGCATATTCCATTTGCTGGTGGCCAAATGCAGGCCACCGATGTGGCGGCGTTCAAGGCCGCGCTTAAAGAAGCGGATAACGTTCATGCTTTTTGCCGCACAGGGAACCGTTCTACCCTAATTTGGGAAGCGGCCAATCAAAGCGAAGTGATTTCAAAAGCCCATGACAAAGTCAAAGAATTCGATGTGGTGATTGTTGGTGCGGGGACGGCCGGAATCTCAACCGCGGCAAGCTTATTAAAGCGTAAACCCAGCGTGCGTATTTGTTTGATTGATCCTGCGACAGACCACTTTTATCAACCGGGTTGGACATTAGTGGGCGGCGGCGTGTTTAAAGCGGAAAAGACCCGTAGAAACATGGCGGATGTGATGCCCAAAGGTGTTGCATGGAATAAAACGTCAGTCAAAACCTTTCAACCTAGTGATAACCAAGTCACGCTTGAAGACGGTCAAGTGATTGCTTATCAGCAATTGGTGGTGGCCTCGGGTCTAAAATTAGATTGGGCGGCGATCGAAGGCTTGCCAGAAGCGCTAGGGCGCAATGGCGTGACGTCTAACTACCGATATGATCTGGCGCCTTACACTTGGGAACTGGCTAAGACGCTAAAAGGAGGCAAGGCGATTTTTACTCAACCACCAATGCCAATTAAGTGTGCCGGTGCGCCACAAAAAGCCATGTATTTGTCTTGCGATCATTGGTTAAAACAAGGGGCACTGGATGAGATAGAAGTGTCCTTTTACAACGCAGGAGGCGTCATATTTGGTGTTCCAGATTACGTACCAGCGTTGAATGCGTATCTGGAAAAATATCAGGTAAATACGCATTTCACTCATAACTTGGTGAAGGTGGATGGACCGAATCAAGTGGCGTATTTTTCCGCAAAAGATGAAAACGATCAACCTGTTATGATCGAAAAAGAGTTTGATATGCTGCATGTTTGCCCACCGCAATGCGCGCCAGATTTCATTCGCAGCAGTGCATTGGTTGATGATGCCGGTTGGATCGATGTGGACAAAGAAACATTGCAGCATACGACCTTTGACAATGTGTGGTCATTGGGCGATGTGGCCAATACACCAAATGCGAAAACCATGGCGGCTGCTCGCAAACAGGCGCCGGTTGTCGCCCAAAATATTTTTGATGTGCTCGAAGGTCGCCCGATTAAGGCAATTTACGACGGTTATGGTTCGTGTCCATTAACCGTTGAGCGCGGCAAAATTGTATTGGCAGAATTTGGTTATGGTGGTGTGGTCATGCCAACCTTTCCAAGTTGGCTTAACAAGGGCACCAAGCCGACACGGTTAGCCTGGATATTAAAAGAAGACCTATTGCCGCCGTTTTATTGGCACGGCATGTTGAAAGGGTATGAATGGTTCGTTAAGCCAACAATGCGCAAATAATGAGAGCTCAGCATGATAGTTGAACGCGTTTTCCCCGCCGTTTCTTGGTTGAAAAGCTACAATCGAGTGCAGTTTGGCCAAGATGCTACGGCGGCCTTTATTGTGACCATGTTGTTGATTCCTCAGTCTTTGGCTTATGCCATGTTGGCTGGCGTGCCGCCGGAAGTTGGTTTGTATTCGAGTATTTTGCCCTTGGTGCTTTACGCGCTCTTTGGCACTAGTACGTCGTTATCCGTAGGGCCGGTGGCGGTGGCGTCTTTGATGACAGCCACCTCATTGGCTGCGATAGCAGAGCAGGGGACGGCAAGTTATTTGACTGGCGCCATTACCTTGGCTTTGTTATCAGGCGTCATCTTGCTGGCGATGGGGGTGATGAAACTAGGCATGATCACCAATTTGCTTTCCCATTCGGTGATCTCTGGCTTTATTTCAGCCTCAGGGATCATCATTGCCTTGAGCCAGCTCAAGCATATCTTTGGTGTTCAGGCTCATGGCGACAATGTGGTGACACAATTGCTGAGCATGGCAGGCAATATTGGCCAGTTTAATGCCATGACGTGTGCGGTGGGCGTCTCGGTTGTGGCATTTTTGTTGCTGGCGAGGCGTTATGCAAAGCGCAGTTTGATGCTGATTAAAGTGCCAGAAAGCAACGCGGCATCTTTAGCAAAAACCGCGCCCATCCTAGGCGTGTTGGCCAGTTTGGCATTGGTTTATGTGTTCGACTTACAGGCTTATGGCGTGGCCATTACAGGAGACATTCCAGCGGGCTTACCGCACTTCGGGTTGTCGCTGCCGTCTATAGAGTTGGTGAAAAGTTTGGCGTTACCAGCGTTGATGATTTCTGTTATTGGCTATGTGGAATCCATTTCTGTGGGCAAAACCTTAGGCGCAAAGCGACGAGAAAAGGTACAACCGAACCAAGAGCTGATTGGTTTAGGCGCGGCCAATATTGCCTCCGGTTTGTCGGGCGGTTTTCCTGTGACAGGGGGCTTCTCTCGTTCGGTGGTGAATTTTGATGCGGGCGCCGTGACTCAGTTGGCAGGAGTGATGACGGCCATTGGCATCATGATCGCCTCTTTGGTGCTGACTCCTGTGTTGTTCTTTTTGCCTAAGGCGACGCTTGCCGCCACTATTATTGTGGCGGTGATGACTTTAATCGATTTTTCTATATTGAAAAAGACGTGGTTTTTTTCACGCAGTGATTTTTATGCGGTGTTGGCCACTGTCGTGATTACCCTTTTATTTGGTGTGGAAGTGGGCGTGGCTTCTGGCGTTGGTTTATCTGTCTTGTTGCATTTATCGCGGACTTCTCGGCCGCATGTGGCGGAAGTGGGCTTGATTGAAGGCTCTGAACATTTTCGCAACGTAAAACGCTATGACGTCAAAACCGCCGCTAATTTACTTTGTTTACGGCCTGATGAGAGCTTGTTTTTTGTCAATGCCGCGTTTCTTGAAGACTCGATTTTAGAGTCGATTAACCAGCGTCCTGCCATCACTCATGTGGTGATCCAGTGCAGTGCGGTCAATGATATTGATTTTAGTGCATTAGAAATGCTGGAATCGCTAAACACAGAGCTGCAGGCGGCTAATATTTCATTGTCTTTGTCTGAAGTAAAAGGACCGGTAATGGACAGTCTAGAATTTAGTGGTTTTTTACAGCATCTAAGTGGCAAGGTGTTTCTATCGCAATATCAAGCCTTTAAGACATTGGCAAATGGGTAAGACGCTGATGAAATAAAGGGCGCTTACGGAATAGTCGTGATCCTAGGATAACCAAGTTGAATGACGTATTTGGCTTGGTTATTTTTGGACGGCACAGGCGCCGTATTTATCACTGTAACGGCGAAAGTGCCAGTAAGCACTGGTAAAAAGCCTGCGCCGCTGGTGTGAGTGTGTCCTGATGACTTTTGAGCACCAATGAAAATTCACTGCTAAATTGCCATTGGCTTGGGTTCAGAGCAACTAAGTCTTTTTGATGGCGGTTATTGTCGATCAAGTGGGTAGGTAAAAAGCTAAGATGCGTCCCCGCCATGGTTAATATTACGCCCGATTCCACATTCCAACCGTCGATTAATTTCATGTCGTCATATTGATCCACCTGCAATATTTCTTTCATTATTTTGGCCGAATAGCCGCCGATGTTTATACGTTGCCCTGCCAGTGAATAGTGATTACGGATGATTTTGGCCGCCACGTCCTTTCTGGCGAATAGCTGGCTTTGCTCATAAAACAAAGGTTCGACATGGGCAAAATGGCTAGTGTTGTAATCGCTTAGTACAACTATCATCATATCCAATTGATTTTTAGATAGTTTTTCGTTTAAAAAAGTATAATCACCAACTTCTAATGAGATGTCGACGCTGTCGCTGAGTTGGTAAAAATTCTCGATTGCTTGCGGAATGATGTTGTCTTCAAGGGTGATGGTATTGTCCAATACACCCACTCGAACATGGCCGGTTAGGGTGGATCGAACACCTTTCAGTTTGAAAGAGAAGTCGCTCAATACTGAACTAAGCTCATTCGCATAACGGTACACCGTGTGTCCTTCACTGGTTAACTCAAAACCACTTCGTCCACGCTGACACAGTTTTATTCCTAGGCTCTTTTCTAGTTCTATTAATTGATTGCTTAAAACCGGTTGGCTAAGCCCTGTGCTATGGGTGGCATTACTGATGCCATTTTGTTCGACAATTTCGCAGAATAGCTCGAGTCGACGTAAATCTCGTTTGTCCAGTTTGCCAGCATTATTGATCATCTCGAATTTACATCTCTTTTTTCAAATGTTTGCATTCAATAATATTCATTTATTCAAATGTGACAAGCTGTTAGTTTTTATTTGCTTTATTTATGAACAATTCAGGGGCGTAAGATGAAAAATACACACAAGAAACAGAAAATTGACGATTTTGAATTAGAGCCCGTTCCTCTGAATGCCAAGAGGTCATGGTATGTCATTAGTTTGATCTGGCTGGCCATTGGCATTGATGTGTCAGGGCTGTTTCTTGGTGCGCTATTGAGTCAGGGGCTGAGTGTCTACAACGCACTTCTGGCGACCTTTATTGGCTCTTCGATTCTGGCGCTCCTTGCCATGCTGTGTGCCAACATTGGTTTTCAATCGTCGGTGTCGACCTCGTTAATGAGCAGTACTGTGTTTGGGCGTTATGGTGGTAAGGCGCTGGGGGCCATTAATGGTATTTCTTTGGTTGGCTGGTTTGCGTTTCAGACGGATTTTTTTGCACACATATTAGTTGCTTCTCTGGATAAATACGGCATTGTCATTTCGAACTTAAGTGCGTTGATCTTTGGCGCCTTGCTCATGATGATCACCGCGATTTATGGCGTTCGTGCATTGGGTAAACTGAGTGCATATTCAGTGCCTTTAATGGTGACCCTGATTACCGTCGGCCTTTATATGGCGTCGAGTCACAGCAGCGTTGTTGAAGAACCTATCCGTTCTCCGCTTTCTATGGGGCAGGCGATTTCTTATGTTATGTCCATTTGGATTCTTGCCGCGGTTGCCGCCCCTGATATTTCTCGTTATGCCAAAACCCGTAAAGACGCCATCTTAGGCGCAGGCTTTGGCTTCTTGTTTGGTAACAGTGCCACCTTGGTGGTGGCAATCCTGCTTTTGCGCATGACAGGTTCAACCAGCTTGGTGGATGTGTTCTTTGGCTTGGGTCTGGGTGTTGCCGCTATTTTTATTATTGTGTTTGCGCAATGGACCACCAACAGCAGCAATCTGGTGTCTGGCTCCCTCGGGTTATCCGTGGTCTTTCCGAATGTTCCACGTCCGATTCTTGTGGTGGTAATGACGGCCATTGGCGTGGTGATAGCGCAATTGGGCATGATTGAGTATTTCACTTCATTTTTAACCTTGTTAGGCGTCGTGATTGCACCTTCGGCGGGAGTGTATCTCGCGCAATATTACTTTTTAGACCGTAGCGTGATGAGCTTTGAACGCACGCAAACTGCGCCTAATTGGTTACTAAAAGGGCTTATCTCATGGTTTTTTGGGTGTGTGGTTAGCGCCTGCACCGCCACTGAGTTTTTAGGTCTTTTCTCTATTACTAGCATTTCTGCTGTTGATGGCATCTTGGCCTCTCTTGTCGCTTACATAGTGTTAATGACATTTTCTAATTTAAGAAAACCCGCAGAACTAAGACAACCAACTGAATTAAGAAAGGAAAACCGTCCATGATTATTAATGATCAAATGATTGATGACATCGCGATTGGCGCTACCGTATTGGGTACCGGTGGTGGCGGGGATCCTTACAGTGGTTCATTAATGGCCAAAGTGGCGATTGCTAATGCGGCCCAGCCGGTTGAATTGATTTCGTTAGACAGTGTTGAAGACGATTGGGTTGTAGTGCCTTCGTCTATGATTGGCGCGCCAACGGTAGCGATTGAGAAATTAAACTCACAAAATCAAATGTTAGTGGCCTTCGAGGCGATGGAAAAAGAAATGGGAGGCAGCATAGCGGCGACCTTTCCTATTGAAATTGGGGGTGGCAATTCATTGATCCCTATTTTAGTGGCGGCCAGCAAAGGCATTCCTGTGATTGACTGTGATGCCATGGGGCGGGCTTTCCCTGAGTCACAAATGGTCACTTTTTACTTGGATGATTTGCCTTCTGCGCCAAACACATTGGCCGATGAGAAAGGCAATGTGGTGACACTACAGCCTATCGATGGACTTTGGGCTGAGCATTTTGCTCGTGCCATTACTGAAAAAATGGGCGGCTCTGCGGCCATATGCGATTACCCCATGTTGGGCGTTAATTTAAAGCAAAGTGCGTTGGGTGGCACTTTAACCAAATCGATCAAGATTGGTAAAGCAATTCGAGAAGCCAATGAAACCGGCCAAAATGCAACGCAAGCTGTGCTTGATATTGTGGGCGGTCATCGGGTTATTAGTGGAAAAATCACCGATATTGAGCGTAATACTGGCGGTGGTTTTGTGACTGGGAATGTGGTCATTGAACCGCTAAAAAGTCCATCAACTCAGGAAGACGGCAGTGTTTGTGTGCACTTTCAAAACGAATTGCTATTGGCGCACAAAGGCAGATCTGCTGCGGATATTAACGATGAAAACTTATTGGCCAGCACGCCAGATTTGATCTCCATATTGGATTATGAAACAGGCCATCCGATTACCACAGATCAACTTCGTTATGGTCAACGAGTCGATTTGATTGCTTACCCTTGTGATGAAAAGTGGCGCACGCCAAAAGGCATTGAAGTGGTCGGTCCTGGTTACTTTGGTTACCACGTCAGCTATACACCTATTGATGTTCTTGCACAAAAAAATCGCCTTGAAGGAGCACAAAAATGACCACTAATTACCGACTAGGCATAGACGTTGGCGGCACCAATACGGATGGCGTTCTGCTGGATAATTCGCTTAATTGTGTGGCGAAAGTAAAAGTCTCTACCACGCTTGATATCTCCACTGGCATTGATAATGCCGTAGCGGCCTTGCTAACAGGTGCTGGTATAACGGGCGCGCAAATTAAGCACGCGATGCTGGGAACCACACAGTGTACGAATGCCATTGTTGAAAAACGCGGTCTGGACAGGGTGGGCATGATTCGCTTGGCCTTGCCCAGCGGTAGCGCGATTCCACCCCTTAGCGGCTGGAGCCAATCTTGGAAGGATTTATTGGGTGAACATTTTTACGAAGCCCATGGCGGTTATGAGTACGATGGCCAGAAGATTGCTGAAATAAACGAAGCCGAAATTCGAGATATTTGCGCCAAAATGAGAGGACATGTCGACGCTATCGCGGTGTGCGGCGTTTTCTCGCCAGTCAATGGTGAGCAGGAGTTGACCGTGGCCAACTGGGTGTCAGAAGAAATGCCGGATATGGACATTTCTCTTTCCCATAAAGTAGGCAGTTTGGGGATCTTAGAGCGCGAAAACGCGACCATCTTAAATGCGGCATTGCAAGGCACGGCAAAACGCTTTGTAAATGGTTTTTGCCAAGCGCTTGATAAGCATGGAATCCAGGTTACGCCGTATTTTGGTCAGAATGATGGCACCTTGATGTCCAAAGAATTTGCGCTTAAATACCCAATATTAACCGTAGCCTGTGGGCCGACGAATTCGATTCGCGGTGCCAGCCATTTAACCAAGCTGACAGACGCTATTGTGGTGGATGTGGGCGGTACTACGTCTGATATTGGTGTGTTAATGCACGGCTATCCAAGAGAGTCGAGCCTTTCTGTGTCGTTGGGGGAGGTGAGAACGAATTTTCGCATGCCTGACATACTCGCCATTGCCATCGGTGGGGGTACCCGAGTGAATTTTGAAGAGGGTGAACCGGTACTTGGACCAGAAAGTGTGGGCCACCAAATTACCGAAAAGGCTCTGAGTTTTGGCGGTGAAGTACTGACTTTGACAGACGTGGCGCTGGCGCTTGATGTCATGACTTGGTCAGGTGCGCAGCAGCAAGCCTCGATTGCTCTGGACCCGCAAAAAGCACGCAAAATTTACGCAAAAATGCTGGTAACGGTGGAAGACGCCATTGATAAAATGAAAACCTCAGCGGAAAAGGTGCCGGTTATCTTGGTGGGTGGTGGCAGCGCTTTGCTCCCTGATCATTTTGAGGGGGCGAGCCGAGTGGTGCGGCCTGAGCATTTTGAAGTCGCAAATGCGATTGGCGTGGCGCTCGGTGAAATTTCAGGGCAGCTCGACCGAATTGTTTCTATCGAGCCTACGAAGCGCGCCACTGAGATTGCACGATTGGAAGAAGAAGCCAAGGCGATTGCGATAGAGGCCGGCTCATGCCCACAAAGCGTCTCTATCATAGAGAGAAGTGAGATTCCGTTGAGTTATCTCAAAGGCAATATGGTGCACATTAAAATCAAAGCAGCGGGCAAAATGTTGTAGCTTCGCCCTCGTACTATTGTGCTTCTATTGAGTTGTGTTTTTGCATCGCACTATGGGTCATAACTGGCACATAGTGCGATCTTGTTTCTGCTGTCTGTGCAGGCCGCTTCTGAATGATCCCCCCTGTTTATCCTCTTGTTCTGTTGCTTAAAACCCAGAGGATATCGCACTTTTTTGGCCTTCTATAGTCAATAAAAAGAAAAAACAATTGAAGACCCGAAACGTTTTGGTTTATATTTATCCAAATCGTTTCGGGTCATCATTGATAGGCCTTCACATGCGCATAATAAAAACGAATAAATTGATGAAAAAAAAACCGACACTGAAATCCATAGCAGAATATTTGAATATATCGGTGACCACAGTATCCCGAGCTTTGTCTGGCTATGACGATGTAAGTCCTAATACTCGCCGTCAAGTTGAAGAAGCGGTGGCTACCCTTGGCTATGTTCCCAACCTAGCGGCTCGTCGACTCGTGACGGGGAAAAGTGATGCTATTGGCATCTTGTTGCCCGTTTCCTACGGCGACATGAGAGATCACTTCTTAAGTCACTTCCTACTGCATTTCGGTCGTTCCCTGCATACTCACAATCCCAACTTAGACTTAATCGTTTCTTATGCCCCAGAAGGTGAAGAAGAGCTGTCAACCTATCAGCGATTTATTGATAGCCAACGAGTGGACGCTTTTGTTGTGATGCGTACCAGAAAAGACGATGCACGGGTGAACTTGTTGTTGGAGAACAAGGTGCCGTTTGTGACTCACGGACGGACCTTAAGCTCTGAAAAGCATAATTGGATAGATACAGATGCCATTTCAGGGTTTGAGTTTGCGACTCAGAGCTTGATTGATAAAGGCCATAAAAAGATTGTTTTAATGAACCTTCCAGAACGGATGTACACCTCTGATCTGCGTCTGGAAGGTTATATGAACGCCATGAACAAAGCAGGTTTAACGCCTGATGTGTTCGTGACGGAGGTGTCCGATAACATTCCGCACCGCCTCTCCTTGGAATTACTGAAAAGCCAGAACGCACCAACTGGCTTTATCTGTGCTTCCGATGTTATTGCCCATGAAGTCGTGAAAGCCGCCAAAGAGCTAGGCATCGACCCATGTGCAGACATCAATGTAATTGGTTGCGATGACCTGCCGGTATCCACTTTGGGTGATCCAACTATTTCAACGCTAAAGTCGTCTTTTGAAGATCATAGCAATGCCATTATTTCTATCTTACAAGCTGAGATGAATGGCCATCTCACCGTGCCCAGAAATAAGCTAATTAACTATGAGCTGATAGAGCGTCAAACGAGTGAAAATAAAAATATTAGCTAAGTTTTTGATAAAGAAACTAGACTTAATATAAGAATAAAAAAGAGGAAAAATGTATGTTAAAAAAAATAATATTACCAATATTATTAGGGTCCTCTATCGCTTCGGCGAGTGAGGTTGTCTTTTATTCAACTCAAGCGAACCCGCTCAAAGAAGCGGACGCAATGCGAAATGACGTGTTAATCGACTATGATGGAAATGTTAAATTTCTTCCACAAGAAGCTGGCCCGTTTTTTTCTCGGATACAAGCAGAGTCTCGTACCAACTCAGTGACACTGGGTGTATTAGGGGCATTGCATGGTCAGTTCCCTCAGATTCAGGACGCGTTAGACCCTGTTGATGATGTACTGGCTCAACTGCCTAAGGTCAGCGCCAACACGGCCATTACCAAGCTGGGTAAGCTGGGTACAGACCATCAAAAATACATCCCTTGGATGCAAGCTACCTACATTATGGCGGCGAACAAAAAGGCACTGCCTTATTTGCCTAAAGGCGCCAACATCAATGCTTTAACCTATGACCAACTGGCGCAATGGGCCATCAACCTTACCAAAGCGACAGGCAGTCCGAAGCTTGGTTTCCCAGCTGGTGAGAAAGGCCTAATGCACCGCTTTATTCAAGGTTACCTTTACCCTTCGTTCACCCACTCCGTGGTCACTGATTTTCGTGGTAAAGACGCGCAAGAAATGTGGGCTTATTTTCGTAGCCTTTGGAAGAATGTTAACCCTCGTTCCACCGCGTATAACTTGATGCAAGAGCCTTTGTTAACTGGCGAAGTATGGGTTGCTTTTGATCATACGGCTCGTCTTAAAGGGGCATTTGATCAAAAACCAAATGACTTTGTTGCGTTTCCCGCACCTGCAGGAAAATACGGTCGAGGTTTTATGCCGGTTATTGCAGGCCTAGCCATTCCTAAGAACACGCCAGACCGAGCGGCGTCTGTCAGCTTAATCAAATACTTGTCTCGCCCTGATATTCAAGTAAAAACCTTGAAAGCCACAGGCTTTTATCCGGTTGTAGATGTGGCTCTGCCAGAGGATCTTCCTGCCAATGTTCGTATCGCGGGCAAAGCCATTGCGCTTCAAGCTAATGCGCCAGATGCATTGCCGTCGATTTTACCGGTAGGACTTGGGAACTTGAGTGGGCAATTCAATAAAGTTTACCAAGACACCTTCCAGCAAATCATTCTGCGTAATGCGGACATCGACAAAGTACTTAATCGTCAGGCAAAAAGGCTGAGAACGCTGATTAATCGAGCCAAAGCACCTTGCTGGGCGCCCGATAAAGCGAGTGATGGCCCTTGTCCAATTAACTGATTTCTCGCTTTCTGGTCTGCCTCTAGGCTGTTGCAGACCAGCTATGAAATTATTTAAAAGAAATCAGGATTTGTTATGAATAAAAAATATTACCCTTATGTTTTAATTGCGCCAAGCGTATTGTTTTTATTGATTTTTTTCGTATATCCATTCATTGAAGTGTTCGTTCAGGCCTTCACTTCGTCAGAGGGTCATGTTGGTTTAAGCAACTTTGAAAATATCTTTACTGACTATAATTTTCTTCCCTCTTTGAAAAACACCTTGCTGCTTGCCTTGGTGGTTGTCCCTGTGCAGTTGTGCATGGCGGTCGGTATGTCATTGATGATTTCGAAAATGAAGAAAGGTCGTGACACTGTTTTGTATATTTTGACCATTCCTTTGGGTGTGTCGGATCTTGCTGCCGGTATTATCTGGTTGGCGATTTTGGATCAAAACGGTTTCTTAAACAGTTTCTTGTTCTCGATTGGTGTCATTGATCAGCCAGAAAGTTGGTTGAACTATCAAAACCCTATCATTATTTTCACCGCTGTTGTGGTGGCCGAAATCTGGCGTGCGACGGCGATTCTTTTGGTTATTTTGGTGTCCGGTATCGGTCTTATTCCGAAAGAATACTACGAAGCCGCTGAAATTTTTGGCGCGAATTCGTGGGTTCGTTTGTGGAAGGTGACATTGCCTTTGTTACGTCCAAGTTTGCAAACAGCACTGATCCTACGAACCTTATTGGCGTTCGAAGTGTTTGCTGTTGTCATGCTGTTAGGGGGCTCCAATATGCCTGTATTAATGGGAGAAACCTTTAATTGGGCCTTTAATTACCAAGATGCCGGCGCAGCGTCTGCCTATGCCGTGGTTATCCTAGCCCTTTCTATTGTCTTTACGCTGTTTTATCTAAGAGTGTTGCGTGTTCCTAAAGGGGCTAGAATATGAGCGATTTAAGTTACGATGAAATCTTGGAAAAAGAAGTCCGAGAGGTAAACAGAAAGAAGAAAATGTGGCGCTGGTTATTTTTGAGCAGTGTGGCGTTTCTTGTGTCTTGGATTCTGTTCCCCATCTATTTATTAGTGGTCAACTCCTTGAGTTCAGCGGACGTCATTAATGGCTTTCCTAAGAACTTCTGGCCTGCATTTGACATGGAAAGCCTGCACTTTTTCGTGAATTACTACGGTGTGCTAGGGGCGTTGAAAAACTCTTTAATCGCGGCCTTGTTCACCATGGTGATTGCGATTGGTCTAGGGACGCCAGCAGGCTACGCGTTAGCGCGCTTTGATTTTCGAGGCAAAGAAACCTTCAGAATGTTGATCTTGTTAACGCGAGCGTTTCCAATGCCGTTGTTGGCGCTGCCATTGGCGGTGATTTTCATCAATGTTGGTCTGGACGATTCTTTGTTTGGCTTGTCTTTGGTGCACACGGCCTTGGCTTTGCCTTTCTCTGTGTTGATTACCTCCAGCTTGTTTCTTGGTATTCCTGTTGAGTTAGAAGAAGCGGCCTGGGTACTTGGTTGTAATCGCTGGCAGGCGTTCATGAAAGTTGTGATGCCATTAGCCTTGCCAGGTCTTACTGCGTCTGCTGTGTTTGCCTTTGTTATTTCGTGGAACGAAGTGTTTGCTGCCGCGGTGCTCACCGTAAACAACCAAACATTGACGGCCTTTTTGGTGCAAAGCCTTTCTACTTCTCCGGTAGAAGTGAAGTTTGCTGGTGGCTTGATTTTGATATTGCCAGCCATCCTATTTTTATTCGTTGTTAGAAAATATCTATTCAGTATGTGGGGGATTGCGAACCGTTAAGTCCGAGGTTTTTTCTTCACATTGATATTTATTTTTAGGAACTTGTTATGACCACTATTACCGTAGAAAACATTAAAAAATCCTTTGGTGATGCAGACATACTTAAATCTGTGTCACTCGATATTAAAGACCAAGAATTTACTGTTCTATTGGGGCCTTCAGGGTGTGGTAAGTCCACTTTGTTGCGCATCATTGCTGGGTTAGAAACACAAGACAGCGGTACGATTAAAATTGGTGATCGTGTTGTGTCACATTTACCGCCAAGAGAGCGCAATGTGGCCATGGTGTTTCAAAACTACGCTGTTTTCCCACATATGACGGTGTTTGAAAACATTGCTTTTGGCTTGCGCATGAAAAAAGCCCCAGAGAAAAAGATCAAAGAGAATGTAGAGCGTACCGCAGCCTTGATGCACATTGATCATTTGTTAAAGCGTTACTCTGGTCAGCTCTCTGGTGGTCAACGCCAACGTGTGGCTGTAGCCCGTGCGCTGGCTGTTGAACCAGATGTTCTCTTGATGGATGAACCCTTGTCCAACTTGGATGCCTTGTTGCGTTTGCAAATGCGTGCTGAGCTAAAATCGGTATTAGAAGCGTCTAAAACCACCACTGTGTATGTGACCCATGACCAAGTGGAAGCGATGAGTTTGGCCGACCGTATTGCGGTGATGAACTCAGGGCGTATTGATCAATACGATTTCCCTGATGAAATCTACAACAAGCCAGCCACAGAATACGTGGGTAGCTTCATTGGTAATCCACCTATGAACTTTATTTCTCCTGACTTCCAAGTAGGCACAGTGCCTAACGGTGCTTTCCAGCTTGGTATTCGTCCAGAAGACTTCCATATCTCAAAAGAGCAAAGAGATAACTACTGGCCTATTACCGTGTTAACCCGTGAGAAATTAGGCTCTCATCAGCAGCTGTCAGCTGAATTGAACGGCCAATTATTCCGCGTGAATATCCCAAATGAAATTGAAATAGAAAGCGGCAATACATTGTATTTAATGCCAAAAGAAGACAAAAAACGTTGGTACACTGAAGGTGGGAAAATTATTTTATGAGTAAGCTAGAGAACTTAGTCGCGCAAGCAAAAGGGATTTTACGCACCAATGATCTGGGTGGTTATACTGTTCCTACCAAAGGATTGTATCCATTCCAGTGGAATTGGGACGCAGGCGTCACTGCGTTAGGCTGGTTGTATGTTGATGAAGCTCGAGCATGGACTGAGTTTGATAAACTGTTTGAAGGCCAGTGGGACAACGGCATGGTGCCTCATATCGTATTCCATCAAGAGTCTGACGATTATTTCCCAGGCCCTGATCAATGGAAAGTAGAGGGTAATCCACCGACTACTTCTATTTCTCAGCCGCCATTATTGGCGACCATGGTGCGAATTATCTATGAGCAAAGTAAGGACAAAGACCTTGCGCAGGCGAAATTAGACGCCTTGATGCCAAAACTGATTCGTTACCACGAATGGTGGTACCGAGAGCGTGATCCAGAAACAACCGGTTTGGTTTCCAGCTATCACCCTTGGGAATCTGGGATGGACAACAGCCCAGCATGGGATGATGTGTTGCAGCGTGTGCCACAGGTAACGCGTCCTTATCAGCGTCGTGATTTGAACCACGTAGATAGCAAACAGCGCCCATTGAAAGAGCAGTATGATCGTTATATTTATTTGGTGGATTTCTTTCGTGAAAACGATTTCGATTACCAGAAAATCTATCAAAACTGTCCTTTCCACACGCAAGACATCAGCTTAAATGCCGTGTTACAGCGTGCGACAATAGATTTGATTCACCTAAATACGCTGGCATCGACCCAGGTGGACATGTCTTCACTGGAAGCGTCTGTGAAAAAAGCAGAAGCGATTTTCCCAAGCTTATGGGACGCAGAGCGTCACTTGTTCTTGAACAGAGATCACGCGCTTGCTAAAGCGATTCCGGTAAGCACATCGGGTGGCTTTATGCCGCTATACAGCTACTCAGCCAGCGCTGAACAAGCGGCTTTGATGGCAGAAGAAATCCAGAAATGGTTGGTGTTAGGACCAAGTGGTTTGGCGTCTACCTCGCCTCTAGAAAGCACATTTGATGCGAAGCGTTACTGGAGAGGGCCATCTTGGTTGCATATTAACTGGATGATTGCCGACGGTTTGAAGCATTACGGTTATGATGATGTGGCTGAACAATTACGCCAAGCGTCACGAGCGATCATTGATCAATCCGGCTACTTTGAATACTTTGATCCGATTACGGGTGAAGGTTGTGGCGGTAAGGACTTCTCTTGGACAGCGGCCATTGCTTTGCATTGGTTACTATAAACAGCCAGACCACGCTTAATGTTTCTAGTTATTAAGCGCTAGGTGGCGGTGTAGTCTCACTTTATAAAGCCAGATGAACTCGGTTCATCTGGCTTTTCTTTTGGCTATACCAGCTCTTTGTTGGAGAGTGGTGGCGTCGATGGGGGCTGGTAAAGCCAAGCGTACTTTCTGCTAGACAGTAATGGAAGGAGACGGGCGAGCGCCACGATAATAACGATGGCAAAAACCAATCTTACCCATAATATTGAAAACAAATCCGCGCCTAATAACAGCATTAAAAGTGTGTCTTCGATAAGGCTATGGCATAAGCCTAGAAAAGCTATGGTTAAAAACACGTCCTGGTTATCAATGTGTCCTGTTTTGGCTTCTCGGATCAAAATACTGCCGCCAAAAGATAGGCCGAGGGTTAAACCAACCACAATAATATTAGACGCTTTTGCCCCAATGCCTAATAAGCGGAGCAAAGGGGACAATAAAAAGTGAATGGCTTTTTCGATGCCAAGGTAATTCAACACTCGGATGGTTAAGGTAAGTGCGGCGATGATAACAAACGCCGCCACGAACGTTTGCCCTTGTAATAAAAGCCAGCTGCTCCAGCTAGCGTCGCTGTTTTCGGGTATCCAAGCGGTGTTAATAGGCGTTTGTAACAGGGCAAATGCATCATAATAGTGGTGCAAGAGAAAGCCCAATAACATGGCACCGCCAATGCGCAATACAAGAGTAAACCTGAGTCTGGCGCCGACGGCTTTGGCAATCGCGGCCTCAATAGGCAGTCCGTGGGAAATGAGCATCATAGAGCACAAAACACTGACCTGTGCGACGCTCAGTTGGTCCATTCCTCCTAATTGGTAAAAAATGGCCATCGCCGTGTATAGATTACTGAAGATGGCCGTCACCCACACCAACCCCATTTCTCCGGGCAATCCTACCCAAATCATAATGGGGCTAATGGCGTTTCCTAAGGCGTTAATCCAACCTAGTAACTCAATCATTCTGACCACAAGTAAGATAGGGATCATGATTTTCGCCAACCCCCAAAAAATCCGACACACATCCATTAGCCATCTGCCAATCCGATTGCGTTCGGCCTGTTGAGATAATGTGTGTAGACGACTCTGAATACGGTGCTGAAAGGAGCGGATCATTGTATTGCCTTATGAAAAATGATGAGCAAAAGTCAGGCAATAGAATATCAAATTGAGAATTAATTAATGCTTCTTATTGGGTATTTTGGAAACTATAATTTCTTATATTCATACTAAGAGAAATGTAATTAATGAAGCTGCATCCTATCGACATTCGTATTTTAACTGAGCTGCAGCAAGATGCGGATCAAACCAATCTCTCTTTGGCGGAAAAAGTCGGCTTGTCAGCGCCAGCCTGTTTAAAACGAGTGCATAAACTCAAAGCCGAAGGAATTATTGAGCGAGTGGTGGCCGTGGTGTCCGCTCAAGCGCTAGGGCGTCGGTTAAATATGGTGGTAGAAGTCGAAATGACCAGTGATGATTTGATGCTGGCCAACCAGTTTATCGCTGCGATCAATCAATCCCCAGAAGTCAAACAATGCTACAAGGTGACAGGCAGCGTTGATTTTGTCTTAATCGTCAATGTGAGCGATATTTTTGAGTATGAAGCCTTTTGTCAGCGCGTTATATACGCACAACAAGGCATGAAAAAATTCACCACATTAATTAGTCTGCGCTGTACCAAATTTGATTTGTCCCAAGGGGGCTTGTCGTCTTTATCATAAAGTCGAAGCACAAGGGGATGAGCAAGAATGATGCATGACATCGCGATATAAAGCGTTTGCCATAAAAATAGTCATCAACGTGCTTTTTCGGCTTGAAAATCGGTTAGTATTACAATATTACGACAGAGGTTGTGTCTGCCTTTGCGGTCTTTATCACCCGTATTATTTACGTGAAAAAGTCAAAAACGAATGTGAAATTGCATAATATATCGGCTTACTCGGCGTTTTAACGCCTTATATTGCCCAATATGAATGACATTTTTCGCCATGAATACGTGTATCAAATAACAGGAAAAGTGACTTTGGGTACTTTGAAATACAATTTTCTAAAATTAAATAGGCTGATTTTGCTGTTGGCGCTAACGGCCACCATATTGACTTTTGTTAACAGTTTTTACTCTAACTATGAAGTGCAAAAAGAACAGCTTATTACTCAGCGCATTAGCGTGAATCAAGCTTATGCGCATAAATTAGCCGACACAACCGAAGTGTTTTTGAACTTATCGCGGCAGCAACTGGCTTATTCTGCGAACGGTTTAGGAACCAAGATGCACGATAAGACCTTTCTTGCTCGAGAGGCGAACCGCCTTAAATATCAAACAGACAGTTTTAATTCCGTTGTCATTAGTAATGACACAGGCATGACGCAAGCGGCGTCGCCTGAAACACTAGGTTTGGTGGGTAAGCAGCTTAAATCAGCAGGCAGTCGAGAAGCGTTAGAAGAAAAGAGATCGCTGATTAGTAAGCCATATATCTCAACGATTAATAATTTATTGGTTTTTATTTCCACGCCGATTTTTAGCCCAGAGCATGACTACCTTGGTTTTGTAGGGGGCACTATTTATCTTAAAAAACCCAATATTCTCCGTGAAATTCTAGGCGAACATTTTTATAGAAATGGTTCCTATATTTATGTGGTAGACAATGCGAAGAAGATCTTATACCACCCGGATCAAGACAGAATCGGTACGATTGTAAAGAACAACACAGGCCTAGATGAAATCATTGCTAAAAAAGAAGGGGGCGTGTCCCTGCGCAACAGCAGAGGGATTGATATGCTGGCTGGCTACGCAACGATTCCGAGTACCGGTTGGACCATAATAACGCAAAGTCCATTGGAATCTTCTTTGTTGCCTTTGACTGGCATTATGGAGCAGGTGATTTTAAAGACCTTACCAATGACGCTGGCGGTGTTTGTGTTTATCTGGCTATTTGCCCGCGCCATTTCTCACCCATTACGACAATTAGCGGACAAGGCCAAGACCCTTGATAACCCAGAAGTAAGTGATGAAATTGAACGCATTAATTCATGGTATGTGGAAAGTTCAAGCCTTAAAAAAGCCATTCTGAGTGGTGTGAAATTACTGCAAGTTCAAATCGGCCAACTGCGGCTGGACGCAGACACAGACCCTTTGACGGGGGCGAAGAACCGTCGGGCACTGCAATTTAAGCTTGAAGAGCTGGTCGCACAAGACAAAACGTTTTCTCTCTTGTCTGTGGATGTGGATTACTTCAAAAAAGTGAATGATACGTTCGGCCATAACGTCGGCGATGAAGTGCTTAAACAGCAAATTCAAATCATGAATCGCTTCTCTCGTAGTGAAGATATGGTCGCGAGGACAGGGGGGGAAGAGTTTGTATTATTGCTTAAAGAAACCTCTGTAGAAGACGCCTACTTGGTGGCGGAACGACTTAGGGAAGCGGTGGAAAAAGAAGAGTTTGAGACAGTAGGGCACATTACTGTCTCTATTGGCGTAGCAAGCTGGAGCAACCATTCGGTTCCCTTGAAAAAAGTGCTTATCTGCGTGGATGAAGCGCTTTATGAGGCCAAGAAACAAGGTCGTAATAGAACAATTGTTGCCGAATAAAATGGGGCTTGGGAAGGCCAGATAGAGTGGGGTAGACACTCCCCCCAACGGATGAAAAAGTCGCCTACTTGCTCGTTATTAAGCAACAAAAAAGGCCTATTCTCAATCTTGATTGGGAATAGGCCTTTTGTCTATTTAGGATGAGAAACTATTTTAGGGTGAGAAAGTGACGGCGAACGCCGTGTCATTACTCACTTATAGTGGATAATGTTGCTCTGGGTTCTCAATAGTAATCCAGCGCACATCGGTAAATTCTGAAATGCCTGCTTGGCCACCAAAGCGTCCGTAACCAGATTCACCGACACCACCAAATGGAATTTGTGGCTCGTCAGAAACAGTAGCGCCATTGATGTGGTAAATACCGTTTTCAACCCACGGCTGTTTTGTATTTGCGGTGTATAAAGAGCGTTAAGTCACTTGAGGGATGGTCGCTGGCCAGCGTTCTAGCAGAATGTTAATAAACAAATCCGCCGCTGGTGACAAGGACGTAGAGCTGCGTTTGACGAGACCAATAGAGCGGTCGATTTGTTGGTCTTTCAGTGGTCGGTAGGTGAGTGCCGAGGTACTGCTAAGTGGCATTGCCAGTTTTGGAACAATGGATATGCCTAAGCCCATTTCTACCAGCCCCAGTGAGGTAGACAGGTGCTGCACTTCATAAAAACTATTCAATTGCACTTGGTCTTTGGCCAGAGATTTATCCAGCAAAATTCGGTTACCACTGGCCCTTCCTACACTGATCAGTTTATAAGGTTCCATGTCAGTCCAAGACACTTCTGTTAATTCGCAAAGCGGGTGATCTTTTCTCAAACAGACCACAAAAGGGTCATCCAGTAATTGCGTAAAGGTGACTTCAGGGTGCTGAGCAATGGCCATGTTAATGCCAAAATCCGCGTCGCCTCGAATCACAGATTCCAAACCATGGTTCGCGCTTTCATCGAGGATCTGGATGCGAATTCCTGGGTATCTTTCATTAAAAACAGTGATAACGCTTGGTAAGAAGTAAAACGCTGCGGTTGGAATACAGGCAATGGTGACCTTACCTTTTTGCTGAGAAGCCATGTCTTTAATGCCTAAAACAGACAATTCAAACTCTTCAACCATACGCCTTGCTTTGGGCAAGAACTCCCTTCCGACTGAGGTTAGCCAGGTTTTTCTCGTGGTTCTTTCAAAGAGTTGAGCCCCTAGTATCCCTTCTAATTTTTGCATTCTGCGGCTGAGAGCCGGTTGGGATAAAAAGGTCAATTCGGCGGCATCGTGAAAGTTTCCAGTTTCTGCGATACGAATAAAAATAACCAAGTCTTTAAATTCTATTTGATGCATAAGGCTCTCTATTAATTCGTTATACACATCAACTATGCATTATTTTTGCATTTGATGCACTAATCAATCTTGTGACATTGTAATAGAAGGTACTCAATAACAATAAGGTTTATTCACATGTCGCAAACCCTATCCTGCATGATTATGCGTGGTGGCACTTCTCGAGGTCCCTATTTGCAAATCGCTGATCTGCCTCAAGACAGAGAAGCCTGCGCAGAAGTTTTATTAAAAGTTATGGGATCTGGGCATGAGCTACAATTAGATGGCATTGGTGGTGGCAATAGCTTAACCAGTAAGGTTGCTATGGTTGGTCCTTCTACTCATCCGGATGCCGATGTTGACTATCTGTTTGCCCAAGTGGGTATTCTCGAAAAGAAAGTCGACTTCTCTCCAAATTGCGGAAACATGCTTTCAGGCGTCGCGCCTTATGCCATTGAAACGGGCTTGTTTCCAGCGGCTCAAGGCAAAACAACAGTACGCATCCATAATTTGAATACCGGCAAGATTATCCATGCCACCGTGTTAACCCCAAATGGTCAGGTTCAGTATGACGGGGACACCATCATTAGTGGTACAAACTCACCAGGTGCACCTATCGAGTTAACCTTCCTTAACGTAGAAGGCTCGAAAACAGGTAAGTTGTTACCAACAGGTAAGTTGATCAATGTTATTGATTCTATTGAAGTAACTTGTCTTGATGCGGCAACACCAGTGGTTTTAATCAATGCACAAGATCTTAATAAAACCGGCAGTGAGTCACCGGCTGAATTAGACAGTGACATTGAATTTATGGCGCGCTTAGAAAATATTCGTTTGCAAGCGGGTGAGTTAATGGGCATGGGAGATGTATCAAATTCTGTCATTCCGAAGCCGATTTTAGTGTCACCAGCGTTGCATGGCGGCACGATCACCGCACGCTATTTTGTGCCGCATAAATGCCATAAAGCATTGGCAGTAACCGGCAGTATCGCCATTGTGACCGCGTGTTGCACACCGGGTACTGTGGCATCAAAACTGATCGATGCTCAGGAAGCGAGCTCGGTTTTTGTATTGGAACACCCATCTGGCACGATTGAATTGAGCGCCAGACGCAAAGAAAACGACCCATCTGCCTTGGACAGTGTGTCGCTAATCCGTACTGCGAAGAAAATATTATTAGGCAATATCTATCTTAGCTAATCGCTTTTGGTGCGTTCTTATCGAGCGCATTAATAAACTATAAAAACAAGAAAGGAAGATAACATGAAAAAAATACTCAACTTAGTCTGTGCGTCTGCATTGTCTATCAGCTGTGTACTTGCGTTGCCTGCGCAAGCAAAAGAAGCCGATGTGCCATCGACAATTAACTGGACGGTACCCTTTGGGGTTGGTGGCGGTACTGATGTGTGGGCGCGATTTATTGCTCCTTACCTAACAAAGTACATTCCAAGCAATCCGACTGTGGTTATCCGTAACCAACCAGGTGGCGGCTCCATTACCGGCGCAAACTTGTTTTACAAGCGTGCCAAAGACGATGGCAGCACCATGCTAGCGACGTCGGCATCGACCTTGTTCCCATATATGTTGGGTGACAAACGAGTGCGTTATAACTTCGATAAATGGGTGCCATTAATGGCAAGCCCAACGGGTGGTGTGGTTTACGTACAGCCAGGTTTGGGTGTGAAATCAGCCGCGGATATCGATAAATTAGATGGCATGACGCTACCGTTTGGTTCACAAGGACCAACACGTCTTGAATTGCCTGTCTTGATCGCCTTCGAAATGCTGGGTTTGGACGTGAAACCTGTGTTCGGTATGAAAAGCCGTGGTGCGGGTCGTTTGGCGTTTGAACGTGGCGAAGCGAAAATTGACTTCCAAACAACGTCTGCTTACTTAAACTCAGTGGTTGATCTAGTAAACAATGACAAAGCGATTCCATTGTTTTCTCTAGGTGTTATGAATAAAGAGGGTAAAGTAGTACGTGATCCTGCGTTCCCTGATCTACCAACCTTCCAAGAAGTGTATGCTCAGAAATTTGGCAAACAACCTTCTGGTATAGAATATTCGGCTTACTCTAAATTCTTTGCAGCGGGCTTCGCTTTCCAAAAAATGATCTTTATCCCATCTGACACACCAACAAATGTGATCAATGAATACCGTAATGCTGTTCAAACTATGTTGAAAGACCCTAAATTCATTGAAGATGCCGCGGTTCAAGTGGGACCTTACCAAAGCATTGTAGGCATTGATGCAGCACAGCACATTCAAGAGGCTCTTACAGTATCTCCTGAACTTTATACTTGGATTTCAGGCTGGTTGAAAAAGAAATTTGATTACACCCTGTAAGTAGTTTGTTGTTTTATATTTAGGAGTTATTCATGGCTGTGCTTCTTAGTGCTCTAGACCAAATATTATCGTTAACGCACCTAGTCTATTTGGTGGGTGGCGTATTGGTCGGTCTTGTTGTTGGTATTATTCCTGGACTTGGCGGCATTGCCGGCATGTCCTTGCTACTACCGTTTTTATATGGAATGGAGCCTTCAGTTGGTCTTGGTATGCTGATGGGGTTGGTTGCTGTGATTCCCACAGGTGATACTTTCACCTCTGTGTTAATGGGGATACCAGGATCCAGTTCTTCGCAAGCCACAGTCATGGATGGTTTTCCATTGGCGAAAAAAGGCCAGGCAGCACGCGCGCTGTCTGCGGCTTTTTTATGCTCAATGATTGGCGGTGTGGTTGGTGCGATTGTACTGAGTGTCTTCATTTTGGTGGCACGGCCTGTGGTACTCGCATTCTCATCTGCTGAATTGTTTATGCTGACTTTATTAGGCCTGAGTGTGGTTGCGGCCTTATCCGGCGGGAATTTATTTAAAGGCTTAGCCGCTTGTGGTTTTGGCCTATTAATTGGTTCTGTTGGCTCGGCGCCTGCCACTGGTGAGTTCCGTTTTACCCTAGGCATTGATTACTTGTATGACGGTATTCCATTGGTTGTCGTGGGTTTGGGTATCTTTGCGCTACCAGAAATCATCAGCTTATTGGTGCAAAACAAAGCCATTGCTTCTACGCCAAATAAATTAGGTCATGGTTTAAAACAGGGTTTCAAAGACGTGTTTGCCAACTTGCCTTTGGTCGGTAAATCGTCTGTATTTGGTAGCTTGATCGGTGCGATTCCTGGTTTAGGTGGTTCGGTTGTTGACTGGATGACATACAGTTTCGCGATGAATGGCAGTAAAGACACGTCCCAGTTTGGTAAAGGGGACATTCGTGGTGTTATTGCGCCTGAGTCTGCGAATAACGCTTGTGCTTCAGGTAGTATGATTCCAACCTTGTTGTTTGGTATTCCAGGCTCGGGTTCGGCTGCGGTTTTTCTAGGTGGTATGTTATTGCTGGGTCTTCAGCCTGGTGTTTCCATGATCACCACGAACTTAGACCTGACTTACACTATTATTTGGTCTTTGGCGTTGGCGAACATTTTAGGGGCGATCTTTTGTATTGCTTTTACGCGACCTATTTCACTATTAACCTATGTGAAATTTTCAATACTTGCGCCGATTATCTTAACCTTGATCTTGTTTGCTGCGTATCAAGCAACGCGCAGTCTAGGTGATTTCATGGTGCTGGGTGTCATTGCAACAATTGGTGTGATGATGAAAGGGGCCAACTGGCCACGTCCTGCTTTCTTGATTGGTTTTGTGCTTTCTTCTGGCGCTGAAAACTACTTTTTCCAAAGCATTCAGTTTTACGGCAGCTCTTGGTTTCTACGCCCTGGTGTAATTGCACTGGCTGCCTTGATTGTATTGGGCTTTGTATTGCCTCCAATGCTGAAGAAAAGAAGAGCGGCAAAAGCCAGCACGCAACCTAAAACCGGTCTAGAGCCAGAAGAGCCTAGTGTTAAAACGGTGTCGGCGACGGATTGGGTGTTGTTAGCGGTATTGGGTGCATCCGGCTTATACGCTTTGGTTGATGTATGGAATATGTCGACCTTGACGAAAGCTTTCCCAATTATTTCTATTGCCATTGTGTTGTTCTCTGTGGCGATGCTGATTGTGAAATTTATCCGAGAAAAACATCAGCGAGTGGCGTCTAACTTAAGAACAGACCTTGTGTACATTGTTGGCTTCTTTATGATTGCTTACGGTTATTACACGCTGGGATTTGTCACCACGACCTTTGTCTTCTCGTTCTTGTTCTTGCGTTATTTGGCGAAGGCGACGTATTTAAAATCGTCTACCATTGCCGTTTGCTTGGTGATCTTCCTCGTGGTTTTAGGTCGCATCATGAACATAGAATACCCAGAAGGCTACTTTGACCCCTATTTCTTTGATGTGGTTAATCGTTTTTTCTAAGTAACACAGTAAGCGTTTTAAAAAGAAACAACAAAGCGGCAAGTTATCACTTGCCGCTTTTTTTTGGTGATAGCCTACAGAGGGTGCCAGGCTCAATGGCTGCGAGTATTTATTTTTTGAAAATAATCAGCGCACAGAAAAAATACACCCCTGCACCAAGCCCTGCCACCACGTACACAAGGCTGATGTCACCTGGGATTAACTCTACGAATGAGGTGAGGAATTGTCCTAGAAAAATAGCCATTGCCAAATAGGATAAGTTTTTACCTCTTTCTGTCGGTGCACTTTTTTCCACTGTAATATGATTAAACAAGGGAATAGAAAGACCGAACGCCATGCCAGATAAGAGGCCACCTAAAAGCAACATAGGCAAGGTGTCTGCGTGGTAAAATGCGGCATGGGATAGGCAATAGAAAGCAAAAGCTAAGCCTAACGTACCTTGGTTTTTCCAACGTAAATGAACCCGTGGTAAAAAGTGCGCCGTGACAACGGCGATCAATGAAATGAAGGCTAAAAACAAGCCTATTTTATCCGCATTATAGCCAGCATCCTGCATGCTAAGTGGTAATACGACGATGGCGGTAAAAAACAGAGTCATGGCGACACAGGCAGACAGGTAAACGAAAAGCAATGGCTCAGAGGTTACCTGTTCTTGGGCTTGGTTCGTCGATGGGGCACTGTGTGCTGCTTTCATGTTGGGTACGGATAACACCAACATGATTAAAAAGGCGATGGCAATAAGGTATACATAAAAGGGAAGATTCCACCCCATAACTGTGAGCTGTCCACCAGCAAACAAAACCAATACCCCACCAATTTCAATGGCCATACCTTGCTTGGCGATCATTTTGAGGCGCTCGTGTCCCGAGTAAAACTGGGAAATTAACGTGGTGCCTCCGGCCATAAGAAGAGTCGCTGTTCCCCCTAAGAGCATGCGATTAATAAACACTTCCGTCGGGCCAAAAAACCATTGTCCAGAAGTCCCTAATATTCCGTATAAGAGTAAGGCTACAAGGGTGCAGGAATAGGCTCCGAAACGGTCAATTAAACGGCCGGAAAATGGGGCGAATATTACGGCTCCGAGGGCGGGTAAGGTGATTAATAAGCTGGCGTTATCCGCGACCCCTAAAGCCTCAGAGATGCCTGATAAGCCTGGGGCAACCACCGCACCGACCATAATGGTTAAGCTGGCAATGCAGAGTAGCGTCAGTCGGCCGAAAAAAGACAACGTGTTCATTAAAGCTCCAAGTTGAATAAGGTTTAACAGTGTTTAGAGGTAAATAGTGCTGATTAAGTGCGTTTAATGCCGTGATAGAGCAGGCCAATTCCTGTGATAAGCGCGCAGAAAATACAAATCGCCGACCAGCCCATCGCGCCGATGATGTTGACGCCAATAGCAGACCCTATGGCGGCACCAGAGTAGTAAAACAACATATAGACAGCGTTGATTCGGCTTTGGGCGGCAGGGTCAATCGAAAAAATGCGAACCTGATTGGCTACTTGGCCACTGAATACCCCAAGATCGATCAAAATGATGGCGATACAGAGCCCTAATAAGCTGTCCGTGAACAGGGCTGCAATGCCAAAGCCAAGAATGATGAGAGACATTGAGACCATTAATATTCGGCGAGAGCCAAATTTAGGCACCCAGCGTCCTGATAGCTTTGCTCCGATAATCCCCGACATAGCAAGGATGCCAAATAGACCGATTTGTTGGGTGCTGTAGTGAAAGGGCGCTTCGCTAACGTGCAGCGCTAAGGTGGCCCATAATGCATTAAACGCGGCGAACCATAGCGCGCCAATAAAGGCACTCTCACGCAGCACTTTATGCTGACGTACTAAGCTCCCCATACTGATGATGAGCTGGAAATAGGACATAGAATTAGTCGGTTTATTATTGGGTAAAAACCGATACAGCAAGACGCCAAAAAGCAAAGCGATTGTGGCTGACATGATAAATACAGCACGCCAACCAAAATGTTCGCTGATCACGCCACTGAGTGTTCGCGACACTAAAATACCGACAGTTAGGCCTGTCATCACTGTGCCCATGACTTGCGCTTTGGTGTCTGGGGAGCTTAACGAGGCTGCAAATGGAATGAGCTGTTGAGTAATGTTGGCGCTGAGTCCGATCAGCAAGCAGGCGGCAATTAGTACATAGCCGGTGTGTGCGAATGAGGCCATTAAGGCGGTGAGAGTTAATAAAACTGACAAAAAGGCAATGACGTTTCGTCTTGGGAAGCGATCTCCTAAGGGAGAGATAAAGAGTAATGCCAAGGCGTAGCCTATTTGAGTTGCCGCAGGAATGGCGCCCAAAAGCGCGTCGCTGAGGGCTAAATCTTGGCCAATGAGCGGCAAGATGGGTTGGTTATAGTAGAGATTGGCGGCAGAGGCAGACACTGCGCTGGCAATAAGAAAAATCAACCTTTTGCTAATGCCGGTTTTGCCTGTGCCGGTTTTGATAGGACGAGAAGAAGATGTTGCTTGCATGGATGGCTCATTTCTTTGAGGGTTAGCGATAAGGCGTGATTTTAGTGACACCAAAGCTATAATAGAAATGATTTAATATGATAAAACTTATACGGATTTGGTATTAATCTATGGAATTAAAACCACTAAAAAGCTTTGTTGCTGTGGCCAGGTTGAAGAGTTTTTCCGCAGCGGCTCGTGAATTGAATACGGTACAACCGGCAATCAGCCGACATATAGCTTCGTTAGAAGAAGAGCTTGGCGCCCCTTTGTTTATTCGTAATACTCGTGATGTGCATATCACGGCGGCTGGCTTGCAATTATTTCACGATGCCAATGTGCTTTTAAAGCAGGCAGGAGAAGCAAAGCAGCGAGCTCAAAAGGCGGCAAAGGGGACGCTGGGAACATTAAGGATAGGTTATTTGCCCTCGGCCTGTTTGGCGTTTATTCCCTATTTAGTAAAGCGCTTCCATGAGCAATACCCGCAAGTTGATCTTGCCTTGTTTGAAATGACCGCGTCAGAACAGATGATGGCGTTTGATAGGCGGGAAATTGATGTGGGGATTTCCAGACCATTGCCTCAAGATTATCAATTCTTATATGAAAGTAAGTTATTGTATGCCGATTATCTGACGGCTGTGGTGCCTGAACAGCACAGTTTGTCTGGGCGTAAACAGATCCAGATTGAGGAGCTTAAACAAGAGTCCCTTATTCTTTTTGATCGCGAAGAGGCGGTAGGGTTATTTGATAGCATTATTAGCTTGTGTCGGAATAATCAATTTTCCCCCCATATTTCGGCTCAACCAAAGCATATGCAGACCTTATTGACCATGGTGGCCGCAGGGTTAGGTACCGGTATTGCACCGAATTGCATTGCCAAACTGTTCACTCAAGGGTGTCGGTTTATTCCCCTGAAAGGGAGCAATACAGAGGTGCTGACTCAAATTCATTATAGTAAATCTGAGTTAACCCCAACGGCTGAGGCGTTCGTGAAAATAGCCTTGCACTCGTCTGAGCGTATTCAACAAGAAATGAGCGCATAAAAAGTATGGAACCTTTTATGCGCCGAGGAATCTGGGCGGTTAGACCCCCAGGCCGCCTTACTCCAGCGCGGGTGAAGGTGTTTTTAGACTTTATGGAGCAGAAAATACGTGAGACTAATCGCATGCGTTATGGGGATTTTTTCTAGTGTGCTGTTAATATGCAGATAGCCGTTATACGAATAGACAAAGGGTGTAAGCTTGCTGGACTTTTATGAATAATTTGATACCACAGATTGAGTTTAAAGAATCAAACTTGTCGCTGGTAGGTTTTGAAGTGTTTGATATCAAACAGCTTTATCGCCGATCGGAAAGTGGTGAGTTGGCGTATATCGATCAACCACACAGAGTAAATTTTCATAATTTGATCCTCTATACGGGCAATGCCGGTGAGCATTTTGTGGATTTTCACGCCTTTCCAGTGGAAAAAGACGCATTGGTATTGGTGAATAAGGGGCAGATACACGCGTTCGATTTGTTGAATAAGCCGGCCGCGATCTTGGTGGTTTTTACCGACAGATATTTGGACGAAGTGAGTGCCGCGATAGACGCTCGAATTTTCGCACCGACACAGTTTTTGTCTTCCTACCGCCCCAGCTTTTTGATGCCAGAGAAGCAAGCGCTGTCGTTAAATAGTATTCTTGGGCTCATTGCGGCGGAATTTAAAAATACGCCGATGAACATACAGTACGTCAAGGTGCTTTTTGCAGCGGTCTTGACCAAGGTAAGTGAACTAAGGCCAGACATTTATCATCATAAAATGAATGCCTCGCAAATTAAATGCTTCGAGCGTTTTGTGGTCTGCTTACAACGTGATTACGCCCTTATTCGAGACGCGAATGAATACGCAGACCTAATTGGCACCAGCTATAAAACGCTTAATAAACTTTGTAAGGTGGCGACACACCTAACGGCGAAGCAGCTCATTGACGCTCATGTGGTGTTAGAAGCCAAGCGACGTTTGTCGATAGACAATACACAAGTCCAACAGGTCGCGGGTGAGTTGGGGTTTGATGAGGTAACCAACTTCGTTAAGTATTTCAAAAAACACACTTTAATGACACCAAGTCAATTTAAAAGACAGTCCTAATCGCCTCATTCATTCTGCTTGTTGATTTTCTTTAGATTATCGAATGGTTCGATATTTACCATTTTATCGCTGACTTTGACCTCTTCGTATTTTTGCTTTTCCTTACAATAGCGACATATTCAACTGTGAGGAAAAAAACATGAAAACAACACTTTTAGCCACTCTTGTCGCGAGCAGCGCGTTATTAAGCGCTTGTACCAGTACGAGTGTTTCTGAGCCTAGCGCTATGATTTCAAATAAAGACAAAGCCGTAGCGGTATTGAATTCTATTGAAACGGGTGACACGAAAGCCATTAGTTACATTAATAGTTCAAATTACACGCAACATAATTTGGCCGTTGGCGATGGGTTAGCAGGCTTTGGTGAAGTCTTGCACGCTCTGCCAAAAGGCAGCGCGAAAGTGAAGGTGGTGCGTGCGTTTGAAGATGGGAATTATGTCTTTACGCAAACCGATTATAACTTCTTCGGACCGAAAGTAGGGTTTGATGTTTTCCGCTTTGATAACGGGCAGATTGTTGAGCATTGGGACAATCTTATTGCCAAAGCAGATAAGCCGAACCCGAGTGGACACACGCAACTAGATGGTGCGCTGACAGTAACAGACCTTGATAAAACCGCTGAAAATAAAGCGTTGGTGAGCGAATTTTTTAATACGGTATTGGTGAAAGGCGACTATCAAAAAATGCCACAATTCTTTGATGGCGACCACTATATTCAACACAACCCAGCCATCGGCGATGGCTTATCTGGTTTGGGTAAAGCGATCGATGAAATGGCCCAACATGGGATTAAAATGACCTTCACAAAAGTGCATAAGGTATTGGGAGAAGGGAACTTTGTCTTGGTTATTAGTGAAGGGACATTCGCCGGAAAAGCCACTTCTTATTACGATCTATTCCGTGTGGATAACGGAAAAATCGCCGAGCATTGGGATGTGATGGAAACCATCCTTCCGAAAAGTGAGTGGAAGAACACCAACGGAAAATTCGGTAATTTATAAGTTGGATGATGTTATCACCTAGCCCTTTTTAAGGGATAACATCGCTCATTTCACCCCATCGCTGGTCATTATTTCTCTTAGGCTAACACCTGATTAGCCTAGATGAGATAGTGATCAGCGATGTTTTTACTTCTATCAAGCTGTCTCTTGATGGCAGCCTTCTAAACATTTAATCGCCTGATGTTGCGTTAAAAAGATCTCACCGTTTAGTTCTTTTAGCAATTGGGTGTCTTTTAGTTTGTCCATCACAGGCCCTTTCACCTCAGATAAATGCAGCTGCACGCCGGCGTCGGCCAATCGAGTGTGGATTTTTTCTAGGCTTTGCAATGCACTGGCATCAATCATATTGACCGCAGTACACATCAAGATTAAATGCTTTATCTCTTTATTTTCAGACACGATTTGCTGTAGGCGCTCTTCAAGAATGCGGGCGTTGGCGAAAAATAGATTTTCATCGATGCGGACCGTCAACACGCTCTGGTGGGTTTCAACCGTGAAGCGTTGCACGTTACGAAAGTGCTCAGTTCCTGGGACTCGGCCAACAATGGCGATGTGTGGGTGACTCGTATGCCAAAGAAAAAACAGCAGAGACAAGCAAACACCAACGATCAACCCCGTCTCCATGCCTTCAATCAATACAACAAAGAAGGTTGCTAGTAATAAAACGGCTTCTTTTTTCGAAAAATTCCATAGGTGACGTAAGTCCTGCACGTTAACCAACTTCAGCATGGAAATAGAAATAATAGAGGCCAAAATGGCTTTAGGGAGATAGAAAAATAACGGGGTTAAAAACAGCAAGGTTAGCAAAATAAACAGTGCTGCTATTATTCCTGTCATTGGGCTTTTTGCCCCAGAATCGGCGTTCAGTACCGTACGTGAAAAACCGCCAGTAACGGGGAAAGCACCACTAAGTGCAGAGCCAATATTGGCCAGCCCAAGGCCGACTAATTCTTGGTTTGGGTCTATGTCCTGACGACGTTTGGCCGCATAAGTTTGTGCCACAGACACAGAGCCAAAAAAGCCCACAATACTGATCAAAATAGCCCCAGGGATTAATTCTCTAACCATGGGTAAATTGATCTGGTCTAGGTGAAGGGTGGGTAAGGCTTCAGGAACGGCGCCAATAATACTCACACCAACTTGATCCAAAGAGAAGCTGGCGACAGCGAGAGTGGCTAAGAACACAATAATCACGGGCCCCGATTTTCCGAGTAGCTGTACGGTACGTTTAGAACAGCCAACCGCGCCAAGAAAGCGTGCAAAATGGCGCTGCATCATCACTAATGAAAAAATAGAAAGGATGCTCAGAATAAGGGTGGGAATATTGGTCGAGCCTAAGTGACGATAAAGACTGCTGACTAACGGGAATAAGGTGCTGCCTTCGGATTGAATGCCCAATAGATACTTTAGTTGGCCAATGACCACGATTAATGCGGTGGCGCTGATAAAGCCAGAAATAACCGGGTGACTAAGGAGATTGGTCAAGAAACCTAAGCGGAACAAGCTCAGTATCAGTAAAAACACACCAGACATAAACGCCAGCAGAATAGCAACGGTGGCGTAGTGTTCGGTGCCTGCTACGGCAAAGGGCAGAATAGCGGAGGCCGTCATCACAGAGCTTAAAGCAACCGGGCCAACGGCGAGCGTGCGGCTGGTGCCGAAAAGAGAATACAAAATCGAAGGAACGATACTGGCGTATAAGCCTGTGATCGCAGGCATGCCAGCCAGCATCGCATAAGCAAGACTTTGCGGAATCACCATAATAGTAAAAATTAAACTCGCGGCCGTATCGTTTTGTAGATCGTCCAATGAGTACGTTTTAAGCCATTTCCATGACGGAATAATGCGTTCGACCGTTATTTTATTCATCGCAAGCTCGTTCGTTGATGTGTGGGAAAAATATTGCCCTGATGTAGCCATGTCGTCGCATCATAGAAGATTTAAGAAGGTCAGTCAAAAATAAAGTAATAAGCTTATAATCAAATAGAATATTGCAAATAGGCCGCCTTTATAGGTCGTTCTACTGTTCCTTGCATTGCGACTGATAGCAGGCGTGCTTTTTAGCCATCAACTGTGTGTTGGTGCCATGATGTTGTCGCTAGATGGCGTTCATTGTGATTGGTTCCTAGAAGAAAACCGATTTTTACTAGGGTTGCTTTGCTTGGGAAAGTATTATGTGAATACAAGGAGGTGGAGATCGTTTGCCAACCTTTGGTATCGTTTACATTATTTTGATATTAATTTTAAATTCACCCTCGATTTAAGGGCTGAAATCCTGTTTAATGTCGTTATAAGTTAAATGTAATCGTTTACATTTTAATGAATTTATAAGAGTGAGAGGTGGTTATGAAGGTCTTAGTGACAGGCGGATTAGGTTACATCGGAAGTCATACGTGTGTGCAATTGATTGCCGCAGGTCATCAGCCTATCGTCATTGATAATCTATCTAACAGTAAATTAGAGGTGCTTAAGCGCATAGAGGCGATTGTTGGCGAGCGACCTGAGTTTCATCAAGGTGACGTTCGTGATGAAGCGTTTCTCGACGCCGTGTTTGCAAAGCATGAGATTCAAGCGGTCATTCATTTTGCCGGTCTGAAGGCCGTCGGCGAGTCAGTAGCTAAGCCGCTTGAGTATTATGACAACAACGTAAATGGGTCTTTGGTGTTGGCTCGTTCGATGCGTACTGCTGGCGTGAAAAATATGATTTTCAGCTCTTCTGCTACGGTATATGGCGACCCTCAAGAGGTGCCCATTACCGAAGATTCACCTACTGGCGCCACGACCAACCCATACGGTCGCAGTAAGTACATTGTGGAAGAATGTCTGCGTGACTTGTTCGCCGCAGAGGACGACTGGAGCATTACTTTGTTGCGTTACTTCAACCCAGTGGGCGCCCATTCATCGGGCACCATGGGGGAAGATCCTCAAGGTATTCCTAATAATTTGATGCCATTTATCGCGCAAGTTGCCGTCGGGCGACGTGAAAAATTGGCGGTATTTGGGGACGATTACCCAACTCCAGATGGCACAGGTGTGCGTGATTACGTTCATGTGGTGGATTTGGCAGATGGGCATTTAGCGGCCTTGAACGCTCTGACCGATAAAGCTGGACTGCATATTTATAATTTGGGTACCGGAAAAGGCAGCAGTGTATTGGACATGGTTAAGGCGTTCTCTAACGCCTGTGGTCATGATGTCGCGTACGAAATACAACCGCGTCGACCAGGTGACATCGCTGAATGTTGGGCCAGTACTGCAAAAGCAGAACAAGACCTAGGCTGGAAGGCGCGTCGTGATGTGTCTGAAATGACGATTGATACGTGGCGTTGGCAGTCTAACAATCCTCAAGGCTATCAGGGGTAACCAGCCCCTATCGCCTTGCCCAAACTGTGTCGTGCTGCGCTGTGTGGTGAAACAGTGTTGCTAGAATGAAGTGTCAGAATGAGTGAGTAGCAAAAGATGTCAGAAATAACCTTTAATCCTGTTGATCATCCGCATCGTCGTTATAACCCATTAACAGGTCAGTGGATTCTTGTTTCACCCCACCGCGCCAAGCGTCCTTGGAGTGGGCAAGATGAGAAAGCGACGATGGACAATCAAGCCTCCTATGACGAAGGGTGCTTTCTTTGTCCTGGTAATGCCCGTGTTTCTGGGGATGTTAACCCGGATTACAGTGGGACTTATGTGTTTCAAAATGATTTTGCGGCCTTGATGCCTGACTCTCCGGATGCTCCGACTTCTGATAACCCTTTGTTTAAAACTCAAGGCGTTCGCGGATTGAGTCGAGTGATTTGTTTTTCTCCTGATCACAGTAAAACGCTGCCTGAATTACCCGTTTCTCAAATCCGTAATGTGGTTGATACCTGGAACGAGCAAATCGAAGATCTGGGTAAGGAATACTTGTGGGTGCAGGTTTTCGAAAATAAAGGCGAAGCGATGGGGTGCTCACAGCCTCATCCTCATGGCCAAGTTTGGGCGAACAGTTTTTTACCGAATGAAATAGAAAGAAAAGACAAACACTTGCGGGAGTATTATCAAGCGCAAGGTTCAAACTTGTTAGTGGACTATGTTCAAGCGGAGTTGCAAGACGGTGCTCGGACCGTGGTTGAAACGGAGCATTGGATTGCCGTAGTGCCATATTGGGCGGCGTGGCCGTTTGAAACCATGCTGTTGCCTAAGGTGCATGTGCGTCGTATGGCAGAGCTACAGGATGCACAACGTGACGATTTGGCGGTCGCCATCAAAAAGCTAACCAGCCGCTACGACAATCTCTTTCAGTGTTCTTTTCCTTATTCGATGGGGTGGCACTATGCCCCATTTTTTGAAGCGGATAAGGACAGGGATGATAAGGGCATTGAACATTGGCAGTTGCACGCCTTGTTCTATCCGCCATTGTTGCGCTCAGCCACCGTTAAGAAGTTTATGGTGGGGTATGAAATGCTGGCCGAAAGCCAACGAGATCTAACCGCAGAGCAGGCAGCAGAGCGATTGCGAGCGGTCAGTGATGAGCACTATAAAGCGTCATAAAAGCGGTCTATTTAAGCCTGTTTAATCGGCGTAGACAGTTTATAGAAAAATAATAGAAGCAATAATACCGTCTCTGAGTGCTCTTAAAGAGAGTTTTGGAGGCACTAAAATACAGTAGGAAAAAAGTATGATTGATTGTTCAACGCAGCCGACTCACCTTGTCTCCAATGCCTTTAAATCTGTTTTTGGGCGTACTGCAGAGCACCTTATTCAGGCGCCGGGGCGGGTAAACCTAATAGGTGAACATACTGATTATAACGATGGTTTTGTTTTGCCTTGTGCCATTGATTATCAGGCTGTGGTGGCTGCAACGGCTCGTCAAGATACGTTAGTTCGAGTGGTGGCGGTCGATTACGATAACCAAATGAACGAATTTGATCTCGCTCAGCCACTTGAATTTGATCACGATGTTATGTGGGTGAATTATATTCGAGGCGTGATTGATTGCCTGCAAAAACGCGGGTTTACATTTAATGGCGCGGATATCGTGGTGAGTGGCAATGTGCCACAAGGCGCAGGATTGAGTTCTTCGGCTGCATTGGAAGTGGTTATTGGGCAAACCTTTAAGGTGCTTTATGATCTGGACATCTCACAGCAAGACATTGCGCTAAATGGGCAGCAGGCGGAAAACCAATTTGTAGGCTGCAATTGCGGCATTATGGACCAATTGATCTCTGCTAAGGGCAAACGTCATCACGCCTTATTGATTGACTGTCGTTCATTAGAAAGCGACGACGTGTCTATGCCTGAGAGCATGTCTATTGTGATCATTAATTCAAATAAAAAACGTGGCTTGGTAGACAGCGAATACAACACTCGTCGTCAGCAATGTGAAGCCGCTGCTGACTTTTTTGGCGTGAAAGCCCTGCGTGATGTCAGTATCGAGATGTTTGAAGCTCGCCAAGCGGGGCTTGATGAAGTGACCGCGAAACGTGCTCGTCATATTATTACTGAGAATGCGCGTACGGTCGAAGCAGCGCAAGCGCTAAGGGACTGTGATATGGCCCGTTTAGCGGTGTTAATGGAGCAGTCACATGTGTCCATGCGTGACGATTTTGAAATTACTTGTCCTGAAGTGGATGCCATTGTCGACATTGTGAAAAGCACCATAGGCCCTCAAGGCGGTGTGCGCATGACGGGCGGTGGTTTTGGTGGTTGCGTGGTTGCTCTGGTACCGCCGGCGCTTGTCGATGTGGTTAAGCTGGCGGTAGAAAAACAATACCAAGCGCAAACTGGTCTAAAAGAGACCATTTACGTTTGTAACGCGAGCGATGGTGCAGGTTCAGTAGCGTGAGTGTTCTTAGGTCTTACCCGGACAGTGTGAAGGCTTTGCATGAAAACATGCAAGGTCTTGCGAACGATGGTCAGCCTGCTCGCTTGATTACCTTGTGCAATGGCTCAGGCATGACGGCGACCTTTATGGACCTTGGCGCTACTTGGCTAAGCTGTACTTTGCCAATGGCAGAGGGCGCTCGAGAAGTCTTGCTCGGTGTGGATACGCTGGCTGCGTTTTATCAGCAAGCTGGCTATTTGGGTGTCACCGTAGGTCGTTTTGCTAATCGTATCAATAACGCCCAGTTCTCTTTGCATGGTAAAGATTACTCGATTAGTAAAAACCAAGGCGCACACTGTTTGCACGGTGGGGTAGAGGGCTTTAATCGCCGTCGTTGGACCTTGGTTGAGTGGTCGGATCGCTATGTTGTTTATGGTTTGAGATCCCCTGATGGCGATCAAGGCTTTCCTGGTCAATTGGATGTGACCGTCTGCTATGAATTGACGCAAACCAATGGTATTTCGATTTCTTATCATGGCGTGTGTGACCAAGATTGCCCTGTCAGTTTGACCAATCATGCGTATTTTAATCTGCAGGGCGACACCACTGAGATGGATTGCCGTGATCATGAATTGTTGATTGATGCGGATTCATATTTGCCAATAGACGCCTCTGGTGTGCCTATCTCCGGGTGTGTTCCGGTGGCAAAGAGCGGTTTTGATTTTAGGATCAAAAAGCCCATCCGCCAAGATTTTCTCAAAGATGAGCAGCAGCAATTGGTGGGTGGCTACGATCATGCCTATTTGCTTAATCAGCCAAGCCATCGTGTTAATCTTGTGAGTAGTGTGAATACGCCAGATCAGGCAGTGAGGATGGATGTCAGCACCAGCATGCCGTCTGCGCAGCTCTATACCGGCAACTTTCTAGATGGGTGTCCAAGGCGTGGAGGGGGGTATTATAAAAATCACTCAGGCTTTGCGTTTGAAACGCAGTATTTGCCAGATTCGCCGAATCACCCAGAATGGACATTCAGCAATAGTCTCTTGAAAGCCAATAAAGCCTATCATCATAAAACGCTTTATGAGTTTGTGTGGCATGGATTAAGCGCTCAATAACGCTAACCAATAACTCTAATAACAACAGCGAGGTTTCTTTGAGAAAAGAGTAGGCACTTTGTTTTGGGTGGTTATTTGGTGATGCACAAACGCCGTCTGGGTTAACAGGCGGCGTTTTTTTAAACGGACGTAGCGCTCGGGGCTGACACCACAGACAAGCGCTTCACTAAAGTTGGGACAAATATCATGTTGTTGGTAACGGGCTTTTCTTTATTGGCGAGCTTTAAAGAAAGAATCGCCGCCTGTTCTGCCATTCTTTGGATCGGGTAGCGCACCGTGGTCAACTTGGGGTGAAGGTATCGGGCAATGAGTCCGTTATCAAAACCGATAATAGACATGGCTTTGGGGACCTCTATATTGTTTTCTTCGAGGGCTGACAAAGCGCCCGCAGCCATGTAATCGTTGTAGGTGGCAATGGCTGTCAGTGGTAGCCCTCTGGTCAGCAAATTTGTCATCGCCAATTCTCCACCGGCTTCGTCGGGAGCGCCATATTCAATGTGATCTTCGGTGCAGGTTAAGCCATGGTCTTTGAGTGCTTGTAAATAACCCGCCTTACGCTGTTCTGTGTCTTCAATGTCATGGTTGGAGCAAATATAGCCAATCTGCTGATGACCGTGTTTGATGAGATAATCTGTGGCAAGGTAAGAGCCTTTTAGATTGTCCAAAGCGATGCAGCGCTCCGCTATCTCAGGAATAAATCGATTGATTAACACCAGTCCAGGGGCTTCGTTGGCGAAGGTGATCAACTCTTCGGCGGTCAGGCTTTTGCTATGAATAACAAGGGCTTCGCAACCTTGGCTAATCAGCAGCTCAATGGTCTCACGTTCTTTTTTAGCTGAGTGGTAACCATTGCCAATCAATAGATGTTTGCCCTGTTCAGTGGCAATGGTGTCGATGGCTTTAACCATTGAGCCGAAAAAAGGGTCGGAGACATCACCGACCAATACGCCAAGCGTTTGTGTGGATTGGCTGACCAGCGCTCGTGCTGCGGCGTTAGGGCGATAGCCGAGTTTTTTCATCGCCACTGTGACGGCTTGAATGGCGGCCTTGCTGGCTTTGGGGGAATGGTTGATGACGCGCGATACCGTGGCAATAGAAACCTTCGCTTCTTTCGCAACATCTTTCACAGTAGCCATAGAGTTTGCCTTAACATCTTCGTAATAGTCAGTGTCTTTGTGCGTCTACTTTACCATAGGTAAGTTTAAGGTTTGCCGATACTTTTCCAAATTTTATGATCACAGCTCACTGTCCACAGGCTTTATTGTCCGTGAGGTTGGTGCTAAGGAAATGAGCCAAAGCGAACGCAAAATAGAGGGAGAGAATCACGCTCGCTTGCCCCTTTTTTGGGGCGCAACGAGCGTGAGGGTTGTCTAACTATTGTGACAGGGCGGCCTGTCGTTTTTTCTGCTGGCGAGTGCGGAAAATGATCCCTGCCAACATGATGACGCCACAAGCTGCGTAAATTTGCATATAAGATGGGTCATCGGAGATGAAACCAATGTTCGAGAACATGATGTAAGCGCCTAACACCATGTAGAGCACAATTGCTGAGGCTTCAAAGCGGAATTTCCATGGCGTAATGTCAATGGATTCATTGATTGGCATTTTGTAATCCGTGGTGCGTGGGTAAAAATAACCAATCACAAACATCAATAGAGTGCAGGCCACAAATAAGATCGCCAATTGATGCAGGAAGTGCAGCTCTACCTTAAAGATAAGTTGCATCGACGCATACGAAGTGACAAAAACAGCCAAGGCGATTTTGGCGGCGATGGCCGGAACGCGCTTGGAAATATAACCAACGAACACAATGGTAAAGATGGGAACACTAAAGAAACCGGCCACCATTTGTAGGTATTGGAACAAGCCTTCTGGCGCAAACATGATGAAAGGCGCGATGCAGATAGAAATGATCGCAATCACAACCCCAAAGATACGGCCTTTGCCAATCAGCTCTAAATCGGTTTTGCCCTTACCAAAGAGTGGTTTGTAGACATTCAAAGCGAACAGTGTGGTTGAGCTGTTTAGTACCCCGTTGAAGGTGCTTAAAATGGCGCCAAACATCACAGCAACAAAGAAACCGACCAATGGTTTTGGCAGTACTTCGTTGACGAGGCGTGTGTACATGGAGTCAGGGTTGCCGGCATTAGCACCAAATAAATGGTAAGCAATAACGCCCGGAATGATCAAAAACAAAGGGGAAATGACTTTAATAAGCCCCGCACCGATTACGCCTTTCTGTGCTTCTTTTAGGTTTTTCGCGCCCAATACTCGTTGCACGATCGATTGATCGGTTCCCCAGTAATACAGGTTCACCAGCAATAAACCGGTAAACAGCGTGGAGAAAGGGAGCGGGTCTTTTTCTGATCCTACGGATTGAAGTTTTTCAGGTGCGGCGCTAAGAAGTGTGTCTAGCCCAGCGCTGAAGCTGCCATGGCCCAATGCGATTAGCCCGAAAACAGGAATCATCAAGCCGCCAATAATCAAGCCAATGCCGTTAATGGTGTCTGCAATCACCACGGCTTTTAAACCGCCGTAAATGGCGTAGAAAAAGCCCAGCAACCCGATGGTGGCCGAGATAAGCGCAATAGATTGAAACTCAGTGATGCCAAGCAAGTCTTTGATATCAAAAATTTCAGCAAGGACAACCGCGCCTGCGTAAAGCGTGGTGGGTAGAATGTTAATCACGTATTGGCAAAGGAACAGCAAGGTAACAAATTTCTTCACTGACATGTCATAACGACTTTCTAAAAAGTCGGGGATGGTTGTGATGCCTTGCTTTAAATAACGAGGCACCAGCAGCAGTGCAATGATCACCAAGGTGACGCCCGAGGCCACTTCCCAGCCCATTACACTCATGTTGTTGGTGTACGCTTGGGCGCTCATGCCGACAAAGCTGGTGGCGCTTAGGTTGGTTAAAATGAGGGAGCTGGCGATGAGTCCGCCGGTTAGACTTCGACCGCCGAGGAAAAAGCCGTCTTTAGAGTGGTGTTGGTCGCGTTTTACTTTTCGATACGTAAAGATAACCACGAAACCGGTGAACAACAAAAACGATAAAAATACCGTGAGGGACATAGTCTTTTCCTTTCTTTTTATACACGGCAAGCAGACGCGAGCCTTTCACGGCATGCGTGAAAGGCGTAGTGACAGATTACTGCGTGTTTTTATAGGTAAGGTCTAATTTATTGACCGTTGTTTTTATATTTTTTTTAGGTGAACAATCAGGGCAGACTCTGGGTCTAAAATCGGCAATGTAATACCGACTTCTTTCAGGTTGTCTCCATTAAGTTCTAAGGTTTTATCCAGCCATTTTGGGGCTTGTTTCATGAGTTGAAAGCTGGTCTTTGGCATTTCTACTATGTTTAATTGATAGCGTGCATGCACATCAATGTGGCTGATTCGTAAGGGCGAAGGCAGCGCGTATTCCGGCATGGCCAGCTGGCATACAGTGATAAGCAACTCTTCTTGGCCGTCTTGGTTGGCACCAACCACGCCGTAAATGTATTGATCCTTATTGGCGGAATCGATCCGGAAGGTACGGCCAGAATGCAGCAGGTGGCGATGTTGTTTGTGCAGCTGAATGTAATGAGCAAACGCTTGTTTTTCTTCTGCCGTTTCTTTCACTGGGTCGAGTTCGACGCCCATGTGTCCGCCTAAGGCGGTAACGCCACGCATGTTGATGCTGTGGCGACGGTTGGTTGAGTGGCATTCGCCTGGGCCAATGTGCGCGCCCATGACTTCGGGTGGAAAAAAGTAGCTCATGCCGCGTTGAATGCTTTGTCGCTCTAGGGCGTCGTTGCAATCGGATGCCCAAAAGCGATGGGTGCGTTTTAGGATCTCAAAATCAATGCGTCCGCCACCAGAGGAGCAAGACTCGATTTCAACGCTCGGATGGGCGCTGGTTAGCGCGTCCAGCAGTTGGTACAAAGCCTGTGTTTGACCGCGAACGGCGGCTTTACCTTGATGCCCAGGTTGCACGAGTTCGCGGTTCATGTCCCATTTTAGATAGCAGATGTTGTAGCGTGTGAGTAGGTCGTCGAGCCTGTCAAATAAGTATTGAAAGCACTCAGGATTTTGCAGGTCGAGTACGTATTGCCAGCGACCAGAAGGTTGCTGATAGCCTGATAAGCCTAATACCCAGTCAGGGTGGGCGCGGAATAAATTGGAATCTTGGCTGACCATTTCTGGTTCAACCCACAAGCCAAACTCCATACCCAGTGTGTTGACGTGCTCAATGACTGGCTCTAGACCATTTGGGTATTTCTTTTCATCGAGATACCAATCACCGAGTGCGGCGCGTTCATGATCGCGGCCAACAAACCAGCCGTCATCAATGATAAAGCGCTCAACACCCATGTCGGCCGCTTCGCTGGCCATTTTCATAATGTAGTCAGGGTTGTGATCGAAATAGATACCTTCCCATGTGTTTAGATGCACAGGGCGCGGTTTTTGTGTTGGGAAGCGAAGAATGCTGTGGCGAACAAAGGTGTGAAAACGATCGGAAATGCCATTTAGTCCTTGGTTGCTGTACACACCATATAGCCAAGGTGTTTGGTAGATGTCATTTTCAGCCAGCTGGATTTCCCCCGCCAGTAGCAATTCTCCGGCTTGCACAAAGCGGCGGCCATCACTCTTCACATCGGCTCGCAGTTGGTGGTTGCCACTCCAGCCGAGGTGAAAGCCCCAAACATTTCCTTGTTGTTCACTAAACCCTTTGCTGCCAACAAACAGCCCGGGGAAATTTTCGTGGGAGGTGCGGCCGCGGCGGTTTTCTTGCATAAACCCGCCGTGCTCTAACGCTTGGCGCTGGTTTTGAAACTCTTGGCACCAACGACCATGAAAGGTCATCAGTTCATTTGCATGGTGAGGCAGTGTTAACGTCGATGATAGTTTATTGAGTGTGTAAACCTCTGAACCTAGGTTGCGCACGCTAATGCGTTTTTGTAGGACATCAGAATCGTGATCCAGTAGCACCTCGATAGTGAGTTCAAGATTGGCTATGTCGTCTTGCAGTGTGAACACCGCTTGGTGGTCATTGGCTTGCGTGTCAGTGGTGTGGAAAACCGGCGCCCAATCATGGCCATTGCGATGCCCTTCGATGCCTGGCGCATTGAAGTGTCCGCTGCCTAATTCGGGGCACAGAGACAAAGGAATATCAACGTCTAGGCGAGCCTGAGAAATAGGGCGTTCAGTGGAGAGTAATAGGTCTGCGTCAATCTGAGCGATGCGCGCGCCCCAATGAACGATTTCAGGGACACGATCCACCTTAATGATGCAGCTGTGATTGAGGCTGGTTAAATGAATGAATTGATTCATGTTGAAGCTCACTATGTTTGCGTAAATATTTATATTTATTGGTGTCTTTCTGGAATTGAAACGCAGAGTAGCAAAACGATAAAAAATGATCAATTGTTATAGATAATAGAATTATTCCGCTAAAAACCTAACATTTTTTGATGTTTTTCAATGTCGTGTTAAATGTTTTCGATAACATTAATGTGTTATTGTTTGTCTCTACAGTAGAAAAAAAGACTGATTTTTTAGACCGATGAGAGGAGTGCTTGGGTGTCTGTAACATTTAAAGACGTCGCGAAATTAGCGGGGGTATCGACACAAACTGTGTCTCGGGTCACTAATGGCGCGGATAATGTCTCCCCTGAGACTCGTGATCGAGTGAACCAAGCGATCAATGCGCTAGGCTATATTCCCAATAAAGGCGCACAAATGCTGAGTCGCGGCAAGTCCAAAACCTTGGGCATTGTGTCGCTTGATATCGCCTTGCACGGGGTGGCTTTGATCGTCAATGGGGTGCGCCAGCAGGCCTATGAAAAAGGCTATGGGGCCGCTTTGTCTATTGTCGAAAATAATGAATTTGGCAGAATTAAAGCGGCCATCAGAGAGTTGGCTTCTCAGCAAGTGGATTACATTGTGGTTAATGTGCCCTTGACGCAAGAGATGGCAGAGCAGTTGGTTGAGCAGTTTACCTCGCTGAATTTTATGTTTATTGATGTGCCTGAACACAGCAAGGTGAACTATGTGTGTGCAGAACATACGGAAGGCGCCAAAATGGCCGTGCAGCATTTGATCGCCTGCCAGCGAGAGGATTTTTTGCTTGTTACAGGGCCTAATGCGTCAACCGGGTCGTCGTTAAGACGGGCTGGATGGCGTGACGAGCTGACGCAAAATGGGAAAAATATAGTGGCAAGTTATGAAGGGGATTGGGACGCTCAAAGCGGCTATTTGGCGATTCGTGATGCGCTTGCTAAGAAGCAATCTTTTGATGCTGTGTTGGTGGCGAACGACCAAATGGCTTTGGGGGTGCTGTGTGCGTTAAATGAGTTAGGAATATCAGTGCCAGATAAGGTGTCTGTGGTCGGGTTTGATAACATCAGTGACAGTGCCTTTTTTACGCCTCCTTTGACCACGGTGGAACAAGATTTCTTGGCGTTAGGTCAGCAAGCGGTTAAGCGTTTGTTGGACAGCACAGAGCAGACGCCTCATTCGTATTGCCAATTGATTTTGCCGACGCGGTTAATTGTCCGTTCCAGTACCTCGGTAAAAACCAAGCAGGGAGAGAATGCTCAAGAAATATTGAATCATTTGGACAAAGCTCGGGCACTCTTGCAATCGTCTCTTGAGAGGAATTAAATCAGATTATCCCGAGAGGGGTTGCCTCACTTTGCCGATCCAGTGTTTGAGTTTTTCAGAAAAACTGTAAGAAGCGAGTGAGGTGTTGCGTCTAATGCTGACTATTTATGAGCTTTTCATAAGCACAATCACAAAATATTAAGGTGTTGAGGCGTTTATCATGACAAAAATACTGGTTTTACTGCTTGCGTTGTTTGCTGGGCAAAGTGCGTTTGCAAGCGCGGCTTCTTTTGATCACAGCAAATGGAATGACTTACTACAGCGACACGTGTATTTACTGAATGGCGGGCAGGCAAGTCAGGTCGATTATCAAGGCTTTGCTGATGACAAAGCGCAGCTAGATAGTTATTTAACAAGCTTGTCTGGCGTAACGCAGAAACAGTTTGATGCGTGGCCAAAAAACGATCAGTTAGCCTGGCTTATTAATGCTTACAACGCTTGGACGGTTGAGTTGATTTTGACCAAGTGGCCTGATTTAACATCAATCAAAGATCTTGGCAGTTTGTTTCGTTCGCCTTGGAGCAAAAAGTTCATTCCACTGTTAGGTGAGAAGCGCTCGTTGGACAACATTGAGCATACCCTGATTCGAGGCTCTGATCGTTATCAGGACCCGCGAATTCACTTTGCTGTTAATTGTGCCAGCATTGGTTGTCCAGCATTGGCTAACCAGGCGTATCAGGGTGACAATCTTGATGCGTTATTAAGTCAGCAAACTCGACTTTTTTTAGCGGATCGCAGCCGCAATCGTTTGCAAGGCGACACCTTGGCATTGTCTTCTATTTTTAAATGGTATCGAGAAGATTTTGAAAAAGGTTGGCATGGTTATGACTCATTAGACGCGTTTCTTGTTGATCATGCTGCTGATTTGTCGTTAACGCCAAGCGCCGTAGACCAGTTAAAGCGTCAATCATTGACCCTTGATTTCTTGGATTATGATTGGCAATTAAACAGTAAGTCTTAATGATACAGGGGCGAATAGCATGGTGTTCATCGCTCATTTTTTGATGGCTGCCATGGTTTCATTTTAATGGACTCTGTTGTTGAGACTTTTTTCTCAAAGTGGCGATTCTTGATGTTTTTTATTGAGTCACTTTGGATTTTTATTAAGTAAGGGTGTATTTTGAAAATCGTTGAACTTCGTGAATATAAAATCAAACCAGGCAAAGCGGACCAATGGGTGACATGGATGCGCGACGAATTGTTGCCGTACCAGCGTTCACAAGGCATGAGAATTCTCAGCACCAATTTGTATAAAGACGACAAGGGTGATGAGTTCTTTATTTGGACGCGTGAGTTTGATAGTGAGCAGCAACGCCAACAAGTGTCTGAGCAAACTTACAATGATTGGTGGGTCAATGAGGTGCGCCCAAAAGTAGGGGAGCTTATAGAGTTGGACTCTATTAAGGTAAGAGCAATTACCCCGCTTTCATTATAATTAGTTGATTTATAATCTTATTAGATCGTCTGAAGCAGGGCGCTTGCCTTGTTTCAGACCTCTAAAAGTGTGTTCGGATAAATCAGGGCGTGAGTGTTTTATTGAGGAAATCTTCTCGAGCAGGGGAGAACATGTCTAACAAAATGCTGTTGTTTTCTAATGCCACCGCACCGTGAACAAAGTGTTTTTGTGCAATGTACGCATCGCCTTTTTTCAAGATCTGTTTTACGCCATTCACTTCGGCCTCAAAGCTGCCTTCTACGACATAACCAATCTGATCATGAATATCATGGGCATGTGGGTGGCCGACGGCGTTTTTATCAAAGCAAAGATGCACGGCCATTAAGTTGTCTGTGTGACCAACAATTTTGCGTTTAATGCCGCTGCCTAGATCTTCCCATTCGTGTTCTTGAGATTGAAAAAATGTGCTCATAGAAACCCCTCGTCTTATTTTTATAATGCCTAATTGTATTATAATAGCATAAAAATATTTTAGTCAAAATAAACACGACACTCTGTTGGTCTGAGGTGCTAGAAAAGAAACGGCCAGGGGGGAATTAGAGTGAGGCTGTTATAGAAAAACGGAATTAAGCGCAGCATCAGGGTTATCGCGTCATGCTGCGCTTAAAAGAGAGGGAGATTAGACGGCTTCTGGCAAACGGTGCTTAGTAGATTGCAAATGATCGCGAGAGGCGTTGCGTGCGCCATCGCTGTCGCCGGCAATAATGGCTTCAAAAATGAGCCTGTGTTCGTTCAAACAGACGCCGCCGTGGGCGGATGAGTGTTTGATAAAGGTGGCAAACATGGTGGTTAAAATATTGCCAAATGGTAAGTAGAAATCGTTATTGGTTGAGTTGAAAATAAGTCGATGAAAGCTTAAGTCAACGCTTGTCCAAGTATCGTGCTCGAAATGCTGAGCGGCTTTTTCCATTTGCTGAAAGATGACAGTGAGCTCTGCTTTCTGTTCTGGCGTGGCGTGGAGCGCTGCCAGAGCACAGGCTTCTGGTTCTACCGCCCGTCTTAGGCCAAGAAATTGTGTGCAGAACTCCGCTGGATCGCTTAAGCCATCCATCCATTCAATCAATTGTGGGTCGAGAAAGTTCCAGCGATCTCTTGAGACAACCTTGGTGCCAATTTTAGGTCTGGATTCAAGCAAACCTTTAGAGGTTAGCAATTTAATGGCTTCACGCAGCGCTGTTCGGCTCACGCCAAATTGTTCGCATAATGTCATTTCGTTTGGCGCAATTGAGCCTTGCGGCATTTCTCCAGACAAAATACGACGCGCGATGGTTCGTGCCACTTGGATATGCAAGCTTCTTGAAGAGGTCGAAATAGAAGTGAAATTATTGGTCATGGTGTCCTTAGCGTCAAACGTCGCGAGCCAATTTTAATAAGCGGCTTCAAAATATAGATCAAGATTAGCATGATTTTGTATTGTGACCTATTTGTTGTCCAATAATACTACAAAAGACACAATCAGACGCACTTATAAAGGGCGTTTATCGTTTAACCTCCCATTTAACGCCCAACTACACCCAAGACAGGCATACGAAAAAGCCAGTAACCACGGTACTTATCGCTCTTTTCGGTTTATTTTTCAGACTTCTTCTATACTTAATTTTTGTTTTCTCAAGGAAGAGGAACGGGATTATGCCAATGCCCAGAAGTCAGCAAGTATGCTTAGACGATACCCCTTATTATCACTGCGTGGCCCGATGTGTGCGTCGTGCTTTTTTGTGCGGTGAGGATCCATTTACTGGTGCGAGCTACGAACATCGACGAAGCTGGGTCGAGCGCCGTTTGTTGTTTCTCGCCAGTGTCTTTTCGATCGATGTGTGTGCCTATGCGGTGATGAGTAACCATCTTCATGTTGTGCTGCATATCGATTCAGAAAGTGCGAAAAACTGGTCTGTCGTGGAGGTGTTAGAACGCTGGCATAAGCTTCATAAAGGCACGACCTTTACTCAGCAATACTTGCTTGGCGGCACGCTTCCAGCTTATGTGACCTCTGTAGTGGAAGCCGCCGCTGAAACTTATCGAGCACGCTTAACAGACATTAGCTGGTTTATGAAAGAGCTTAACGAGCCGATTGCACGGCGAGCCAATTTAGAAGACGAATGCACAGGTCACTTTTGGGAAGGACGCTTTAAATCCCAGGCTTTATTGGACGAAGCGGCGCTGATCGCTTGCATGGCCTATGTGGATCTAAATCCAGTCAGGTCGGGTATTAGTGACACTCCAGAAAGCTCCGATTTCACCAGTATTAAGAAGCGCGTGCTTGCCGTGAAAGAAAACAGCCAGCCCAAGACGCTGCATCCTTTTGTCGGTCATCCACGAAAAGACATGCCCAACGGTTTGCCTTTTAAACTGGCGGATTATTTAGAGCTGGTCGATATGACAGGGCGCATAGTGAAAGAAGGCAAAAAAGGCGCGATTGATGCCTCCTTACTTCCCATCCTACAGCGATTGAATATCTCGTCTGACAACTGGGTGTGTATTGCAACCGAGTTCGAAGCCAGAACAGGAAGAGTCGTCGGGCAGGCATCGTCCATTGACCAGTACTGCGAATCGCACCATCGCAGACGCAATCGAAAAAGCGCTCAGCTACTCGCCTGATTGAAATAGTCGAATAAATTACAAGGTATCAGCATGGCGTTGAGGGGTTCTCATGGCCAAAAAAGGCCAAATAACCACTTCACTCAACGAGAATGTGCGCTCTAGCCTCAAGTTCCTCCTTTTATTAAATAAATTAGTAGAACAAACATATTCAAGCCTTTGTCATCGTTGGCTTTTAAAGATGCCTGTCTTATTAATTTAAAAAAGACAAATTTAAAAAAGACAGGCATGCTAAAACCCTTGTGGTTACTGCTTTTTAAGGGTGCCTGTCCTTGAATGGTTCTAGGCCTCTGTGTGGTGGTATGGTTAGTGTTCTTTTAGGGCTTTTTTCGTGAAGAAAATAAACGGTGTGAGTACAAAGAACAGCACCATTAGCATGGTAAATAGATCAATGGTAGACATCATCAAGCCCTGTGACGTCACTGTTTGATTGAAGTTCATCAAAGTGGCCGTGCTTGGATTTTGCAATTGCTGTGATACAAGCGGGTTGTAAGGTGATATCTGCTCACTTAACACCGAATGATGGACGCTTGAGTTTCGTGCCCATATCCAAGCGGTTAATGAAGAGGCGAAACTGGCGCCGAGGGTTCGTATAAAGGTCGATAACGAGGCGCCATCGGCAATGTCGGGTCCATTAAGGTCAGACATCAATATGGTTGTCATTGGCATAAAGAAAAGCGCGATGCCAATGCCCATAAACAGTTGGATAAGCGCAATGGTGGCGAAATCTATGTCCAAATTAAACAAGGTGCGCAAGTAACAGCTGATGCCTATGACAACGAATGAGCTGCCGGCCAACCAACGCATGTCCATACGATGGCCAAATTTCCCCAGTAGTGGTGACATGATCAAGGGCAATATGCCCATGGGCGCAGCCGCTAGGCCTGCCCACAATGCGGTGTAGCCCAATTGCGTTTGCATCCACTGGGGCAATATTAAGTTGATGCTGAAAAAGCCTGCGTACCCTAACGTTAGCAATATGGTGCCAATGCAAAAGTTACGATTGGCGAACAAGCGCAAGTTAATAGCAGGGTGCTCGTCGGTTAATTCCCAAATAACCATAAATACCAACATAATTGCTGCAAAGACCGACCCAATAATAATCCACTGATTAGAGAACCAATCCAGGTCGTTGCCTTTATCCAATACAATCTGCAATGCTCCGACACCCAATACCATGGCCGTCAAGCCAATAATGTCCAGTTTGGGCTTGGTTTTTTCCTGCGGACGATCTTTCAATTGCGCCAAGATAACGCTCACGGAGAACAACCCTACAGGGATGTTGATAAAGAAAATCCATGGCCAGCTGTAGTTATAGGTAAGCCAACCGCCCAAAATAGGCCCTACGATCGGCCCTACTACCGCTACCATACCGATTAATGCCAATGCCATGCCGCGTTTTGCACGAGGGAAAATAGACATTAATAGCACTTGGCTCATTGGAAAAAGTGGCGCCGCAGACAAGCCTTGTAATGCTCGAAAGACCACTAATTCCGCCATGTTTTGCGATATGCCACACAAAAAAGAAGTGGTAATAAAGCTTAACAGTGCCGCCGTATAAAGCTGCACTTCACCAAAGCGTCGGCTGAGCCACGAAGTGATAGGCAAGCCGATGGCATTACAGACGGTGAAAGACGTAATAACCCAGGTTCCTTGGTTAAAACTGACGCCCATGCTGCCTGAAATGGTGGGCAAAGAGACGTTGGCAATCGTGGTATCCAGCACTTGCATGAAAACACCCAGCGCAATGGCAAACACACACAGAGCCATATTAGCGGGACGAAACCCTTCTTGTTGACTCATAGATAGTCCTTACGGCTGGTTCGCGGATGCAGGGTGACGTTGCGCATCATTTTCTTTGATGATTTGGCTGATAACTTGTGCCACGCCTTGCATCGTTTGATGGTAAACGTCGGTCTCAAAACGAGGTTTTGCAGGGCTGTCTGTGGCCAATAATTTGCCTGATGGGCTTACTGTGTTCACATCGACATTCATGGATAAACCAATGCGAAGAGGGTGTGAAGCCAGCTCATTTTTATCAAGCTTAATGCGCACCGGTAAGCGCTGTACAATTTTGATCCAGTTACCCGTTGCATTTTGCGCTGGCAACACGGAGAAGGCACTGCCGGTACCAATCCCCAAGCTTTCGACTGTGCCGTGGAAAACAACCTCGTCACCATACAGGTCACTGACCAAGGACACGGGCTGGCCAATGCGCATATTGTCGAGTTGCGTCTCTTTAAAATTGGCGTCTACCCAAACATCATGCAAGGGTACTACGGCCATTAATGTTGCGCTGGGAGAGATACGTTGTCCAAGTTGCACTTGTCGACGAGCCACATAGCCGGTCACTGGTGCCACTATTTGTGTGCGTTGTTTGGCTAGGTACGCTTGTTTTACGTTGGCAATCGCGGATTTGACAACTGGGTGTGTCTCGACTGTGGTGCCAAATATCATCGATTGTTGCGCTTTTAATTGTTCAACGGAAACCGCCAATTGTTTTTGTGCCGAATCGACCATGTCTTTTGCGTGGCTTAAGTCTTCTTGTGACAAACCACCGGCTTTCACCATGTTTTTACGACGTTGGTAATCTTTTTGTGCCTTGTGCAGGGTGATTTCTTGAGACGCGACAACGGCTTCCGCTTGGGTCACGTTATTGAACATGGCTCTTACTTGGCGCACGGCCTGCGCTAATTTTGCTTTTGCGTCTTCGTAGGCGATGTCGGCATCTGCTTCATCAAAACGCACTAGGACTTGCCCCTTTTTCACATAATCCCCATCATCAGCGGTGATTTGTGTGACTGTTCCGACTGTTTCAGACGTAATCGAAACAATGTTGCCATTAACGTAAGCGTCGTCTGTTGTTTGATTGCCAACAATGTATGTCTCGTAATACCAGCTAACGGCGATGGCGCCTAAGACAATAATAATAAACAGTATGATTAAGCTTTTTTTACGCTTGCTGTTTGTTGGTGCTGCTGTGTTTGCGTCGTTGTTTTGCATAATTTTATTCACCATTAATGTTTAGAGGTAGAGACCGTTTGATCATCCCCAAAACCACCGCCTAGGGCTTCAATAAGAGCGGCTTGCTGTTCTTGTAGCTGATTTTTCAGTAGTGTCAGTGCCGACTCAGCTTGCAATAATTGATTCTCGATGAGTAACACTTCCAATTGACTGCCCATCCCGGATTGGTAGCGCTTTTCCGTGATGTGGTAACTCTGAGCAGCCAGTTTGGCGCTGCGTTGGGCATCTGCGATTTGTTTGTTAACCGATTTAATGGTCAAAATTCGGTCGGTCACATCGCCAAAGGCTTTGCTGATCGTTTGGTTGTAATGCGCCACGGCCGAATCATAATCAGCGCTTTGATCGATCAAGTTGGCCTTGAGATCTTGCGTAAATAAGGGCAAGGAAATGGCAGGGCCGACACTCCAAGAGCGGCTTGGTTCGCCAAACATGGAGTCCCCTAGCACGCTTTTAAAGCCAGCACTGGCGCTCAAATTGACGTTAGGGTAAAAGCGCGTTTTGGCCACATCAATGTTTTTGCTGGCGGCTTCGATGCGCCATTTCGCCGCCACAATGTCAGGGCGATGTGCCATAAGATTCGCTGGTAGCTCAGCAGGTAAGTTGAGTTTGGCGCTTAGGTGGGCGCTTGGGCGCTGAATGTTATTGGCAAGGTCAGGTCCATCGCCTATCAATGTTGCCAAGGCATTTTTTAGCAACTGAATGCTCAGCGCTCTCTGCTTTAGAACCTGTTTAGAAGACGCTTCGTTGCTTTGTGCTGTGTACAAGCGATCATTTGAGGTTAGACCGCTTTGTAATAATTTTTCCGTGATCAAAACGATACGCTGGGTGCGTTCGAAATCGTCTTTGGCAAGGTCTTCTAATGCATATGCATTGGCCAGTTGAATGTAAGTTCGAATGATGGCGGATGATAAATTTATCTTCGCGGCTTGATGGTCTATTTCAGCGGCTTTTTGATTGCTTACACTGGCAATCCAAGCGGCTTTATTGCCTCCCCATAAATCGAAGGAATAGCTCATGTTTAGCCCAAGACCATATAGGGTGCCGTATTGGCTACCTTGGTAGGTGTAATCTTCTGAGCGAGACAAACGAGAGCGAGTGGCGCTCGCATTGGCGGACACGACGGGATCAAATTTGCTGTCTGCTGCCATCACTAAGGCGGATGCTTTTTCTAAATTAGCATTGGCCAACTGGATGTTGGGACTGTGCTGCAGTGCTTGCTCGATCAAGTTGTTTAGTTGGATATCCCCCAGCGACAACCACCATGATTGAGAAGGCCAGTTAGCCGAATACAGCTTTTTGCTTTCTAGGCTAGTCGCGTGACTCACCAAGGTTTTGTCCGTTAGGGTGTTGTGTGTTTTGATACTTGACGGTGGCGCGCACCCATAAAGAAGGCATAGCGACACATAGGTCGTAATCTTCGCCAGTTTTAGCATGTTGCATCCTTTTTATTATTCAACAGACACTCTTCGGTGTGAAAAAAATTGACAATTTTTCCTAAGCAATGCTGCAAGCTTTGTTTTTCATCTGGGGTTAAGCACTCGGTTAATTTATCAATGGCTTCATTAGCAAGAGGCAAAGCTCGTGAGGTGATTTCATGTCCTTTCGTTGTCAACTCAATAAACACTGAGCGGCGATCATCAGGGTCTGCCATACGCTGAATCAGTTCTTTCTTTTCGAGTCGATCTAGCATTCGAGTGACCGCACTGCTGTCGACGTTTAGCGCTTTACTGATGTCAGAAGAGCGTTGGTTTTTAAGAAAGAAAACCGTGAATAGCACCTTAGCTTGACTCGATGTTATGTCTTCGACAGCGAGATAATGATCCAGAAGGCGATCTTTTATCTGAGCGCTTTTGCCGAGTAAAAAGCCGAGATTGGTTAAAAGTGTTTCATCGATTACGTGGTATGGCGATGTCATGAAGAACCTTGCAATAAGAATTTAAAAGTTACTTGTCTATGCAATAGGTGCATAGGCAATTAATTCTGCGCATTTTATGGATTGACGTCAATCTTGCTAAAGGCGGCGAGTGAAATTGTGTCAAAATTGACCTCTTTGTGCGTTTTTTTGCCTTATTTGCTTATAAAGTGCAAATGGAGAGCCCTGCTAGAGCGGTATCTTATAAGGGGGAGAGTTGGTTGAATTTTTCATTTTTACTGAAAAATACATATATAGACAAAGAGTAACAAATATCTGTTAGCTGACAGTCTCTAATTCAGAAAACCTCATATATCATAAGGTGTTATATCAGTAGCGCAAATTTAATAGGACCCTTATGGCATTACGAATTTTATTGGTTGACGATAGTAAAGTGAGTCGTTTGGCTTTATCTAAAGCATTAAGACGACTTGATGACTCGATTATTATCAGCGAAGCGGCCAGCGCCGATGCAGCGGAGGAGCTGCTGAAGACAGTCACGGTTGATCGGGCGCTCATTGATTACAACATGCCAGATCGAAATGGCCTTGAATTGGCTGAAGTGCTGTTAATGACTCATCCTAAAGTGAAACAAACCTTGGTAACGGCGAATATTCAAGATGCTATTAGAGATCGAGCGGCTTCGTTAGGCATAGGTTTCATTGCAAAACCAGCGAAACCTGAAGAGCTTGCCAGTGTTGTAGGTGTTTAATATGAAATCGTTTTTAAGCGATGATGAATTTGATTTGGTGGTTGAACTTGTCAATATTGGGGTGGGCAAATCAGCGGCTTCTTTATCACAAATTGCAGGTGAAGAGGTGCTCTTATGTGTCCCTATTCTAGAGTTCTTAACGTTAGATGATGCGACTCATGTGTTTGAAGAACGATTACCTAGCTCCTTAACAGGGGTTAGCCAAGAATTCTCTGGCTTTTTCTCAGGAAAGGCTGCGTTGCTTTTTCCTGAATCCCGTAGCCTTGACTTGGTAAATGTTATGCTGGGGGGAGATGATTTTGACGGAGAAGTGGACGTAGAGTTGGAAGAAGAGGCCTTGTCTGAATTGGGTAATATTCTTCTTAATAATTGCTTGTCTACTATTTCTAATATTTTAAATAAACCACTTGCCACATTATTACCTCAGACTTTCCATACGCAGCCAGCACGTTTGGTTAATCAGTTGGTCCCAAAAGAAAGCGCTGAAACGGTTATTATGCTTTTGAAAATTGATTTTTATCTAAAAAGTCGGAATTTATCAGGGCATGTGGTCTTTGTTATTGATTTTACAGAAAATGGGTCCTTTAAAGATACCTTACAAGATTATCTTAGAAGTCTAGAGGAACTCTAGTGATGAAAGGCTTAATACCTGTTGATGTTTTGTTGTCATCATTTGATTGTATTGAAGGTGGGGTGATTATTTTAAACCCCGAGGGTGGAATCGTATACCTTAATGACTGGGTTCAGAAAAACAGTGTTAAAGCAAAAGAAGATTATCAAGGCCTGTTATTAACTGAGGCTTTTTGTGGTGACGTTTCAAGTCAACTTGTTGATGCTGTTGATGGTGCCGTTAGTTCATCATTGAGCCGGGTGTTGTCCCATAAAATGCATAAGAAAATCTTGCCATTTTATCGTGATAAAGTCATCTCTGAAGAACATGCATTAAATGTTTCTGCTCTGGTTTCTCCCTTGCAAGGAATCACTGGAATTCTAATCCGAATTGTAGATTACACATCACTGGTAAAGCGTGAAAAGCAAAATCGAGTGAACGAAGCGCTTTTAATGATTGAACGAGATTATTTCAATAAAGCGTCTGATTTAGCCATTACTTTAGATCAATTCATTGCAGATTTGGTGAAAGAGCTGTCAGATAACGTGTATTTTATGTCCGTGCGCTTCTCTTTACTAAAGAAAAATGTGTTTTCACATTTTTCTGATTACTCAGACAGTCAAATTCTGAAAAAATCTGAACAAATGATATTGCATCATACAGGCACCAACGATGAACTTTTGGAAGCCCTAAAAGGGCTTGGCGCTCAAGGGGGAAAGTCGCTTGGGGTGATGGATTTTTCGATTGAGAATATGAAAGGGATCGTTGAATTAGTCAAAGAGTCAGATCATATTCTAGATATAAGCTTTGAAAAAACAGCGGATAAGATAAAAGGTTTATTATTTAGCTTAATTGAATGGAAAATAAGTTATGAAAAACTAAATTATATGGCTATTCATGATGAACTTACAGGTTTATACAATCGTTCTTATTTAGGTAAAAAATTTACGGCCTTAAGCAAAGAAGTAGAAAAGGAAGTAAACGGAGAAGGGTCTCTTATCTTATTTTTTATCGACTTAAATAAGTTTAAAAACATTAATGATCAATTTGGCCATCGTTTTGGTGATAAAGTGCTAATCAAGGTGGCCCAGAAAATAAAAGCCTGTTTAGCCCCTGATGATATTGCATTTCGTATTGGGGGAGACGAGTTTTTGGTAATAAAAAAAGGTCGGCAGCCTGAAGAGTACCAACAGAGCTTAAAGTTGAAAATAGCCAGCCCTTTTCTCTGTGGACCCAGACCTATCTCTATTTCTGCCTCGATCGGAGCCGCCGTTTTTCCGCAGGATGGCCGCACTTTAGATGAGTTAATTCATCTGGCCGATGAAAAAATGTATGCAGAGAAATAACCAATTACAGACCTATTAAAATAGGTTTATGAACGATTTGGGTACGCAAAAACACCGTCTCTGTGTCAATAATGTAGCAAGGTGTGCGTTGTTTGATCAAATATTCTACACGGCCTTGTAGAGCCTTTCTTCTTTTCGATAAGCGCGTGTTCAAATCATTCGTTGTGCCTGAGTGGTTATGGATCGTCACTTTATAGACCTTTTCTCTTGCTTTTTTATTAAGTCGATATTGTGACAACAGCCGATAGAGACCATCGACAATGGCATGCGAGATACCATTCATCTTTTTGTCGTTGGTGCGTTTCTAGATATTGTCTAAACCCACCTAGGTGACACCATAAGCGCGATGACGTTTAAAAGGCGTTAAGCGTTTATAGGATGAATCGTATCGTCCTACCTCAGCTGCTTTACTATTCAAGGAGCAAAGAGTCTATATGAATTTGCGTGGCCGCCACCAAGTGATGTTGGCCTCAGTGATTGATGAAAAGATCATGAGAAGTGATGACTGTGAGGAGGCTCGACTTCCCAGAGGTTTTAAGAAAGACAGGACCTGGCACACAAATTTGCTAGTCGATTTATCAAAAAGCCCCGCTTTATGCACTCATAAAGCGGGGCGTAATTTTGGTCTATAGCAGGATGTCGAGTTATGTGAAGAACAGGTATTTCACAATGAAGAACACCGCTAAAACATAAACACTAATACCAACTTGCTTACCTTGTCCTGATAGCAACTTAATAACCGCGTAGCTGATGAAAGACAGCGCAATACCGTGTGCAATGGAGTAGGTCAATGGCATAGTGAAGGCGGCAATCAACACAGGTGCAGATTCTGAAATATCTTCCCAATCTACTTTTGCTAGGCTGCTGGTCATTAACACAGCCACATAAAGCAAGGCACCCGCGGTAGCGTAAGACGGAATAGACGCTGCCAATGGTGAGAAGAACAAGCTCAATAAGAAGAGCAGTCCCACGACCACAGCGGTCAGACCAGTACGACCGCCAGCCGCAACGCCTGATGCACTTTCGATGTAGCTTGTGGTAGAGGAGGTACCAAAAGAAGCACCAATCACAGTGGCAGTGGAGTCGGCTAGTAAGGCTTTCTTAAGACGTGGAAGTTTTCCGTCTTTGTCCAATAAACCACCGCGTTGCCCCACGCCCAATAGGGTGCCTGATGTATCAAATAGATCGACAAACAAGAACGCAAAAATGACGCTGATCATGCCAATATTAAAGGCACCTTTCACATCCATTTGTAAAAAAGTGGGTGCGATAGACGGCGGAGTGGATATGACGCCAGCAAATTCACTGTTGCCAAACACAATCGACAGTACGGTCACGCAAAGAATGCCGATCATCACCGCGCCTGTGACTCTTAAGTAGGACAAAGCAGAAATGATGAAAAAGCCCAAGAAGCCGTAAATAGCCGCCGGCTTGGATAAGTCACCTAAGGTGACCAAGGTGGCTGGGTTTTTCACGATAATGCCCGCATTTTGCAGTGCGACCATGGCTAAGAATAAACCAATGCCTGCGGCGATGCCGAGTTTTAAGGAAGAAGGAATGGCGTTAATCACCCATTCGCGAATTTTAAACACGCTGATCAGAATAAACACACAACCAGAAAGGAACACAGCGCCTAATGCTTGTTCCCATGTGTAGCCCATGCCTAGAACCACACCGTAAGTGAAAAAGGCATTAAGCCCCATACCAGGGGCTAAAGCGATTGGGTAATTCGCATACAGCCCCATAATCAAACAGCCGACGGCCGCAGCAATACAGGTAGCGACAAACACCGCGCCTTGATCCATGCCTGCCTGAGCAAGGATGGAAGGGTTGACGAAAATAATATAAGCCATGGTCAGGAAGGTGGTTATCCCGCCTATGATTTCATTACGTATCGTCGTGTTGTGAGCTTTTAGTTGAAAGAAACGTTCGAGCATTGAGTGACCTTTTTTAGTTAAATTACCTAATTTCGTTCCAAATAAGCGCTGTGGCGCTGCTTATTGGTAGAGATTAGACCAACGAGGGGATAAAGTTTGAGCAAATGGTCAGACTTTTTAAAAAAGGCCGCTAGTATAAAAAATATGATCTAAATATGGCAGTATTATTAAAGAAAAAAGTCATTTTGATGGTGGAATCTGATGATTTTCGTGAAATATCTGGCGTTTTTACGAAGCGTTGAGACAAATAGAGAGGAATAGGCTGCGTTTGTTTGTAAAAAAATGCACAAGTTTTCAATGAGCCTGGCTCGCTTTAGCTGACACTCGAACCGCTTTGGCTAAGCAGAATCGAGTGGCAGGCAGCGGGGTTAAAGATGTTTATAGGAGGGCGCTTTGGTAAAAGGAAGCCCGCCAAAATAGCCCAATAAAATGCCGCGCGATCAGTCACGACAGGGCTGGTAAATATCTAGATTTTTATCGTAGGCGTTGGTTTTTACGTCCATGATGCCAAGCAAGGAACTAAAAACGTAATCTTGAGAAAAGTCGCCCTTCTTGGCTTCTTTCCTTAAACAGGCTTCGTCGATGTGTTTGCTTTGTTTAAAGCCGTCAGACAGCCATAAAATAAGCGGCACTGTGGTTTGGAAGGCTGGCGCAACGGCATAAGGAACCCCGTGTAAAAACAAGCCATCTTCCCCTAATGATTCCCCATGATCTGAAATATAAAAAAGGGCGGTGTTGTATTGCCCACTTAAGTTTTTCAGCTTGTTAATCGCTTGGCTAATGACGTAGTCAGTGTAAACAATGGTGTTGTCGTAGGTGTTGACTATGCTGTTTACAGAGCAATCTTCTATTTCACTGCTTTGGCAATCCGGTAAGAACTTTTCTTGTTCTTTTGGGTAGCGTAGATAATAGGTTGGTCCATGGCTGCCCATTACATGCATGACCAGTAATTTGTCCTTGCCTTTCATGGCTGCTATTTGGCTGTCGAGGTTTTGCAGTAGTGCCATGTCTAAGCAGGTACTGCCATTGCAAAATTGATCTTTGCGTGATCTGTCTATGACTATTTTAGGGATACGCTTGGCCACATCTTTATCGCCGCCGTCGTTTTCTTTCCACAGTAAAGAGACGCCAGCGCGCTGCAAAATATCCATCACATTGTCTTGGTTATAAGTGCGCTTTTTGTTGTAGTCGTGACGCCCTTGTTGCGAAAACATACAAGGTACGGAGACCGCCGTCGCCGTGCCGCAAGAGTGCACGCTTTGGAATGAAATGACGTTCTGTTCTTTTGTATAAGGGTTGGTGTTCTTCGCGTATCCATTTAATGCGTAGTTTTGTGAGCGTGCGGTTTCACCAAGGATAAAGAAAAACAGAGTGGGTTTTTCATTGCTGCTTTTGTTACTCAGTGTCGCGTCTTCGCCAATGTGTTTGAAAGGGATCGGGCGAGTAAAATAAGTATCGTGTAAATAGTTATAAGCGCTGTAAAGGTAATAGGTCGGAATGATCATTCTTTTGAGTGAGCCATGATTCCTTCCTACGGCACTTAAATCTTTATAAGAGAAAAACAACAAGAGCAAAAGCAGAATGACAGACAGGCCTATCGCGATGGCTTTTCTAAGCAAGGCAATCCCTGGTTTCATTGGGGCAAAGGCCACTAATAGGGACGGAATAACACCGGTAATGGTAATCCAACTGATTGAGTGTAGGTTCAAGTAAGACGCCGCTTCACTTGAATCTGTCTCAAGCGCATTTTCTATCATCCCATAATCGACATTAATGCCATAAAACAACATGGTGTAACTAACGATACTGGAGGTGATGAGTAGAAAGATAAAAAACGCTTTGCCGACATAAGGCCAGCTAAAAAGATTGAAGATAATATTGAGTATTAACAGCAAAAAAAGCGGGATAGGCAGAATGGTAACGACATTCATGTCTCCAATGCTGGTTAATACTGTTTTCAGCTCACGATAAAAAGGAAGGTTGACGGCTAGAGTATAATAAATGGCCAGAATGAAAGACAGAGAGCTATAAGAAAGCTGAAACCTAGGTTCCTTTTTTTGAGACGTCTTTTTCTCGCTCATTTTTATTCCTAGTTTATGAAAAACAAAGGCGTGATTCTAGTGAAAGGCGGTTGAAAAAAACACAAAAGAAAAAGGGTTTAAAGTGATTAAAAAGAGGCAATTATAAGGAAGTGTCATTGGAGTGCACTCTTCCCTTGTTAAGAGAAGAGTGCAGGTATCGGTTTTAGGAACGACAAGCGTGATAGATATCTAGGTTCTTATCGTAAGCGGTGGTTTGAACATCCATAATGCCAAGAAGTGAACTGAACACATAATCTTGAGAAAAATCTCCGTTTTTGGCGGCTTTTTTCAAGCAACTCTCATCAATGTTTTTGCTTTTCTTAAAGCCGTCGGACATCCATAAGATCAAGGGAACCGTGGTTTGAAAATCAGGCGCTACCGCATAAGGTACGCCATGTAGATACAGGCCGTTTTCGCCTAGAGACTCTCCGTGATCCGAGAGATAAAGCAACGCGGTATTGTATTGATTGCTTAGTGTCTTGAGTTTATCAATTGCTTGGCTCACCACATAATCTGTGTACACAATCGTATTGTCATAGGTGTTGACGATTTGATCGGTCGAGCAGTTTTCTATTTCGCTGCTTTGGCAATCCGGTAAAAATTTCTGTTGAGCCTTTGGGTAACGCAAATAATAGGTGGGTCCGTGACTGCCCATAAGATGCATGACGACCAGCTTTTCATTGCCTTTCATGGCATTGATTTCACTGTCTAAGCCTTGCAGTAGCGCCATGTCTAAGCAGGTACCACCGTTGCAAAACTGGTTGTCATGCGAGCGGTCGATTTGTACTTTCGGAATACGCTTGGCAACCTCTTTATCTCCCCCATCGTTTTCTTTCCACAGCAAAGACACGCCAGCGCGTTGCAGTATATCCAGTGCGTTGTCTTGATTATATGAACGTTGTTTGTCGTAATCGTGTCGTCCTTGTTGGGAAAACATACAAGGAACAGACACCGCAGTGGCGGTACCGCAAGAGTGAACGCTTTGAAAGGAAATAACGTCTTGTTTTTCAGTATAAGGGTTGGTGTTTTTGGCGTAGCCGTTTAATGCATAATTTTGTGAGCGTGCTGTTTCGCCTAGAATAAAGAAAAACAAAGTAGGCTTCTCATTCACTTTTGGGTCTGCATTTTTAACCACTATTTTTGCGTCTTCTCCAATGTGCTTAAACGTCATTGGTGTAGAGAAGTAAGTATCTCGAACATAGTGGTAAGTGCTGTAGACATAATACCCTGGGAGAATCATCTTTTTCAGATAAGAATTGTTGCGTCCAACAGCGCTAAAATCTTTGTAGGTGAAAAACAATAAGAATAAGAGTAAGGCGAATAACGTTATGATAGAAATGGCCTTTTTAAGCAGCCCAAGGCCTGGTTTCATTGGCACGAGAGCGACCAGGATAGCCGGAATAACACCCGTGATGGTCACCCAGGTGAAAGAGTGTAGATTGAGATAAGACGCGGCTTCACTGACGTCTGTTTCAAATGCGTTTTCGATCATGCCGTAATCGACATTGATGCCGTAAAACAACATGACATAGCTCACCATGCTGGAGGTGATCAAGAGTAAGGAGAAAATGGGTTTGCCAATATAAGGCCAGCTAAAGACGCTAAAAACAATACTGTTCAATAAAAAAATAAACAATGGAATAGCGATGATAAAGCTTATGTGAACATTATCTAGGCCAGATAATATTTTATAAAAATCATTATAAAGAGGGATGTTAACCACAACGGCATAATAAAAAGCCAAAACAATAGGCAAGCTTGTATAAGATGATGCTAACGATCGTTTATTTTTTGGTTTGTTGTTTGTTTGAGTGTTATCTGCTTTCATTCGCTATTCCAGAAGGGTGTTTTCTTAGGGGGCGAATGCTAATAATGACAGGATGAAAAAAATGTAAATGTTGTTTTCTAATGCAAATTCATTATCTCAATAAAAGACAATTAATTTGCATTAAAAAGAGAAATATTTTATTTATTTTTCATTTTTTTAAGACTGATCAGATGTTGTTGATGCAGAATGCTGCGTTTTTTATCTATGTGATCAAAAAAAGAAAATGCTGAAAAATAAACATCAAGCTTGAAAAATAAGTGCTTTCAAGCCACTTTCTGAGTCAATGTCAGGAAACTCAGCAGGATTGTCTAAGCGTGACAGAAATTGTAAGTTTGGGGCTTCTGCTTTCATGCCGTCAATCAAAAATTGAGCGCTTAATGTTGGGTCGTTAACGCAGGCGAGTACCTTGCCTTTTTGCGTTAGTAATTCTGGTAAGCGGCGTAAAATCTTCTGGTAATCTTTGGTGATGGCAAAGCTGCCTTTCTGAAACGTAGGTGGGTCGATAATAATCAGATCATACTGACCGTATTTTTTGATTTTCCCCCAAGATTTGAAAATATCATGGCCAAAGAAAGAGACTTGACTAAGGTCGTGCCCATTTAGGCGATGATTTTCTCTGCCCCTGTTCAGTACCGATTTAGCCATGTCTATATTCACCACGTATTCTGCTTCTCCCGCCAGCGCCGCAACGGAAAAACCACAGGTGTAGGAGAACAGGTTCAGAACACGTTTGTGTTGACTGTTTTCTTTTACCCATTTTCGACCTAAGCGCATGTCTAAAAACAATCCGCTGTTTTGATTTCGGTCGAGGTCAAGCTTAAATGTTAAACCATTTTCAGTGATCAGCTGCTGAGTGTGATGTTCGCCCCAAATGCATTCTATCGGCGTATTTTGTTGGTAGCGGTGTTGGAGTAACAGGGACCTGGTTGAGCTGGATTGCCATTGTGGAGTGCTCGTCCATTGCTCAAGAGTGTCCTGTAGTGCCAATAGAAAATCCTCTGCAGGCGCCTTAAATAAAGAAACCAGCACTTGCCCTTGTAACCAATCCACCGTGATGTGTTCTAGTCCTTCAAAACAGCGACCTCGACCGTGAAAAAGACGACGTGTTTCGTGCTCAATGGTGCTCAGTGCATTTAGGGTGTGTTGGCTTAGAATGGGTAACGAGGCGGTATGCATAATGTATTTTTCGTTGTGAATGACGCGATGGCGTATTTTAGGTGAAATGGCTTCTTGAGTCAGTAAAAAACCGCGTAAGGCCTCGCCAAAAGAGAGCGTGGCGAGGCCTTCCGATCAGTGGACGGCTTTTTTCCAGCGTATGCAGTCGATGACTAAAAAGCACAATAGGCTCACGCCCATGGCTGGCAACGACACACCCAGAATAATGGCGATCGCCAGGGTCACGCTTTTTGTTGTGATGCTGAGTTTTTGCCATGCCTCTAGCAAGGGTTTTGATGCGGCTCCTGGAGCAGGGCGACGACGCCACCACATCAGATACCCCCATACCACCATGGTGCACAAGCCTAGCCCAAAAAAGACTAAGAGTATTTGGTTTACAACACCAAATAAGACGCCCATGTGGAAGTCGACACCCCAACGGATCAGTTTGGCAACGATTGGGAAGGTGGCAAAATCGGCTCGACTCACCACTTTCATATCGCTTGGGTCAATGGCGACAGAATCGACTTGTGTGGGCCATGAACGATCAATCTCACGAACAAACCAAGCTTTATTGGCTTTTCTTGGGGGCTTTATCTCGATCTTATTTGCGTCAATTCCAGCGGCGCGGGCTGTGGCCAGTACTTGATCAAACAAGATGTCGGTGTTTTTGCTGGCGTCTATGTTCACTAGGTTGGTGTTAGGGGATGGCGTGTACCACCCTAAAGACTGACGAAGCGTGGAGATGTTGCCGCCAGCCCATTTTGACCAGGTTAGCCCAGTGGCCGAGAAAAAGAGCAAACCAATGAACAAAATAAGGCCCAGCTGGCTGTGGTTTTTTCTGGTTGTTAAGTAAGGGGTTCGTGAGGCGACATTGGGCTGGTTTTTCTTGCCACCTTTGTACCATAAGAACACGCCACCGAACGCGACAATCCATAACCATGATGCGGCAAGTTCGCTGTAATTACGCCCAAATTCACCCAACAAAAGTTGTCTGTGTAGGAAGTCTAGGGTCATACGAAATGGCAAAATACCACTGGTGCCATAAACCGCCATGTCGCCTTTGACGGCGAGTGTGGCTGGGTCAATAAAGACCGCGCGAGCGCCTGAGGCGGTGGTGGCGTCGAGAAACATCACACGTGTGGTGTCTCCTTGTTTTGGCGCAGGTCTGACGGCGAACAAGGTTAAGTCTTTATTAAGTGATTCTTTGGCGGCAGCAATTTGTGACGACAGAGGGCGTGATGGCCCTGTGCTGTCCGTGGTTAGCGCGTTTTTATACAGCGCATGTTCAATTTGCGGCGTTAAGATATAGAGGGTTCCGGTCAAAGCGGCAACCAGAATAAAAGGGCCAATAAACAAGCCAATGTAAAAGTGCAGGCGTGTTATTAGCATTAGCAAGGCGTTCGAATGAGGCGCTTTGTTTAACGTTTTATCAGTAGACATAACAAGATAAAGTCCATAAAACCGTTTCGCCTGAGTGTCTGTTCGCAGAAAGCGGCGGCAAACTTCAGGTAAACAGGGTAACTGTGATAAAGACGACCGTTTTTAATTCAGCCTTGTGCTCAGTTCAAATGCCTGAGTTGAGTGACTAATTTAAGTAGAAACCGTCGTGTGTTATTTAGGTGATATCAGTATGGAGCGACAGGCGTGGTGGTGCCCTAGGTTGTATGGCGGCATAAGTGGGGGGCAGTTCAATCTCTAAAATGGCGGCGGCAATGGCAAGGTAAGCCTGTTGCGGAATAATCGGTAACGAGAACGAAAAGACATTGAGCCAGTTTAAATGAAACAATAACGTACAGTAGCCACAAGCCGCTTCTAACCCAAAGTGGTTGGCGGCACTGTCTGATGTCGCAAGGGTTTGAGCGGCGAGGGACGGGGCCGTGTTTTGATGGCTCTCATGCTGCATAGCCCCATGATTCATAGATTCATGGTTCATAGAGGCATGATTTAGCTGAGAAATAAGCGGCGCAATATAGATAAGCGCCATTGCGAACAAGCTAATAAAAGCGTTCCGGCGCATAATCTGAGAAACGGCTGTTGCGTGCCTAGTGGCCGAGTTCAACGTCATCAAAATACTGTCTAATGAGTGATTACTTTATGGCGATTAGGATTATGCTTGAATGTCGTGTTGGTGCTCTTGAGCAGAAGAAACAATGCATTCGCCCGCTAAGTTAGAAGCCACGCCAACACAGAAACCATCATTGTTCATTCCGGTTAGCCATTTTTCAGACCAGTCTTGTGCAGACACTTCCATTGCTTGGAAACCGGCGTATTCTTGAGCGCCCCATTTCGTGGCAAGTTCAGCGGTGGGCCAAATAGGCAATACTTTATCGCTGCCTAAATCAATGATTAAACAACCTTCCGAGTCGGCTAATACAAAAATACTGCGATTTCTTTTTAGATGTTTAATGACTTCCTCATAACGGCTGTTACTTGGTAAACGGAAAAAAGCATCGGAAGAGAAGTCTGTTGTTGTCATTGATATGAAGCTCAAAATAAAAAAGAAACCATAATAGCATGTTATGGTTTCTTGTCAGTAGCGTTTGAGCAGGATTGCGGGTTAGCGCGAGGAATGGTGATTAAGCGAACAGTGTGGCTAATGTGGCCAAGTGCGCCGTTTTTTGTTCGTTACTCATCCAGCTCCCTTCGATGCCGTTGTGTGCCAATTGATAGAGTTCGGCTTTATCAATGCCTGAGTATTTAATTAGGGCGCGGTAGTTGTCGTTCATGTAGCCCCCAAAATACGCAGGGTCATCCGAATTCACTGTGGCTTTTAACCCTAACGCTAGCATGTGTTTAATCGGGTGGTCTGAGAGATCTTCGATCACACAAAGCTTCAAGTTGGACAGAGGGCAAACCGTTAAGGTCAACTGCTTTTCTTTTACGCTAGCCACCAAATTCATGTCTTCTAAGGCGCGGTTGCCGTGGTCGATACGGTCCACCTTGATCAAGTCAATGGCTTGCCAGACGTACTCAGGAGGACCTTCTTCTCCGGCGTGTGCGGTGACTTTAAGGCCAAGGTCTTGGCAGGCTTTGAAAACCTGTTGGAATTTTTCTGGCGGATGCCCCAATTCAGAGCTGTCGAGCCCTACGCCATCAATCCAATGCAAAAAGGGTTTGGCCAGCTCTAGGGTGTCAAAAGCACTTTCTTCACTTAGGTGGCGCAAGAAAGACATAATAAGCTTAAAGCTCATTCCCCATTGTTGTTCTGCGTCTTGCAGTGCTCGGTAGATCCCCGTTATTTGTGTTTCGAACGACACACCACGGGATAAATGCCCTTGAGGGTCGAAGAAAATCTCTACATGGACAACGTTTTCACTGTGTACTTTGCGCAGGTACGCCATGGTTAGGTCGTAAAAATCCGCTTCTTTTAGCAGAACCGACATGCCTTGATAGTATAGGTCTAAGAAATCTTGCAGATTAGTAAACTGATAGGCGGCTTTTAACTCATCCACTGACGCGTATTTTAGCGTTACCTTGTTGCGTGTTGCCAATTCGAACATTTGCTCTGGCTCGAAGGTTCCTTCGATGTGTAGATGGAGTTCTGTTTTTGGCATTTTCTCAGCCAGTGTCATCAGTGTGGTTACACTCATGGCTTACCTCTTTTCTATTAAATTGACACCGCTTGTGTGGCGGGTACTTCTTGTGTTGCTCGTATTTTTAACACTTGTGCTAAAACTGAGATGGCAATTTCACCCGGTTGTTTGGAGTGTATTTCTGTATCGCCCATAGGGCAGTGCATGCTGGCGATTTGTGCGTCACTGAAACCTTTACTGTGCAGTCGGTGGCGAAAGCGAGCGCTTTTGGTTTTCGAACCGATGACACCAATAAAAGCGGCATCATTGCGCTTTAGCGCGGCTTCGGTAAGTTCTAAATCCAGTTGGTGATTATGAGTGACTATTAAAAAGTAACTTTGGGCTGGCAGCGCATTGATTTCATCAACGGGGTACTCGCTCAAATGCACTCGAGTATTGCTTGGGATATGAGCAGGAAACTCTTGTTCACGGCTGTCTATCCATGTGACTTGGCATGGGATGTTTTCTAGGCAATGGACAATGGCTCTGCCAACGTGCCCAGCGCCAAAGATGGCAATATGAAGCGGTGTTTGCATCATGCTCTCAAATAATAAAGTCACAAATCCACCACAGCATTGCCCCAGTGTCGCGCCCAATGGGTAATCGTGTGTTTGCGGAACATTGTCGCCTGTTGCCAGCCTCTCTCTTGCTCTGGCAATGGCTTGCCATTCAAGGTTGCCACCGCCGACGGTACCATATAAGGCATGTTGACTGACTAACATGCGAGCTCCGATCTCCCTAGGTGTGGAGCCTTTAATCGACAATACTGAGACCATCACAAAATCGATGCCAGATTTTTCCCATCGGGCCGCTTCTTGTAGCCATTTGGTGTTCATGTGTCGTCCCTCATTACTGGTTAACTGCCACGGTAGGTGCTGTAACCGTAGGGAGAAACAAGCACAGGCACATGGTAGTGGCTGGATTCATCACTGATGCCGAAGCGTATGATGACGTCATCTAAAAATAACGGCTCTTCTAATGGGATGTTTTTGCTTCGGTAATAGTCACCAATGGCGAATTCAAGTTCATAAACGCCTTTTTTGAAATCACTGTCGGGCAGGATCGGCTGCTCGCAGCGCCCATCGTCGTTGGTAACCGTGTTCATTATCGTCGTCTTTTGGCCGTCATTAAGACGATACAATGTGACGGATACCTTGGCAGCGGGCGTGCCGTGCGTAGTATCTAGAACATGTGTTGTTAGATAGCCCATTGTCTTTCCTTAATATAATAAACCCTTGGTGAAGCAAAGGTGGGAAGGGGATCAAACGGTATGGTTAAACGTTAAAATGGATAAAGAGAAAAGGCAGCCAATGGTGTTGGCTGCCTTAAAAGACTAATTAGGAACTTTATCTGTGATGCCGTCAACATACCAGTTTACTTTTGCTAACTCTTTGTCAGTTAGTGTGTGGCCTGCTGGTACCACTATCTTGCCAGTGTTGTCTGTGATTGGGCCTTTGAATGGCTGAATCGTACCAGATTTCACACCTTGATAAGTGGCGTCAATTTTGGCGCGCACATCGGCAGGTAAGTTCGGGTTAATAGAAGTAAGCTGCAACATGTCATCATGGAGTCCGCCCCAGAAATCTTGAGATTTCCAAGTACCGTCCATGACTTGTTGCACGGTTTTGATGTAGTACGGCGCCCAGTTATCACGGACGGAGAAAACGTGCGCTTTGGGCGCAAATTTACTCATGTCTGAGGCTTGGCCGATCGCGCGAATGCCACGTTTTTGTGCCGCAATAAGCGGTGCTGGGCTGTCTGTATGCTGTATTAGAACATCGACGCCCTGATCCATTAACGCATTGGCCGCGTCTGTTTCTTTACCTGGATCATACCAGGTGTTTGCCCACACAATTTTTAGCTTAACGTCAGGGTTAACGCTTTTCGCCCCCATATAAGTCGCATCAATATCACGAATGACTTCAGGAATAGGGAAGGCGCCAATGTAACCAATGGTATTGGTTTTGGTTAATAGACCGGCGGTGACACCAGAGACATAACGACCTTCATACGTGCGAAGGGTGTAAGTGCCGAGGTTTTTAGCGCGTTTGTAGCCAGTAGCGTGTTCGAACACCACGTTAGGGAAGCGTTTTGCTACCTTGACCGTAGGGTTCATAAAACCAAACGACGTGGTAAAGATAACTTGGTTGCCTGCTTTAGCAAGCTGGGTGATAACGCGTTGTGCATCGGCTCCTTCTGCGACGTTTTCCACAAAAGTCGTTTTGACCTTGTCGCCAAAGTATTTCTGCATTTCCTCACGGCCACGGTCGTGCTCATAGCTCCAGCCAAGGTCGCCAATAGGGCCAACATAGACAAAGCCAACTTTGAAAGGTTCTTCGGCGTGCGTCAAGCTGACCCCCGCCATCAGTCCAAGACCAACTAACAAACTCTTTAGTTTCATTTTGAGCTCCTTTTGTGCCCTAAGGCATTTTTTTTATGATATCTATTTATAAACAAGGGCGTGTGATTTCACACGTTTTATCATTGTTACGCCATATTCCTAGGGTCGAATGGTTTTCCTAGAGATCTGGGGGCTAACAATTTTTCTTTAAACTGATCGGCGCTGATAATGACCATAACAATCACAGTGGCCACGTAAGGCATCATGGCCAACAGGTTGGACGAAATGTTCACGCCCAGACCTTGTAGAACCAAATGCATGATGCTGGCAAAGCCAAATAAATACGCGCCAAGCATGATGCGACCAACGCGCCATGAGGCGAATACCACCAAGGCCAATGCAATCCAACCACGGCCAGCGGTCATGTTTTCGGCCCACATGGGCGTATAAACAAGGGACATATAGGCGCCTGCTAGTCCTGTCATGGCACCGCCAAACAGAATGGCAAGATAACGGACTTGCAGCACCTTGATGCCAATGGCATTGGCCGCATGAGGGTTTTCTCCGACGGCCTTGAGTACCAAGCCCACACGCGTTTTATTGGCCACATAAGCAATGACAACCGCTAATACGAAAGACAGATAAACCAAGATGTCATGTTTGAATAAAATGTCTCCTAAGTAAGGGATAGAAGACAGCACGGGAATGGCAATTGGCTGGAAACCTTGCACGGTATTGCCCACAAAATCAGAACCAACAAAAGCGCTTAGGCCTGTGCCGAAGATGGTGAGAGCCAAACCAGTGGCCACTTGATTCGCGCCCAGCTGAAGCACTAATACGGCAAAGATAAGGCTCATAAAACTGCCCATTAGCATGGCGCCCAATACGCCCAGTCCAGCGTTGCCTGTGGCGTAGGCCGCAATGAAGCCAACCACAGCGCCCATGAGCATCATGCCTTCTTGGCCTAGATTGAGCACACCTGACTTTTCACAAATGACTTCTCCTAATGCAATAAGCAATAACGGCGTGCCGGTTTTAATGGCGGCAAATAAGATTTGAACGATTAAATCTGCGTCCACAACGGGCTCCTAATGAGTAGCTTGTTTGTTGAAAATAAGGCGGTTACGAATGAAGAAGTCACACGCCAATAGGAAGAACAGTAAAACACCTTGGAACATACCAACCACCGCCACGGGAATGCCCATTTGAATTTGCGCTAAATCACCGCCCATGTAGAGCACCGCCAAAAAGATGGCCGCAACGATCGCGCCCAGTGGGTGCAAGCGACCTAAATAGGCCACTATGATGGCAGAATAGCCATAACCAGGAGACACATTTGGAACCAGTTGACCAATGGGGCCGGTGACTTCCGATACGCCAGCCAGTCCTGCCAGTGCGCCAGAAAAAAGCATCACAAACCAGCTGAGTTTTTTGCTATTAAAACCGGCGTATTTAGCGGCAGGCTCATCCGCACCAAAGACTCGAATCTGGAAGCCTAGGTGGGTTTTTGTGAGCACAAACCAACCAATGAAGGCAGACAGAATGGCAAATAAAATGCCCAAGTGAATGCGGCTTCCGTCAAACAAGGTCGGCAAAGTGGCGGCTTCTGAAAACAACGCGGATTCCGGGAAGCCATAGCCGTCAGGGTCTCTTAAAGGCCCATTGACAGCCCAAATTAATAGATACAGACCTATGTAGTTAAACATGATGGTGGTCAATATTAAATTTGAGTTAAAGCGCAGTTTGAGAAAGGTCGGAATGGCGGCCCATAACATGCCAGAAACAATGCCGGCGAGCAGAGCACAAGGCAGTACGAATACCGACTCTGAATCGATGAAAGTCAGGGCAACCACCGAGCCACCCAAGGCGCCTACCAGTAGCTGGCCTTCAGCACCAATGTTCCACATATTGGCGCGGTAACAAAGCGACAAGCCAACAGCGCACAATAATAGCGGTCCCATTTTGACCAGCATTTCGCCAACGTTGTACATGTCGGAAAGAGGTGCGATCAGCAAAACATGCAAGGCTTCAAAAGGGTTTTTATTTAGGGCTGAAAAGAGAATGCAGCCGAAAAGTAAGGTGCACACAATGGCGATCAGTGGTGATGCGACCTTCATTAGTGAACTGGGCTCGGTCCGAGCTTGGATGCGCATCATGCCGTTGTTTCCTCAGTGTGGTGAGCGGGAGTGATAATAAAGGTGCCCGCCATCCATTGGCCTATTTGATCAATGCTAGTGTCGGCGGTTTTGACAACCGGAGATAAATGCCCGTCACACACGGCAGCCATGCGGTCCGCTAATAAAAACAACTCATCAATGTCTTCAGACACCAGCAAAATCGCCGCGCCTTGATCGCGTAGAGCGAGTAAGGCCTGATGGATGGCCAACGCTGCGCCGACATCAACGCCCCAGGTCGGGTGCGCACAAATTAATACTTTTGGGTTTTGGCCAATTTCGCGGCCCATGATGAATTTCTGTAAATTACCACCGCTGAGGCTTTTGGCTTCCGAGAATTCCCCGTGGCATTTAACCTTGTATTGAGCGATCAATTTGTTGGCGTATGCTTTTAAGGGTTGCCATTGCACTAGGCCTTTTTTGATAAAACCTTGGCTGTGGGTCAGTAGCGTATTTTCCGTGAGGCTCATGTCTGGCACTGCGCCACGACCTAAGCGTTCTTCAGGCACGTACGCCATGCCAAGCTTGCGACGTTGTCCGGCGCTGAGTTGGCCAATACTCTGTTCTTCAAGTGACAGGGCGTGACCTGTGTTGCGCTCGTCTTCACCACTGATGATGGCCATGAGTTCATCTTGACCATTGCCTGCAACACCTGCAATACCAAGAATTTCGCCGGCTTTTAACTCAAAGTTAATGTTTTTTAGGCTGGTGCCAAAAGGCTGTTTGGTGGTGAGATTCAGGGCGCTCACGGTGAACAACGTGTGGCGACCTTCTTTCTTCGAGTAGCCTGCGTCTTGCTCGGCCAATTCTCCCACCATCATTTTGGCAATCGTCGCGGGGGTTTCTCGAGCAGGTTCACAGGTTGCAATGACTTTGCCTGCTCGCAATATGGTGGCTTGTTGGCAAATCTCAGTCACTTCATGCAGTTTATGGCTGATAAAAAGAATGCTGCAGCCTTCTTTTGCCAAAGTGCGTAATACCACAAACAGACCAGAGACTTCCTGTGGTGTTAACACTGAGGTTGGTTCATCTAGTATTAATAGCTTCACGGATTGCACTAAGCAGCGCATTATCTCAACGCGTTGTCTTTCGCCGATGGATAATGAATGAACGTAGCGGCTAGGGTCGACGTTTAAACCATATTTCGTTGAGAGCTCACTGATTTTATGAGAAAGATTACCAATCGAAGTCAATTGTGTTTTGCTTAGGCACAATTCAATATTTTGGCTAACCGTTAATGTTTCAAACAATGAAAAATGTTGAAACACCATGCCGATGCCAAGTTCTCTTGCCTTCGATGGTGATTTAATTTCAACCGCTTTGCCATCCCAGAGAATGTCGCCACTGTCAGGAGCGACAACGCCATAAATGGTTTTTACTAGGGTGCTTTTTCCTGCGCCGTTTTCACCCAATAGAGCATGAATTTCGCCTGGCATGAGCGTCAAGCTGACACTGTCATTGGCAAGGCAACCGGGGTACTGTTTAGTGATATTTGCTAATTCGATACGTGCTATCGAATGCCGCTTTTTCAATGTTTCCGCCACCGTAAGTTCTCTGCTGTTGTGCTCATAAGGAGCAGATTTTAGTCAATGATCCCTAAATATACTAACTGTACGTGAGTTGAGTTAGTTGTGTGACCTCGTATTAATCATTTAACTACCGCCCTAATTTAGTGCGCAAGTTAATGGGTGTGCTCTATCTTGTTGCTGAAATGACGCGGTAAAACTTTGACCGATCGGTTAATAACTTGCTACTCTGTTTTTTCTTGAAATTTATGTTTCATACAAACAACAATCGTGCCAAATTTTTTAAATTGTTGTAATGTTTTTATGAAAGGCGCGAAGGATACGAGATTTTCAGTTAATTGTCTGTATGGTCAAGTTTCTTTTGTATAAATGGTCAAACCAAGATGTTGTTAAATATAGGAGATAAAGATGTCTTATGATCGTGATTTATTAGGTTATGGCGGGCATCCTGTTCATCCTAAATGGCCGAATAAGGCAAAAGTCGCCTTACAATTTGTATTGAACTATGAAGAAGGTGGTGAAAACTGCATTCTTCACGGTGACCCAGCATCGGAAGCGTTTCTGTCTGAAATGGTGGGGGCGGATGCAAGAGAGGGGGTTCGCCATATGAGCATGGAGTCCATTTATGAATACGGCAGTCGCGCTGGTGTATGGCGAGTTCTGTCACTTTTCAAAGAAATGGACATACCATTAACCGTCTTTGCTGTAGGGATGGCGCTGGAACGGCATCCAGAAATCGCTAAGGCATTTGTTGAAGCGGGTCATGAAGTGTGTAGCCATGGTTATCGTTGGATCGATTACCAGTATGTTGATGAAGACACTGAACGCGCAGACATGCAAAAAGCGATTGAGGTTATTCGCCAGTTAACGGGGCAGCGACCTTTAGGCTGGTACACAGGCAGAACGAGTCCAAATACGCGTCGCTTAGTCGCCGAAGAGGGAGGGTTCTTGTACAACGCCGACGATTACAGTGATGATTTGCCTTTTTGGCGGTTGGAAAGCGGCGTTCCTCAGTTAATGATTCCTTACACCCTAGACACCAATGATATGCGGTTTGCGGCCTTGCAAGGCTTTAATACCGCAGAGCACTTTTTTCAGTACCTAAAAGACGCCTTTGACACCCTGTATGCGGAGGGTGAAACTAGCCCTAAAATGTTATCAATTGGCTTGCATTGTCGGTTAATTGGCCGTCCTGCGCGCATTGCCGGCTTGCGCCGTTTCTTGGAATATATTCGACAATTTGACGGCGTTTGGTGTGCCCGTCGTATTGATATTGCGCATCATTGGCGTGAACATTTTCCTTATAAAGCCCAAGAGTAGAGAGTCAAAATATGAGCAATCAGGCCGATCTTCTATTAAATAAGCCCAGTGCCTTGAATGAGCATGAATTTATTCAACATTATAAAGATATTTATGAGCATTCAACCTGGGTGGCTGACGCCGCGTGGCAGCATATTCAACGCTGTCCTCGCGTGGCAGATTTTGATCGTCGAAGCGCACTGCAAGCGCTCTTGTATGAGATTGTAGAAAGCCGTGACTATGAGGTGAAATTGGCTTTGCTGCGTTCCCATCCAGACTTAGCTGGGAAGGCGGCATTGTCTGGTGAATTAACCCCGTCTTCGACGTCAGAGCAGGCAGGGGTTGGGTTAGACCAATGTACGCCCGCCGAGTTGGCGCGTTTTACCGAGTACAACAATGCGTATAAAGCGGCGTTTGATTTTCCTTTTATTATGGCGGTAAAGGGAGCGACCAAAGCGCAGGTTTTATCCGCTTTTGAGTCTCGTATTAACAACAATGTTTCGCAAGAGTTTCAGACCGCGATGTCGCAGGTGCATAAAATTGCCGCATTTCGATTAGCAGAAAAATAAATTATTAATTCTAGAGAGGCGAATTGAGCGCTAATGAGTAGGAAAAATCGCGCTTTTTAGGTAGAATTTAAGCAATAAAAATATCAAGCTCGGTTCTTCATGATAGTACGTCTTTTTGTGAAGCCTTTATTAGATTAGGAATAAAGTGCCACCTTCAAAGAACAATTGGCTGGAAAAGCTTCTCAATTTCGGTATTTCAGAAGGCTCAGCAAATAATTTAAATTACAAACAAGTTGTTAATTTAGCCTTAGCTTTGCTCTGCGTGACGGATGCCGGCATGATGCTTGTTTTTGCGCTGCAGCAGGCTTTCTGGGTTGTTGGTTTTTACGCCATTTTCATGGTCATCTCCCTGTTCGGTTTTTATCTGCATTCTCGACATTACTTCTCTCTTGTTAAATTAATTGTTCCCTTCAGCACCATAGTGCAAATTGTTGTTACAAGTTTGTATTTTTTTGGGCCTGGTAGTGATTTCCACTGGTTGTTTGTGACAGTGGCTGCTTATGCGTTTACGGCGTTTCGTCCCGATGAGAAGATCATGCGTTATGGTGTGGTTTTATTGTCCGTGATGTTGTTTACCGCTTGTGAGATCTTTCCCCTAGAAGGCGTGCATATGAGCAATGCCGACCAGGGATTGACCGCTGTCCTGACTTTTTTATGGACCTTGTTTACATTAGCTGTGGTCATCAATGTGGTGATCGCGCGTTTGCGAAAAGTGAACGATTATTTGCGCGTGCTAGCAGAGAAAGATGAGCTTACTGGGTTGGCCAATCGCCGCAAAGTATTGACGAATGCGGTGACCATGTACACCGAGGCGATGTATTACCATCAGCCCTGTGTGTTTGCTATTTTGGATCTTGATCACTTTAAACGTATTAACGACACCTTTGGTCACGATGCCGGAGATTTGGTTCTGAGTGAGATCTCTGGGGTTATGCAGTCCTGTTTAAATAAAGGTGACGCCATCGGTCGTTATGGCGGCGAAGAGTTTGTCGCTATTATGGGCAATACAACGCTAACAGAGGCGCAACAAAAAATGGATTCGCTGCGTGAAACGGTTGAAAACACTTATATCACAACCGAAAAAGGCATCGTTATTCCTGTGACTGTAAGTATTGGTCTGGCGGCGATATCGAGCCAAACCAAACGTTATGAAGACGTATTGGCGCTGGCGGATACCGCACTTTATCAAGCCAAGAAAGCAGGGCGTAATCGCGTTATTGCTCAACAACCCACATTTTAATGTTTGAATGCCATTGACAAATGAGTTGTCCACTAAGTTTGGGGATAACTCTGTTGGCTTTTTTTATTTTCGCTTTTTTGAGGTTCTTCTTTGTTAGACATAGTGTTCCGCTGTGATGATTTTTGGTTGGTAAATAAGCCTGCAGGCATGAGTTTTCATGGAGAATCAGACACGTTAGGGGTTATACAGACGTTAAAGCGTGATTATCCTTCTCACGTGTTTTACCCAGTGCATCGATTGGATAAAATAACCTCAGGTTTGCTGGTGGTTGCTTTGCATCATGAGGCAGCGGTCACATTCGGCCATATGTTCGAACAGCATTTGATAGAAAAGCGCTACGTGGCGATTTCGAATCGTAAGCCTAAAAAGAAACAGGGGGCGGTTCGTGGTGGTATGGCGCCGAGTCGACGAGGTCAGTGGAAATTGACCAAGGGGCTTGAGAATTTGGCTGTGACGCAGTTCTTTTCCGCTGCGTTTGAGGGCAAACGGGTTTTCTTTTTAAGGCCGTTAACCGGCAAAACACATCAGATTCGTGTGGCGTTAAAGAGTGTGGGTGCGCCCATTCTTGGTGATGAACGTTATGGCGGTGAGCCTTCTGATCGTGGTTATTTGCACGCCTATTTTTTGTGTTTTATGTGGCAGGGTGTAAAGCAAGAGTTTCGTTGTTCTCCTAATGTAGGGGAGCATTTCAGTTCAGCGTTTTGTGAGTTTCTAGAGTCGAACTTTCAGGAAACGTCATTAAAATGGCCGTCAGGTCAATAAATGTAACCCAAGTCTGATGTGGCTTTGGGGTAGGAAAGTAAATGAAAAATATTTTGGCATATTGCCGACCGGGTTTTGAGAAAGATTGTGCCGCTGAGTTGGCACAAGTGTCGTCTGAGAAAGGGTTTTATGGCTACGCTAAAGTCGTTCCAAACGCGGGTTATGTGGTCTATTGCTTTAATCAGACGGATACGATTGAAGAGTTAATTAAGCAGTTGTCGTTTAACCGTCTTATTTTTGTGCGTCAGTTGATCGCGATTAATGAGGTTGTGGAGTTTGAATCTGGCTCGCGAGTGGAGTCCTTGTTGGACGCGGCTCGTCAATTGCCTCTTGCAGAAGAAGTGTGGATTGAAACCGCCGACACAAATGACGCAAAAGCCTTGTCTGGGTTAATTAAAAAACTGGATAAGCCTTTAAAAATGGGTTGGAAAAAATCTGGTGTGTTGCGTAATAAAGCGGTTGGCGTGCGCCATCATGTTTTTTTATTGGATGGCGAAAGTGCTTACTTAGGGGTGTCTTATGCGGCCTGTCGCAGTGAGTTCCCAATGGGCATTCGTCGTTTGCGTTTCCCAGCAGCAGGGCCTAGTCGCTCTACGCTGAAGCTAGAAGAAGCCTTCTTGCAGTTTGTGCCTGAACATAAGCGAGACACCGATTTGCTAGAAGGCATGACGGCGGTTGACCTTGGTGCTGCGCCAGGTGGTTGGACGTATCAATTTGTTAAACGTGGCATTAACGTGATCGCGGTAGACAATGGCCCTATGCAAAAAGAGCTTATGTCGACAGGCTTGGTGGATCATGAAAAAGCCGATGGCTTCAAGTTTGAGCCGCCTTACACAGTAGATTGGCTAGTGTGCGATATGGTGGAAAGACCCATCATGGTGGCTGAGTTGATGGCGAAATGGCTGGCTAGTCGCTGGACTCGTCGGGCTATTTTTAATTTGAAATTGCCGATGAAAAAGCGTTATCAAGAAGTGGTATTGTGTCTTGAGTTGATTGAAAAGCAGTTGCAAAAAGCCGGTGTTGGTTATCAGTTTCAGGCCAAGCATCTGTACCATGACCGAGAAGAAATCACCGTTTGTATTATTGCTCACTAATTTTTCTTTAGTGAGATAGGTGCTGTTTTCCTGTTACTAAAAAGCCCCATTCACCGTGAATTATATTTCTAGGTGAATGGGGCTTTTTGCTGTCTGCTCGCTGGAGAAAAGCTGGGCTGGCCGTGATTTAGAGAGACTCTTTTACATGAAATGCCTTGTAGCCCATGGCGCGTTCCATTAGCTCGTCGCGGTGGTATATGTCGTTACGAAATTCTGGCATGCCGTTGGCGTTGGGCACCACGGTAAAATAGACGATGTAAACAGGGATGTAAGTTGGCAGTGTGATGACTTTGCTCTTCTTGCTCTTCATAACACTAGCAAGCACGCTTGCCTGGGGGCTGTTGTTGGTGATGTTTTTCGCAAACGCCGCCGCGTGTTCGAGGCGAATACAGCCGGAACTGAAAGCGCGATCGGTTCGTCTGAATAAATACTTGGCTGGGGTGTCGTGCAAGTAAATTTCATTTTTATTGGGGAACATAAATTTGAATGAACCCAGAGCATTGTCTTCGTCGGGGATTTGCTCGAAGCGGAATGAAAGGTCTTCAGGGGCAATGTTTTTCCAATTAATGCGTGTCGGATCTAGCTCTTTTGCACCAATGCTCCAGCTTGAGAATACACGAAAACCGTGTTTGCCTAAGTAATTTGGGTCGGCTTGAAGCTTAGGCAATAAGTTTTCTCTTGCGATACGGTGCGGAATGCGCCAGCTAGGGTTGGCCACCATGTATGTCATTGTGCCTTTGAACACAGGTGTCATTCTGTCTGGTTTGCCAATCACGGTTTTCATGGTGGTGCGATTGCCGTTTAGGTAGGTGTCGACTGAGTAGTTGGTCAGGTCGACCCAAATGCGGTTTGCTTCTAATTTATTGGGTAACCAGCGCCAGCGTTCTAAGTTGAAGGCGATTTCTTCGGCGCGTTTTTTGAGCGGAACGTTGAGCATTTGAATGGTGTTTGCGCCAGCCGCGCCGTCGGCACTTAAGTGATGACGATGCTGAAAACTTTGTAAGGCTTCTTTTAGTTTTTTATCAAACCTGTCTTCGTCTACTTTGCGTGTGGAGAAGCGAATGTCGCCTAGTTGTACTAATCTTGCTCTGAGTTGTGAAACGCGAGGGCCTTCGTCTCCTATTGAGAGTGCTGAGCCTGGTTGAACGACAATGTCTTTTTCTTTTTTGGCAAGTTGTTGGTAATAGACTAACCACTTTTGTAGCACTTGATATTGAGGGTTTCGCGGAGCAAGCAGCGGCAGAGAGTCAACCATTTCACCCGCGGTGCTTAAAGAAAGTAGGTCTTTCCAGTCGCGACTGGGTGCATCAAGCTGCCAGTTTGGGTCAATCAGTTGTGGCTCATAGCGGCCATTGCTGATGTCGTGTGCATAGCTAGACAGGGCAATGGTTGTAATGACGTCCATTTCCGCTAGCTGTTGTGTGGTTGGGGACTTTAGCGACAAATAGTGCTTGATGATGCCGACATGATAGTAAATTGGATTAAGGCCGTGACTGTTCGCTTTTTCTAAAATGGTGACCAGTTTGTAGATAGAGGGCACAATGTGCTTGTCTTGTATCCAAATAGGTCGATAGCCGCGTTCAGCATACGTCGATAAAACGGTGTTGTTAGGAAGTGCTTGGCCCGCAACCGGGGTAAACGCGTTCAGCATCATGCTGACTTGGTCTTTAACGCTGCTTTTTATTTGTGATTCGCTGGGTTGCTCAACCACTAATCGGTTGCCGGTATTGGTGGTGGAGCAAGCGCTCAGCATGAGGCAGAGTAGCAAGAGTGTGATGGGGCGTTTCAGCGTAAGCGTCATAGGGTGCTCCTAGCAGTGATATGGTGGTCCGTTGGGGTGGTTGCTTGTTCAATCGAGGTGATAATTTGCAAGGCTTCTTCTCTGCTGTTGCCACAGATCATCGCTTCGGCGCTAAAATCACGGCACACTTTCGGGCGGGATGGATCATTGAAAATGGCGCAACGATAGTCGGTTAGAAGGTGAATGCATGCCTGCCCAGCGGCTTTCCCATTGGGCATCCCTGGAATGGGGGATGAAATAGAAGGTGCTGTACAACAGGCACCGCAGTGAGAACGACATTGCATATCGGCGAGATACCCTGTTAAATGGCTTAATAAGCAAGTAAGTTTATGTAAATAGATAGAATATTCAAAAACTTATGCATTTATATACTATTTTAAAGTATCCCAAGCATAGGGCAATAGGAAAGCTTTAAATAAGTGTGTAAATCGACCTGAGACGTCCTCCTTTAGTGAAGTGTTGTTATTATCATTATGAACAAAATTTTAGTGGTTGAAGATAGCCCCGTTGTATTAAAAGTTTTAAAGCATTTATTGTCGCAAACCGCCTCTTTTTCACCTGTGTTATGCGCCAGCTATGAAGAAGCAAAGTTGGTGTTAACTGAGGAAGGAAGTGAGCCTTTTTTTGCGGCGATTGTGGATCTTCATTTACCAGATGCCGTAGATGGGGAGATCGTCGATCTTGTGTTGTCGCTTTCGATCCCTTGTGTTGTGTTAACGGGCACCTATGATGATGCACTGCGCTTAAGTTTGTTGAACAAAGGGGTCTTGGACTACATCACAAAAGACAGTCGCTATTCGTTTAATCATGTCGTCAGTGTGATTGAACGCCTCAGGAAAAACCAATCAATTAAAGCCTTGGTAGCGGAAGATTCGTCGACCAGTCGTTTGTTTATTAAAGCCTTGCTTGAACAATACCGTTTTAATGTCATTGCTGTAGAAAATGGTCAAGAAGCCTTGTCTATGTTGGAGTCAGATCCTGATATTCGCTTACTGATCACCGATCATAATATGCCGCTCATTAACGGCTATGATTTGGTTCGAATGTTACGTCAGAATACTCGCTTCCAAGACTTGGTGATCATAGGTTTATCGGCTGAGGGAGATAATGCCTTGTCGGCAAGGTTTATTAAAATGGGCGCGAATGACTTCATTAAAAAGCCATTTTATCATGAAGAGTTTCATTGTCGGGTGATTCAAAACTTAGAGTCCCAAGAAATGTTAGAAACCATTCGTGATATGGATGCGGTTGATTCCTTAACGCGCTTAAGAAGTCGCCGTTATCTGTTTGATGAAGGTCAGGCGTTTTTTGATAAACAAGCCGCCAAGCCAGAGGGCGTGGGGCTGGCGATGATCGATTTAGACGCTTTTAAGCAAGTGAACGACATTTATGGCTTTATGGTTGGCGATGCCTTATTGAAAGAAATGGGCGAGCAGATGCTGCTGTCTTTTCCCGAGGCGCTGGTGGCTCGATTTAGTGGGGAGGAATTTTGCGTCATTGATGAAGGCGGGGCGTCTTTTGATACTAAACTGCAGAGTTTTATGTCCGTGCTGAGGGCAATGACCTTCACCGAAGCTAAGATCCCTATGACCTCTAGTATTGGTGTGTTTGTAACCCAGGATGGCGGCCTAGAAGAGGCGATTAAGATCGCTGATGCGCGTTTATACGAAGCCAAAAGCCGCGGCCGTAACCAGATTGTTGCAGGTTAACGCCGAGGCTTCTGTGCGCTGCTGGGTTTAATGGGGTATCTAATTTAAGATTTGCGCTAATAGCTGACGAATGACCCTAGGCTCAAAGGGTTTCCCACAGATCGCATCTACCCCTTCTTGGGCAATGTTTGACAGCTGGCTGTCGCCGGCGTTGGAGCTGACCATTAGAATGGGAATGTGGGCAAGTTCGGTTGATTGTCGAACGGTTCTCGCCAGCTCTCTCCCGTCCATTTCTGGCATATTATAATCTGTGACAATAAGGTCAAAATCGTCGCAATTTAGACGTTCGATGGCTTGCTGGCCATTATCGGCTACCTGTATGTGGTTTATGCCCATGGCATTTAAGGTGCGGCTGACGTACTTTTGCGACATGATGCTGTCGTCCACCACGAGAACTCGTAAGTTTCGTGGATCAAACAGCTCTAGGCTGATTTCCTCTTCTAGAATAAAATCCAATGTCGAATAAATCGCTCTTTTGAGGTCTTTATTAGTAAAGGGCTTAGGCAGAATGGCCAATACTCCCGCTTGTTTTAAGTGCTCTAGGTTGTGCTGATTACTCTCGCTCGACACTAGCATAAAGCATTGTTCTTCTGTCCTTTCATTGCTGCGAATGGCGTCGATTAGCTCGTTCGCTGTGCCATCAGGAAGGTACATGGCTGAAATAATCAGGTCTGGTGGAAAGCTGGCCAGCAGTGCGAGAGTTTCTTCGATGTTGTTGGCAAATTCAATGTGCTTAATGCCGGATTCTTCAAGTGCTTTGGCGATGACTTTTTTTTGCATGTCGGAAGGTTCGACGAGCAAAAGAGAGAGATCTTGAATTTCTAGATAGGGTTCCACAGCCTAGTCGCCTTATTTGGTGTAAAATCTCATCCTATCACATCAAATACGTTAGAATGCGAGTTTGATCAATATTTGAGTTGGAGAGAAGGGTGGCGACAGCAAGTGCATGTCATATTTTGGTAAAAACCAAAGCAGAAGCAGAATCCATTAAAGGAAAGCTGGATAAAGGTGCGGATTTTTATAAGCTGGCTAAGCAGTTTTCTACTTGCCCGTCAGGTAAAAAAGGTGGGGACCTTGGGGAGTTTCGTAAAGGCGATATGGTTGCGGCGTTTGATAAGGCGGTTTTTAGTGGCCCTTTGTTGAAAGTGCAGGGACCCATCAAAACTCAGTTTGGTTTTCATCTGATAAAAGTATTGTACCGATCTTAATCACATCACACACGAAGGAGAATAACGATGGATAACCCAATCCCATTGGCGAGTAATTATTTTGTCGCGCCACAAATTGCGGTTGCAGATCTGCTTCAGCTAAAAGCGCTAGGCTTTGAGAGCATTATCAATAATCGCCCAGATCATGAGGTGGATGATCAGCCCTTGTCTATTGAATTGGAAAAAGCCGCTGCGGAATTGGGGCTTGAGTATGTTCATAACCCGGTTGATTTGAAGACCTTGAGTGAATCCGAAGTGGACGCTCAGGTCGCCGCATTGGCGGGTGAGAAAAAAACCTTGGCATTTTGCCGTACAGGTACCCGTTCTTCTGTGTTGTGGGTACTATTAAATACTGCCCAAGGGGCAAATTATAACGACCTCAAAACCTTGGTGGCTGGCAAAGGATTTGATCTTTCTCGTTGTGAGCCAGCCATGCAGCCATTAATTAAATAAGTCGCTATTAGTTAAAAAAACGGCTCTTTAAAACAAAAAACCGCTTCACATGGAAGCGGTTTTTTTATGTCGACACGTGCGTTGCTTTATTAAGCAACCGCCGCGTTTTGGGTTTGAAGTGTCTTCTGGTTCACTGTAGCAAGCAAGGCTTGAATAGAGGCAGACACAATGTCGTTATCTATTGCCACGCCGTTAAAGCGATCACCATTAATATTGGCTTGAACGTAGGCGATGGCTTGAGAGTCACTGCCAACAGTCAATGCGTGCTCTTGATACTGGATGATATCCACTCGCATATTAAAGTGATTGCCTAGTGCTTCACTGAAGGCAGACAAGGCGCCATTGCCAGATCCGCTGATTTTCACGCTGCCGCTGTCGCTAAGCAATTCTGCGCGAACGGTGTCTTCCTCTTCTTTTGCAAGGTCATAACGGCCAAGTTTGTAAGGGCTGGTGCCCGTTACGAAGCTGCTTTCGAACAGATCCTTCATGGATTCAGCGTTGACAACGCCGCCATCTTTTTCAGCAAATTGCTGCACGATAGGGCTGAATTCTACTTGCAACCAGCGAGGCAATGCCAAGCCGTATTCTTGCTCAAGAGTGTAAGCGATGCCGCCTTTTCCTGATTGGCTGTTTACACGAATCACTTCTTGGTAGCTGCGGCCCACGTCGCGAGGGTCGATTGGCAAGTAAGCCACATCCCAAGGTTTGTCGTCAGTCTGATTGGCCAAACATTTTTTAATGGCATCTTGGTGAGAGCCAGAGAAAGCAGTAAACACCAATTCGCCTGCGTAAGGGTGGCGCGGGTGAACTTGTAGTAAGGTGCAGGCTTGAACCACACTTATGATGCGGTCCATATCGCCTAGTGCCAACTCTGGATCAATACCTTGGCTGTAAATGTTCATCGCCATAGTTACGATGTCCATGTTGCCTGTTCTTTCGCCATTGCCTAGCAAGGTGCCTTCAATGCGGTCTGCACCCGCCATCACGCCTAGTTCTGCAGCGGCAACGCCACAACCTCGGTCATTGTGAGTGTGTAGGCTGACTATCATGCTGTCGCGTTTTTTCACGTTGCGGCAGAAGTATTCAATCTGATCTGCGTAACGGTTAGGTGTGGACACCTCGACAGTAGCAGGCAAGTTAATGATGATTTTGTTGTCAGGTGTTGGTTGCCATACATCAGCAACCGCGTCGACGACTTCAATGGCGTAATCGATTTCTGTGCCGGTAAAACTCTCTGGTGAATATTGAAATACCCATTCTGTTTCAGGGTGTTTCGCGGCGTGGTCTTTGACGCACTGGGCACCATCTACTGCGATTTTTTTGATGCCGGCCATGTCCATACGGAACACTTGCTCACGCTGAGTGGTCGAGGTGGAGTTGTAAACGTGAACGATGGCTTTTTTGGCGCCTTTCAAGGATTCGTAAGTACGTTCAATCAATTCTGGGCGTGCTTGGGTCAATACTTGAATGTAGACATCGTCAGGCACTTGGTCTTCTTCGATTAACCAGCGTACAAAATCAAAATCCAATTGGGAGGCGGCAGGAAAGCCCACTTCGATTTCTTTAAAGCCAACATCAACCAGTAGGGCGAAGAATTGTTTCTTTTGTTCCACAGTCATTGGCTCAACCAGTGCTTGGTTGCCATCGCGCAGGTCAACACTAGACCAAATAGGTGCTTTAGTGATTTCTTGGTCAGGCCAAGTGCGGTTTTGAATCGCCACTGGTTTGAATGGCGTGTACTTAGTGTGGTCAAAAGACGTCATGATGTAGGTCCTTGCTGGTTGAGGGTCGGTAAACCCCTGTGTGTTATGCGCTTCTCGAATAGGCGCTTTTCTATGTTTCTATAGTAACGAAAAACTTGGGGTAAAAGATTGCGTTTTTTAATAAAAATCACATATTGTTTGGCAGTATATTGCTAGTATTTGGATAAATCGGACAAAAATGGTGGTTTTATGAAGTTTGACAAGATTGATTTGAGTATATTGAAGGAGATTCAGCAAGATTCTGGTCTTACTAATCAGGAGTTGGCGGATCGGGTGGGATTGTCTCCATCGCCTTGTTTGAGAAGAGTAAAAGCGTTAGAAGAAAGTGGCATCATAGATCGTAAGGTTACCTTATTAAAGCGCTCAAGTTTGGGGTTGAAGTTAACGGCTTTTTTGCAGATTAGCATGGATCGACACACACCAGACCGCTTTGGCGTGTTTGAAGAGGAAGTGAATGGTTTTCCCGAAGTTCGAAACTGTAACCTGGTAACGGGGCAAAATTGTGACTATTTACTAGAGGTGGTGGTGGAGGATATGGAGAAATACCATGACTTTTTGTTGGGTCAGTTAACGCGGATTCCTGGGGTGACAGGAGTGCAGTCGAGTTTTCTATTGCGCAGTGTCAAAGACGGCACTTCTTTACCTTTAGATCATTTAATCTAGTTTTCCTTAGTTTGTATGTTGAAAAGTACTTATAATGCACGCATATAAAGCATTATTTTACAAAGAGAGTATAGAGACAATGGGTCAGTTAACGGTTAAACGTCGAGTGACAATTCCTGTAAGAGCGGGCGACGTAATGGCTGATTTTATTTCTTTTAATGGAGATGAATCAGGTAAAGAGCACATTGGTATTTTCTGTGAGGGAAAAAACGCAAAGGCTCAAAACGAAGTGCCTTTGGTGCGATTGCATTCTGAATGTTTGACTGGGGATGTCTTTGGCTCTGGGCGTTGTGATTGTGGTGAGCAGCTTGATGAGGCCATAGACCGTATTAATGAAGAAGGCGGTTACATTCTTTATTTGCGCCAAGAAGGACGCGGCATTGGTTTGTACGCTAAGTTAGACGCGTACGCCCTGCAAGATAAAGGCTATGACACCTACCAAGCGAATGAAATGCTGCATTTACCAGAAGACGGTCGTGACTTTGGCGTGGCCGCAGAAATGCTGAAGTCATTGGGTGTGACGAAAATTCGTTTGTTAACCAACAATCCTGATAAAGCAAAGCAGTTGAAGGAACATGGTATTGAAGTGGCGGAATTGGTGCCAACCAAAGTGCATGTCAACCAGCATAATCGCTCCTATCTACACACCAAAGCGGCTCGTAAGCAGCATACGCTTGTGTTTGACGATGAATAAAGCGCGCTGATGGCTGGTGCACCGGCCGAAGCGTGAGGTGTAAAAAAAAGGGCTTTTTTCAAAAAGCCCTTTTTTGTGTCCGTCGTTTGAGCGTGCTTGGTCGTGTTTGCTGGCCAAGTGGGTGTTGCTATTTTTTTGCTCTGGTTTTAGACGGTGCTTTTTTCTTTCTTGGGCGATTGCTTGGTGAGCGTGCCTTGGTTTTCGCTTCCAGTCCTTCGATGCGACCAAATTTAATGTTGGCTTGCATAAAACGCTGAATTTTTTCGATCATCGGCAAATCGTTGATGTCGATAAGTGAAATGCAGTCGCCAGGTTCGCCTTCGCGAGATGCTCGGCCTGCTCGGTGAACATAAGAGTCTGCTTTTCGCGGCAAGCGTAAGTTAATTACGGTATTTATTTCAGGAAGGTCGATGCCGCGAGACGCAACGTCGGTGGCTACCAACACTTGTAAGCGGCCACGAACCATTTGTTTCAAGTGTTCGCTGCGGTCGCCTTGTTTCATTTCGCCGTGTAGACCGTCACACATTAGGCCCATTTTACGAATGCGTTGCACCCAGACGTCAACGTGCTCGCGGTTGGAGACAAACACCACGGCTTGTTGCACTCGATCCAGCATTAATAAGTGCTTCAGAATGGCTTCTTTGTGGTCTTCATCGTCCACTCGGTAGGCCACCTGGCGAATTTGGCTAGGCACGGAGCGTGAGGATTCGCCAAGACGAAGTTGTTGTGTTTCGTCGTTTAATAGGGCATTGGCAAATCGTCCCATTTTTTCGCCTTCCAGTGTGGCGGAGAACATCAATGTTTGATGTTCGTTGGGGATTTGTTTGGCTAGGTGGTTGATGGCGCTTGAAAAGCCCATGTCCAGCATGCGGTCTGCTTCGTCAATGACAAAATAGGACACATCGCTTAAATCCAACCATTGTTTTTCGTCTAGCTCCACCAAACGACCTGGGGTGGCAACCAAAATGTCGCAGTTTTCGCTTAATTGTTGCTGTTGCATGCCGTAAGGAATGCCACCAATGATCAGCTGAGACTCAATTCTGGTGTGTGCCGTTAGTTGCACAACGACATTGTATATTTGGCGTGCAAGCTCGCGGCTTGGCGCTAGGATCATCACTTTCGGTGCGGTAGTAGATTGCTCATCTCGGTCAAGGATGTGTTGAATCGCTGGGGCGCAAAAGGCAATTGTCTTGCCTGTGCCGGTTGGCGCTGTCGCCAGCAAGTCTGATCCGTCTAAAGCAATAGGGATGGCTTGTTCTTGTATTGGGGTGGGGGTATCAAACCCCATATCCATGATGGCTTGCTCTATTGTGACATCAAGATCTAGTTCAGCAAATGACATGTAAACTCTCTGTTGCGAGGAAAAAGGAGCAGCAAGTGAATGTTTTCGTTCTCATTACCGGTAAAGTACTCGTGTAATGGGCTGCATATCTTAAATAATACCTTGTTTTATAGGGTTTCGAAATCGAAACCTTATTTCATGGCGAGTTAAGTTAGACCCGTTAGGTGCTTTGCTCTAAAATGGCAAAACCATAGGAAGAAGATAATCATGCATTTGTCAGATGAGCTGGTAACCACCCAAACCATTAAGTGGGTGAATGATTTTATTGTAGGCTTAAATGTTTGCCCTTTCGCGAAGCGTGAAATGGAGCGAGAAAGCGTTCGATTTGTCGTTGTGCGCTCTAAAAAGTCGCAAGTGGCGCTGGAAGAATTAATGTCTGAGGTGCATTGGTTGGATGAGCACCCAGAAACGGAAACCACGATTCTTGTGTTTCCGACCTTGTTTAGTGATTTTTATCGTTATTTAGATTTTGTGGATCTAGCGGAAAATATCATGTTGGAACAAGAGTGTGAGGGCGTGTATCAATTGGCGACCTTTCATCCAAATTACTGTTTTTCTGGCACTGAGCCGGAAGATGTTTCAAATTACACCAATCGCTCTCCTTATCCTATGTTGCATTTGTTGCGTGAGGCAAGTGTCGAAAAAGCCATTGAGTTTTATGGTGATACCGACGCCATTCCAGAGCGCAATATAGATGTGATGGAAGAGATGGGAAAAGAGAAATTGGAAAAAATATTATCCAACAGTATGCAGGTATCAGACGATTAGTTTGGGCTTGATAATGATTGGCTATAATGCGTAAAAACTTAATGCCGGAGACTTCATGGCTACACAAATTGGGCGCTTAAATACATTAAGAGTCGTAAAAGAAAAAGAGTTTGGTGTTTATCTAGACGCCGATGAATTAGGTGAGGTTTTATTGCCTAAACGATACGTTCCTAAAGACCTTCAAGTGGGTCAGGACGTAGAAGTGTTTGTTTATTTAGATTCAGATGACAAGCTGATCGCGACAACGGAGCTTCCAAAAGCACAAGTGGGCGAATTTGCTGCGTTAACGGCGATTGCCGTGAATCAGGTGGGTGCCTTTTTTGATTGGGGGTTGCCGAAAGATTTATTGGTGCCTTTTAGTCAGCAAAAGAATCGAGTGGAAGAGGGTGAAACGCATTTACTTTTCATCTATCTAGATAATATTACCAACCGTATCGTGGCGACGACGCGAGTGGATGCTTTGCTGAATCGCGAAGAAGCACCGTATAAAGTCGGCGAAAAAGTGAATATTATCATTGGTGACAAAACCAATATCGGCTTTAAATGTGTGATTGATAATCGCTTTTGGGGCGTGTTGTTTTTCGAAGATGCCTTTAGACAGCTTCGTAAGGGCGAAAAAACCACCGGGTTTATCAAGCGAATTCGCGAAGATGGTAAAATCGATTTAAGTCTTCAAGAAGTTGGCTATAAGAAAGTACGAAATATTTTGGATGATATTTTGGACTATCTAGACGCGCACAACGGTGAGTCGCCATTAACCGATAAGGCGTCTCCAGAAGCCATTTATGCGGTCTTCAAGGTGAGTAAAGCGACCTATAAGAAAGCCTTGGGTGCCCTTTATAAAGACAAGAAAATCACGCTGACAAAAGAAAAAATCAGCAAGATCTAACGTCTTTCTGTATTTGATGTGCTGCTTATTGAGGGCGCATCAAATGCACGTCCAGCGTTTTTTAAAAAGCTACTAAACGGTGTTTAGTAGCTTTTTTTTGATTTCTTCACGCTGTTCGGGTTGTGCGATGGCTTGGTAGAGAGCGGCTTGAATGGGCAAGGCGTTATTGCTTTGTTCAACCAGATAACCAGAAATAAATTCGTTTTCAGTTTGTCTTTTTAATCGTAAGTCTTCGTGCATGGAGGAGCGATTTAAACGTGTCAGTTGGGCAACGGTCGAAATACGATTGATGAGATTGTCAGTGTTGAGGTGTTTGCTGTATTCAAGCAATGAAAAGTCAGATTGGGTGAAAAAAGCGGCCAGCTCAGCGGTGGCTGTTTTAAACAGAGTCTCGTAGTCGCTGTGCAAAATGTCGCCGTTTTGGATGCCGTAAATGGCGGTGATCGGATTGATAATGGCGTTTACTGCCAATTTCTCGATCAGTCTTTGGTGGATGTTGGCGACGGTTAGATCGGGGATGGGAAATGTTTTGTCTGTGTCTTCAGGGCGCCATGGGCCAAAATAGGTGTCGCCAAGTCCTGTGTGTTTGACCTTGTTCGGTGCGATTTTTAAGGCGCCTTCGCTGGTTGTGCCAGCCCACAAAGTTTGTGTTGGCTTGATGCTCTGTTGCAAGCGGTCTTGAACCCCAAGGCCATTACAAAGGCAGGCGATGTCGGCGGTGTCGCTTATGTGTTGTGCGACCGACTGGTAAGCGTCTACTAGGTCGTAGGCTTTGGTGCAAAACAGCACTTTGTCGTAAGTGGTTTTTAGCTGGGAGGCCTTGAAGCGTTTGATTTTGTATTCGGACAATGTGGGGGCGTCTTCTGCGCCTGCCAGTGACTCATCTAGGGTGAGTGTATTGCTGGGATCTTCTTTTCGATAAACTAAATGGACATTGAAGCCGAGCTTTTTAAGTTTGCAAGTCCAGAGCAGACCAATGGCGCCGGCACCGACAACAAGCCAAGGTGTGGTTTTCATAGTAGGAGTTCCATTAGGTATTTTATTTCAATCCCTGTTATTATCGCGCCCAAATCAATCATTGAACATGCAAAGGAGCATAAAAATGCCATCATTTGACGTTGTTTCCGAACTGGACTGGCACGAAGTGACCAATGCCGTTGACCAAGCAAACAGAGAAATTACCACACGGTATGATTTCAAAGGGGTAAAAGCAAGTTTTGAAGTGAAAGATAAATCCAGCGTTGTTATGCACGCAGAGGCGGAAGTTCAATTGCGTCAGCTTTCTGATATTTTGAACCAAAAGTTAGTGGCGCGCGGTATTGATCTAAAGAGTATGGAGAAAGGCGATATTGTAAAAGGCAATATGAAAGTCGCTCAAGATGTGAAAATGAAAGAAGGTCTTGAGACCGACGAAGCAAAGCGCATTGTTAAAATGATCAAAGAAAGCAAAATCAAGGTTCAGGCGCAGATCCAAGGTGAGCAATTGCGTGTGACCGGTAAAAAGCGTGATGATCTGCAGCAGGTTATGGCGTTGTTGCGTGGCGCAGATTTGAATCAGCCAGTGCAATTTACTAACTTTCGAGACTAGTTCTTCGTCGCTTCTGGTACCAATGCCAAACGGATGAGTTTGGCATTCTATTTCTCTTTTTGGGTGTGGTGTTTTTCGCCTGGTCCTCTTGGTTTTTGTGTTAGTCTGTCTTCATGGCAAGTTTAGTGCCGATAATTACCCAGCCTTCCTGCTCTAATTTCTCTTTTTGTCTTAAATAGCCTTCTGTGTTTTCAGGGAAGCTGATTCTTTTTTGAGCGTTAACCACGCGATGCCATGGTAAGTTTGTGTCTTTAGGTAGGTTTTTCATTATGGCGCCCACCTGTCTGGCGTGATTTGGGAAACCGGCTAGCGCGGCTAATTCCCCATAAGCAATGCATTCCCCACGAGGGACGTTGTTTAAAATTAAAAAGACTTGTGATTTAAAGTTGTCTATTGCTTGATTAGTCACCGCTTCGCCCTCAGATACGTAATTGAACTTAATATAAAGAAGGTAAATATGAGATTTGCGCTGTTACTTTTTATTCTAATTCCAGTCATTGAGTTAACACTCTTGATTAAAGTGGGGGGTAGCATTGGCGCCTTACCAACCATTGGGTTGGTTTTCCTGACAGCTATTCTAGGGGTGACCTTGATTCGTAAGCAAGGTTTAGAGACTTCTATGAAGGCGCAAGAAAAAATGCGCCGCGGCGAATTACCCGCTTCTGAAGTAGCAGAAGGCATTATGTTGCTTTTTGCTGGCTTGTGTCTTTTGATTCCTGGCTTTATGACTGACGCGATTGGTGGGTTATTGTTGATTCCGCCAGTGCGTAAATTAGTGGCCGCAGGCTTAGTGGTGAATTTTATTGCTTCTATGATGAAGCGCGGTGGTCAATGGGGAACTCAAGGCGGTCAATACTCCGAGAAAAGAGGGGATGTATTTGATGGTGAGTATTCCAGAGAATCGAAAGATGACCATGATTTAATTGATAAAAAATAATTACGGTTAAGGGTTGAAATGCTTTTTGTTAGCCGTATATAAGAGTTCGATATAGTTACTTGCCTTAGTAGGTGAGTGTAGTCCTGCCAGGGGAGTCCTGGTATTGTTTTTTAATTGGAGAGATTGATCAATGAATATTCGTCCTTTGCACGATCGTGTCGTTGTTCGACGTAAAGAAGAAGAAACAACAACTGCATCTGGTATTGTTTTACCAGGATCTGCTACAGAAAAGCCTACTCAAGGCGAGGTTTTAGCTGTTGGCACTGGCCGTATTCAATCAAATGGCGATGTGCAAGCTTTGGCCGTTAAAGTGGGTGACACCGTGTTGTTTGGCCAGTACTCCGGTCAAACCGTTAAAATCGAAGGTGAAGAACTGCTTATCATGAAAGAAGACGAAATTTACGGCGTTATTGAAGCCTAATTCGTCCCACAGTTCTATTACGATTCATAACACTTACAACAGTTAAGGTATAAGAAAATGGCAGCTAAAGAAGTTAAATTTGGAGATGGCGCTCGTCAGCAAATGCTGAAAGGTGTAAACGTTCTTGCAGACGCAGTGAAAGTAACATTAGGTCCTAAAGGCCGTAACGTCGTTATTGAAAAATCTTTCGGAGCACCTCTTGTAACTAAAGACGGTGTGACTGTTGCGAAAGAAATTGAACTGGAAAACAAGTTCGAAAACATGGGCGCTCAAATGGTGAAAGAAGTTGCTTCTCAAGCCAATGATGTTGCTGGTGACGGAACAACAACGGCCACAGTACTTGCTCAGTCTTTCATTACAGAAGGTCTAAGAGCGGTTGCTGCGGGTCGTAACCCTATGGATCTTAAGCGTGGTATCGATCAAGCTGCGAATGCCGTTGTGAAAGAAATCGCAGCGCTTTCTACGCCTTGTAAAGACACTCGTGCGGTAGAGCAGGTAGGTACTATTTCTGCTAACTCTGATTCTTCTGTTGGTAAAATCATTGCTGAAGCAATGGAGCGCGTTGGTAAAGAAGGCGTTATTACAGTAGAAGAAGGTTCTGGCTTTGAAGATGAGCTAGCGGTAGTAGAAGGTATGCAGTTTGACCGCGGTTACCTATCTCCTTACTTCATCAATAACCAAGAAACAATGAGTGCGGAATTAGAAAACCCATTCATCCTATTGGTTGATAAGAAAATCTCTAACATCCGCGATTTGTTGCCAATTTTGGAAGGTGTTGCTAAAGCATCACGTCCATTGTTGATCATTGCTGAAGATGTTGAAGGCGAAGCGTTGGCAACTTTGGTTGTTAACACGATGCGCGGCATCGTTAAAGTGGCTGCTGCTAAAGCGCCTGGTTTCGGTGATCGTCGTAAGGCAATGCTAGAAGACATCGCGATTCTAACTGGCTCTGTTGTTATTTCTGAAGAAGTTGGTATCAAACTTGAAGAAGCAACGATTGAGCAGCTTGGTACCGCGAAGCGCGTTACTTTGACAAAAGAAAGCACAACGATTGTTGATGGCGCTGGTGTTGCAGCAAACATTACTAGTCGTGTTGAGCAAATTCGCGCAGAAATCGCTAACTCTTCTTCTGACTACGATAAAGAGAAACTTCAAGAGCGTGTTGCTAAATTGGCAGGCGGTGTTGCAGTGATCAAAATCGGTGCGGCCACTGAATTGGCAATGAAAGAGAAAAAAGCACGTGTAGACGATGCGCTTCACGCGACTCGCGCTGCGGTTGAAGAAGGTGTTGTTGCTGGTGGTGGTGTTGCTTTGGTTCGCGCACTAACAAAAGTAGTTGACCTTAAAGGTGATAACGAAGACCAAAACGTAGGCATCGCGCTTGCTTTGCGTGCGATGGAAGCGCCAATGCGCCAAATCGTGACTAACGCTGGAGCAGAAGCTTCTGTGGTAGTAGACAAAGTGAAACAAGGTGAAGGTAACTACGGTTACAACGCAGCCACTGGTGAATACGGCGATATGCTAGAGATGGGTATTCTTGACCCAGCGAAAGTAACTCGTTCGGCGCTTCAAGCAGCGGCCTCTGTTGCTGGTCTTATGATCACAACAGAAGCAATGATTGCTGATTCTCCAAAAGATGATGCTCCTGCTATGCCTGATATGGGTGGCATGGGCGGTATGGGTGGCATGGGCGGAATGATGTAATCATCGCCTAAGTCATTGATACAAAAGAAGCCTCGCTCATGCGGGGCTTTTTTTTGTGCTTTATTTTTTTGTTAATGAGAACTATTATCTTCTTTTGTTTTGTCTATTTTCTAAAAAAGGAAGAATTGAGTGCCTCACTTGTTGAATGGTGTGTTGTTGGATTTGATTGAGCATCAACGATTTGGGGTGGAGTATCAGCCTATTGTTAAGTTGAAAACAAATGAAGTGGTGGCTTACGAGGCGCTTTCTCGATTTTATGATGTGACGGGAAAGGCAATACGTCCAGATCTTGTTTATTCTTCTTTGCATGATAATCCATTGTCCTTGTATCAGGTGGAATGCGCGCAAAAGTGTTTGCAGCTAGAGCACATGCCCAAAAATCATCAGGTGTTTGTTAATTTGGATCAAGATGCCTTTTATGCCTGTGGTGGTGAAGTGCTGGATAATCCAATTCTAGGGGCGATTCAGCAAGTCGGAAAAGGGCGGGTTGTGGTGGAGTTAATTGAGAACTCTGAGATTAACGATGCCTTGATGAGTTTGTCGATGATAGAGACCTTTAGTAATTTGGGGATAGGTACAGCATTAGACGATTTGTGTAACCCTAGATCCATGTTATCGGTTTCTGTTATGCAATTGGTGGAATGGATTAAACTTGATAAGCATGTGCTTAAAATGCAAGATGATAAACGCTATATGGTGTTTGTCTCTAAGATAATTGATTTTGCTCACGCCACGGGCAAAAGTGTGATTTTAGAAGGCGTGGAAACGGACCAGGATTTGGCGTTTGCGACATTGATGGGTGTGGATTATGTACAAGGGTTTCTCTATCGAGAGGACTTTATTCGCATTTAAAGGGTAAAATTGTAGACTATTTAGACGATTATTCGAATCTTATATTATAAGACAAACCATTGATTCTAAAGCTATTGATAAATAGCGAGTCGTGTAAGATACTTAGATTAGTATTTATCGCCATTTTTGAACAAGAAGGGAATATTATGCTCAGAAAAACCCTCATTAGTCTGGCCGTTACGGGGGCATTTTATGTGTCGAGCGGTTACGCATTGGAGCTGGGTGAATTAACTTCTCAATCAAATCTGGATGAGCCTTTTCGAGGGCAGATTGCGCTCTCTGATTATGGCGTTTTGACGCCTGAAGATATTTTGGTTCGCTTGGGCAGTGAAGGTGAGTTCCGTCAGGCCGGTTTTGCGCCAGCTGCCGATTTGTCATTGCTCAAATTCAATGTGCAACGAGCGAATAACGGCAAAGGTCTGGTCATTGCGGTGACGTCCGCACAGCCCATTAAAGAAAAAGAACTGCACTTCGTCTTGGCGGCTCGCTGGCCTAGCGGACAGGTGGTGCGTGAGTATCAAGCGCCGCTCAATCAATCCGCTTTGGTTGATAAAGCCCAAAAAGAGTTAGTGCGTTCAGCTAAGCTTCCTTCTCAGCAAGCCTCTTCGAATACGGTCTTTCGTGATGCCGCCTCCAGCGCTGAGCAGATGCCATCACGGGGTAATATTTTTACCACGAGAGGCAATACCTTATGGTCGATTGCGGATAAAAATCAGCGTTCAAATAGCTTGAATATTTATCAAACCATGATGGCCATTCAAGCATTGAACAAAAATGCGTTCTACTCAGATAATATCAATTTGCTTAAAGAAGGGGTTGTTCTTCGCTTGCCGACGGAGCAGCAGATCGCTCTGTTTAATAAATCCCTTTCGCAAAAAGAATTTAATCGTCAGCATAGAGCATGGATGGCGCTGAAGGGTGTTGCGGCGAACAAATCAAAAATAGAACGCGCGCAAATGAACACGCAGGCGAAAGCCAAAGGCGCTTCTCAGTCACCGGTATCAGATTCCGATAAATTGACCCTGTCATCTGGGCAAAGTCTATTGCCTGAAGGCAGTGCGAGTTCGAATGCGGGTAACGGTCAAAGTGTTGCGAATTTAAACACTAAGTTGTCCGCTGCTGAAGAAATGCTGGATAAAGAAAAACGTGAAAAAGAAGACCTCTCAAGTCAGCTTGGTGATCTTAATAAGCAATTAGAGACCTTGCAAAAACTGATTGCGTTGAAAGATAAGCAAATGGCAGAACTTGAGAAACAGTTTGCCAGTGCGCAGCAGTCGTTGCAGGAGCAAAAGAACACTGTTGATCAGCTGCTAGAAGCGGATCAAGCTCGCAGAGTCAAAGAGCAAGCGGAAGAAAATTCACTTAAAAACAAAATTTTTGGTAATCCGATTGTGGTGTCTATCGCCGCCGTTGTGTTGCTGTTATTTGGTTTCTTAGGGGGCTTGTTGATGCGCCGCCTAGGGAAAAAGAAAGACGAGGCTAAACCTACTTCAGACGAATTTGACTTAGCAGCGCCTGCTGCGGTTGCCGCTGCCGCTGCTAGTGCGTCAGTGGTTGCTGCGAAATCGGAAGAACAAGAGGAAATGCCAGAAGAAGATCCTTTCAATTTTGATCTGGATGGATCGGATACGGAAGAAGCGTTACTGGACGATAGCGTTGAAGAGCAAGATCTGGACGATGAAATATTCGACTTCGCAGAAGATTTGTCTTTGCCGGAAGAAGAGCTTCCAGAAGAACGTCAAGAAGAGATTATCGACGATGACTTGGATGATCCATTTGCATCATTAGATGAGCAAATGGATGAGTTGGCGGAAGACGATGATCTGGACAGTGGCTTTGGCGATCTAGAACCAGAATTAGAAGCCATTCCTGACGATGAAGTGCCGACGGTAGAACCTGAGCCTGAGTTGGCTGACGAAGAAGAAGGCGGCGAATTCAGCGAAGAAGAATCTTTTGTTTCTAGTTTGCTAAACGATGATGAACAAGACGCGGTTGATGAGTCTGCGTTGTTTGATAAAACGCCAGATGAGTCTTTGGCATCCAGTATTGAAGAAACCTTAGCCGAAGCCCAAGACGATTTGGCCGACATCGATGTGCCTTCATTCGGAGAGGCAGAAGCCGCCGAAGGCGCAGACGTTGATGATGAGGAAGAAGAGTTCGACTTTTTTGATGCCAGCGGCGACGAAATAGCGACCAAGTTGGATTTGGCGCGAGCTTACATGGATATGGGCGACGATGAGGGTGCGCGTGTTATACTTGAGGATGTAGTATCCACGGGTAATGATAAACAAATTGCCGAAGCGAAAAGTATGATGGAGCGGATGTTCCCAAGTGACTAAAAAAGTTGTCCTGTTAGTAGAATACGATGGGTCAGCCTATAAGGGCTGGCAAGCGCAAAAATACGATGTACCCAGTGTCCAAGAAAATATCGAAAAAGCACTTAGCGTGATTGCCAATCACAAGGTCAGTGTTGTGTGCGCTGGAAGAACCGATTCTGGTGTTCATGCAAGCGCACAGGTTGTGCATTTTGAAACCGATGTAGAGCGTAGTGAGCGATCTTGGACATTAGGGGTGAATACCCACCTTCCTAGTGATATTGCCGTGGTTGCCGCGCGTTATGTTGATGATGAATTTCATGCGCGCTTTAGTGCTTTGAGTCGTCGTTATCGTTACGTGATTTATCAATCTGCACTGCGTCCAGCTTTATTATCCAAAGGCCTCACCTGGACCTATAAAACATTAGACGTCGAGCGAATGAAAGCGGCGGCGACGTGTTTTCTAGGGACCCATGACTTTAGCTCTTTTCGAGCGGTTGGTTGTCAGGCAAATACCCCAACACGAACGATTTTAAACTTTTCAGTGCAACAGCTTGGTCAATACGTCGTGTTAGATGTTCGAGCCAATGCATTTTTGCATCATATGATCCGAAATTTTGCTGGCGTGTTGATGACCATAGGGGCTGGTGAAAAACCGGTTTCTTGGGCGAAAGAAGTATTAGAAGCTAAGGACAGAACCAAAGGGGGTATTACGGCACCGCCAACGGGGCTGTACTTTGTGGATGCGGAATATCCTGAGCATTTTAATGTGCCGCAGCGACCTCTTGGGCCGCATTTTTTGCCTTATGTAGAAGAGCCTGAGTATGTCTTGTCGCGTTAAAATCTGCGGAATTACGAACCTAGAAGACGCATTGGCCGCCTGTGATTATGGTGCTGATGCATTGGGGTTTGTTTTTTATCCAAAAAGTCCGCGCTATATTGATCCTGTTAAAGCCAATGAGATTGTTGCTCAGCTACCGCCTTTTGTTGTGCCTGTTGCGCTTTTTGTTGATGCTCAAGCAGAGGATATAGAGAGCGTTGTGGCCAATAACGCACGTTGGTTGATTCAGTTTCACGGGAATGAATCAGAAGCGGAGTGTTTATCCTATAATCGTCCTTATGTAAAAGCCTTGCGGGTAAAAGAGGGGGATGACCTCTTGCTGGCCGCACAATCCTATCCATCCGCCTCGGCGATTTTGCTCGATGCCTACAAAGCGGGCGTGCCTGGTGGTACAGGGGAAGTATTTAATTGGTCTTTGATTCCTGAAGCATTGCCATTGCCGGTGATTTTGGCCGGTGGTTTAACGCCTGATAATGTTGCGCATGCGGTTGAGCAAGTTGCTCCTTATGCTGTTGACGTCAGTGGCGGTGTTGAGGCGTCCAAAGGGCTAAAGAATAATGCGAAAGTAAAACAATTTATTAGTGGAGCAAAACGTGAGCAATAAAGATATAGATCAAACCTTGCCTGATGAGCACGGTCGTTTTGGTCAGTACGGTGGAGTCTTCGTTTCTGAAACGTTAATGTCTGCACTGGATGATTTGACAAAAATGTATGAAGAGTTATCCCAGAGCGCGGAATTTCAAGCCGCGTTTGATAAGGATTTAGCCCATTATGTAGGTCGTCCTTCTCCCTTGTATTTCGCTGAGCGATTAACGGCGAAAGCGGGTGGCGCAAAGATTTATCTTAAACGTGAAGATTTGAACCACACAGGCGCACATAAGATTAACAACACCATTGGTCAAGCCTTGTTGGCGAAGCACATGGGTAAGCCAAACATCATTGCTGAAACCGGAGCAGGCCAGCACGGTGTTGCTTCTGCGACTGTGGCGGCGCGTCTTGGCTTAAATTGTAAAGTATTCATGGGCGCGGAAGACATTCGTCGCCAAAAGCTGAATGTTTATCGCATGAAGCTATTGGGTGCAGAAGTGATTTCGGTTGAGTCTGGAACCAAGACACTTAAAGACGCATTGAATGAAGCGATGCGTTATTGGGTGAGCAATGTAGACGATACTTTCTACATTATTGGTACCGCAGCGGGCCCTCACCCGTACCCTAAATTAGTGCGTGATTTCCAAGCGGTAATTGGTCGTGAGACCAAAGAGCAGTGCATGGCGCAAGAAGGTCGTTTACCGGATGCCGTGGTGGCCTGTGTAGGTGGTGGTTCTAACGCGATAGGTATGTTTCATCCTTTTATTGGGGATGATGGCGTTGCTATGTATGGTGTCGAGGCTGGTGGTGATGGCCTAGAAACAGGTCGACATGCCGCGCCTTTGTCTGCAGGTCGTCCTGGTGTTCTGCATGGAAACCGTACTTATGTGATGGCAGACGATGACGGCCAGATTATTGGTACGCATTCTATTTCTGCCGGTTTGGATTACCCAGGTGTTGGTCCAGAGCACGCTTGGTTAAAAGACATTGGCCGTGCGCAGTATGTTGCCATCAATGATGACGAAGCGATGGATGGTTTCCATGATTTGACCCGTCTTGAAGGCATTATGCCTGCGCTAGAATCCAGTCACGCAGTGGCGTACGGTATGAAACTTGCAGCGACGATGGAAAAAGACAAAATTGTTGTGATTAACCTGTCTGGTCGAGGCGACAAAGACATTATGACGGTGGCTGAATTGGATGGGATTGAAGTATGAGCCGAATTAAACAGTGTTTCGCACAACTTGCTGAATCTGGAAAGAAAGCATTAATTCCATATATTACGGCGGGCGACCCAACGCCAGAGCATACTGTGACTATAATGAATGGTTTAGTGGACGCTGGGGCGGATGTTATAGAAATTGGCATGCCATTTTCTGACCCTATGGCCGACGGACCAGTGATACAATTGGCTTGTGAGCGTAGCTTAGCGGCGGGCACGAGCGTGCGAAAAGTATTGGCTATTATTGCGGAATTTCGTAAGCACAATACCCATACGCCAGTGGTGTTAATGGGCTATTTGAACCCAATTGAGTTCTTTGGTTATCAAGCTTTTGCAAATTCTGCGAAAGAAGCGGGTGTAGATGGTATTTTATTAGTCGATCTGACTCCAGAAGAGGCGACAGATGTAGTAGAATGCTTCCGCCAAAACGAGATTGACCTAATTTACTTGTTGTCACCAACAACGACACCAGCGAGAGCGAAGAAAATTTGTGATCTGGCTTCTGGGTATGTGTATTACGTATCTGTAAAAGGGGTGACTGGTACCGCTGAGTTGGATGTCGCCAGTGTTAAGCAGCATGTTGATGCTTTGCGTGATATTACGGACCTTCCAATTGGAGTGGGTTTTGGTATTCGTGATGCGAAAACAGCGGCAGCCGTTGGTCACTGTGCAGACGGTGTCATCGTTGGTAGTGTTTTGGTTAACGCCATTGCTGAAAATAAAGATCAGCCAAAAGAATATATCGCTGACGCTTTGAAAGCCATTTTAGCGCCAATGCGCAACGAAATGGACGCCTAAGCGGCAGCCGTAAACAGAGATATGGAGAAATAAATGAGTAGCTGGTTAGACAAATTTGTACCTTCGATTGTACGTAGTGAATCGAAGCGAGGATCAGGTTCTGTTCCTGAGGGTTTATGGAAAAAATGCCCTAAGTGTGACAACGTTCTTTATCGCCCTGAGCTAGAGAAAAATTTGGATGTTTGTCCAAAATGTCACCACCATTTGCGTGTGAATGCCCGTCGTCGTCTGGATATTTTCTTGGATAAAGAAGGTCGTTTTGAAATTGGCGCCCATCTTGAGCCTGAAGACAAACTGAAATTCAAAGACACGAAACGCTACAAAGATCGTATTACGGCAGCTCAAAAAGCCACTGGCGAAAAAGACGCCTTGGTAGCAATGGAAGGGGCTCTAAACGGCATGCCTGTTGTGGCGGTGGCGTTTGAATTTAGTTTCCTTGGTGGTTCTATGGGAGCGATTGTTGGTGAACGTTTCATTCAGGCCGTTAATGTGTGCCTTGAAAAACGCATCCCACTAATTTGTTTCTCCGCAAGTGGCGGCGCACGTATGCAAGAAGCGTTGATTTCTTTGATGCAGATGGCAAAAACCAGCGCAGGCCTTGAGCGTATGAAACAAGAAGGCATCCCTTACATTTCTGTGATGACCGACCCTGTGTTTGGTGGTGTATCGGCTTCTCTTGCTATGTTGGGTGACCTAAACGTTGCTGAGCCAAATGCGTTGATCGGTTTTGCTGGTCCTCGTGTTATCGAGCAAACAGTACGTGAAAAATTACCTGCTGGCTTCCAGCGCAGTGAGTTCTTGCTGGAAAAAGGCGCGCTTGACATGATCATCAAACGTGAAGACATGCGTGATCGTTTGTTTAATATCTTGTCATTGTTGACGAACAGAGCGGCATAAATAAATGACGCCAACGTCGTTAGATAATTGGCTCTCGTACATCGAGAGCCAACATCCCTCCGAGATCGAATTAGGTCTGGCGCGAGGCAGTTCAGTGTTAGAGAAACTTGCTGTCTCTAGACCGAAAAACGAAATCATCACGGTAGCGGGAACCAACGGCAAGGGCTCTACTTGCGCTATGTTGACCCAGTATCTATCGTCCCAAGGCCACTCAGTTGGTACCTATACCTCTCCCCATTTTCTTGCCTTTAATGAGCGCATTGCTCTGAACAATGAGCCTTGCAATGATGAACTTATTTGTCAGGCTTTTGAGGCGATTGAATTGGCTCGAGGAAGCACACCGTTAACCTATTTTGAATTCAGTACCTTGGCTGCATTGTGGATTTTCTCCCAGTCAGACCTTGATTATTGGGTGTTAGAAGTGGGCTTAGGTGGGCGCTTGGATTCGGTCAACATGGTGGATGCCGACGTCGCGGTAGTGACCTCGATTGCGCTGGACCATACGGATTGGTTAGGCGACTCGATTGAGGTTATTGCGCGTGAGAAAACCGGCATAGCACGTCGTGACAAGCTGTTGGTAAGTGGTGTGGTCAATCCACCGAGTAGCTTGGCTGAGACGGCGATCATGATAGGCGCTGATTTACGCCAAAAAGGCGAGCACTTCTCTTATCAGGTGACTGGGCAGGAATGGTCTTGGACAGGAGATGAGTGTTCTTATCATCATTTGCCATTGCCTAATTTGCCGATTGAAAACGCCGCCACTGTGATTGCGGTGCTTAGCTATATGGGGCTTGAGCCGGATGAAGCTGCGCTTCAAGACTTGTTTGCCAGTGCCCAACTAACCGGTCGTTTTCAAAAAGTCAGTGATGCTCCTCTTATCTATATTGATGTGGCGCACAACCCAGAAGCCGCCTCGGAATTGGCGAAGCGGGTGGCGGCCTTTGAAAGCAAGCCAATTGCGGTTTGTGGCATGTTAAAAGACAAAGACATCAACAGTGTTATGGTGTCTCTTGCTGATAAGTTCTCCGCTTGGCATTTAGCGGATTTGGGCGGCCCAAGAGGGGCCAAAGCGCAAGATCTGATGGCCATATTGGAACAGCACAATGTCAAACATATCACAGCATACAAAAGGGTAGCGGATGCTTTTGATGCGGCGTCAGGGAAGGCGTTAGAAGAGAATCGACCTGTTGTGGTATTCGGTTCTTTTGTAACCGTGACCGATTATTTGGCTCATACCAAGCAGAAGGAGGCGTGATGTTAGATAAAAAAATGACGCATAGATTGATTGGTGCCAGTATCTTGATTGTGGCCGCGGCCATTATTTTGCCACAGATTCTAGACGGTGAACGTCCGCCTGAATTGGATGTGCAAGTGGTCGTGAGTAAACCTCCTGTGTTTCCGGAGGTGAAAATCGCGCCTGCCCAGTCATTGGATGAATTGCCGGACGCCAGCGACAGTCAAACGCCAGAATCCTCACCTCAGGTGGTTAATACTGATGCCAAGTCGGCACAAGATATTACGCTTGTTTCCGAGGCTAAAAAGCCAGTTGCAGCACCCACTCCTGTGGTTAAGGCCAAACCTCCGGTCAAGCAGGAGCCAGTCAAAGCACCGGCACCTACCGGCCGCTGGACGGTTCAAATTGCCACCTTTGCACAAGAAGACAATGCCAAGCGTTTGGTTAATAAGCTGAAAAAAGCCGATTACCCAGCTTACAGCATTACGACTAACTCATTGTTCAAGGTGTTCGTTGGTCCAGAGTTGGATCGACCAACCTCAGAGAAAGTGCAAGCTGACATCCATAAAAAGTTTTCTCTAAAAGGAATCGTGGTGAAGTTTTCTGAGAATTAATACAAGTTTTGTTTGGTAGTATTTGGATTATCTTAACCTTCTGTTAAACTTCGCGCGCTTTAAATAGGGTTGTTATGGACGCTGTAAACTCAATTTCTACATTGGACTGGCTGATCATTGCCGTCGTTATTATTTCTACTCTACTGAGTTTGAAAAGGGGATTTGTTAAAGAGGTTCTATCCTTACTTACCTGGGTTATAGCCTTTGTGGTGGCGATAAAATTCTCTGATAACATGCAGGCATTATTGATGGATCAGGTTCAAAGTGATCAGATCCGTTACATAGTTTCATTTGTTTCTTTATTTGTAGCAAGCTTAATAATTTGTGCATTAGCGAGCTATTTGATTGGCTCTTTAATACAGGTAACCGGCCTTTCTAGCACAGACAGAGTGCTAGGCATGGTTTTTGGTTTTGCAAAAGGCGGCTTAATTGTTGTGGCTTTTGTGTCTTTGCTGAGCTTAAGCCCAGCAATAGAAAAAACAGAGCTTTGGAAGTCATCACAATTGATTCCTCAATTAGTGCTTTTGAAAGAGTGGACGCGTGAAATGTTAGGCAAGAGTTCGGATCTTGTGGATCCGTCTCTCATTGACCGCGCCCTTGGAAATTAGTTGCTTCTCTGGCAACGAAAGAAGAACCTTTATTGTGTTTTATAAGCACAATTTCCCCAACACGAGGATCTAGAACATGTGTGGTATCGTTGGTGTCGTAGGCACATCCATGGTCAATCAAGCCATTTTTGATGCATTAACTTTGCTTCAGCATCGCGGGCAAGATGCAGCAGGAATGGTAACCAGCCATAATGGACGTCTGTGTTTACGCAAAGACAATGGTCCGGTTAGTGAGGTGTTTCGTACACGTCACATGAAAAAACTTCATGGTAATATTGGCATTGGGCATGCCCGTTACCCTACAGCAGGTACCTCGAGTTCTGCTGAAGCGCAACCTTTTTACGTTAACTCTCCTTACGGTATTTCTCTTGCTCATAATGGCAACTTGACCAACACTGAAAAGCTTAAGCAAGAAGTGTTTGAGTCTGATCTTCGCCATGTGAACACGACGTCTGATTCAGAAGTGTTGTTGAATGTATTGGCTCATGAACTTCATTTAGAAGGCAAGCTGACACCGACACCAGAAGATATTTTCAATGCGTTAGAGCGAGTCTATAAGCGAATTGAAGGTGGTTACGCGGTTGTCGCTTTGATCACTGGTTACGGTATTTTGGCGTTTCGTGATCCAGATGGTATTCGTCCATTAATTTATGGCTCTAAACAGACCGACAATGGTATCGAATACATGGTGGCGTCTGAAAGCGTCGCATTGGACGCTGGCGGTTTCACAATAGAACGTGATATCCAGCCTGGTGAAGCGATTTTCTTTGATGTGAACCATAAGGTTCATGTGCGTCAGTGCACACCGAAAAAAGTGGCTCGTCCTTGTTTGTTTGAGTACGTTTATTTTGCTCGTCCGGACACAGTGATCGACAGTATTTCTGTTTATAAAGCCCGCATGAACATGGGTGATCGATTGGCAGAGAAGATCCAACGCGAATGGAAAGATCATGATATTGATGTTGTCATTCCGATCCCGGATACCAGCCGTACTGCCGCACTACAGATTGCACAAACACTGAATATCCCATTCCGTGAAGGCTTGGTGAAGAACCGCTACATTGGCCGTACTTTTATCATGCCAGGGCAAGCGGTTCGTAAAAAATCCGTTCGTCAAAAATTGAACCCTGTGCCGTTTGAATTTAAAGACAAAACGGTGCTATTGGTAGATGACTCGATTGTTCGTGGTACCACGAGTAAAGAAATTATTGAAATGGCGCGTGATGCTGGCGCGAAAAAAGTATACATCGCTTCGGCGGCACCTGAGGTGCGTTACCCGAATGTGTATGGTATTGATATGCCAGCCGTTACTGAGTTGATTGCTCACGATCGCAATGTGGATGAAATTTGTGAGTTAATCGGCGCTGACAAATTGATTTTCCAAGATTTGGGTGATTTGATTGAAGCTTGTATTGATGAGAAGCACTCTGATGTACGTGAATTCGATACGTCTGTATTCGATGGAAAATACATTACTGGGGATATCACTGAAGCGTATCTTGCTCGTCTTGAGAATGCGCGAAATGATACTCAAAAGGACTCTATTGAAAATGCAGCTAGTAGTGACATGATGCACCCTATGTAGCAAACTAATGCAATAGTGACTTACGAAACAAAGCCAGGTCACACGCCTGGCTTTGTTGTTTTTAGTTAAGGCAATTTTGGAGAGACACGAATGTCGGAATACAAAGACGCAACAAATGCCATTCATGCAGGTGTTCGTCAGACACAAGAGCAAGAAAACAGCGAAGCCATTTTTATGACATCAAGCTTTGCTTACGCCAGTGCGGAAGAAGCCGCGAGTAAGTTTTCTGGTGCAGAAGATGGAAATGTGTATTCACGGTTTACCAATCCGACCGTTGAGTTGTTTGAAAAGCGCTTAGCAAACCTTGAGAAAGGCGAAGCGGCGATTGCAACAAGCTCTGGTATGGCGGCATTAATGACCATGGCATACAGCTTATTGAGCGCTGGCGATCGCGTGGTGTGTTCGCTGAATGTATTCGGTTCAACGATTAAGTTTTTCAACACATACACCACAAAATTTGGCATCGACGTGGTGTATGTTGACGCCACTGATTACGCAGCGTGGGAAGCCGCCATTGACAGCAATACCAAGCTTTGCTTTTTTGAAACGCCGTCTAATCCACTATATGACGTAGTGGATGTAGAACGCGTGGCCGCATTGGCTCATAGCAAGGGCGCTTTGTTGTGTGTTGATAATGTGTTGGCGACCCCAGCGTTGCAAAACCCATTGACACAGGGTGCGGACATTGTGATGCAGTCGGCGACCAAGTTCATTGATGGGCAAGGTCGTAGTTTGGGTGGTGCCTTGATCGCAAGCCAAGAGATTGTTGATGAGTTTGTTGGCTTTATGCGCAGCGCCGGGCCATGCATGAGCCCATTTAATGCCTGGGTATTGGTGAATGGCTTAGAAACGTTATCGTTGCGGATGAAAGCGCATTCTGCAAACGCGATGAAGTTGGCGGAATTCTTGGAATCTCACCCGAAAGTGAAAAAAGTAAACTACGGTGGGTTGCCAAGCCATAAATACCACGAATTGGCGAAACGCCAGCAAAAAGATTTTGGTGGTTTGTTGTCGTTCGAATTAGACGGCGGTCGTGAGGCAGCATGGGCGGTGATTAATGCTGCTAAACTGGTTTCCATTACGGGCAACTTGGGCGATACCAAAACCTTGGTGACGCACCCAGCCACGACCACTCATGGTCGATTGACGGACGAGCAAAAAGCCAAAGCGGGCATTACCGAAGGCTTGATTCGTGTTTCTGTCGGTCTAGAAGACAGCGATGATATCATTGCCGACTTTGACGGAGCATTAGCGATATTAGGCTAATCTTTTGGTGCGCTAAAAAACGGAATCGGCCAACGGGCGATTCCGTTTTTTTATGTCTGGACTTTCATTCATAGAAACTTGTCTATGGGGGAAATTCCAATGGTTAGCTTTCTATTGAGGCCAGTTTGTCTGCTTGGTCTTGGGCTTCTTGCTTGCGTTCTGCACGGCGATAACCGAGCACTAACAAACAAGGGGTTAAAATAAGCGTTAACGGCGTGGCAAAAGTGAGCCCACCGGCAATGGCGGTAGATAGTTGTGTCCACCATTGAGCCGAAGGCGCACCGACGCTGATGGATTGGTGGATCAGGTCCACGTTCAGTTGGAACACCATAGGCACCAAGCCTAGAATGGTGGTGATGGTGGTCAGCATGACGGGGCGTAAACGCTGTACTCCGGTGCGAATCGCCGCCTCACGCACTTTCATACCTTGGGCTCTTAGGGTGTTAAAAGTGTCGATCAGGACAATGTTGTTGTTGACGACTATGCCCGCCAACGCAATCACCCCAACGCCGCTCATCACCACGCCAAATGGCTGACCTTTTAGCATCAAGCCAATAAACACGCCGATCGTGGAGAAGATAACCGCGCTCAGGATCAATATGCACTGGAAGAAATTATTAAACTGAGTCACTAAAATGATCGCCATAATAAAGAACGCGACAAAGAAGGCTTTCATTAAAAAGTCGGTGGATTTTTGTTGGTTCTCCGTATTGCCTCGGAACTGGTAAGAAACCATATTAGGCAGCTCAGAATCCAGCTGCGCTTTGATTTGATTGATCACATTGTTGACCACCACGCCATCTTGAACGTTGGCATCAATGGTGATGGTTTTTTTGCCATCCGTTCGATTAATTACCCCTTGTTTGGGGCCGGCGTAACGGTGAATAAAGTTGCTGGCGGGAATCGGCCCTTGAGAAGAAGGGATCTGCAACTGATCAAGCTGCTCTAGGCTACGCTGATTGACCGGATAACGCAGGACTATGTCGATCTTGTCGTCGGCGCCTTCTGGTAAGAAGTCGCTGAGAATTAATCCGTTGCTCACCAGTTTGACCACATTGCCTAGGGTGTTCATATCGACACCATAGCGACTGGCTTTGGCGCGATCCACTTCGATTCGCCATTCAATGCCTGGCAATGAACGATCGTCTTCCACGGAAATAATGCTGCTTTGTGACCTCAGTTGCTGAGAGATTAAATCCGCCGCTTCATTTAGAGGTTGGCTGTAATCGGAGCTGAGTTCTAATTGAATGTCTGCGCCCGATTGAGGGCCGTCCTGTTGCACTTCTGTGGTAACCAGTATGCCAGGGATTTGAGCAGTTTTCTGGCGAATTTGCTTGAGTATTTCATTGGCTGGCTCACGTTGAGACCAATCAATAAACTCCATGGAAATTTTGCCTATGCTGTCTGCTGCGTCTGTGTTTCCTGGGCTATCAAAGGTTGTTGCTATGAGGGTTTTTAGATTCGGGTTGCCAACGAGGAGATTTTCCACCTTGTGGACGAGCGCATCTTTTTCCTTAAGCGACAGGTTGCCACGGGCGTGAATTTCAAGGTTGGCAACGTCAGGCTCAATATTAGGGAAAAACTCCACGCCTTTGCCGTAAAGGCCATAGATGACTTGAACGCCAATGAGTAATGAAACAACAAACAGCAGTACCCAGATAGGTATTTCCACCAGGCGAGTGAGTACGCGGCTGTACCAACCAGAAAGGCCTTTGAGTTTGCTTAAATCGCCGTTTTCTGCGATCCGCAGTGACATCAGGGTGTTGTTGCTGTAACTGCCTTTTTTACCAATTAGGGAGCCAAGTGTCGGCAGAACAATGAGCGCCATCACCAGCGAAGCACACAGTGTCGCAATCACTGTGATGGGTAGGTAGCGCATAAATTCGCCGACAATATCAGGCCAAAAGAGCAATGGCATAAAGACCGCCAGTGTGGTCGCGGTAGAGGCTATGATGGGCCATGCCATGCGCTTGGCGGCTTCGCTGTAAGCGTCTTTTTTGTTTGCGCCTTCGGCGAGTTTTCGGTCGGCGTATTCGGTGACCACAATGGCGCCATCAACCAACATGCCAACGCTTAAAATAAGGGCGAAAAGCACCACCATGTTAATGGTGTAACCTTGAATGTTGAGCAGCAAAATGCCGGCGAGAAACGCCCCAGGGATTGCCAGCCCGACCAGGATGGCGCTGCGGATGCCGAGCGCCCATACAATGACGATCATGACTAATAAAGTGGCGGTTAACACATTGTTAAACAGATCGTTTAGAGAGGTTTTTATATTGCTGGATTCGTCTTGAGACAGGCTATACTCGATGCCTTCGGGCCATTGTTCACTGTTTTTCTTAACCAGAGCTTTGACCGCATCTAGGGTGTCAATGATGTTGGCACCCACCCGTTTAGAAACCGCGAGTGATATGCTGTTTTTGCCATCCACTCTGGCGTAACTACTGGGGTCTTCAAAGGTCAGTTCGCCACTGGCTATATCGCCTAATTTAACAACGTTGTCGCCATCGACCTTAATCGGCAAGTTTAGAATGTCTTCTTTTGTTTTTAATAGCCCTGGCACTTTGAGTGGAAAGCGTCCCGCGCCTGTGTCTAGGTTGCCCGCCGCGACCAGTTGGTTGTTGCCTGAAACAAAGTTCGCCACATCAGAGAGGTTTAAATGGTAGCTGTTGAGCTGTTCAGGGCGGATGATAATTTGTGCTTGTTGCTCTCTGTCGCCACTGATCTGCGCTTCTAATACGCCCTTGGTGCCTTCAATTTGATCCTGTAAATCATTGGCCACGCGACTTAAGGTGGAGAACCCCACATTGCCGGATAAATTAATCCGCAGTACGGGGAAAGTCGATAAGTTGATTTCTGTTACCGTGGGCTCGTCAGCGTCATCAGGCAGTTCGCTTTTGGCGCGATTGACTTTTTCTTGAGTGTCTATGATCGCCTGATCAATGTTGGTTCCCTGATTGAACTCTAAGATGATAGAGGCGTGATTTTCAGACGCGGTTGAGCTGATTTTTTTTAGATCGTCTAGCCCTTTTAGCTCTTGCTCCAGCGGATGGACTAATAAGCTATCGGCGTCTTCTGGTGAAATGCCATCTAAGGTGACAGACACGTATGCCATAGGGATGGTGATATCAGGCGTGCTTTCTTTTGCTATTTCAATGTAAGACACCGCACCAGCAATCAGGACCAGAGTAAAGAGTAATAATACCGTCCGAGAGCGGGCAAGCGCCGCTTCAATGAGTGTTTGCATAAACTATTTTCCCTAATAATGAGCGTCAACGGTATCGCCAGCGGCCACAAAGCCCTGGCCAACAGTGATCAGGTTGACGGTATCTGGTAGCCCTAGTACCCACACTTTGTCTCGTTCCGATTTCACAATGGTGACAGGAAGAGACACGACCTTATGCTGTTCATCTAATATTTTGACGGCGGTATGGCCGTTGTCGTCAAGCGTTAGTAGGGCTGGAGAAAAAGCCTGTGCTTTTTGTTGCCCGAGGGAAAAATCGACATCGGCGGTTAAGCCGGAGGGAATAGCATGATTTGGGTTGTTCACCAGTAGCTCAACATTAATTGTACGGCTTTCTGGGTTGGCTTGGCGACTGATGTAAGACACTTCGCCAGTGGTTTCAAGCCCTGTGGCTAAGTGGACTTGGCCGAGGGTTCCTTGGTGAATGTGGTGGATCTTATTTTGTGGAATGGGGACTTGGATATGCAGTGGGTTTAACGAAACGAGTGAGCCTATTGGGGTGTCGTCGCTGAGCATCTGACCTTCTTCTATGTCTAGGGTGTTGAGAACACCAGAGAAGGGGGCGGTTACAGTGGCATTTTCTAAATTAATGGCTAGCGATTTTGCAGTGCTAAGGGCAGTGGCTAAGTTGGTTTCGGCTTCCGCTAGACGAACGTTCGAGGTGAGGTTGATGTCTTTGAGTTTTGTTAATCCCTTCAACTCGATGCTTCTTTGTTTGGTAAGGGATTTTGTCTCTGCTATCTGGGCTTGCAGAACGCGAGTGTCAATTTGTAAAATTGGCGCGCCTTTTTTTAGGAAATCCCCTTTTTTAACGTAAAGCTTAACCACTTTTCCTTTATAGCTATTGGTTAAAGTGAGGGTTTTGTCTGCCACGGTTTGGCCGGATATCGCCAGCTGTAAAGCAATGTTTTGGGCGTGGATTGTGTTAGCTTGAACACTGTATTTTTGCGTACTGAGTGAGGTTTGATTGGTGTTCTTTTCTGGCGCCTCATCTGCGCTTTTTGAGGCAGTGTTGTTAGCCTTGGCTGTTGTGTTGCTGCTGCTCTCTGCGCTGCTGTGTTGTGCTGCGGTAATGCCGTGCCCGCCAGCGTATACCCATAAGACCGCCGCAATGGTGATCGTGATGGCAACCACTGGGCCTATTTTGCTTTTAAGCTCCATTAACCGCTCCTTGATGCATTTTGCTTGTTTTTATTATTTTAAGTTTTGCGTCAATTATATGCACAAAAAACACGTTATTAAATGATCTTGATTTGCTTATATAAGCATATTTCTTTGATGAATGTTGTATCGGGTCGCTTTCAGCGGCGGTTTTCTCTTTTTATTGGTGGCTAATTGTCAATTTTTAGATTGTCACTTCTTGGTTTCGCTAAACCTTCGTTAGGAAGGGTGATATTATACGCCCACAAAATTTACTCTCTTTTTTATTTGGATAGATATGAGTCTATTGTCTTTAGAACAGGTCAGTGTTGCATTCGGGCATAATCCGCTGCTGTCAAAAATCAGTTTCGCTGCAGAAGCAGGGGAACGTGTTGCTATTATCGGGCGCAATGGCGCGGGTAAATCAACGCTCTTAAAAATCATTTCAGGTGAACAAGTCGCCGATGAAGGTGTGGTTCGTTTGGAGGGAGGAATGCGCATTGCCCAGCTTCCTCAAGAGCTTCCTGATGCCAACAATAAGACGGTTCGTGAAGTGGTCAGTGAAGGCGCTGGTAAAGCCCATGACCTAATGAAACGTTACTTTGCCTTGTTGGAAGATTTCGAAAACGATCATTCTAATGAGTTAGGCGACATTCAAAGTGAGCTGGATAAGATCCAAGGTTGGGATCTTGAACAACGCGTAAATCACATGATTCAACGCTTGAAGCTGCCGGCTGAAAAGCTCATGTCTGAATTGTCTGGTGGCTGGCGTCGTCGTGTTATTTTGGCGCAAGCATTGGTATCAAACCCAGATGTATTGCTGCTTGATGAGCCGACAAACCATTTGGATGTGCCGACCATCGAATGGATGGAGCAACAGCTTCAGCAATTTCGTGGGTTGATCTTATTTATTACCCATGACCGTCGTTTCCTAGAAAAATTAGCGAACCGTATTATTGAGTTAGACCGTGGTAACTTGATTTCCTTTAGTGGCAACATTAATGAATTCCTTGTCTTTAAAGAAAAGATGTTGGAAGAAGAAGAACGTGCCAATGCCTTGTTTGATAAGCGCCTTGCTGAAGAAGAAGTTTGGATTCGTCAAGGTATCAAAGCCCGCCGTACTCGTAACGAAGGCCGTGTGCGCGCTTTGAAAGCGTTGCGTGTTGAGCGTTCAGAACGGATTAATCGTCAAGGCAACGCCAAAATGGCCATTGAGACCAAAGAAAGCTCAGGCAAATTGGTGGCAGAGTTCACTCAAGTGGCTCACTCGTTCGAAGACAAAGTGATTCTTCAGCCAATGGACTTGATAGTGAATCGCGGTGACCGTATTGGCCTTATCGGCCCCAATGGTTGTGGTAAAAGTACCTTCTTAAAAATCCTCTTGGGTGATTTGCAAGCGGATTCAGGTACCGTTCGCCAAGGTACTAAGCTTAACGTTGCTTATTTTGACCAGCTTCGTGAACAGCTTGACCCTGAGCAAACCGTTGCTGAAAACGTAGGGGAAGGCAAAGAAACCATCGAAATCAATGGCCAGAACAAACACGTCATTGGCTACCTTGGTGATTTCTTATTCCCACCAGAGCGTGCCCGTACGCCAGTCAAAGCCTTGTCTGGTGGTGAGCGAAACCGTGTGTTGCTTGCCAAGCTGTTTACCAAGCCTGCCAACCTGTTGGTGATGGATGAGCCTACCAATGACCTCGATGTGGAAACCTTGGAGTTATTGGAAGAATTGTTGCTGAACTACGACGGCACCTTGCTGTTAGTAAGCCATGACCGTGCGTTCTTGGACAGCGTAGTGACCAGTGTGATTGCGTTTGAAGGGGAAGGTCGCGTGCGTGAATACGTAGGTGGCTACCAAGATTGGATTCGTCAAGGGGGTAAGTTCCCAACCGAATCGACGTCTCAAACTAACGAGACTAAGCCCGCTAAAATTGAAGTGAAGAAAGCCGCGGAGACGGTCGTAACCGCAAAGCCTAAGTCAAAGCTGAGTTATAAAATACAGCGTGAATTTGATCTTATGCCAGAAACGATTGCGGCATTAGAGCATGACATTGCGGCTTTGCATCAAATTACGAGTGCAGCAGATTTTTATGCCGGCGACGCTAAACAGGTTCAAAAAACCTTAGCCAAAGTGGCCGCGAAAGAACAAGAACTTGAGACGACCATGGAGCGTTGGCTTGAGTTAGAAGAAATGCAGAATGGGTAAGTTATGAGCCAGAAAATTACATCAATGTCTTTTATTCCGCGCTTTTTTGGCGCGTTTGGACAGTTTTTCAAATACATGGGCAGCGGCGATTACGCGGCCCGTTGTTCCGCAGTAGGCAAAGGCGAAGTATTGGCTTTTGAGGCGGAGCCAAAGGTAATAACCAAAGAAATTGAAGTCATTCGTGAAGTTGAAGTGGCGGCACCAGTCCTGGACACAGTCAATGAAGATGGGGCGCATCAATTGCTGCAACTGTTGCAACATGAGGCGCGTTTTATCGACTTTATTCAAGAAAGTATCGATGGTTACGACGACGCGGATGTGGGTGCTGCTGCACGCCAAATTCATGCAGGTTGTGCGAAAGTGATCAAGCAGCACTTCACCATTGATGTGGTGAACAGTGCGCCAGAAAACAGCCGCATTGAGGTGCCAGCAGACTACGATGCCAAGCAAATTAAGCTAGAAGGTCGTGTTGAGGGCGTCGGTCCTTATGCCGGTACCTTGATTCATCCAGGTTGGAAAGTGACGAGCACACAGCTCCCTAAAGTCAGCTCCACCGATAACTTAACCATCCTAGCGCCCGCAGAAATCGAGGTATAGTCATGAGCGATTATTTTATTGGTATCGACCTAGGTACCACGCATTCGGCTGTCTTTTATTCTGCAGCCAACACTGAAAATGGCGCGGCAGACATTAAACAGTTGCCTATTGCGCAGTTCACCGCGGCAGGGCAAGTGGCAGAACGTCCACTGTTGCCTTCTTTTGTGTATTTCCCCCATGCCACAGAGTTTTTAGAAAGTGATATGCAATTGCCGTGGGGCAAAGCCGATGCGATTGTCGGGCAACTTGCGAGAGAGTTGGGTGCCAAATCGTCTGGTCGTTTGGTGCAAAGTGCTAAAAGCTGGTTGTGCCACTCTCGAGTGGGCGCAGACGAAGCTGTTTTGCCAATCGATGCGCTGGAAGAGGTAGCAAAAATCTCGCCCGCAGCGGTCACTGAAACCTTGCTCTCTCATTTGGTGAACGCATGGACAGTGGCGTTTCCTGATGCGCCGATACAGGATCAAGAAGTGGTGATTACTGTGCCTGCCTCATTTGATCCGGCGGCGCGTACTATCACCGAACAAGCGGCGGAGCGCATCGGGTTGCGAGCCCGTTTGATTGAAGAGCCATTAGCGGCGTTTTACGCTTGGCTGGCAGATCAAGCGTCTTGGACGGATGCACTTGACGTGAACGAACATATCCTGGTTGTGGATGTGGGCGGTGGTACAACAGACTTGTCTTTGATCCAAGCGGTTGAGCAAGAGGGCGTACTCGGTTTGGAGCGTGTTGCTGTGGGTCGTCATATCCTATTGGGTGGCGACAACATGGACATGGCATTGACCTATCACCTAGCTGGACAGCTTGCACAAAACGGTACAACGTTAGAGCATTGGCAGATTTCAGGTCTGACGCAAGCGTGTCGTGAGGCGAAAGAGCGCTTGTTGTCGAATGCGGATTTGGCCGACGTGAGTGTTGTCGTTCCAAGTCGTGGTCGCAGTTTGTTTAATAACAGCATTAAAGCGACCTTGACTCAAGGCGACGTTCAGCAGCTTTTGTTGCAAGGCTTTTTCCCTGAAGTGGCGTTTGGTGAGCAGGCTCAGAAAGCCCCACGAAGCGGCATCAGTACGATCAACTTGGATTACGAAAGTGATCCTGCCATTACGCGTCATATTAGTGAGTTTTTAGCCCAACATCAGGCTAAGCCAACGAAAATTTTGCTGAATGGTGGTGTGTTTAACGCCGGTTTAATTCGAACCACCATTGAAACGCGCCTGCGTGCCATGTTGGGCGATGTTGACATGACCATGTTGACGCCATCGCACCTGGATCACGCCGTTGCGAAAGGAGCAACGTATTACGCTGTGGTGCAAGCCGAAGGCGGCGTAAAAGTGAAAAGTGGCTTGGCGGCGAATTATTACATTGGTGTGGCGAGCCCAATGCCCGCGATTCCAGGCATGGCACCACCGGTTGACGCCGTTTGTGTGGCGCCGTTTGGGTTAGAAGAAGGCTCTGAAGAGCAAATGTTACCCAACGAATTTTCCTTGGTGGTTGGCGAATCGGTGACCTTTCGTTTCTTCCAGTCTCAAGACAGTCAGGTCGATTCCGTAGGAAAAGTGATTTCTTCGTTTGCCTTGGCCCAATTGACCGAGCTGAATCCTATTAGTGTGCAGCTAGATGCAGGGCACTACCAAGAAGGCGAGATGGTTCGTGTGTATTTGACTGCTCGGGTGACTGAACTCGGGTTGTTGCTGTTGCAAGCGCACGATACGAAATCAGACCTACATTGGACGATTGAGTTTCAAGTTAGGGAGGCGTAATGCCAGAGTCAGCTTTTCGAGTAGGCATTGATTTAGGAACAACCAACAGCGTTGTTTCTTACTTATCGAACGAAGGCAGTGAACCGACTCTATTGCCGATTCCACAAGTGATGGCGGATGGTTCGGTGCAAGAGTTTATCTACTTGCCCAGCGCCATTTATTTGTTGGCGGCGGATGAAAAGTTGGACCCGGTATTGCCTTGGCGTAATGGTGACAAAACGCGCATTGTGGGGGTCGGTGCATTAGCACTCGGCCAACGCCGTGCTGGGCAGTTGGTGCAAAGTGCGAAAAGCTGGTTGAGTCACCGCCAAGTGGATCGGCGTTCTGCGATTCTTCCTTGGGCCAGCGAATTTGCCAAAAAAATGAGCCCTCTGGACGCCAGTCAAGCCTTGCTTATGCACATTAAGCAAAGCTGGAATCATCGTTTCCCCAATGCCCCGCTTGAGAAGCAAAGCGTCGCACTCACGTTACCGGCGTCGTTTGATGAAGAAGCCCGTGCGTTAACGCTTGAAGCGGCAAAAAACGCAGGACTAGAAGACCTTTATCTTCTCGAAGAGCCGCAAGCGGCCTGTTATCACTACATTAGTGATGATGAAAAATTGGCGGCGCTCGCCAGCAAAAAAATGTTGCTCGTAGTGGACATTGGCGGCGGCACCAGCGATTTTAGTTTGGTGTCTATTCAACCGGCTTCTAGTGAAAAGAAAAGTGTCTCACTGAAGCGAGTGGCGGTTGGTGAGCACCTGTTATTAGGGGGCGATAACTTGGATCAAGCGTTAGCGTTTCAGCTTGACCCAAAACAAATATCGGCTCTGTCTGCGACCCGTTTAGCGGCCTTAGTGCAGCAAACTCGTCAAGCGAAAGAGACACTCCTGAGCGAGGCTTCTCCCGACAGTGTGAACATTACGGTATTGGGTGGTGGCAGCCGTTTGATTGGCGGCTCACAGAAATTTTCCGTGTCACGGGATGCGTTATTGGAGCAAGTTCGCACAGGATTTTTTCCTTTAATAGACCCCGACACCAAGGTGCAAAAAAGCGACTATGCAATGCATACGCTTGGCTTGCCTTATGAATCAGACCCTGCCTTTACGCGTCATCTTGCGGCCTTTTTAACCACCCATCAAGAGGCCATTTTACGTGCCACGGGCAGCACCATGCCAGACGCTGTGTTGTTTAACGGTGGCTTATTTAACAGCCCTTTGTTAAAGGCACAACTGTTGGCGCAATTAAACACCTGGTCTGAAACACCGATACTGGCCTGCGCGGCGGACGAGCCTAATGATGCGGTAGCAAAAGGCGCCGCCTTATATCTCAGTGCGTTAGCGGGCGAAAGCACGCGGATTGAAAGCGGCGTGGCTCATGGCTTATTCCTTAAAGTCGGTGACGAGCAGTTTGTTGGTATCTTGCCAAAAGGCACTTTAAAAGGGGAAACCCTCACCCTAGAACAAGACTTTTTTGTCACCTTAGGGCAGCAAGTACAATTTCCTCTGTACCGCTCGGATGATCACATTGATTGTGTGGTGGGGCAGGTGCGCGAGCAGACTGGTTTGCACTACATTTCTACCTTATCGACTGAGTTGGATGCCTCCGTTGATGCAACAGAAACAGCGGTCAATGTCGCAGTACAAATGACGGAAGTTGGGGTCTTGCAAGTGACTTTGAAAGCGACGAATCAGCGCGATCAATGGCATTTAGACTTTTCTATTAAAGAGTCGACGAAAGCCGCGTCAGGACAAACCTCAGCAGACCAAAAAGAGCAAGATCAGGCTGGTTTACTGCACGCCAATATGGGGCAAGCGGAAGAGCATTTGACTAAGTGTTTTTCTAGCGCAGGCCAAAAGCAAGCCCCCGATTTGGTGAAGGCCTTAAAACAAGATTTGGATGCCATGCTGGGCAATCGAGACGATTGGAATTTGGCAACGTCACGACGTTTGGTCGACAAACTGCTCAGTTTGAAATCAGGGCGTATGAAAAGCGCCCAGCACGAGCGTCAATGGCTACAGCTTATGGGGTATTGCTTACGACCAGGCTATGGCGCTGAGGACGATCTTGCCCGTGTGCAGCAGGTGATCAATATCACCAAAGCAGGCACGCAGCACGATGCCGCGGCAGTATGGGGGCAATACTGGACTCTGTATCGTCGTATTGCTGGTGGCTTGTCTTTTGAGCAACAAACGGTACTGTTTAAGCAATTTAGTCAGTTCTATTCACCTTCAGGTCAACGCTCTCGTGAAAAAATGAAGGCGTTAACGACACGCTCCAGTGACGATCTAATCCGTCTTGTGGGGGCGCTGGAGAAACTAGAGCAGGCGGATAAAATGATGACGATCGATTGGTTGTTAAAACGCCTGTCTAAATCTTCAGAGCCGGATACCGCTTGGTGGACGCTAGGGCGCATTGCATCGCGTCACTTATTGTGTGGTGAGCAAGCTCTGCGAATTCCTGAAGACACGCTTTACCCAATATTGGATGTGGTGCTTAAAGAAGATTGGAAAAAACGCAAGCAAGCAGGCCTTGCCGCGGTGCTCATGGCTCAGGTGAGTCTGGAAGAGTCGGATAAGCTCAAAGCATATCGACATAAAATTGCGAAAAAACTACTCAAAGACAAATGCCCGGCGCAATGGTTAGCACGCCTTAACAGTCAAATTGAAATCAATAACGATGAGCTTACTGCTTTAGTCGGTGAGAGCTTGCCTATTGGTTTGCGCTTATAAGGTGTGATTGTGGTGGTTGCCTAAGGTATTGGGCGATGGGTGTTTAAAAAAGAGCCAAGTAACCTGTTACTGGCTCTTTTTTTATGGGCAAAATCAGCACAAAGAGTGCTTTGTCGCTGAATGACGATTTTTAATCGAAGGAAAACCCAAACAAACTAATGTCGGTTTTATAAGGTACTTCGACTGGGCTTTCCAGCAAACCATTAATTAGACCGAGGTAGGTCGTCATTTTATGGGCGTTGAGGTTTTGTTCGTTAGGGATGGATGTGGTGAACTTGGTTGCTCTTAGCGCACTTTTGACACCACTGGTTTCGGCGTATTGCTTGTTGCCCATGAGTATGACTTCTTTGCCCATGTGCCAGAAAATATCCAAATCTTTGATTTGTAATGGGCTAATAGGGGGAACAAGAGGAACAATGTCGTGTAGGGTGACGACGCGGATAAGTGGTAAATCATCGAATTTTTTTGCCCCAGTCACATTGGTGACCTTAGGTTGCCCAAACGTAATGATCTGAGCCACTGGATAACCATCTTTTTGCAAGTACATGCCCAATATCACGGCAATGGCGCCGCCTAAACTGTGTCCGGTAATATGAATGGGTTGGTCTTTGTTTAGATAAGGCTTCATGTTGCTGTAAATGGCTCTCGCCGCGGACGCAAAACCTTGGTGCAGTTTAATGTCCAGCACCGGATCTGGTTGCAAGGAAACGGTTAAATCCACCATGGCATTTTGTAGGTTGGCGGTGCCGCGCACAGCAATGGTCTGAACGCCATTGGCGGTGCTTAAAAAATAACTCACTTGGGACGCAGGGATCAAAGATTGATGCACGAGCTGCTGGTTTTGCTCTTGCAGTCGTTGCTCAAGCGTTGCGGCTTCAAGGTAGGTGTCATCGGAGAGCTTGGCTTGGGCTTTGATGAGGTTAAAATCTTGTGCGGCAAAAGCGGATTGAAATGGACTGATGAGCAGAACAAGAATGAATAAAATAAAAGCATTAAACATTGTGAGGCAGCTAACTTATTGGTTGAAGAGCGCAGAGAGTACTAAAAAAAGGCTTTTACGAACAGCGGTTTATCCGATTGTAAGGGCGTTTTTACCCTTGTTCGTATGGGGTGGGGGGCTAAAAACCTTGATCCTTCTTTAGCGGTTGATCAAGGTTTTTAGGGCGCTGATGATTTATCTTATAGGCTGTTTTTATATGCCAGCATATAAGTGACTTTCCCTTTTTTAGCATTAAAGAGTTTGGTCAGGACTTTTTGGTTAAATGACTCAAACTGTCCCATTTCTTTGGCTGTTTTTCCTGAGCCACCAATATTGTCGCTCTTCATATTTAAAAGGTAATGGCTGACGTCTGTGATGGCTTGGCGGTACCCTTTGGCGGAAGTTAAGTCATAACGATTTAGATCAATGCCTTTGCGAACTTCCTTAGACCAATAGAACTCAAGAAAGGGCACGGGATTTTTAGGTTTGTCCCAGCCCACATTACGGGAGTAGTACATCACAGAGCGGTATTTATCATTTTCAAAATTAGCCATGCCCAGAGACGTCGGCAGCTGCTGATAAGTAATAGTGTGCCCTGTGCTGTTTTGTAGCCAAGTATTGCCGTCTTTCACCATGGCTTTCCAAAATGCTGTCATGGTGGGCAATGCACGGTAATCTTTGGCAACAACGACCTTGACCTTAAATTGCTTGCCGCCATTACGCATCTGCCAGAAGGCGTTAAAAGTATGGTGCCCATCGGTAAGATAATATTGGCCATTGGGTGCAATCACTATGGTCTTCATGGCTTGCTTTTCTGTGCCCACGGCCTCATCACATTGAAAGCTGCTAGGAATGTTTGGCATAGAGCCGGTATTAAAATGTGAGACACCTTTTTGGCCATTTGCCTCACAGATTTCATCAAATTGTTTCTTAGGGTCCGCTTGAAATCGTCCTAATTTGTAATAGACCTGATCGTACCCTATAGCAGGTTGAGTTGGGTGCAACTCACCCAGTGTCACAGTGGTAATGCTACCTACTTCTAACTCGTTAGCGTTAACCAAAGAGGAGATGAGTAGAAGTAACGACAAAAATGGCAGCATGAGTGTTTTGGGTATCATGGTGTTTTTCCTTAGTAGCGCGTGAACAGTAGGGTGTTAAAAAAAGCAGTGTATAACCCTTAAGTTACATTTGTGTATCAACATCAGTGACACATAATAAACCGTTAGCGGAACTGGGTGCTGGCAGGGTGTGTTTATACAACATATTGAGTTGGGCATTGGGTCTCTAGAAAGGACTTTTAGCTAAGCCCTTAAAGCAATAACGATATTCCATTATGTTATGAATACTTTCTTGCAGTCGATTACCACTGCTTTAAAATCCACCCCCCTGTATTTTTCTAATGTCTTGATGATTAGACATTTTTTAACCTTAATTTGGAATAATTCATGAATGCTAAAGAACATCTAAGCGGTTTTGTGTTGCTTGGCCTGGTATTGGCCTTGGGTGGCATTGCGCTAGACTCAATGATCTTCTTTCGTTTGGTGATCGGTCTTGGCTTGGGCTATGCATTGACGCGTTCTGCGCTGGGCTTTGCTGGCAGTGTAAACCGTGCTTATCGGGCCGGTTCTACTAAATTAATGCGTGCATTGATGCTGATGTTTGCTGCGACTGCCGTTGCTTCTGTGGCCTTTCTGTATAACCAAGATCCCCATGATATGAACTTGTGGGTAAACCCAATTAACGCCGGTTTGATTGTTGGCGGTTTAATGTTTGGTTTTGGTATGTCGTTTGCGGGCTGTTGCGCTTCTGGAGTATTAACGTATTTCTCAAGCAGTTTGACTCGTCCTGCCTTGGTTTTGTTTAGCTTTGGTATGGGAGTCTTTCTTGGTTTTCCGTTGCAGGCTCAAGAAAACTGGATTCGCGAAAGTTGGATTTCGACGGCGACGTATGAAGGTAAGGGTGTGTATTTACCGGATTTGTTTGCCGGTACACCAATGGATGGCTATCTCGGTGCTATCTTACTGACGGTTTTGTTTGCGGGTATCGTGACTTGGTTTGCTCATCGCTATGAACGTGGTCGTCGTCGCCAAGATACTTTTATTGGAGTGGCGTCTGAGAAAGAACAGTTAGAAAACACACCCCATGATTTGGCCGCGCATCCTTTCTTTAGTCGCGAGACATATCATGCGCTCTTCGTGCGTCGTTGGTCGATGACAACAGGTGTCGCCGTCATTGTGGTGTTGTTTACTCTTATGATGGGCGTGACCGGCGCTGGTTGGGGGGCTTCTACGCCATTTGGTCTTTGGTTTGGTCGCTTATTGATTGTTGTCGGCATGGACCCAATGAACATTGCGGCATTTACGCATCGCCCTGTACAAGCCTTTACTATGCCTTTCTTTAGCCACCCAATTAATGTTCAGAATATCGGTATTATGTTGGGCTCGGTGATTTCATTGTTGCTGGCTGGTCGCTTCTTCAGTGGTATGTCGCGCCTACGATTAGGCGGTCGTGAAGCCGTTATGTTGGTTATTGCCGGTTTGGCAATGGGGCTAGGTACACGTTTTGCGAATGGCTGTAATGTGGGTGCCTTGTATACACCGATTGCCAATTTCTCATTATCTGGTTGGATCTTTCTGGTCGTGATGGTTGCAGGTGGTGTGTTTGGTAATCAGCTAGGTAAGCGCTTAAAGAATGCGTAATCGACAAAATTTGTAAAACACTGTCTGTTTTTTTAAATCATAAGTGTTTGCTAAAGCCGTCTTCTTTTCATGAAAGAGGCGGCTTTTTTATCTGCTATCGACTAGAATATATAGCGTCTTTTGGTGGGTAAAATCATTGTTTTCAAAAGATTAGTTTTACTTGTTCTGGGCAGAGAAATAGCCGTGCTTGATACATGTTTTTATCAAAGAGTTACATAAGTCCTATATTTATAAGCTAGTGTTTTCTTATATTCTCAATATAACAGGCAGTTTTTTGATAGTAGATGTAAAAGCTGAGGCATTTGCGTGATGCAACCACAGAGAGTGCCGTGTTTATTCTAAACGTGTTCTTGTTAGATAAACAAATTCGTCTATAAGGAAATTTTAGATGCATAACGTAACGGGCTATAGCAGTGTAAAAACCGTGTTAATGCCAATTGTAGCGAGCTTAACCGGCTTAATTTTATTTTTTATTTTTTACCCTCCTGCTCCACTATTCAGTACAAAAATAACGATTTCAATTATCGCCGTTGTTTTTGGCAGCAATGTGCTCACCTCTATTTTATTGCATCGATTGTTTAAGAAAAACCTTCAGGTAATGACCAATATTTTCCATTCGATGGACGACGTGGTGGGAGTGAAAGACTACCAAGGTAATTTTGTTTTCTGTAATGAAAAAGTCGCTTATTTATACCAAAGTACCCCAGAACAGATGGTTGGAAAAGACGACTATTTTTTTACTAAAAATAGGGAACAGGCCGATTTCTTCTTAAAAAGTGCTCAAGACATTATGGACCGTTTTGAAAAAGAAGTGGTTTATGAATCGTCAATGGACACGAACACCGGCGAGGTTCGTCATTTTAGTTCAACCAAAATTCCCTTTAAAGACACCCAAAATAATTGCAAGATTGCTATTTTTGCTAAAGACATAACCGATATCGCCCGCCTTAAAGAAGGGGCGGATAGAAACCAAAAACGTCTTGAACATGTACTAGATGTTTCCGAGGAAGGGTTATGGGAATGGAACATTCAAACCAACCAGGTACTGCATAATAAGCGCTGGGAAAACATCATTGGTATTGAGTCGAGCCGAGAAACCTTTATTGAGTTTGAAGCCTGTATTGTGCAGGAAGATAAAGCGAAGGTGGGTCAAGCGCTGGATTTGTTGTTAACCAAAAGCCAACCTTACAATATTGAGTTCCGTATGAAGCGCCCCGACGGAAAAGTCATCTGGGTATGGGACCGTGGTCGAGTGGCTGAGGTGGATGAAAATGGTGATCCGATTTGGTTAGTGGGCATCATTTTAGACATTACGACGGAAAAGTTGAATCAGCAGAAAATTGAACGTCTCGCGTATTACGACAGCTTAACAGGCCTTGTTAACCGAACTCAGTTAGAGGTTGAGCTGGATGAAGTCATTCAGTTAAGTGTGCAAAAAGGCCAATACAGTGCGGTGTTATTTTTAGATCTAGACCGCTTTAAACTCCTAAATGACAGTTATGGTCATCATATGGGGGATAAGTTGTTGACTCTGGTGGCGTCTCGTCTGATTGATAAAGGCTCTAGTGATATGGTTATTTCGCGCTTTGGGGGTGACGAGTTTGTCATTATTTATCCCTTGGTGGATAGCGACGAAGACAAAGCCATTTTCGAAGCACAGCGATACGCAAATGAGCTGATGATCGAGATTTCCAAGACCTTTTTTATCCAAAACGATCACCATGATGTGTCCATAGAATACGATATTTCTGTCAGTGTGGGCGGCATTGTATTCAATGGACAAGACACGACGACGGGCTCATTACTGCAATTGGCAGACCTGGCTTTGTATCGCGCAAAATCCACATCGGTGTCGCAGTCACTGATCTTTGGTATCGATATGAAAGATGAGTTAACCCATTCGAGTCAGCTGCTTAAAGACATTAGGCAGTCTATCGTGGACCAGGATTTTCTGATCTATTTACAGCCGAAACTGAACCGAGATGAAACCTTGATTGGGGCCGAAGCGTTAGTGCGCTGGCAGCACCCTACACGAGGTTTGTTGAACCCTGCGGCCTTTATTGATCAAGCGGAAGAAAGTAACTTTATTGTCAAAATTGGCAAGCAAGTACTGATGCGGGTATGCGAGCAACTGTCTCTTTGGCAGCGCTCTTCAGAGACTCAACATCTGACGATTTCTGTGAATTTAAGTGCAAAGCAAATTTGGCAAAGTCAGTTTGTTGACGACTTTATGTTGACGGTGAATTCTTTTGATATTGATAAGAGTAAGTTGATTGTCGAAGTGACGGAAACTGTGTTGCTGCAAGACATTAAGGACGCCACTGAAAAAATGAACAGGCTGAAGTCTCATGGTATTACGATATCTTTGGATGATTTTGGCACCGGCTACTCGTCATTAAATTATCTGCACCGTTTACCGATTGATGAAATTAAGATAGATCGCTCCTTCATTAATGATTTTGCCGAAGACGAACAGGTGAAGTTAATGGTGAAGTCGATAGTGGATCTTGCCAACAATTTTGGCGTCAATGTGGTGGCAGAAGGCGTTGAAAATATAGAACAGTTTGATTTATTGAAAGAATTCAATGTGGACGTGTATCAAGGTTTCTTTTTTAGCAAGCCGATTTCACTCATAGAGTTCGAACGTTATCTTTTGACCTAATGGGTTAAATAGGAATGAGAGAAGGTGATGTACCTTACTCTCATTCGAGTGGTTACTAGGCGTTGAACTTAGCGGTAATGTTTTTAATCATTTCTGCTTGTTGTTCTAGCTTATTCATTTGCTCCGCTGTTTTGGCAGAGTCACTTCCTATGTTTTCGGCCAGTTCGGCAATGCCAGAAATATTCTTCGCAATGCTGTTGGCGACTTGAGATTGTTCATTGGCAGACGTTGCTACCTGAACGTTCATCAAGGTTAAGTTTTTGATGGAGTCTGTGCTTGAATCAATAATGCCATTGATTTTGGCCATGGATTCCACCACCTTGTTACGCTGCTCAGTTGAACCATACATCTCATCCATGGTTTTAACCGAGCTCGTTTGCAGCTTTTCTAAGATGTCTTTGATTTCGACCGTACTGTGCTGAGTGCGTTGTGCAAGGCCTCTTACTTCGTCGGCAACGACCGCAAAGCCTCGACCTTGTTCGCCCGCTCTTGCGGCCTCAATGGCAGCGTTCAGGGCTAATAGATTGGTTTGTTCAGAAATCCCTTCGATGACGGCCAATGCGCTGTTAATTTCTTCAACATTTGCGCCGACTACTTTAACGGATTGCTCAACATTGGTCAGTACGCGGCTTAGCTCATTCAATTGCTCACTTGAGAATTGAACTTGTTTAACAACCTCTTGAATTTCCATTTCAACATTTTCAGCCGAGTGTTTTGTGTTTTCTGCGATGTCGGCAATTTGAATGGAGTTAGACGCCATTTCTTCCACGGCGGTGGCGACCATGTTGGTTTCGTCAATCTGTTTGGCTGAGACTTGCTCACGTTGAGTGCGTTGTTGATTGGCCATCATCGAAATGGTGTGCAATTCTTCGCTGGAATGCTTAAGTGTTTTGATGTCTGTGGCCATGGAGCTCAAAAAGGTATTAAAGTCATTGGCGATGTCGTTCAAAATATCGATCGAGCTGCTGGGCAGTGCTTTTGTTAAATCACCTTGTCCTGAGGCGAGTCCTTTAACGGATGCGCCTAAGGTGAAAAGAGGGGTTAAAATACTGCGTGAAGAGAATAAAACACAGAAAATGACCACGACAAAGACCGCCGCTAACACCAATAGGGCGCTGATTAAACTGTTGTCTTTAATGTTATTAATAGAAGATTGAATGCCAGAGATGATCTTGTCTGTGCTGTCGATGTAAAAACCGGACCCGACGACGATATCCCATTTCGAAATATACACCGCGTAACCAAATTTCTCAGACGCCTCTTTTGCGCCAGGCTTAGGGAAATAGAAAGTACTAAAGCCATCGCCTTTCACTGCAGAATTGACAATGTCTTGGATAAAATATTGGCCTTTTTTGTCTTTGGCATTCCAAAAATTACCGCCTAGTGGCGCGCCAGCGCCGTGCATAACGCGTACGCCGCTGGTGTCGTAGGCATACAGGTAGCCTTGTCCATTATCAAACTTTACCTTGTTTAGGGCGTTTAAGGCGTCTTGCATGCCTTCTTTTCCAGGCTTGTTTATATCATCTTGTACGATACTGAGCGCGGTGTTTAATACCGACTCTAAACGGGTTTTCTCGATGTCTAAAGTGGATTTTTCGGTTAGATCAGACACGTCATTCGTAATAGATTGCAGCGTGCTCATCTGAATAACAGCACTGACGATAGCGATGGCAAAAAAGGGCAGAAAGGCGAGTAAATAAATACGGAATTTCAAAGATTTTAACATCATATTATTTTATATGTTCCTTAATGGGATATTACGATGGCACTATAATCTAAAGTTGAGTAAACGCAAACAATAGGGCGTCGTATAAGACAATGACGTCAGTGTTATAAACGCAGGGACCATATTAGCGTTTAGACGTTGGTCATGATGAAATAGTTAAATATAGTGTGACTAAAATCAATTGCGAAGGGCGTTTATTTGCGACAAGCCTGTTATAAATCAACAGGTTCTGTTTTGCTGGCGGGTTTTGAATGGTAGAAGAAAGGCATACGATATGCTTTGACGAATGCCTTATTTAGAGTGTGTTTAGTTTTTTGGCATGGCCAGAGGTTGCTTAGCGACGGCAATCCCATTAAGGTCGCAATAGATTTGGTCACCTGGTTGCACCGTGATACCCGCAAATTTAAGGGTTTTACCCACTTCGCCTAAACCGCGCTTTTCTGTCGGCATCGGGTGTGCGTTAAGAGCGTGAATACCGAGATTGACCTGAGATTGAGCGGCCACATCACGGATCGCGCCATATATGACAATGCCTTCCCAGCCGTTATTGGCGGCTTTTTCTGCCAACATGTCACCCAACAAGGCGCGGCGTACGCTGCCACCACCATCGACGACTAATACTTTTCCTTTTCCTGGCGTGCCGACAAGCTCGCGCACACGGCTGTTGTCTTCAAAGCAAGACACAGTGACAACTTCGCCATTGAAGTGGCTTTTTTTGCCGTAGGATTTGAAAACAGGATCGGCGATCTGAAGGTGCTCAGGATAGAGATCGCATAAATCTGGGAGAATGTCTTTCACAAGAACTCCATTTAGAATCAGAAAAGTCAGGTTAAATAAAAACGTACTCTTTCTGACTCTAAATAGGAAAGCTTATCAACACCAGTTTCTTGTGCTTATAGTCATCATTTTACAGCGCTATAAAAGTGTCAATATTATTTACTCTGCACTTTGCTCTGGAATATCTGCCGCGTCGATCAAGCCATATTCAACGGCAATTTGCAGCAGTTGAATGATGATTTCATCAGGCGGTAATAAATGCAGTGGTGTGGTTTGGCCTTGTTCAGCCAGAGCGTCCGTTAGAGACACGTCGCGTTCTTCGAACCAAGAATGAATACTGTGGATTTCAAAGCTTGGGTCTAAACCTTTCGTGTCATAGGTCGCTTCAACCAAGGTATTGAGTTCGTCAGGGTCGAGACCGTAAATAACGTCAGTATCGAATTCGTTCGTCCATTCTGCCAGAATATCACTGGCTTCAAAGCCAAATTCATACAGTTGGTTTTCATCGAGATCCAGAGCGTTTTGCTCGACAGTGTGGTTTTCTAGCCACTCATCATCAGGAATCACCAACACTTCTTTTACTTGGGCCTCAGGGGTCGACCAGGTGAATAAAAGAGGAAAAGCGGGCTCGTCAGATGAATTGGCGACAGCCGTCATGAATATAGGTAAACTTGCCATAAATAGAACCAATGTTTGATTTTTAAGGAATAAAGAATGACCAGCCGAATCAAGATCAGTAGTGCGTTTGATGGCGGTAACATCTCCGTTATTGAAGCCTCGGAGCCGGACAATATTAGAGTAAAGATCCCTAATGATACAAACTCTAAATTTCTTCAATGGTTTTATTTTCGCTTACAAGGCGGTATGGGCGAAAGTTGCGTGATTCAATTTGAGAACGCCAATGACGCCGCTTACCCAGATGGCTGGGTCGATTACCAAGCCGTTGCCTCTTATGACAGAGAATATTGGTTCCGTGTGCCAACGGAATACGTAGATGGGAAGCTGGTGATTAATCATCAGCCTGAGCAAGACAGCGTCTATTATGCGTACTTTGCACCGTACAGCTACGAGCGTCATTTAGACATGATGGCGTGGGCGGCGAGCAATGAAGACTGTATTACGCACCATCTAGGTGAAACCGCCGAAGGGCGCGATATCACCATGTTGGAAATCAGCAAAACCCAAGGTCTGGCGAAAAATATTTGGATTACCGCGCGCCAACACCCAGGTGAAACCATGGCAGAATGGTTCATTGAGGGCTTGTTAGAGCGTTTATTTGATGAGTCTCATCCTGTGTCGCGAGCCTTGCTCGAAAAGTGTCGCTTCTATGTGGTGCCGAACATGAACCCAGACGGCGCAGTGCATGGTAATTTGCGCGTGAACTCAAAAGGCGTGAACTTGAATCGTGAGTGGAAAAAACCGACGAAAGAGTTCAGTCCAGAAGTGTTGGCAGTGCAAACTAAGATGGCCGAAACGGGCGTCGACATGTTTTTAGACATTCACGGTGACGAAGCCTTACCAGTGAATTTCGTCGATGGTTGCCAAGGCGTGCCGTCGTTTGATGCGCGTATGGAATCGATGGAAACACTGTTCAAAGACATGTTTTTGGCGGTTAGCCCAGATTTTCAAACGGAGATTGGTTACGAGCCAGATCAGTTTGGCGAGGCCAATTTAACGGTGGCGACAAAGTGGGTTGGTGAAACCTATCGCTGTTTAGCGCTTACCCTTGAAATGCCTTTTAAAGACAACCAAAACCTGCCTGACGAAATGGTGGGTTGGTCGCCTGAACGTGCCAAAATATTAGGCGCTGATGTGCTTTATCCTGTGTATCACGTGCTGAATAGCAAGTACATGCAGGTTGATAGTGAATAATGGATTCTCTTGAAACGCTGAAAGTCGCTATGCGTGAATTCGCCAAGGAGCGAGAGTGGGATCAGTTCCACTCTCCTAAAAACCTTTCTATGGCATTGGCTGGTGAAACGGCCGAGTTGTTGGATTGTTTTCGTTGGTTGACCGAAGAGGCGTCTTATCAATTGGACGCGGCACAATCCCAAGCGGTCAAAGAAGAGCTGGCAGACGTACTGCTCTTTACTGTGTGTTTGGCGGACAAACTGAATATTGATTTAATGGCGGCGGCAGAGCAGAAAATTGAGAAAAACGCGCGTCATTACCCAGTAGACAAAGTCAAAGGCAGTGCGAAAAAATACAATCAGTATTAGCGCATACGCTGAGCCAAGAAGGCAAATTATTGCTAGCAGTATTTGATCAACTGGATTAGCATCAGCGGCGAAAAATATCGTTTCAAAAGGCGATTGATGGGCACTGTAATAGGTGATGAACATGGTGCCAAAAAGGATAAAACCTTACCTATTTAATAACATGACAGTTTAGGACGTAGAAAATGCCAAAGGCTAGTGAAATCAAAAAAAATATGGCCATCGAATACGACGGCAAAACGTACATTGTACGAGACATTGAACGTTCTGTACCACAAGGCCGCGCAGGTGGCAGCTTGTACCGCATGCGTATGTACGATGTTGTGACGGATCGCAAAGTGGATGAAACATTTAAAGATTCTGAAATGTTGAATCTGGCTGATTTGGTGCGTCGCCCAGTGATGTTTTCTTACGCCGACGGCGAAGAATACGTTTTCATGGACAACGAAGATTACACACCTTATAGCTTGAACAAATCGTCAATCGAAGAAGAATTGCTGTTCATCAATGAAGCCACTGCGGGCATTCAAATTGTCTTGGTTGATGATGCGCCTGTTGCCTTGGAATTGCCGACCAACGTTGAGCTAGAAGTCATCGAAACCGACCCTTCTATCAAGGGCGCGTCTGCTACGTCTCGAAACAAGCCTGCGAAGCTAGCGACGGGTGCGATTATTCAAGTGCCTGAGCATATTTCGACTGGTGATAAGATCAAGGTAAACGTGGAAGAACGCAAATTTGCAGGGCGCGCTGAGAAATAACAGCCGCTTTGGAATAACAGATCGATTCTGATAAAACGCAGCCTAGGCTGCGTTTTTTTATGGCAGACTATTGGCGTAAAGCGCGTTTTATTTCTCAGCGCAGGTGGCTTTTCCTGTACAATTCGCGCATCGTATTTTCTGTGTGTTTCTTCTTATCCAGATGAACGCAGCTTCCACCACTTTTACGCAGTAAGTGATTTAACAACATGGCGACTAAAGCAACCGTATACAAAGCTTCTTTACAAGTGTCCGATATGGACCGCAATCATTACCAAAGTTACGATTTAACCCTAGCACTTCATCCATCAGAAACAGAAGAGCGGATGATGGTGCGCTTGGCCGCATTTGCCTTATTAGCCGATGAAAAAGAAGGCACTGAACAGCTGAGCTTCACGAAAGGCATTAGCACCGAAGATGAGCCAGATTTATGGCAAAAGAACTTTTCCGACGAAGTGTTGATCTGGGTTGAGTTAGGCCAGCCAGACGAAAAACGTTTGCGCAAAGCCTGCGGTCGTGGTCAGCAAGTGATCGTGGTTAACTATAACGATAAGTCTGATATTTGGTGGGAACAAAACAAAGGCAAGACGAGCCGCTTTAATAATCTGCGCATTTTAAAATTCGCAGAATCAGAAGTGCAAAAATTGTCCGCGTTATGCGCTCGCTCTATGCAGCTGAATGTAACCATTCAAGACAGTGAAATGTGGGTGTCTAGTGAACGTGGCGAATGCAGTTTAACCCCAATTTGGCGAGGCGAGCATTAAGCTCACCTCAACCACTTTATACTTGAAACCTTAAAAGATTACGCCTTGTGCAGTGTCTTTTGAAACAGCGCCACGGCTTTTGTATAGCACTCTAAGGCAAGAGCCGGGTCGTATCTATCCCCTTCGTCGCGCATAAACGCGTGCTGACCATTGACTTCATACCAAGTAAAATTTCGATCTGTATCAAGCAATTTCTGATAGATTTTCTGGCGACCTTGCGTAGGCACATGAGGGTCTTGTTTGCCCCATACCATGGTTAACTCGCCTTGGATCTCTTGCGTGCGGGTAAAAGAATCGTTGCCTTCATCGCAAGGGATAGTATTCGAATGGATGTCTGTTGCATACAAACAGAAACTGGCTTGGATGCGAGGGTTGAGCGCCGCACGATAAGCTAGGTGTCCACCTAAACACACACCCATGGAGCCAAACTGCCCTGTGCAGTATTCCTGTTGAGTAAAGTAATCCAACATGGCGACAGTGTCCGTGTCGTGGGCTTCTAATGTCTTGGTAAACTTGTCCTCGTTGCCTTTGTCTTTCCCTTCGTCGTCGTAACCCAACACGGTGCCAATCGGGTTTAACTCATGAAACACCTCAGGTACGACAACCACAAAGCCATGGCCAGCCATAATGGCGGCAGAGCGGGCAATGGGGGCAGTTTGTTGGAAAATCTCAGAATAGAAGAAAATACAAGGAAAGCGACCGTCGGCTTGGGGGCGATACACGGTGCAACGCATGGTGCCTGTCGGCGTGTTAAGATCCTGATCGTGTTTTTGAATAATCATGGTTTACCTAATGTCAGTGTCTAATTAAAAGAAAAAGAGCGTAACAACAAGGATGACAAATCCGTTATAACGGACATGATATTCGACCCAACAACGATGAGCCAGTATCAACCAAGAAATAGGAAGGGGTTGGTCTTAATGAGTAAGAGGATTTTGTGCGAATTTTATTGATTAGTGCTTACGAAGCAAGCAGCCATAAAGCGTGGGCCGACGCATTGATGAGCAACCTGCCGGAGCATGATTGGACCTATATGGCATTGCCGCCGCGGCATTTTGCTTGGCGTATTCGAGGCAACGCCATGAGCTTTGCGTTTGACCCTAAGTTCAAACCCTTGTTAGAAAAGCCTTATGATTTGATCATGGCCACGTCGATGACAGATTGCGTGGGATTAAAAGCCTTTTGCCCTGATCTACAAAATATCCCTTGGTTACTGTATTTTCACGAAAATCAATTTGCCTACCCAGCGAGTGATAAACAGCAAGGCTTAGTCGAAATGCAAATGGTGACTTTGTACAGCGCGTTGGCGGCGGATCAATGCGTGTTTAACAGTCAATTTAATAAAGACTCTTTTTTCTCTGGTGCGCGGGCCCTGCTTAAGAAACTGCCGGATTATGTGTCGCCAGATTGGCTCAGTGTGAGCGAAGAAAAAGCCTGCGTGGTGCCGGTTCCAGTTTCTGTCCCCACTTTAATGACAAAGCCTCACATCGATAAGCGAGCAGGGCAGGCGCCGATGCGCTTAGTCTGGTCGGCCAGATGGGAATACGACAAAGGGCCAGATCGTCTGCTCGCCATTCTTCAGGAATTAAGCGCTCGTCATGTGCCGTTTGAAATCGCCATCTTAGGTGAGCAGTTTCGTTCGATCCCCAAAGAGTTTGAGCAAATTAAGCAGGCATTTTCAGCACAAATCAGCCAATTTGGATTCGCTAAAAACAGACAAGACTACCTTGATTGTTTAGCGTCTGCTGACATTGTCTTATCCACTGCCTTGCATGAATTTCAAGGCTTGGCCGTACTAGAAGCCGTCGCCCTTGGCTGTGTCCCAGTGCTACCAAACCGGCAAGTGTACCCAGAGTTATTTGGCGATGAGTTTTTATATCACAGTGACCTGCATGACCCAGAAAAAGAAGCTCAGAGTGCGGTTGATCTGATGATAAAACTGGCCACAGAGAGCGCCGAAGCACCCTCTGTTGCACCGTTTGAGTTGTCTGCACTCTTACCATTGTACGCAGCTCAGATTCGGCAAAGCGCAGGCAGGTAGTGCTTTGAATATTAGTGCTTTAAATATTAATGGTTAGGCCTGCCATTCTTGCTGATAAAAGCGTTCAATGGTGTCGTCTTGCCAGCTAAATAGATAAAGCCAATTATTGTCGATCAGGTGTCTGACGGTGTCGTGTTTGGCGACTATGTCTGCGATGGCGTGCTTTGGTGCTGCGATATAGACCGCCAGTCTAACCGGTGTGTGCATCCAGTTTTTACCGTCGCTGATCGATTGCAAGGGGAGTCCAATGCGCAAATCCCCGCCGTTGCCTTCAAAAACGCCAATATTGCCGCCTACTGCATTGTGCAGCACTTTATTACCGCTACCGAACTTAAAGTGGTCGGTCACCGATAAGTTGTATTGCATATTGATCCAGTGGGCCACGAGCATTGGCGCGGTTAACAGGCGCTCTAAAATGCCAAAATCAGAATCGGTTTGATAATCGTAATCGTGTAAAAAACTGCGACCCTTTAAGTTGAGCTGACGAGTTTGTTGGCGTGGTGCGATGATAAAGGCATGGTTGTTGGTCAATCCCCATTCTGGGTTGACTTGAGACCAATCGTTCGCGCGTTTTATAAATGCTTTATGGCGTTGCTTGTCCGATACATTGAGTAGGGAGGCATCGAGTTTCTTCGCTCGTTCTTTTTGTGCGCCGTACATGGCTTGTTCTAACCAATGGCTTTGTTGAGGCGTGGTTTGGTGGTCAAAGCAGGTGAGCTGATCCGTGGTGGTATTGTGCAGAGCCGCGACAAATGTTGTGTGCTGAGGGATCTTGATGCCCATGGTGTGTAAGCATGAGCGAACTTCTGCGTCGTTTAATAATCTGCTCAGTACTTTGACATTCACTTCACCGCTTTGCCCACCGCAGGCGCCGCACTCTAATCCAGCCGCATGCAGGTTGTTACTGGTATGGCTGCCATGACCAACCAAAAGCACGGTTTCTGCATAGTGTTTTATCCCCATGGAGTCTAATACACCTTTTGCGAGCTTGGCTTTATCTTGTGTCGTTAATGGTTCGCCATTTTGGGTTATGTTCCACTGGGTGTTGGGCGCTAGTCTTGCCGCAGGGTTCGTTTGGCGCTTTGAAAACAGCGTTTGCTTGAACATTTTAAAGGCATACCACCAACCCATAGATTCGACCATTGAGAAAGTGGCCGGTGCAGAATGCCCCCAACGTTGCCAGCGGGCTTGTTGTTGCTCTTTTTGAGCGTGCTCAATATTAGTTTCGCATTCGCTTACTGTGATCGATGGCGATAATAAACCGGGTAACTGAGGCCTTGAGAAGGCGCTGTCTTTGGCTTTGTATTCGATGGGTAACCCAAAAAAGCCTGCAAACCCAAAGGTTTGTATGGCGTCATCTTGTTTCTCTAAAGCGCGTCTGATGACTTCGGAGCGAACATCGATGCAGAACACCGCCTGCAATACTGGCGGGCGTTGTTTTGTTAAGGGATAGGATTGGGAGGTGAGCAGTGTATTGAGCTGTTTTTGCTCTGCGTACTCTAAGGCCAAAGCCCAGATTTTTGCGCTCAGCAAGGCCTCTTTATGCTTGGCAATATGTTGTTCTATTGTCTGTTTTTGTTTTTCCCACGCTTGTTTAATGGCGCTTGCCTGAGGGTTCTCTTGGGAGGTTAAGTAACGCCAGATGACCAGTTCCCACGCCATCTTAATCGCCAGCAACGACATTAAATGATCTTCTTGGTCGTTAGGGTTTTGCCAATGCAGATAAGCGAGATAACTGCTCCAGCCGTTAATGTCTAACAGTAAAGCATGGGCGTAGTAGGGCAAGGAGGCGTCATCCAGTGCCAATTCTTCGATGGCCAGCGCAAAGAGTTGATCCGTATTGTTTGGCAACGCGTTGAACAGATGAATTAGCTTAGGCTCATCAAGAACAATACTCAATCCCTTGTCTTGCGTGGTAATGGTGAGCCAATGGGGGTATAGGTGTGTTTGATCATTACTGCTCATTTGTCTGAGTGTTGGGCTCACTTGCTGGTAATGATCGGCACAAAACTGACTCACTTGATGCGTGATTTCATCGTGCCATGACATTTTCGTCGCCGGCCTTTCTTGGTCAGCTAAGTCGGCGATGTTTTGCCATGGCGTCAGTGTTGGGGTTGGCTTAGAAAGCATTTCGATGAGCGATTCTGGTAATGCATCCACCGCATAATGTTGCGCGGCTTTGGTGAGCGACGCTTGATCAATGCGCCCCTGTTTAAACCAAGCGACATAGGTTTCTATCGGCAAATGGGCTTTGATCCCTGCGATGGCGGATAACTCAGCCGCCACAGTATCAAACGGCTTATCAATCAATGACCATAATGGATTAACGGCTATGAGTTTATCGAGAGGCCAGCTCGGGGCGATTTTTTTAGTGGCGGTCACTAATAGGCTTTTTTGCTGATTGTTCATAGTCATGCTAATTCCCTAAAAATGCTCAGGTAAGCTGAGGTCAGAAAACGACGTTGAGTGCTGTTCTTTGGCTCTTGCTGGTAAGTGAACGGGCCAGATTTTTAGCGCTGCACGGGTGACCCACTCGTCTAGGTACAAGCCCGCGAAAAGCGTCATAGAAAGGCGGCGTACGAATGGCCAATGAACTTGGTAGTGCAACAGAAGGTGGGTCGCAAAGAGCAATGTAAATAAGCTCATTGCCCAGATGTCAGGGTAAAAAAATGCGCGAACTTGACCGGTTTCAGGAGGCAAGGCAAACCAGATGGCACTCTTTAATGAGGCATAAATAAGCGTTAGCGCTGCGCCGGTAATTAAGGTCGTTAACCATGATGCAGGGTGCTCAGAAGTGCGCCACTGAATAATCAAAATACTCAGTGCCAAGGCGAATAGCCACCAGGTGCTGAAGGCTGTTTCAAAATGAAAGGCAAAGCGTACTGCTACGACACAAGCGGTGGCGATGGTGAGCGCTAAAAACCACTCTTTTAGCTTGGGTAAAGAAGGTGTCTTCGCGCTGTGTTTTGTCGGTGCTGAGAGAGCCAACCGCAAATAATCGTTTACCGCATTGCCTGAGTTAAGGAAGGAATAGGCCTTGTAAAAAGAGTGAGCAAGCAAGTGCAACAGCACTAACTCATAAAGGCCGAGGGCAAATTCCAACAACATTAACCCCATTTGCGCGCTGGTTGACCACGCTAGGCGAACTTTAACGCTGATGCGCGTGGTCATCACCAAGCTGCTGGCAAGCGTGGACAGGCCCGCCACAATGAGTAATAGCCAAATGGCAGACAAGCTTTGGGACACAAGCGGGGTAAAGAGCAGCAACATATAGCCGCCTAAATTGATCACCCCAGCATGAAGCAAAGCACTGACGGGGGTAGGGGATTCGACCACTTGAATGAGCCAGCCATGAAAAGGCAATTGGGCACATTTAATTAAGGCGGCAAAAGCAATCAAACAGGCGGCCAGTTGGTCTTGCCACGACAGCGCTTGCCCCATGCTCTCTTGCTGTGTCAAAGACGAAAGAATGCCGTTTATGTAGAAACTTTGGTGTTGTTGGTAAAGGAGCATAAACGCAATGAACAGCGTCAGTTCGGCGATCCGCGCTAAGATGAATTTTTTATGAGCCGCTAAAATCGCACGAGGTCGATCAGGGAAAAAAGTCAGTAAGTTGTGCAGCGAGAGACTAATGCACAGCCAGCCAAGCCAAAACAGCATAAGGTGGTTAGACATCACCGTCAGAGCCACAGAAGCAAGGGTAAACATAAGCCACCGGTAATAGCGGGCGCGATTGGCTTGTCCATTCATATACTGGCGTGAAAAGCGCAACAGTACCCAGCTCATCACCACGATCAGCGCCAGCATAATCTGGCTAAGTACAGTGTGATGAAGAAGCGCATGGTCTTGCTTTGGTGTGGTTAAAAAGTAATGCACCCCTAGGTTTAAGCCATAAAGAAAGAGCAAGCCTCGACTTAACCAAACGGCTTTTTGTGGCACCGAGGTCGATTTTTCTCGACAGCCAAACCATCCGCACAGCACCAGCGCGAGAGGAATAAGAACAGGTAAAAAACTCCAAGTGACCACAGGCACGTTTTTGTCTCCACATTCGGGTTAGATAAGATGGGGGCGATTATGGGGATTTTATTGCTATAATAAAAACACATATATTTTATGTAATCGTTCTGTTTTAGTTATGTTTCTGTTGATTGTACTTTGTGTTTTAAAAGGGTCACTGTTCATGGGTCGATTAAACTACCACCACTTATATTACTTCTGGCGAGTGTCAAAAAATCGCAGTTTGACAGAAGCCGCAGACGAGCTGCATGTCTCTCAGTCCGCCTTGTCCGCTCAAATTAAACAGCTTGAAAGCAGCCTCAATGTGTCGCTTTTTTTACGACAAGGTCGAAAATTAGTGTTAACCGATGTGGGGCGAAGGGTGCTGGCTTACGCGCAAGACATCTTTAATACTGGGGAGGAGTTGGAAAATTTTCTTCAAAAAGACAGCGCTTACCAAATGCAGCACATTACCTTAGGGGTGCAAAGTAACCTGTCTAGAAACTTCATTGAAAGTTTTATCGAACCTTTATTAGCAAGCAAGAATATCAATTTTTCATTGTCTTCTCGGGGCATGACGGATTTACTTAATGGGCTTGTGAACCACGAAATCGACTTGGCTTTGACAAATCGGGCGATTCTGAGTGAAGGCCAAGATACGATCTGGCAAAACCAGCTGGTGGCCAGACAACCGGTGGCTATCATTGGGCCTTATGGGGACAAACCGGCCGCTGCATTTCCGGAAGGTTATCAGGATAAAAAATGGGTCGTTCCGGGTAAAAACGCAGACATCCGTTCGGCGTTTGAATCTTTCTGTGCGGTGCATCAATATCAACCCGACATCAAAGCAGAAGTGGACGATATGGCCATGTTGCGATTGCTGGCACGCGACAGCGGCTATTTATCTGTGTTGCCTCCTGTGGTCGTAAAAGACGAAATTGAATCTAAGGTGTTGGAGGATTACGGCAGTATTCCACAAGCCTTTGAAAGTTTTTACGCGATTACGGTGCCGAGAAAGTTTGCGGCGCAAAATGTCTTAGATCTGATTAAAACGGCGATTAATAAATACGCATAGACGATAGATTACACTTGCCTGTGTTTTCTTTGGGATGGACATTAATTTCATAGTAAGGCTTTCCATCTCATCTGGACGATCTTGATCGTGTCGTCGCAGATGAGATGGTGGGTTCGGCGTGAGTGGCTTATTCTGCGGCCACTAAATCAACGCATTTTCCTTCCATGGCCTTGGCGTCTTCTGCGTCATGGGTGACCAGTAAGGCTGGAATGTTTGCTTTGCGTATTTCCGCAAGCACAAAGGCTCGGACTTCGCGGCGCAGTGCAGGATCTAGTTTGCTAAAGGGTTCATCTAACAATAGGAAACCCGGTTCAGACAGCAAGGTGCGTTGCAAGGCCACACGGGCTTGTTGGCCGCCGGATAATTGCTCTGGCGTGGCATTGGCTTTGTCCTTGATGCCGACTCTTTCTAACGCTTGATAGGCGCGCTCCAAGCGGTCACACTTTTTTACTTTCGCTGGAATGGCAAAACTAAGGTTTTCCAAAATACTCATATGAGGAAACAGCAGCGGTGTTTGCTGAAGCAAGCCGACGCGTCGTTCCTGCGCGGTTTTGTTATGAATGGCGACGTCGTTTAAAAACACCTCACCTTGGGCATTTAAGCCTGATGAGAGAGTGCCGCTTAAGAAATTCAATAAACTGGATTTGCCTATGCCGCTGGGGCCCATCAGGGAGACGACTTGGCCATCGTCAATCTGCACATTGAGCTCTTTGATCAATGTTTTATGGGCCAAAGACAATGAAAAATTTTTAATAATAAGCACGTTTGCTCCTGCTTGTGATAACCATGAGTGGTCTGCTCTTAAGAATTAGTAGGAATTTGTTTGTAGCATTTCTTTACGCGCAAATAGATGGCCAAGCGCCATTTGGTCCAGCGTGGCGGCAATGCGTGGGCAAGCCAAAAAACAAACACAGGGAAAAACGCTTGCAGCAGCGCCATGCTGCCAACTTGTTTTCTGTCGCCAGAAGCGGCTTGTGCCACGGCTTCTGTGGTGAGTGTGCCATAGCGGCCTTCACCGGCAATAAGGGTCGGTAAATATTGCGCGATACTAACGGAAAAACCGATGGCAAAGGCGGTCAGCAAGGCAGGTTTAAGCATGGCCAGTTTGATAAAAAAGTAATTGAACCAGGGGCGATTGTTTAAGCGATTGGCTTGCATTAGGTAATCTTCTTGGTACGCCAAATAAGGCCCTTTTAACGACAAATAAACGTAAGGCAAAACATACATTAAATGGAGTGCAATGATCGCTGTTAGGGTGCCATTGAGGTTGATCTGAATCAGCAGTACGTGCAGGCCAAACAAAAAGCCAATTTGTGGAAGCAAAATGGGCACATAGATAAGCCAATCAAAAGGGTGGTTTTTGGTCTGTTTGGTTAAGCGCTTTGTCTCTAGCATGAGTGCGCTCATCAGGCAGGCAATGAGGGTGGCGACCAGAGCGATGATCAGCGTATTACTAGACAGCTCCAGTAACACTGGGTATGCGCGTTCTATGTTGCTCAGGGTCCAACTGGACGGCAATACATCAGGAAAGCGCCAGCGTCGGGTGAGTGACCAAATGGGTAAAATGATTAATGAAATAAACGCGCTTGATAAAGTAATTAGACCCAGAACAACGCCCAGACGTAAAAAATAATCGGTGAGGCCTGCGCGTTTACCATTGCTGCGTTCGGCTTTAGTAAGTCGCGTAAACAGGCAGTGGGCGAGTTCCCAGCCAAGCATCACCAGCGCAATGATAATCACAAGGGCAATGGCGCCAGCACTGGCAATAAAACGCGTCGATAAGGCAGGATCGTTAAACCAATGAAATAGGGTCACCGCCAGAGTCGATGGTGTATTAGGGCCGATAACAATCGCCAGATCGACGACGGTTAAGCTAAACGCAATGACGATAAAAATCGGCATGCGAATAATAGGGTAAAGCTGCGGTATTAATACTTTACGCCAAATGGTCAGGCGTTTATAACCAAGCGTTTGGCAGACCTCAAGGCTTTTTCTGGCGTCAATGGCGTGCAAACTGGCGAGCATAATAAAGAGCAAATACGGCATTTCTTTCATCACCAACGCGAAGATCAATGACACGCCATAAGGGTCTTGCACGGTAATCCAATTTGGCGGGCGGTCAAAGCCTGTTAACCAAGGGCTAAACAGTCGCATAAGCCAACCAGATGGGCTGAGTAGAAACAACAAACCAATGGCAATAGCAGCATGTGGAATGGCAAGAATGGGGGCGAGCAGCTTTTCAATTTTCTCGAAGAAGGCCCGTTGGTAGCCCCATGCCAGCAAAGACAAGGCTATCCACAGGGCAATAATGGGGGCAATAATGCCGGTGATCAGTGTCAGTTTTAGACTGGTGTAAAACTCATTGTTTTGAAACAGTTGCTCCCACGAGGTAAGGGAAAAGTGATATTCCCCTAACGGAGGGAAGTAGTGAAACGCTGGCAGTAGTGTGCCGACCAGTCCAACAAGGACTGGGATGGCGAGAAATAAGGCAACCAACCAGGTGATAAATCGTACGCTTTTTAATGGCATGAAGGACTAACGGCTCTATTTTAAAAACAGCACAGTGGGCAATAACGCACTGTGCGGGTAGGTCTTCTGTTTAGTGTGTTTTTGACTTATAGCGTTATTGCGCATAACGCTTAAGCCATTCTTTTTCTAATGCTTTTACCCAGCTCGTGTGGGGTTCAGGCAAGGTCTTACCTAACTCAGCAATGCTTAATGTGGCGATTCCGCGAGGGATAGCGTCGAATTTTTTCTGATCAGCGGCCGCAAGTCGATCGTAAGACAATACGCTGAGGTCTCCCCAAACGGTCGGAATCTGCTTCTGAATCTGTGCTTCTGGTGACAGCATAAAGTTTGCGACGACTTCGGCGCCGGCCTTGGCGCTGCTGTTATAAGGAATGGCAAGGAAGTGCGTGTTGCCAATGGTGCCATTGGTAAAGACATAAGAGCGCACGGTATCGGGTAAATTGCCCTGCTGAATGGCCACGGACGCAGAAGAAATATCAAAGCTGAGGGCAACATCAATTTCTTGATCGTCTAATAAACGTATCATTTGCGTAGAATCGCTTGGGAAGGTTTCACCGTGACGCCAAGCCACTTTATTCAGTTTGTCTAAATACGCCCATAAAGGCGCCGTTACCGCTTGAAAGTCGACGCTGTCGACGGGTTTAGACAGTGCGCTTTTGTCCGTTGTGAGTTCGTATAAGGCCTGTTTTAAAAAAGTAGCACCAAGGAACTGAGGTGGCGCAGGGTAGGTAATTCGGCCAGGATGTTGTTGCGCATAAGCAAGCAGTTCAGGCATGGATTTAGGGGGCGTTTTCAAGGTGGCGGTATCGTACATGAAAATAACTTGCGCCATGCCCCAAGGGGATTCCATGCCGTCCACTGGGGTGCCAAAGTCATGGGTGATGCTTTGACGAGCGTGCTCATTTACGTACTTTTTGTAGTTCGGTAATTGGGTGCTGAACGGGCCATAAAGCAATTGATTGTCTTTCATGGCGCGAAAATTTTCACCGTTTAACCAGATCAGGTCGATTGAGCCATTGTCGTTTTTACCGGCGGCTTTTTCCGCCAGCACACGGTTCACTGCATCGGCGGTGTCGGTCAGTTTTACTTGTTTTAGGGTAACGCCGTATTGCTCTTTGATGCGTTTTGCCGACCAGCGAATATACTCGTTCACATTGTCAGCACCACCCCATGCGTTGAAGTAAACGGTCTGGCCTTTGGCTTCTTGTAATGTGTCTTGCCAATCGGCTTTTGCTTGGATGCTGGTGAATAATAAAGCACCACTGATCGATGCAGCGATCAAAGATTTGAGCATTCCTTTCCCCTTAAATAGTGGTTGAGGTGACTATGATGCCTGTTAGACGTATTAGTTCGACTATTTATTACAGTCGTTTTTAATACTGAGAAGGTTTTTATTAAAAATTTGTTTTAGCGTACCATGTTGCCTGCTCTGATGCCTGTTCAATGTGGGCGTGTGTATCACCGAACTATACGAGTTATTATGCCATATCAAATTTATTCCCATACTTTGCCGAGTGCGACGCTGGGCACTCAGCGCATCATCAAAGCGCATCATTTCGGGGAGCAAGGCGCGCGACCTAAAGTGTATTTACAAGCCGGGCTTCATGCCGATGAATGGCCGGGTTTTTTGGTCCTCAATAGTTTAATCAAACTGCTTAAAGAAGCCGATGAAAAGGGCTTAATTCAGGGGGAGATTATTATTGTCCCGGTGGCCAATCCGATTGGTTTGGCGCAAAACTTTCATGGTTACATTCCAGGTCGTTTCGCGTTCTCGGACGGTGGCGGTAATTTCAACCGCAATTGGCCTCAACTCGGCGAAAAAGTAAAAAAACGTCTCCACGGTGAAGTCAGTTCAGATGGCCAAGAAAATGTCAGTTTAGTGCGCTCGATAATAGCGCAAGAGCTGGCTGAACTGCCTGAAAATACCGAACTGCAAGGCATGAAGAAAACTTTGTTGGCCTTGTCGATGGACGCCGACGAAATATTGGATCTGCATTGTTCAGGTGAAGCCAGTATGCATGCGTACGTGGCACAAGAGTTTGAAGAGCATTTCAGGCCTTTGTTGGCGTTATTGGGTGCCAAAGTCGGCTTGTCTGAATTGGAGACAGGGGCAGCGTCCTTTGATGAAACCAATGTCAGTGTGTGGCGAACGCTTAAATCTGACTATGCCCATTTGATTCCTTGGGGCAGTCGCTCGTTAACGGTGGAATTGCGTGGTGAGAATGACATTTGTGATGAATACGCGGCGCACGATGCGAAGGCCTTGTTTGACTATTTAATATTACGCAATGTGATCGCAGGAGACACCCCTGAGATTGATGACAGCAAGGTAGTGTATTACCCATTGGATGCAATGGATTTGGTAAAAGCCCCCTGTGCTGGCATTGTTTGTTACCGCAAAAATATTGGTGAGTCGGTGGAAGCAGGTGAAGTCATTGGTGAGGTGGTGGACTTAATGGACGACGATGTTGATGCGTCTCGTTACCCGTTGGTGGCGCGAGCGAATGGGGTGTTTTTTGCTCGCGTGCAGCGCCGTTTGGTGGTCCGTGGTGAATCGATCGCGAAAATTGCCGGCCGTGAACATCTGGCTTTTCGAGAGATCGGTAATTTATTTGAAGACTAGGCTACATTATTTTGATTGATGAGATTTTGATAGATCAGCAAGCGGCGCCACGTCAATTGACGTCTGAGCAGCGTGCTGTTGTGCAACACAATATCCACTCACCTGCAAAAGTCATCGCGGTGGCTGGGGCAGGCAAAACGACCACCTTGATTTCGCGTATTGAATTTTTGCTTGAGCAGGGTGTGGCGGCGTCTGAAATCGGCGTTTTTATGTTTAACAAGAGCGCCCAAGAAGAGTTTAGTGAGCGTTTGAGTCAGCATTTAAAAAACTGCGGACAAGGGCGTTCGCCCAGTGTGATGACGTTTCATGGCTTTGGTTTAAAGCTTTGCCGCCGTTTAGAGCAACAGGGTTGGCTGCCCAACGCCAAACTTCTGACGGACGATTTTAGTCTAGTGAAAATGTTGCGTGAGGCGTTAAATCGCTTGGTGCGCAAAGGGGAAAAAATCACCCTGCAAGACGAAAAAGATTGGCTCGAAGATGTCTTGTTGTTTATTGATCAAGTAAAGGCCTCCGCGACCTCGGCGAGGGAGGTTTTTGACGCCCTCGGCTGGTCGAAAGAACGTCAGTTTTTTCCGGCGCTCTATGAGGAGCTTGAAGACCTGCGCAAGCGCAATAACGTTCGTTTTTTTGCTGATTTGTTGGCCGATCCATACGATTTGTTATTGGACCTTAATGAGGCAGAGCGTCACCAAGTGCACGGTTTTGTGCCGGATTTTCGTTATTTATTGATCGACGAGTTTCAAGACATCAACCCTTGTCAGTATGAATTGCTGAAAATACTCTACCCAGCGCCGTGTCAGTGGATGATTGTGGGTGATGTACAGCAGTGTATTTACGAATGGCGTGGGGCCAGTCCTGAGATTATGGCGAGTCAGTTTGATCGTGATTTCCAAGCAGTCGAGACCTACCCATTAAGCACGAGTTTTCGTTTTGGTCATGCAATCGGCCTGATGGCGTCGAGTGTGATCAGTGAAAATGACCCAGACGCCTTGGTGATTGGCGAAGGCAAAAGCACTCAAGTGTCTTTTGCGCGCGCCCCAAAAACCGGCAAGGCCTTGTTGGGCGAATTAAAAGCCTGGGTAGAATCCGGCCGTGCGTTAAATGAGTCGGCGGTGTTGGTGCGTTTGTACAGTGACATGGTGCCGGTGCAATTGGCGCTGATGCACAAGGGGGTGCCGTATCAATTGCATGGTGATTCACCCTTGTTGGAAAACCGACAAATACGCATGCTGATGGCGTATTTAGCGGTGATTGCCGGTGCTTTGGAGAAGCCAGATCTCTTCTTTCGTCGTGATGATGTTGATTTTCTGCTGACCGTGCCTAGCTTGGGAGGTTCGGTGGCCCAGCGTAATACCTTGATTCAGCAAGCGAGGCAGTCGCCTCATTTGTTGCCGCAAATTATTGAAACCATGGCCGACCAAGCAGAAGGGTGGCGAGCCAAAAAACTTTATGAACGAGCCGATTGGCTAAGAAGTTTGAGTATTTATCGCTCGGACCCGGCACAAGGTTTGGCGCACACGCTCGAAAAACTGGGCATTTATCGCTATTTCGAAAGTACCAGTAACAAAGACATTCAAACCCAAGAGAAAATCGCCACCTGTGATGCTTTTATGGCCTATGTACGCGGTGTGGGCGGCGATGCCGAAAGCGTTTTGACGCAACTGGCGACCTTGAATGAAAAGCAAGCCGATGATGAACGTGGCATTCATTTGATGACCATTCATAAATCCAAGGGGTTGGAATTTAATCTGGTGTTGTTGTCTGGCTTGCAAGAAGGCCGTTTCCCTTATTATGACGAAGACCTGAGTGCGATTGATAACAAAGCCGCGAGTCAGATGGCTTCAGAGCGTCGGCTGTTTTATGTGGCGATTACTCGTGCGAAACAAAAGCTGGTGCTGTTGGAAACCCCCACACCAGAGGAAAGTAAAAAAATGAAGCGTGGCGATATTCCGAGGGCGGCATTAAAGCATTTGGCGCTGTCACGGTTTGTGTTTGAGGCTCAGCCTTATGCGGTTAGTAAAATTACTCAACTTTGGCACGAAAAAAGCTGTGAAGACCCCATAGATACGGAAAAGGGGATCTTGTTTCAGCGTTATTTGAATCGTGTGGACCCTTCTCCGAATCTGGTGTTTCGCCATCAAATAAGTGATAACAACAAGGGCTTAAAATCCGGCGATAAAGTGCGTCATGACCAATTTGGTCAAGGGGTGGTGGTGCGTCAAGAAGCCGATGGCAAGCGCATGATTTTTGTCGATTTTGGTGAAGAAGGACTAAAGCGATTTAATCCTCAGCACACCCAGTTGGTTAAGTTGTCGTCAAGAGCTTAGACGTTCTACAGAGTAAGACGATGTAGAACGAAACATAATAATAGTGAAATTGGAGGGTCCAAGAGTGTCTATCCCGTTAATTGATTTGGAAAAACTCACGCACACAAATGATTCGACACGTTTGGAAGAGGTGAGGGCGCTTGATAAAGCATGCCGAGAAATCGGCTTTTTTTATCTGGTAAACACCGGCATTTCGAGTGACTTATTTAATAAACTGATGGCGACAGCGAAGACGTATTTTGCTCAGCCAGAAGACGTAAAGCGTGCCATTGATATCAAGCAAAGCCCAAATCATCGTGGCTATGGCTGCATTGGTGAAGAGCAGCTAGATGAAGTCTCCCATGCAGATTGGAAAGAAACGTTTGATATGGCGCTGGATCTGCCGATCGATCATCCGCTGGTGGCCAAATACCCAAAAATGTATGGCCCAAACCAAAACCCTACTGACCCGGCCGCTGTAGAAGTGTTGCAGGATTATTATGTGGCGGCGTTTGACGTGGCGAAGGTGGTGCTGACCAGTATGGCGCAAGCCTTGTCTCTTGAAGACGATTTTTTCACGCGCTGTTTCACCGACCATGTCACTGTGCTGCGAATGATTCACTACCCACCTCGTCCACAGAACGACCATGATAATGGCGCTGGTGCCCATACCGATTACGGCTGTGTAACCTTGTTGCTGCAAGACCAAATTGGTGGCTTGCAGGTGAAAAACCGTCAAGGTGAGTGGGTCGATGCTACCCCGATTGAAAACGCCTTGGTCGTGAACATTGGTGACTTGATGCAACGCTGGACAAATGACGAGTACGTATCAACCGCGCACCGTGTGGTGTCTCCAGTAGAAGGGGTTCATCGTTACTCCTTCCCATTTTTTGTGGAACCGGATTACGAAACCAATGTTGTCTGTGTTGAGTCTTGTCAGTCGGACAATAAGCCGGCGAAATATGAGCCAATTTTAAGCGGTGATTGGATACAGTCGCGCTTTGATGCGACTTACGCCTACCGTGAAAAAGAAGCGTAACGACAAAACGCAAGGAAGATGGCCGCTAGGCGGTCATCTTCATCAGATTTGGCAGGGGTTTAACCTGGTATCTGTTGTTTTTGATGCGTGCCATATGACCCTGTGGAATCAAGGCCCAGCCATCGCTTGATAGATCTAGGGGTTCTGACCCAATCACAATGTGCTTCTCAAACTCTTTGCAATATAAACTGGGTGCGTGATCATCGCTCGAAAAGCGTATGGCAATCATTTCGCTGCCATTGGACAAGATGGCGGTAAAACGAAAAGGCTCAGTGATCTTCTTTTGCTCCATTAAGTTGAGAATTTGGGAGATTGTTGTGGCAATGGCTTTTTCAGGATTCTCTTCTAAACCATTTGCAATCAGCAGTAAAAAAATCACTTCTGAGTCCGTGGCGCCACGTCGCTCACTGTACAGGTATTCTGGGATCAAACGATCAAGCTGCCAGCGTAAGTCTTCATAATCGCCAATTTGGCCGTTGTGCATAAAAAGCCAGTTTTTATAGCTAAAAGGGTGGCAGTTAGATCGATTGGTGGCGGTGCCTGTTGACGCTCGTACATGGGCGAAAAACAGCCCACTTTTAATGTGTCGGGCGAGGCTTTTTAAATTGCAATCGCTCCAAGCAGGCAGTATTTCATGATAAAAGCCCGGCTCTTCTCGTTCATCGTACCAGCCTAGGCCAAAACCGTCGGCGTTGACTGTCACTTCAGACTTTTTCGCACTTAGGCTTTGATGGATAAGGGAGTGTTCTTGTTCAAATAACAATGACTCAAGGTAAACAGCATCACCTTGATAAGCCATCCAACGACACATGGTTTTCTCCTAACGAAAAAGGGAGATAATCCTCCCTTTTTTAAAACGATCAAGGGGTATTTTACACCTTGAAATAACTAATTTTTGCAGACAGTTGCGACGCCAGATTAGCCAGTTGATCTGCGGATTCACTGATGGCGTGAATTGAGTCCGTGGTTTTCGACGCGATTTCTGTAATGTTGGTGACATTACGGCTCACTTCTGATGTAACGCTGGCTTGTTCTTCTGCTGTGCTAGAGATTCGATCGTTCATATCACGAATCTTCGACACAGACAGGTTGATGTTCTCAAGAGACGATTCTTCATGTTTTACTTGGCTTACCGCTTCAGTTGAGCGCTTATGGCTCGATGTCATGGCTTTCACCGCCGAAGCAGTACCTGAGTTGAGTAAGGCTATCATCTTCTCGATTTGTTGGGTGGCATTTTGCGTATTAAGCGCCAAGTGTCGCACTTCGTCCGCAACGACGGCAAAACCTCGACCTTGCTCACCGGCTCTGGCGGCTTCGATGGCCGCGTTAAGTGCCAATAGATTCGTTTGTTCAGCAATGCCAAGAATGACATTGAGTATATTACTGATTTCGTTTGTGTTGGCTTCCAGTTCGTTGATGATATTGGCAGAGCTGGAAATCTCTTCGGCTAATTCTTGAATGCTGCCAATCGTATTGGCAACAATTTTGGCGCCTTCATTGGCGGCTATTTCTGCATCGTGGGCGGCTTTACTGGCATCGCTGGTGGATTCAGAAACATGCACGGCAGTGGCTTGAATTTCTTGCACCGCTTGCGATATTTGCGAGGTCTCTTGTTGCTGGCGCTCGACCATCTCGGATGATTCATCGGTGATCTTGTTTAATGCGTTGGCGGAGCTGGTCAGCATGCTACTCGATTGTGCCACCTCATTGATAATACCGCGCAGTTGAGCGACTAGCTTATCCATGGCGGTTTCTAACATGCCAATTTCATCTTTACGGGTAGAGCGAGACTCTTTCAAGATGAGTTCACCTGAGGCGATTTCTTCCGCACGACGAACCGCTTTGCGCAGTGGCACACAAATGCCATTAACAATAATCAGACTGATCACCAGGCCAACAACAATTAGCACGGCGGCAATAATGCCACTGGCGTAGGTGCTTTGGTCCATGCTTTGTTCTTGCTGCTGGGTGGTTTTGTCGTTGTAGTCGTGGAGTGCAGTCAGTATCTCTTCCATCTGTGCATTGATGGCTTTTAAACTGGCGTCGGCGCTGCGGCGTGATTTGTTCGCCTGCATGGTTTTCAGCTTGGTCCACCATTGGTAAGTGGATGTGCTCGCTTTTAAGAAGATGGCTTGTTGCTCTTCAAGGGCGTCAATTTGCGTTAGTAAGACAGTGCGCTCTTCATTGGCTGGCATGGTGGTCAAAATACGTTTGGCATTTTCAATGCTACTGACCAGTTCGTTTGTGTATTTTTTGAATTTTTTCTCGGATTCTTTGATTTGTTCGGTGCCATAACCAATGATGGATTTGGCAATGGAGACCTGAAAGAAACCACGCTCGAACTCAACGGATTGCTGCAGCAAGAGCTGACGGCTTTTTTCTAAATTGCTCATTAGGTCTATGTTCTGGTTAGACAATGTTTGTAATTCGGAAAAAACTTTTTTACTGGAAATGGCGGAGTTCACACTGACGCCAATGATGACGATCGAAAACAACGCAATAAGAGAGAGTATTTTGGTGCGGACAGAAAAATTCAGCATGCATTAACCTAGTTGTCATTATGTGAGAGGTGACTTCATTATTTTGAGCAAAACATATGCCAATAGATACCGAGTATCGGATATCTTTTGTTCTAGCTTAATACGTGTGTAAATTGTTTGTCTATCTACTTGTTCGTTTTCATGAAGTATTCGCTATATATCGGAAAATAAAGGATAAAATCTCTGACTATCATAAATTCGGGAGAGGGAAGTTATGGTGTGGGATTTGTTTGTTTTTTGAACTGAATGAGGGCGAATTTGAGGCAAATAAAAAAGAGACACGGATAGGAAACGGCTTCCTGTGTCTCTTTGTTGAGCAGGTTTGTTGTGTTTTTTGCTTTATTGTGGTGCGCTATGGATGACAACCTTGTCACCCTCAACACGAAAGAAGAAGCAGTCGCGTCGATTGGTGTGGCAGGCAGGGCCTTTTTGATCCACTTGCAATAAAATGCAATCCCCATCGCAATCAAAAGACATGGACACTAAAGATTGTCGATGGCCAGAGCTTTCTCCTTTGCGCCAATAGGTTTGGCGGGAGCGAGACCAATAGCAAACTTGGCTTGTTTCCAGTGTTTCACGAATGGATTTTTCATTCATGTAAGCCAGCATTAATACTTCGCCTGTATCGTGCTGTTGTGCGATGCAGGCAATTAATCCGGCATCGTCTGTTTTAAGATTAGCGAGCACCTCATCCAGTGCTAGCGTCTCGCCTTTCTTCATGGTTTCAAACGCTTTTAAACTCATGCTTTGTTTCCTGTTTTGCTTGTCTTTATTGTGCATCTATTCGTTTTTCTGAAATGGCGCCTTTGCCGACGCCTTCAAAGGCATGAACCTCAAAGTGTGAGCCAGGGTTTTCTTCGGCAAGAGTGTCGGCAATGTGCGCCGAAAGAGACTCTACCGTGGTGTCGCTGTTCAGTATGTAGACTTGCTCGCTGTCGATGAGCAGTTCAAACTGGCCTTGGGCACTTTCATAGCCAAACCTGTGGTAGTGGTGCTCGTCTTCGTCGATCAATTCAAGCAGGTCTTCTTCTGTGCCTAAATAGCTGTCTTCCCAGCGTTTGGCCCATTCTTTTTCTCGTTCTAAACTGCGTTCACCGTCTTCATAAATTTCGATGGTTGAGCGATGGCCATGGGCGATACGTTGGCAATTACCGGCATGCTTTTTTAAACCGTGGCTATATTGGTACTCGGCGCCATCGATGTTTTCAGGTGAAAAGCGTACGCGAACGGCTTCTAGTTCCGCTGGTAGCAAGTTCAATATTTGCGACTCTACCCAGGCCGCTGCCGCTTCTGGGGTGATGGTGCTCATCGGCAAGCGGCAAATAGCTTGGCTTGGTGCTTGGCATAGGAAGCGACGACCATCCGCATGATCAAACTGAAAAGAGACGCGATCCCTGTCTAAGGTGGTGAATGTGGTGCTCGGGTGCTCAGCCGGGATCGCGAGCATATGATCGATGTGATCATCTAGCCACTTCTTAATGTGTTTTTTGACAAGACTGAAGTCGCAGATCATGCTCTCGTCGTTAAGCTTGCCGGTCAGCACTATGTCTGTTTGCCAGCTTTCGCCTAATAAACCGCGCTCAGCATCAAAGTAGGATAAATCCACGTGCGTAAGGTTTTTAACAAATAGCTTCAAGTAGCCACTCCTCTAAAAATGATGGCGCTATCTTACCGTAAATAGCGAAACTGGTACTAATCTAAAAAACAACGAAAGGGTAAGGGGAGTGTGCATAAACTGTTCGTTTTGAGGGGGGAAATGTTTTTTTTGCTAAGCATTTGAAAAACGTAGCAAAACTTGTTGATATTTCATCATGGCTGCGTATAATTCTGCCCCAAGGTCAACAGGCCTCCTTTATGGTGTCTCTGCTGGTCCCCTCGCAACGATAAACCGTTAACCTGGTCAGGTCCGGAAGGAAGCAGCCACAGCGGTGGACTTGTGTGCCGAGGTGCGGCTGGTAGAGATGCCACCTTAATATCTTCAGTCTCCCTTTGTTGTTCATATCTGTTTATTTTAGCCATAGATTGGCTCCATAAATTCAACTATTTCTTCATTTTCAAAATTCACCAAGCCAATGGTATTGCATGTAAAACGCATGGATATTCTGTCGTTATTTAAATGGAGTGTGTTACGCCACCATCGACGCGTATATTTTGGCCAGTAATATAGCCTGCCCCATCTGACAGTAAAAAAGCAATGGTGGCTGCGATTTCTTCGGCTTTACCATAGCGTCCCATGGGCACGCTCTCTCTTCGTTCATCCGTAGCGGGGAGGCTATCAATCCATCCGGGTAATACGTTGTTCATGCGAACGTTTTGCTTTGCATAACGATCGGCAAAAATTTTGGTGAAGCTGGCCAGCCCTGCGCGAAAAACGGTCGAGGTTGGAAAAACCTCAGTAGGCTCAAAGGCCCACGTGGTTGATATGTTCACTATGCTGCCACCGCCTTGCGCCGCCATAATAGGCGCGACCAGTCTAATAGTGCGTACCGCACTCAGAAAATACACTTCCATTCCTAAATGCCAGTCTTCATCGGATATGTCGAGAATGGGTGCGCGCGGTCCGTGACCGGCGGAATTCACTAGGGCGTCAATGCGTCCCCATTTCTCCATGGCTAGATCCACCAGCTTTTGTACATCGTCGATGGATTGGTTTGAACCGGTAACACCTATGCCGCCGAGTTCTTTGGCAAGGGCTTCGCCTTTACCGGAAGAGGACAGAATCGCAACATGGTAGCCATCTTCTGCGAGCTTACGGGCGGCGGCAGCGCCCATGCCAGAGCCGCCGGCGGTAATTAGGGCTACTTTTTGTTGAGTGTTTACTGCTTGTGGATTCATGGTGTGCTCCTTCATGCGGGTGAAGGAATAGTATGTCTAATAGTAGAAGATAGTTCGCGCGATAAATATGCGCGCTATCCAGTAGAAAAACTATTGATTATTGGTGCTGTAAAGCGTGTTTTGGGTAGTGCGGAAGGGTCACTTGAGAAGGTGTTTTGTGTGAGTCCACTGAGGCGCATCAGGATTTTGTTTGGCTATTGAAGTGGCAATGTCGCTAGCCTTGTGGCGTCTGCTGCTAGCGACACAGCTTGTTGCTTGATAAGAGGTTTATTTGATCTGTGCTGACGCGTCTGTTGTTTGCTGTTTTGAATGTGCTGCAAGGGGGATTTTGCGTTTGCCTGTCTGTATTAGGACGACGCCACCTAGGATCATACAAAGGGCTAAAATCACAGTGCCTGTAATGTCTTCGCCTACGATTGCACCGATTAAAACCGCCACGACAGGCGCGATATAAGTAGCGCCTGCAGCTCGCACTGGACCGAGTTTTTCAATAACAAAGTAGTAGATGAAGAAGGCGCCGCCTGTGCCCAATATGCCTAAGCCTAGAATGGCGCCAAGTAGAGCGCGTTGGTCGTTGGCAATGGCGCTAATGCCATCGAAAGGTGTTAGCACAAGCAAGGTAAGGGTGGCGAAACCTGTTTGCCATGTGGCTAAAGCCAGTGGTGGAATTTTTAGCGGGGATAAAAAGCGCTGGGCATAAACAAAAGACACCCCAAGGCTAAATGTGCCTGCTAGCATCCAAAGGATTCCTGCCAATTCAGCACCGGCGACACCTTCCCATGGTCGTGCGCTCACGGCAATGCCAATGAATCCTAGCAATACCCCAGCGCCCATTTGCCATGTGGGACGGTCTTGGCGCAGGAATAGAAAAGCGCATATAAAAGTAAAAATAGGAATGGAGCCACTCAGCAAGCCAGCGATGCTGGTGGGAAGGCGAGCGGTTCCTGCCACAAAGCCATAGTAGTAAAAAGTGGTGGCTAGTACGGACATGATGGCGAAGTGGGGGAGGTGTTTGAGTTGTTGGCGGGTAATGACTTTCGCTTTGATGGCGACCAGCAATAGTGGAACAAAGCCAAAAAATACGCGTAAAAAGACGGTTTGTGTTGGGGAAATTAAATCGGTTGCCCATTTCATAAAAATGAAGTTAGACCCCCAAATGACGCCTAAGGCGACCAATGCAAGATAGGTTCGAAACACCTTGTTGCTCCTTTATGTGGGCTGGTTTGTACTTTTTGTTTTAAGGGTTAATTTTGAAAGTTAGTTGGGTGCGTTCAGTATTGATTTGTTTGCTGGTGTTTAAATTATAGCCGCAAAGCGGCTTTCTTTCGCGCGATAAATAAACATGCTAGCCTGTAGAAAAATTACAGGGTAGATGGATGTTGTATTCACGTCGTAAATTGCCTTCTTTAAATGCCTTACGAGCGTTTGAAGCGGCGGGCAGGAAACTAAATTTTCGAGCGGCAGCGGATGAATTGGGTGTGACCCAAGGTGCGGTTGCCCAGCAAGTGCGGGCGCTAGAGGAGCATTTGGGGATTGTCTTGTTTCAGCGTTTGCCCAGAGGCTTGATTCTGACGTCGCCAGGGGCGGTGTATTTTGCTGAAATCACTCGGGCGTTTGATGTGTTGGGTGAAGCAACCGAGCAGCTGTTGGCCAGCCCAGACACGGTCACCATTAGTGTGCCACCAAGCTTTGCGACAAAGTTATTGATTCCACGACTTGCTGAGCTGAACGCGGCCTTTCCTGATGTGGAGTTGCGTACTGTGGCAACCGAATCGTTAGCCGATTTTGACCGTGACCAAGTGGATATTGCAGTGCGTTTAACAAAAGGGGCATTTCCGGCCAACCTTGAGGCGCAATGTTTGTTTCAGCAAGAACTGGTTGCTGTGGCCAGTCCGCATTTATTGAAAACCGCTGGGCTTCCTTTGACTGCAAAAGAGGTGCAAGGGTTGCCGCTTTTGCATGACTCGCACCAGCATTGGCCTGCGTTCTTGCATTCTCGGGGCAAACTGCCTGGCGCGGTGTTTAATCAAACAACACTGGCGCTGGACGCCGCGTTGGCAGGCCAAGGGGTGGCAATAGCGTGTCGTGCTTTTGTGGCGCAAGATCTTGAAGCTGGGCGTTTGGTGCAAGTAATGGCCCAGTCGTTAACCATTGAACCTCATTATTTTTTAGTACGTAAGCGCTTGCCTGCGCACAGAAAAGCCGCGCAAGACATCTGGGGTTGGTGTGCCAAGCGGCTTTCCTTCGACGCTGTTTCTGAATAAAGGGGGTGCCTTAATTTTGCTTGGCCTTGATTTTGCTTGGATTGTTCACTGGCTAAATTTTTCTTGTTCGTATATAATACCTGATCAGGTTTTCCTCAGAGAATTTCCAGAGTAATTTCGTTAAGGCGTGTAAGTTGTTACAGGCCTTGATCCCACCAAAAAAAGGTACACATTTACATGTCTGACGCTGAAATTCAGCCTACATTTGATTCGTTGGGCTTAATTGCCCCTGTTCTTAAAGCGGTTGCCGACCTCGGTTATGAGCAACCCTCAGCTATCCAAGCGCAAAGTATTCCATATTTACTAGAAGGCCGAGACCTTCTGGGGCAAGCGCAGACGGGTACTGGTAAGACGGCGGCGTTCGCGCTACCGCTACTGTCTCGCATAGACGTTACAGACAAAACGACACAGCTACTTGTATTGGCTCCAACTCGTGAACTTGCTATTCAGGTTTCTGAAGCATTTCAAACTTATGCTCGCCACCTTCCAGATTTTCATGTTCTGCCTATTTACGGCGGCATGTCATACGACACTCAACTTCGTCAGCTAAAGCGTGGCGTTCAAGTTGTTGTTGGTACTCCTGGTCGTGTTATGGACCATATTCGTCGTAAAACATTGAAACTAGATGGCCTTAAAGCGCTGGTTCTTGATGAAGCCGATGAAATGTTACGTATGGGCTTTATCGATGATGTTGAGTGGGTTCTTGAACAGACACCACCAACTCGTCAAATTGCGTTGTTCTCCGCGACTATGCCTTCTGTGATTCGTCAGGTGGCTAACCGTCATTTGAACAATCCTAAAGAAGTCAAAATCGTTACGAAAACATCGACTGCGACAACTATTTCTCAAAAATACTGGCAGGTAAGTGGTCTACATAAGTTAGACGCTTTGACACGTATTCTTGAAATGAACGAACACGATGGCATGATCATCTTTGTTCGTACGAAAGCGGCGACAGTGGAATTGGCTGAAAAGCTAACCGCTCGTGGTCACGCTTGTGAAGCCCTAAACGGTGACATTAGCCAGAATTTACGTGAGCGTACGGTTGATCGCATTAAGAAAGGTCAGATTGACATTCTTGTTGCAACCGACGTTGTAGCGCGTGGTTTGGACGTTGAGCGTGTTAGTCACGTAGTCAACTACGACATTCCATACGATACAGAGTCTTATGTTCACCGTATCGGTCGTACTGGTCGTGCCGGTCGTTCTGGTACTGCAATCTTGTTTGTTGCTCATCGTGAGCGTCGTATGTTGCAAGCCATTGAGCGTGCGACTCGTCAGCCGATCGAGAAAATGAACTTGCCAACTGCTTCTGATATTAATGAGCAGCGCGTAAGTCGTTTCAAACAGCGCATTACAGACACAATGGATAATGAAAACTTAGATTTCTTCTTGGAGCTTGTTCAAGGCTACCAAAAAGAGAACGAAGTTGATCCTTTGAAAATGGCCGCTGCTTTGGCTCACATGGCACAAGGCAAAACGCCTTTGCTATTGTCTGAGATGGAAGTGCGTCAAGAGCGTCGCGAACGTTCTGATCGCGGTGATCGTCCAGACCGTGGAGATCGCGGTGATCGTCCAGATCGCGCGCCACGTGAACGCAAGCAACGTCCAGTTACGAAAGACGCTATGCCATTGAAAGACGATCCAAATACCGCGATGACGCGTTATGTGGTTCAAGTTGGTTACAGCGATGGTGTTAAGCCAGGTAACATCGTAGGCGCGATTGCGAATGAAGCGGACATTGAAAGCCGTTACATTGGTCATATCGAAATCTACGAAAACTTTGCGACTGTTGATTTGCCAACAGATCTTAAAGCGGAAGCGATCGATAAATTGAACAAAACCCGTATTTGCGGTCAGCGTTCTGAGATTGCCAAACTTGAAGATGCAGATGCATTGAACAAACTTGCAGCAGCGCCGGCTCGCCGTCGTCCAAGCAGTAACGGTTCTGGTGATCGTCGTCGTCCAAGTAATCGCGATAATAATCGTGGTGACCGTCGTCCAAGAGCACCTCGCAAAGACAGTTAATCTTGTTTTGTAGCGTAAAAACATTAAAAAGGCTGAGCAGCTAAGTTGCTCAGCCTTTTTTTATGGCTTGTCGTATCCTGAAATAGGCTTGCGTCTCGCTTTGCGCTGTCTCTGTGTTGTGATTCTGTTAGAATCCCCTTGCTTTCTTTTTTTGACCAAAAGGCCTGTGATGAACGAAATTACTATAATCAAGCCAGATGATTGGCATCTTCATTTTCGTGATGACGATATGCTATTGGAAACCGTACCAGCAACGGCACGTTGTTTTGAGCGTGCGGTCGTGATGCCAAACCTGGTGCCACCGGTTACGACGGCTGCCTTGGCGCTGAGTTACCAAGAGCGTATTTTGGCGGCTCGACCTGAGGGCAGTACTTTTACCCCTGTGATGACCATTTATCTTACCGATAAAACCTCGGTAGAAGACATTCAGGCTGCGAAAAAGGCGGGTGTGCTGGCGGCTAAAATGTACCCTGCAGGCGCGACAACCAATTCGGATTCTGGTGTGAATTCACTGGAGTCATTGTACCCTGTGTTTGAGGCGTTGGCCGATAACGACATGCTGTTGTTGATTCACGGTGAAGTGACGCAAAAGCACATTGATATTTTTGATCGCGAGAAAGAGTTTATCGATCAACATATGGTCAAAATCGTTGAGCGAGTGCCTAACTTAAAAGTCGTGTTTGAACACATTACGACAAAAGATGCGGTGGACTTTGTGCTGTCAGCGCGTGACGGTGTTGCTGCGACTATTACGCCGCAACATTTATTGTTGAACCGTAATGATATGTTGGATGGCGGTATGCGCCCTCATAATTACTGTTTGCCAGTGTTGAAGCGTAACATTCACCAAGACGCATTGCGTGCTGTGGTGAAGTCTGGTTCGCCTAAATTTTTCTTGGGCACGGATTCTGCGCCGCACGCTAAGCATCGCAAAGAGTCAGATTGCGGTTGTGCTGGGTGTTACAGTGCCTGGTCTGCTTTAGAGCTTTATACGCAAGTGTTTGATGAATTAGACGCTTTGGATAAGCTGGAAGGTTTCGCTAGCTTGTATGGTGCCGATTTTTATGGTTTACCTCGCAATACGCAGACAGTCACTCTTGTGAAGCAGGCGTGGCAAGTTCCAGATAGCATTGTTTTGCCAAATGGCGACCCTATTGTGCCTTTCTTTGCTGGTAAGCAAGTCAATTGGAAGCTGAAATAACTGCGCTGAAATGATTGTGCTGAGATGTTTTTCTCACCATTAAGAGAGTGAAGAAAAGTCTTATAAAATACGTCGAGTTCAGAAATGGGCTCGACTTTTTTGTTTTCAGCGGGGGAAATATAAAACAGTGGAAATAACGCAAATAAGCGATTTTGAAGCAAAGTAATACAAGTAAAAGACAGTAATTAAGGAATTCGATAGGGGAGTGCTAGAAGGGTATTAAATGGTGCGGATGGAGAGACTCGAACTCTCACGCCGTGAAGCACTGGAACCTAAATCCAGCGTGTCTACCAATTCCACCACATCCGCATGTCGTGTTGACGCGTGCATAATACGTATATCTAGCGACTATGCAAGACTTTTTTGTTTTTTCGAGAATAATAGTTGGCTTTTATCTTTTCTATTTTTGCTCGCAGTAACTAGGACAAAGAGGGCGAAAAGTGATTTAATGAAGACCTCCTTTTAAATCGTCTGCTGAAAGAGTTCCAAAATGGAAAGCCGCTCCGTCTCTTCGCTTCTTGATCCTCTTGATCTTGCTACCTTATTTGTTTTTGTTCTTTGTTGGGGTGGGTATGCTTTTTATGCCACTTATAACTCCAAACGACGTTCTTGCCTTGTTAGCGTATTGCACCAATTTCGTTTGGCGTGGATGTCACGTTTGTTAAGACGAGATAACCGCATTGCCGACGCGTCCGTTATGGCGAATCTAGAACGAAGCAGTTTGTTTTTTGCCTCCAGTTCATTGCTTATTATTGCGGGTTTGTTTGCAGGCTTTAAGTATTCTAGCGAGGCGCTTGAGGTGTTATCCGATTTTTATTTGATGTCGCCCAGTAGTCGTCAAGAGTGGGAGCTTAAAATCATTGTGCTGGTATTGATTTTTGCCTATGCCTTTTTCACCTTTACTTGGTCGGTTCGACAATACAATTTTTGTTCCGTCTTGGTTGGCAGTGCCCCTCTGGCCACAGAACGAGGCATCGAAGACAGTGAGCGAGAGCTTTATGCCATGCACATGGCGCAAATTTGCAGTTTGGCGGCCAACCAATTCAACTATGGTTTGCGAGCGTATTATTTTGCCATGGCATTTTGCGCTTGGTTCCTAGGGCCTTATTTTTGTATGGCGGCGAGCATTACGGTTGTGGCTGTGTTGTACCGTCGCGAGTTTAGATCTAAAACCTTTAAAACATTGAGTCGAGGGCTCGTTATTAAGTCTCATGCTTCCTAATTTTCCTAAACCGTTACCTGATCATGATAATCCAACCAATCGCACCGTTAAGGTGGATGATAGGTTGTATCAATATTTAGTCGATGTCTCAGTCCGTGAGAGCGATATATTAAAAGCCTTACGACGTGAAACTGCGCAATATCATATGGCGAGAATGCAACTTTCGCCTGAAGTTGGGCAGTTATTGAGTTTGCTGGTGAAGCTGCAAGCGCCGAAGAAACTATTGGAAATTGGCGTATTCACTGGCTACAGCACCTTATCGATGGCGACGGCGATGCCGACCAACGCCACCTTGGTTGCGATTGAAAAGAAACAAATGTGGTTGGACATCGCGTCCCGCTATCTTGACGAGGCGGGGGTGCTAGACCGCGTCACAACCTATTGTGATAAGGCGTTACCAGTACTTGAGGCATTGCTCGATGAAGCGGGCACCTTTGACTTTATCTTTATCGATGCCGATAAAAAGAATTTGCTCGCTTACTATCATTTGGCGAAACAATTGCTGCGACCAGGAGGTTGTCTGTTGATTGATAATACCTTGTGGTGGGGAAATGTGGCGGATGACGCATTTGATGACAAAGACACTTGCGTGGTTCGAGAGTTGAACAAAACCATTCATCAAGATAAGGACGTTGAGCTGTCATTGATTCCAATTGGCGATGGTTTAACGTTAGTACGAAAAAACACCTAATCCTCTTATGGCCCTCCTTTTTGCTCGTTAATTGGCTCATGTATCTGAATTTTTTGTGTTTTCTTCTTCTTTTTTATAAATACGCCTCTTGAAATCTGTTCAAGAGGCTTTATCTAGAAGGCACAAGTATTAAGAAATACACCCTTGGCTTTGTCTAAGGGTTCATTCAAATAGGAGCAAGCTATAACATGGCAACTGATACTCAAAAAGAAACGTTGGGATTCCAAACAGAAGTAAAACAACTACTTCATTTGATGATCCACTCTTTGTACTCCAACAAAGAAATTTTTCTAAGAGAGCTGATTTCTAATGCGTCCGACGCAGTAGACAAGCTTCGCTTTGAGTCTGTCGCTAACGCAGACCTTCTCGCTGAAGACCCAAACCTACGCGTTCGCATTGAATTTGATAAAGACACGAACACAGTGGTTATTGATGATAACGGTGTGGGCATGTCCCGTGAAGAAGCCATTACGAACTTAGGTACTATCGCTAAGTCTGGTACTTCTTCTTTTCTGGAGCAACTAAGTGGCGACCAGAAGAAAGACAGTCAACTAATTGGTCAGTTCGGTGTTGGTTTTTACTCTGCTTTCATCGTTGCCGATAAAGTGACGGTTGAGACTCGCCGTGCAGGGGCTTCTGAAAACGAAGCGGTTCGTTGGGTGTCTGATGGTTCTGGTGAGTTCACCATTGAAACCATCGAGAAAGCGACTCGCGGTACGCGCATTACCTTGCATCTTAAAGCCGATGAGAAAGACTTTGCGGATAACTTCCGTCTGCGCTCTTTGGTGACTAAATATTCAGACCACATTTCCATTCCTGTGGAAATGGAAAAACCGGTTTATCCAGAAATGGATGAAGAGGGCAATCCAAAACCTTTGGATGAAACCAAAGCGCCAGAATTCGAAGCGGTTAACTCTGCAAAAGCTTTGTGGACTCGTCCTCGTAACGACGTCACCAAAGAAGAGTACGAAGAGTTTTACAAGCACGTTTCTCATGACTACCAAGCGCCTTTGAAATGGTCACATAACAAAGTCGAAGGTAAGTTGGAATACACAAGCTTATTGTACATTCCATCCAAAGCACCGTATGACCTTTGGAACCGCGACATGCAGCGTGGTCTAAAACTCTACGTGCAACGTGTTTTCATCATGGATGAAGCCGAAGCCTTCCTACCGCCTTACATGCGTTTTGTAAAAGGTGTGGTGGATTCTAACGATTTGTCTTTGAACGTATCGCGTGAAATTCTACAGAACGACCACGCGGTTGACTCTATGCGTTCAGCATTGACTAAACGTGTGTTGGATATGCTGGCCAAAATGGCGAAAAATGAGCCAGAAGAATACCAAAAATTCTGGAACGAGTTTGGTAATGTCATCAAAGAAGGTCCTGCCGATGACATGGGCAACAAAGATAAGATTGCCGCTCTCATTCGTTTTAGTACCACGAAAACCGATGCGCCTGAGCAAACGGTTTCTTTGGCTGAATACATTGAGCGCATGGCGGAAGGCCAAGATAAGATTTACTACATCTACGCTGAAAGCCACAATACGGCGAAAAACAGCCCTCATCTAGAGATTCTTCGTAAGAAAGGTTATGAAGTTCTGTTGTTGAGCGATCGCATCGATGAATGGATGATGTCTTCTCTGCAAGAGTTTGACGGCAAATCTTTCCAAGATGTGACCAAAGGTAAGCTGGATATCGCTGAAGACGAAAGTGAAGAAGCGAAGAAAGAGAAAGAAGAAAAAGCAGAGCAACTTAAACCTTTGCTAGAGCGCATGAAGAAAGTGCTGGAAGACAAGGTAGCGGATGTTAAAAGCACCGATCGTCTAACCAGTTCTCCTGCGTGTCTTGTGGTTGGTGAGCATGATATGGGCTTGCAAATGCGTCGTTTGCTTGAGCAAGCGGGTCAGCAATTGCCAGACTCTAAGCCGAGCTTAGAAGTGAACCCAGATCACCCAATCGTCGCGAAAATGGATTCTGAATCTGATGAAGACCGTTTCTCTGACATGGCGTGGTTGTTGTTCGAACAAGCCACATTGTCTGAAGGTGGCCAGCTTGAAGATCCTGCAACATTTGTTAATCGCATGAACAAATTGATTGTTCAGCTAAGCAAATAATCACAGGTTAAATCACTCACTCTGTCGTACACTAAAAGCTCATACTCTTAACAGGGTATGAGCTTTTTTTTCGCCAGTTGGTGTGCCTTGACGCTTGAGTGTGTCAGGGACAGGGCCTCAGACAATGGATTGTTTGGGGAGATGAGGAGCGCACCAAAGCCATTATTTCGAATCCAAGGAGTGGATGATGATTCAACCTAATAAGCGGTCCTGCTTGTGTCTATCTAAGGCATTCTTCGTTGTCGTATTTACTGTGCTGTTGTTTTCTCAAGCTAGCTTGGCGTCGCCAGCGGTGCAATTGGCAAAACGGTATCTTGATACCGGTTCAGTGGCAGACTTTTTGATCAGTGAAAAATACGATGGTGTACGCGGTATATGGACAGGCTCTGAGCTATTGAGCCGCACTGGCAAGCGTATTCACGCACCTAGCTGGTTCACAGAGGCATTACCGAATGTCTGGTTGGATGGTGAGCTCTGGTCAAAGCGTGGTGACTTTCAGTTTATTGCCTCAGTCACGTCGAAAGAGTCGCCTATTGATAGCGAATGGCGTCAGCTACAATACCTTGTGTTCGATGCGCCAGATTACGAGCATACCTTTTTGGAGCGCAGTCGGCGGTATCGTCATCTTGTCACCCAGCTCAACGTGCCCTTTGTGGTTGCGGTCGAGCAGTTCACCCTAGCAGACAATCAACAGCTGGCTGAGCGACTAGAGCAATATGTTCGCCGTGGTGCTGAAGGTTTGATGCTGCATCGCAAATCCGCCATGTTCTCAGGGGGGCGCAGTGACAACTTGCTTAAGTTGAAGCCTTTTATGGACGATGAGGCAACCGTTGTGGGAATCAGCCCAGGAAAAGGAAAATACACAAATCAAATGGGGGCCTTATTGGTGGAGACGCCAGCCGGTATTCGCTTTAAAATTGGCTCTGGGTTTTCGGATGCAGAGCGCGCAAATCCTCCGAGCATTGGCGCTATCATCACTTACAAATACCATGGTCACACCAATAAAGGGGTGCCTCGTTTTGCCAGTTTTTTACGAGTGCGCAACACGCCTGAGACGTCCCCTTGAAAAGCTACCCTTGAACAGAAAAAAGAGAGGTTCTTTGAAAAACGTTTATTGTTTACCCGGCACCATGTGCGATGAGCGCTTATGGCAACTGACGCAGCCATTGTTAAATGACATCAAGCTGCAGCCTATTTCGCTGCCGATGGAAGACTCTATTGATGGCATTGTGAGCGCCTTAGCGGCGTTATTACCAGATGAGCCTATTTGTCTATTGGGTTTTTCCATGGGGGGCTATTTGGCGAGCGCTTTCTCGGTGAAATACCCCTCTCGTATTAAGCAGTTAATGGTGGTGTCCAATGCGGCAATGGGGTTGATGGAAAATGAAATAGCACAGCGTAAGCAGGCATTAAACTGGGTGCTGAAGCAGGGTTACCACGGCATTCCTAAAAAGAAAGCGATTGCGATGCTGGGCGAGCGTAATAAAAAAAGCGATTTTCTGATCGAGCTGATTCAAAGCATGGACGCCAGTTTGGGAGAAAGTGTGTTAGTTCAGCAGTTGAGCAGCTCGTTAGAACGACCGACTCTTTGGCCTGCGCTCAGTACGCTGCCGATAGACTGTTGTTTCTGCACCGGAGAAGAGGATGTTCTGCTGCCCGATGATATTTGTGAGCAGCTTCAGCATTATTCTAATGTGTCTTGTCATTCTGTTAAGCACTGTGGGCATATGATTCCGCTTGAGCAACCTGTTTGGTTTGCTCAAAAAATACAGGCGTTCTTTTGTTTCCCATAAAGAGCATCGCCCTTCAAGCGAGGACAGGCTTAAAGTGCGGGCTGGTTAATCCCAGTGCGCTTAGTTGAGAGAAGGGCAAAACAAATCATGCAGGGTACGGATTAGGGTAATGACTTTTGGGTCGCCGATCCGGTAATAAATAGTCTGGGAGTCGCGTCGCGTTTCCACTAAGCCATCTTTTCTCAGTATCGCCAAATGCTGGGACAGGGCGGACTGGCTAAGAGGCAGTTTATTGTTCAGTGCTGAAACGGACAGCTCTTCATCCAATAAGTAGCAAAGGATCATCAGGCGGTTTTCATTGCTAATGGCTTTTAAAAACGCCGCCGCTTGAGCGGACTGTTTTGCCATTTCATCCAATGGAAGGTCATTTTTTGGCATTGGTTTCTCTTGTTCTCATTGTGTGATGGCGTGTTCAATTTTATTTCAATTTGTGAATTCATCCACATAGTCTGTGGATAAATCTGGGGGTAGTCTTCAGTGATCGTGATCTTGCTCATAAGGGGCGCACGTCGGATTGATTTGTTCAAAAAACAATCAACGGTAACCCCTTTGAGTTTACTTGTCTAAATTAAAGGTTGACCAAATTGGAGCGTGGTCAGACGGTTTCTCTAATGCTCTTAATTCATAGTCTACATCGGACGCTTCTAAGTAAGGGGTAAGCCCTTTAGAAGACATAATAACATCGATGCGCAGACCGCGTTTTGGCTCATCCGCAAAGCCTTTAGAGCGATAATCAAACCAGCTGAAACGGTCATTTTTTGTTGGATTCAGCAGGCGGTAACTGTCATCAAATCCCCAGTCCGTAAGCGTTTTAAACCATTCGCGTTCTTCGGGTAAAAAACTGCACTTGCCGGATCGTAACCAACGCTTCGCATTGGCTTCACCAATACCTATGTCTAAATCTGTGGGCGATATATTGATGTCGCCCATGACAATGATTTTTTCCTCTGGCGAGTGATTGTCTAAATAAGCCATTAGGTCAGCGTAAAACTTTCTTTTGGCTGGGAACTTTGTTTCATGATCGCGGCTTTCACCTTGTGGAAAATAGCCATTCAGCACTTTCACAGGACCTTGTGGTGTATCAAAGGTGGCTATGATCATACGACGCTGGGCGTCTTCGTCGTCACCTGGGAAACCGTATTCAATAGAGGTGGCGGCTTGTTTGCTGAAAATCGCGACACCGTAATGGGATTTTTGCCCATAATAATACGCGTGATAACCCACTGACTCTGGGATCTCATGAGGGAAGGCATCGTCATGTACTTTGATTTCTTGCAGGCCGATGACATCGGGAGCGTGTTTTTCAACCAGCGCTTCAATTTGATGAGGGCGAGCACGTAAACCATTGATGTTAAAAGAGACAAATTTCACTGTCATTCCTTGGTAATCGAATTTCGTCAATCATACCCAGTTGTGTATCGAGCATAAAGTGCTTCATGGTGGTGGTTTCATTGTTTTTACTCATCTTAAGACCTGAAGGGCTTTTTACTTAGTTCGTGCTACTGGTACACTGCGGGGCATCTATAGTTAGTTTGTTGGAGATAATAATGTCCTATCAGTACGATTTGTTTGTGATTGGCGCAGGCTCTGGTGGTGTACGTGCTAGTCGTGTTGCGGCTGCTAAAGGCTATAAAGTGGCCGTTGCTGAGGGCAGTGCGCTGGGCGGTACTTGTGTCAATATCGGTTGTGTGCCGAAAAAATTGTTTGTCTATGGTTCTGAGTTTGGTCATGGCTTTGAGCAGGCAGCAGGGTTTGGTTGGAGCACAACAGGCTCTTCTTTTGACTGGTCGGTATTGCGCGACAATAAAACCAAAGAAATTGAACGTTTAAACGGCATTTACTCAAACATGCTGAATAACGCTGGTGTGAACATTATTTCAGGCTTTGCCTCTTTTGTGGATGAACACACAGTAGAAGTAAATGGTGTTCAATACACCGCAGAACGTATTTTGATTGCGGTAGGGGCTAAGCCTTTTATTCCAGAATTTGATGGCAGTGAATTCGTTGTCAGCTCTAATGAAATGTTTTTCCTAGATGAGTTACCAAAGAAAGCCTTAGTAGTGGGTGGTGGTTACATCGCAGTGGAATTTGCAGGCATTTTAAATGGTTTAGGTGTGGACACTGCGTTGGCGTATCGTGGCGACCAATTATTGCGTGGTTTTGACCAAGACGTTCGAGAGTTTGCCTCAGAAGAATACCGTAAATCTGGCATTGACGTTCGCTTGAATACCGATGTTAAAGCGATCGAGTTGGCTGATGTCACGAAACCAGATGGCGAGCGCATTGTTCACTTTAAAGATGGTCATTCTGAGACGTTTGGCTTGATCTTGTACGCAACAGGCCGAGTGCCAAATGTGGACAAGCTTTCATTGGAGAAAGCAGGCATAGAAACAGGCAAAAATGGTGCGGTGAAAGTGGACAATAACTTCACCACCAGTGCGTCTAGTGTGTTTGCGTTGGGTGATGTAACAGACAATATTCAATTGACCCCAGTGGCAATTAAAGAAGCGATGGCATTAATTGGCTATTGGTTTGATGGCAAAGAAATAGACTTTGATTATGACAATATTCCTACTGCTGTTTTCAGTCAGCCATCCATCGGCACCGTGGGGCTGAGTGAGCAAGAAGCGGAAAAACGTGGCTTGGACTTCCGTGTTTATCAAACCGATTTTCGCCCAATGAAACACACCTTGAGTGGCAGTACAGAGCGAGCTCTAATGAAACTCTTGGTAAACAACGCCGATGATAAAGTCATTGGCGCTCATATGGTGGGGGATTATTCTGGTGAGATTATGCAAGGCTTGGGCGTCGCGTTAAAAGCGGGGGCAACCAAAGCGGATTTTGATGCGACAGTCGGGGTTCATCCAACCAGTGCTGAAGAATTTGTTACCTTTTCTGATGCGGCATTAAAGCCTAAAAAATAATACCTAACGCAGCCGACGACATGGTCGTTGGCTGTTTGTAGCATAAAAAGCGCCGTTTTTTTAACCGGCGCTTTTTTTTGAGCAGATTTTATCGTATTGATTTTTAAGGTTTATCTTATCGGGGAGAGCGATTAATAACGATCTATTTAAAAAAGTAGGGTTTTTATTTGTAATAAATAGCCGGTCACTCACGACTAACCATTAAATAAAGTGGGTAAACCTGAGTGAGAGGCTTTCTTGTTAAATGAATTTCAACAGTTAATTAATGTCGATACGGCTTCTGTTTGGCTCATTATGGCCGGCATTATTGCTTTTTCCTATTTATTGGAAGACGCCGCTATTGTGGTGGCGGCCTCATTATCAGCGCAAGATATATTGCCTCCAACTTATGCCCTGATTGCCATTATGTTTGGCATTATTACTGGCGATGCCGGTTTATATCTTATTGGTGTTTACGCTAAGAAAGTGCGTTTTTTACGCTATCGAATCTACCACAATAAATACTTCACTCCGCTTCGAACTCGCTTTCAAAAACAGGTCTTTCTAAACCTTTGTATTATCCGTTTTATTCCTGGTCTGCGCACGGCAGGCTTTACCTTAACGGGTTTCCTCTCTGTGCCTTTTACTGTTTTTTTGAGCGCTGCCATGCTGTCGACCACTCTTTGGGTGGCGGTTGTTTTTTCATTGATCTATCGATTGGGGAGCAGTGCTTGGGTGCAAGCGGCTCAATACCAATGGATGCTTATTTTAGTGGCCGCAGCCTTGTTGTACGCGGTCAATCGGATTGTCCGTTATTCCATATCAAGAAGGTTGTCATGATCCCAGTTACCAAGGTTCCCTGTATCCCAGAGGGCAAAATCAATGCCGGTATGCCGCTCTTGGTTGAAGACGCCCGTGCGGCGGTATCGCCTTATGAATTTCTACCAAGTTGGTTTTTTTATACGCCAGTGGTGGTGCAAAGCCTGTTATTGGCAGTGCGCTATGGTGATGTTCGTTTGCCTTTGGTGGTAAATCCAACGATTTTTTTAAGCGGTATGGTGGGGGAATCTAAGCACGATATTTTGACTTTAGCAGGCCCTATTGCGAAACCTTGGATTTCACCTTTTGTATCGTTAATAAAAACGTCGGCGTTATTAACTGAGCAAAATACCAATGCACAACACACGCTTGCAGAAGCAAATCTGAGTTTTCCTGTGGTGGCCAAACCGGATTTAGGCTGCCGTGGCGTGGGCGTTAAGCTGATAAAAAATGCGCAGCAGCTGCAAGACTATATCGCCTCTTACCCTCAAGATGCGCGTTATTTATTGCAAGAAAAAGCCCCCTATGAAGCAGAAGCAGGCGTGTTTTATGTGCGTCATCCGAATGAATCAAAAGGCAAAATCATCTCAATAACATTGAAATACACACCCTCGGTTTTAGGGGATGGGGTGCGCACACTCAAGGCGCTGATTGAGCAAAACCCAAGAGCCGGTCAGTTAAGCCATTTATATTTTCCACGCCATGAAGACAAGTTGGATTGGGTGCTGCCAGAAGGGCAAGAGTTTCAATTGGCTTTTGCTGGCAGCCATAGCCGTGGTTCGATTTTTCGTGATGGAAATCAGTACATTTCAGAAGCTTTAACGCAAAAGTTGGATCAGATTCTTGCGGATGTCGACGGCTATTACTATGGCCGTTTGGACATTAAGTTTCGCGATATCAACCGTTTTATGGCGGGTGAAGACTTTACTATTTTAGAACTCAATGGCGCGAGCAGTGAAGCGGCGCATATTTGGGACCGTAAAACCCCCTTAAAAGAAATCTACAGAACCTTGTTGGCGCAATATCGACTCTTGTTTGAGATTGGTGCCGAGCAGAAAAGACGCGGTCATAGACCGGCTTCGATTAAAACCTTGATTGGCGCATGGAAAGAAGAAAAAGCGCTTATGAAACAGTATCCAATGACGGATTAACGCAGTATTTCATTATTATTTTGGAGTGGTTTATGTCATTGAATTCTAGCAAGTCGTTAGTGCAAAAAGCGACAAACGGCAGCGCGATTATCAACGGTTGCATAGAAAGCCTAGAGCAAGGTCGGCAGTTTCTAAAATCGATCAGCGATGAGCAATATTGTTATGTAGCGACTCCCCATGTGACGAGTTCTATTGGTGAGCATTTTCGCCATTTACTGGATGTTTTTTACAGTATTTATCAAAACCCTACGGCCACGAATTATAACCAGCGCCGCCGTGGTCATGCTTTAGAAACCTCTCGTGCCGAAGCGCTAGCGGCCATTATGACCGTCACTCAATGGTTGCAAACGTTAGATCAAGAGACTTTTGATAAAAGGGTCGCTGTGTTTGCTGAAGTGTCTTTGAGCCACGCACAAACCTGCGAAATGGGCTCCACACTAGGGCGTGAGCTGACGTTTGCGTCCTTGCATGCAACGCATCATTTTGCCATGGCAAACGTGGTTATGAGTTTGTTGAATGGGCAAGTTGGCCGCCGTTTCGGCTATGCACCTGCCACTGTCACTTATTTGCGGGATCAATAGTTATGTGCTCGGTTTCTTGGTTGCTTAGTGAAGAGGGTTACCAACTCTTTTTTAATCGTGATGAGCAGAAAAGTCGTGCTGTAGCCTTACCGCCACAGTCATTGTCGTTGAATGGGGTGGCCGTGTTGATGCCGATTGATCCTGTGGCAAATGGCAGTTGGATCAGTGTAAACGAGTTTGGTTTGACTTTGTGCTTGTTAAATAACTATCAGGGGCAATCTCCCAGTGGCCCATTAATTAGCCGTGGGCAATTGTTAAAGCGACTTTCCAGTGAACGGGATATTCCCACTTTGAACGCAGCGTTTGACTCTTTAGATCTTAGCAGATTTGCGCCTTTTACCTTATTGGCTTTTGACCCAAGGTTAACGCGAACAGACAAAGCCGTGATGGCGTTTGAATGGGATGGAAAACACCCTAGGATTTTTTCTGAGTGTTCACCTCGATTTTCATCTGGTGTGGACTTAGAGGAGGTTCAGCAGGCGCGAGAGCAAGCTTACAAAGCATGCTTAGAGCAAGGGAGCAATCGACATGATTTGCTGGCTCTGCATCAAAGTCATCACCCAGAGCAACTTCATCATTCGTTCTGCATGCACAGAAGTGACGCTCATACGGTGAGCTTCACGCACGTTGAAGTGACACCTTATGGGCAAAGTATGTCCTATGTTGGTGGGGCACCTTGTCAACATTTAACCGAGGCGGCGCTTGCGTTGCAGTGCGTTACTTTGTCTTCTCATGATCCTTCTACAGACTCTCTTATTAAGGGCTTATTATGAAATATTTATTGTCGTTATTGTTGTTTGTCAGCACCTTCAGTTATTCCCAAGACCCTGTCTATACAGGATATTTTAGCAATAAAGCGCTGCAAGGCTATGACACGGTTGCGTACTTTACTGAGCAAAAACCTGTGTTGGGCAGTAAGCAGTTTGTGACGGAATATAAAGGGGCTGATTGGTATTTTTCTAACGCTAAGCATTTGGCCATGTTTGAGCAAAACCCAGAAAAATACGCGCCTCAATACGGTGGTTATTGCGCTTGGGCTGTCGCAGAGAAGCGCAGTTTTGCCCCAGCAGACCCTCATCAGTGGGCGGTTGTAAATGGGAAGCTGTATTTGAATTACGATGCTGACATTAAGTCGAAATGGGACAAGGCCCCAGTCGATTTTATTAATAAAGCGAACAGTGTTTGGCCTCAATTGATTGCGGAATAGCGGAGAAGATTATGAAAGCCAGAATATTATCTTATGTTCCTGTTGTGTTTATTGCGTTTATTTTTATTCAATCGCTGTTCTTTAAGTTCTCTGGGTCGTATGAAACTCAGTACATTTTTGGCATTTTAAGTACCTGGTCTGGCCTTCATTGGTTTCGAGATTACGGTGCTTACTTGGTCGGTAGTGGCGAACTAGTGGCCAGTGTTTTGTTGTTTAGCCGCTTCCAGTTTTACGGTGCTTTGCTGACGGTAGGTGTGATGTCGGGCGCTATTTTCTTTCACCTGTTTACGCCTCTTGGCATTTATATGCCGGAGTTTAATGAGACCGGCAACATTATTGGCAGTGATGGTGGAACCCTATTTATTTTGGCCTGCTTAGTGTGGCTTGCGGGCAGCTTTTTGGTCATTCGTGAGATAACGTCAAAACACAGTGCGCCTTGCCAAGGGCTGGATGATGATGGTGAACCATTATGCTAACCAATAGCCTGTTAACTAGCCCATTTCGATTGCCTCGTGTGACGCCCTTTGGGCTTGGTGAAACCTTGCTTGAATGGATGACGGGACTGAACCAGTTGGATTCTTTGTATCAACAGCGACCTGAAAACCTCAGCAGTTTTGAATTCATGCGCTACACCTTAGACGCGCTAAAGATTGACTATGATGTGTCGTTAGGCGCGCTTGACACTATTCCTGCCAGTGGCCCGGTTGTGATTGTAGCCAATCACCCATTAGGGGCGATTGAAGGCGTCATCTTGGCTGATTTGATTGGCTCCATTCGAGGCGATGTGAAGGTATTGGCCAACCAGTTGCTAAAGCGTCTGCCTGAGATTAACGATCTGTTTATTGGGGTGGATGTGTTTGGCGGGAAAAACAGCCGAGCGACCAACAGCGCAGCAATTGTAGAGGCGAATCAACATCTTGCTGATGGCGGCTTGCTGGTAGTCTTTCCCGCAGGAGAGGTGTCTAGCTACCCCAAGGGATCGGCTCATTTAGCGGATATTGAATGGCGAAACTCGGTGGCTAAGTTTGTTAAACACAGCCAAGCCACTACCGTCCCCATCTTTATTAATGGACAAAATAGTCCGTGGTTTTATCGAGCCGGTACGGTTCACCCGCTATTACGAAGTGCCATGTTGGGTCGTGAACTATTAAATAAAAAGGCGAGTCGTATCGCTATTTCGATTGGGGCGGCGATTCCTTTTAGTGAAGTTCGTGATTTCTCGTCGGATAAAGACATGGTGAACTATTTTCGCCTTAATACATACCTCATGGGGTCAACTGAGCGAGAGGAGGCAAAAACCTCGAATCAGGCAATGAGCATGCCTATTATCGAAGCCCTTGACGAGCAGCTATTGCAGACAGAAATCGACGCTTTGCCGGCGTCTTATCATCTGCTTGATCAAGGCGATTTTGCCGTGTATTGCGCGCCGTCTCAGCAGATTCCTTACCTGATGCAGGAGATTGGCCGTGTTCGCGAAGCAAACTTTAGAGAAGTAGGAGAAGGCAGCGGCTTGGCTTGTGATCTGGACGATTATGATCTGTATTATCAGCAGCTGTTCGTTTGGCATAAGAGCGACAAGCAACTAGTGGGCGCGTATCGACTTGGGATGGTGGATGAACTGATTGCGGAGAAAGGGCTGGAGGGTTTGTATTCCCGAAGCTTGTTTCATTACGATCAAGCCTTTATCGATACCATGGATGAGAGTATCGAAGTGGGACGCTCTGTGGTCGCCGCGCCTTATCAGAAAAGCTTAAACGCCTTGTTAATGTTGTGGAAAGGGATAGCGACCTTTGTTTATCGCCATCCTAAATACACGCATTTATTTGGCCCAGTGAGCATCAGCAATGATTACAGTTTGGTGGCGCGTCAGTTGATGGCAGAAACCTTGTCTGTGCATTATTACGATGAACAAAAAGCACGACTGGTGTCACCTTCGACGCCCTTATCTAAAAACAGCAGTGCGTTTTGGCAGTCAGGTTTGTTGTCTGCTTTAGCCAGTGTGCAGCTGTTGTCAAAAGTTTTATCTCGTATGGAACAAGGAAAAGGGCTCCCAGTATTGCTGCGCCAATACTTGAAAATGAATGGCAAATTGGTGTGCTTTAATGTGGACCCTGCGTTTCAGAATTGTTTAGACGGTTTGATCGTTGTGAATTTAAAGGAAGTCCCCTTAGCCACACTTTCGAAATACATGGGGAAAGATGAAGCGCTCTGTTATTTACAGAACAGGGTCGAGTAGAAGGGAACCCATATGTGGCGCCTATGTAGGAAAAAATGCCGACATTACGGCCATCTCCCTAGCGCTTATGTGACCTGGAAATAGTCATTTTATCGAGTGATAAGCCTAAATAATGACCTGTTAATAGGCGAAAAGGAAATGAGGTTATGGGGTTAATAACACAGTTAGTGGCAAGAGTTGTGACGGGGGCCGCCTTGCCTAAAGAAGCAGAAAATAACGCTAAGCTGGCAGAGCAGGTCCTTCATACTCCAGGCTTGATTGATCATCATAAGGTGAAAGTCGAGGCGGCTGGTGAGTATCAGGGGGAGCTGCATTATGTCTGCAGTGACCCGCGACCAATTGGTCGTCCGACTGTGTTGTTTGTTCATGGAAGCCCTGGGAGTTGGGCGTCTTTTGCCCCCTATTTTTTACAACCGGAACTATTGGACGGTTTTCGGCTGATTGCTATTGATCGGCCAGGCTGGGGCGCGTCTACCGTGACAGGCAAGCGCTTTCCGAGCCAGTTATCTGAGCAAGCCCATTTACTCGGTCCGCTTTTAAACGCTGTTTATGAGCAAAACCAGCAACAGAAAATAGTCCTAGTGGGTCATTCATTTGGGGGGTCTTTGGTGCCTGTCCTAGCTGCGCTTTATCCAGATATTATTCGCAGTGTGTTGATTTTGGCTGGGGATGTTAGTCCTGCTTTGGCGAAGCATCGCTGGTACAACAGTGTGCTAGCGGGTATTCCTCGCTTTTGTATAAAAAAGCATTGGTATCACTCGAATCTGGAAATACTGGATTTATCAACGAGTTTATACAATCAGCAAGAAGCGATGGCAAAGCTAGTACACCCAATCAGTATGATGCAGGGAACCGGTGATAAGTTAACGGACCCTAAAAATGTGCATTTTGCTGACACTCTTTTTCAGAAGAGTCGGCTGACAGTGCAATGGCTCCCTGATACTGGGCATATGATAAATTTGTTGTGTGTGGATAAGGTCAAAGCAGCGATTGTTCATGCTTATGAAAGCAGTGATGCATGTTTTCGTCATCACGGTTCATGATTGTCTGTTTAGACATACGTTTTCTGCATAACCCCTAGTCTTAATTTCAATTGCTTCATTCTCTGCGTTTGCAATAATGCTGCTATGCATATGTGTCTAATAACAAAGAGATAGCCATGAACGAGATTTTAACGACCCTTGAACCGCAAGCCATTTGGAAACATTTCCAGACCCTCTGTAATACCCCAAGACCTTCTTATCATGAGGCGGCATTGCGTGAGCACCTTATTGCGTGGGCGCATAATCTTGGCTTAACGACCTATGTGGATCCCGTTGGTAATTTGGTGATTCGTAAAGCGGCGTCGCCAGGAATGGAAGGCGCTGAAACGGTGGTCTTGCAAGGTCACTTAGACATGGTGGCGCAAAAAGACGCCGGCGTTGATCATGATTTCGAGACAGATCCGATCATCACTCGTGTAGTCGATGGTTGGGTGCACGCAACTGGGACAACCCTTGGCGCAGACAATGGCATTGGCGTTGCGGCCGCGTTGGCGGTATTGGAGTCGACTGATTTACAGCATGGTCCTATTGAAGCGCTATTCACCATTGAGGAAGAGACCAGTTTACGAGGTGCATTGCAGCTTGAAGAAGGTATTCTCAAAGGGAAAATCCTTTTAAATCTAGACTCAGAGGACCGTGGCGATGTGTACATTGGCTGCGCGGGCGGCATTGATATCAATGTAGATAAGCACTATGAGGTTTTACCAGCCGAGCGCGCTGCGAAAGCCTTAACCGTCACCATTACAGGGCTGCGAGGCGGTCATTCTGGATTAGACATACACAAAGGACGAGCCAACGCGAACGTCTTACTAGTGCGGTTATTGAATGGGCTTAACGAAATCTGTGATTTTGGCTTGAGTGCATTTCAGGGGGGAACCTTGCGCAATGCAATCTCTCGTGATGCCAGTGCCACCTTCAACTACCATCCGCAAGACAGAGAAGCGATCGAACAGGCTATTCAACGCTTTAAACAAGACACGCAAGTGGAATACGCGAGCATTGAAGGCAACCTTGATGTAAGGGTTACGGATGCCGATGTGGACACTCAACTGGCTCCAATGCAACAAACGGCATTGATTAATGCTATCAGCTGCGCGCCACATGGGGTGCATCGCATGAGCGCGGAATTAGAAGGTGTGACGGAAACATCGTGTAACCTTGGGGTGATTAATCTTAAAAATACCTCTGAAGGAGGCAAGTCGTTTGATGCTTGCTTATTAGTGCGTTCTTTAGTGAACTCGGCGGTTGATCACCTTGCTCTTACAGCAAAATCTGCGTTCAGCCTGATCGATGCCAATGTGGTATTGGAAAATGGCTACCCAGGTTGGCGGCCTGACCCTAATGCTGGCTTGTTAAAACATTTTTTAGCAGTACACAAAGACGTTATGGGCCAAGAAGCCAACGTCAAAGTGATTCATGCAGGCCTTGAATGCGGCATAATTGGCGCGAAATACGAGGGTATGGAAATGGTCTCCTTTGGCCCTAATATTCGCGGGGCTCACTCGCCAACCGAAAGAATGGAAATAGACTCAGTCGGGGACTTCTGGCGATTGCTGGTGGCGTTACTGGCCTCAGTTCCTAAAGCGTCTTAACCAAGACAGGCATACTAAAAGCTCAGTAAGAACTCCTTAACCAAGACAGGCATACTAAAAGCTCAGTAAGGGTAAGGGCTTACAGTAACAATTTACTAAGACAGGCATGCTAGACATTCAGCCGAGACAAACTTGGAGATTTTTCTCGGCTGATGTCACTCATCTTATCTATACTTAATCTGTGTTTTCTCAAGGAAGAGGAGCCTGATTATGGCAATACCTAGAAATCAGCAAGTGTGTTTAGCAGATACCCCTTATTATCATTGCGTTTCTCGCTGTGTTCGCCGGGCTTTTTTATGCGGTGAAGACTCATCCACTGGGGTAAGTTATGAGCATCGTCGTGCTTGGGTGGAAAATCGACTATTATTTTTAGCCAGCGTATTTTCGATTGATGTCTGCGCCTACGCCGTGATGAGCAACCACCTCCATATCGTTTTGCATATAGCCCCTGAGAAAGTAGATACATGGTCAACCCGTGATGTATTGCAGCGTTGGCATAAACTCCACAAAGGCACGACTTTTACGCAGCAATACGTAAAAGGTGAGTCTTTACCTAGCTATGCTTTGGCCTTAGTGGAAGCCTCTGCAAGCCTTTACAGGCAACGCTTAAGTGATATTAGTTGGTTTATGAAAGAATTAAATGAGCCTATTGCTCGAAGAGCTAATATTGAAGATGACTGCACAGGGCATTTTTGGGAGGGACGCTTTAAATCTCAAGCATTGCTAGACGAAGCCGCACTCCTAGCCTGCATGGCGTATGTGGATTTAAACCCTATCAGAGCGAAAATAAGCCAAACACCGGAAGATTCCAGTTTTACCAGCTTAAAGAGGCGCGTGAGTTCGGCAAAAGAAGGGCATCAGCCAAAAGTCTTATTTCCTTTTGTTGGTACTCCTAAAAAAGCCGTATCTTGCGGTTTACCCTTTAAACTGACTGACTACTTTGAGTTGCTTGATATGACTGGGCGCATTATCAGAGAAGGCAAGCGTGGTATTATTGATGCCTCTTTGTTGCCTATCTTGCAACGCCTACACATATCGTCTGAAAATTGGTTGTGTATTGCGACAGAGTTTGAAAAAAGAACGGCGAATGTTGTCGGCCAAGAAGATGCAATCGATCACTATTGCGAATCTCACCATAGGCGCCGCAAGCCCAATCAACAAGGCGTGAAACTCCTCGCTTAGCTTTAAACAGCAGCGTCTCGTTTAATATGTTTAATCAGCAATGTGTTGATGCCAGCTGCCAAGTAAATTTCGATTAGAAGTGCTTTTTCTCAAGAAAAACAACATAGGTCTAAAAAATACGAGCTAAAAAGTTGGATGCTTGTCGATGTTGATCAGCAGTCGTCTCGTTTTAGTTGGTTTTTAAGTATGCCTGTCTTAGATAATAAAAGGGTGAAGAAAAGTGTGTGTCCTGGATGAGTAAGGGGTTCCATTGAGGGAGCTCAGGCGCTTTACAATAAGGCCATTGAGTTAGGTGCAACGGATGCGGGTGCGCCGGGTCAACGTTTTGATTTCTTTTATGGCTCTTATGTATATGATCTGGATGGCAATAAGCTTTGCTTCTTCCACATGACTTAATGATGAACAAAGAAGCGGCGGAAGGGCGATGACAGATCGGCCTTCTTGTTTTGATTGTAAATCGAGACTTATGTCATTGAAATATTTTTGCTTACGATGGTATTCCAATAAAATAAGCGTAAGAAATAGCAATACCCCCTTTATTTAACACACCAAATCAAGGCGTCAAAAATGAAAATAGCGGCCGATTTTAGCCAGCGTGTGGTGGTTCACAGTGAGTCACTTGAATGGGTTGCATCTCCTATGGCAGGTGTTGATAGAAGAGCGTTGGACAGAGTGGGCGATGAAGTCGCACGCGCTACAACCATTGTGCGTTATGCGCCTAACAGTCATTTCTCTCCACATGTTCATACTGGCGGTGAAGAATTCATTGTATTGGATGGTGTTTTTCAAGATGAGCATGGCGATTTTCCTGCAGGCTCTTATATTCGCAATCCGCCGCAATCTAAGCATAGGCCCGGTTCTGAAGAGGGCTGCATTATTTTTGTCAAACTTTGGCAGTTTCAACCGAGTGATAGGACTCATGTACGCCTTCAAACCCACTTTATGGGAAGTGTGCCGCACCGTGATTTCCGTGGGGTGAGTGTGACGCCCTTGTATAAAGACGAATGGGAAGAAGTGAGTTTGCTGCACTTTGAACCAGGTGCTGAAATTTCAATAGATACAAATGGCGGCGCGGAAGTGCTGGTGCTTGATGGTTCGATAGACGAGCAAGCGGATACGCTAGTGAAAAACAGCTGGCTACGTACGCCTCTTCAGAGCGCTATAAATGCAAAAGCGGGCAAAGAGGGCGCCAAAGTCTGGATAAAAACAGGTCATCTAAGAGACGTTGAAAATCAAATTTCACGAGTACAAAACGCTTAATATCGTATCTGATATTAAGCATGATACTGTGTGTCTTCGTTATTTATTAAGAATGATAGCGTGTGTGTCTTTGTTGTATTTCTTGTTGTATTAGAGGTATGGCTTTTCCTTTTTTAGGAAAGAGGCGCGGTGAGAAAGTGAGAATATGTCATAATAGCCAAATCATTGATTGGTTAGGTGGCATCATGGGTTCACAAGCGCTCACGGTAGAATTGGATGGTAAGTGTTTTGACGCAATGCGAGGCGATAATCTGCTTGAGTCGTTGTTGTCTCAAGGCGCTTATGTGCGTCATGGTTGTCGAGCGGGGGCGTGTGGTGCGTGCCGTCTTTATGATCAAAATAATTGTGAATCTATTTTATCCTGCCAGACGTCACTTTCATCAGGAATGTCGTTAACCACTCAGATCCCTTCTGCGTCTTCTGTCTTTTCTATTGTATCTAAGCGAACGCTTAGCGATGCGGCCGTTGAGCTGACGTTGCTGGGGCCAAGTGACGACTCTTTTGGCGATCGTGTGTCTGTGTCTTTTTCGGAGGACGCAGAGCAAGGTTTTTTCGAGTGCATGGCGTTAAACTCGGCCGGAGCGCCTCTGAAAGTCGTGCTGCAAAAAGAAGCTATAACGGCTTTAGCATGGCAGAGTATGCTGTCTTTAGCAGAGGGCGATTCTCTTCAGGTGGCCTTGTCGTCAGGCGTTCGAAAAGGTCGCTTATTGTTTGAAATGGGCATTTCCGGAGAACCTATGGCCGTGGTGTCCTCTTCGTATAATGGTGTGTTTGAATCTTATTGGCGTGATGCCTTGGCGGATTATTCAGTTCAGTATTTAGGTCACTATCTTTTGCCGGCGAACAACGAACCAAGTCTTGGTTTGAACGCTGATGCTTTTGTCTCTTTTCTCAAAGAAGCGCTTGCCAATGCAGACCATGGCGCTTTGAATATTATTTACCATGGCCAACAAATTTCAGCCCAAGAGTGGGCCCTGTCGCTTCGCCCGCTGCGCGTTAGAACCAGCCAGTTGCATTTTGTTCGTTAGTTTTACGAGGTCTTTTGAGTGCGCGATTGTGTTTGGCATTGCGCGGTTACATGGGTCTCGTTCATATTTTTAAATGGATTCTATTAATGAAAATTCTTCACACATCGGATTGGCATCTCGGTCAACATTTCATGGGGAAATCCCGCCGTGATGAGCATAGGGCGTTTATTGATTGGTTATTGGCGCTGGTGGACAGTGAATCGATCAATGCGGTCATTATTGCTGGGGATGTTTTTGACACAGGGTCGCCACCAAGTTATGCGCGTGAAATGTACCATCAATTGGTATTGGACATGAAAGCTCGCCAATGTCAGTTGGTGATTGTTGCGGGTAATCATGACTCGGTGAGTATGCTCAATGAATCAAAAAGCTTGCTGTCTTATTTGGAAACACAAGTCTCGAGTCAGGCCAATCTGGAAGACCTTGATTCCCATGTTATTGCGCTTAACGATAAAGCGGGTGAGGTGTCTGCTTGGGTGTGTGCGGTGCCGTATTTACGCCCTAAAGATGTGATGAAAAGTGTGTCTGGTCAGTCTGAGCAGGATAAGAAGCTTGGCTTGTTGCAGCACATAGGCGACTTTTATCAACAAGTGTATGAGCTTGCGTGTGAGAAAAATAAAGCACTCAAGCGCGCGGTGCCGATTATTGGCACCGGCCATTTAACGGCCATGGGCGGACAAGTTAGTGAGTCGGTGCGTGATCTGTATGTTGGTACTCTCGAAGCCTTGCCTACGTCTGTGTTTCCTCATTTTGATTACCTGGCCCTTGGCCACATTCACCGTGCACAGGCGATTACCAAAGACGGTCGCTTTCGCTACAGCGGTTCACCGATTCCATTGAGCTTTGATGAATTGGGTCGAGAAAAGTCGTTGGTGATCATTGATACGACGCTATTGGGTGAGCAGCCTCAGGTGCAGGATCTCTTTGATGAAAGGCAAGAGGCTATTCGCTGCCATACCATCCCCAGTTTCCAGCCTATGCAGAGCTTAAATGGCAACCTTAAAGACATTTTAAAGCGGATTGAGGCGTTGTCACTGACCGAGCTGAATGCGCAGAACCAGACACTCTGGTTAGAAGTGACTGTGGTGGCCGATGAGTATTTAAGCGATCTTCATAAGCGTCTGCTAGAAGCCATTGAAGGCAAGCCTATTGAATTGCTTCGCGTGATGAGAAAAAGCGCGGCGGACACAAAAAAGGTGGATTTTGAATCGCGCCAAACCTTGTCTGAATTAACGGTCAAAGATGTGTTTGATAAAAGCCTACAAAGCAATGAGGGTATTGATGAGGAAGAGCGCGTGATACTGACCAATTTATTCAATCAGTGTTTGATTGAGATGGAAGACAGTCAGGAGCAGCCAGCATGAAGATTTGTAAGTTGCGACTAAAAAACATCAATTCTTTAAAAGGCGAGTGGCAGATTGATTTTACCAAAACACCGTTTGACGACGCTGGTGTGTTTGCCATTGTCGGGCCTACAGGCTCTGGAAAATCTACCTTGTTGGACGCCATTTGCTTGGCGCTGTACCACGAAACACCACGCCTAAAAGTCTCCCCCAGTCAAAATGAATTAATGACGCGCCATACGGCAGAATGTCTCGCCGAAGTGGAGTTTGAGATAAAAGGAAAGGGTTACCGAGCCTTTTGGGGGCAGCGTCGTGCTCGGGGTAAGAGTGATGGAAAGCTACAGCCAATGACCTGCGAGTTGTGCGAGCGCGATGGCACCATTATTACGACGAAAATTAATGAGAAAATCGATAAGATTGCTGAACTCACCGGATTGGATTTTTCTCGTTTTACCAAATCTATGTTGCTTGCGCAGGGCGGATTTTCGGCGTTTTTGAACGCTTCTGCGAATGACAGAGCAGAATTACTAGAAGAGCTTACTGGCACAGAAATCTATGGGCAAGTGTCGCAGTGGGTGTTTGAAAAGCACAAAGCTGAGCGGCAGAAAATTGTTCAGCTAGAAGCGGTCAATGCACAGCGTCAGCTATTGAGTGAAGACGAACTGCAAGCGCTCGTAGAGCAAGAAGCCTCCTACACAGCAGAAGACAAAAGCCTTGCCGATGAACTCAAATTGCATCAGTCCAATCTTGGGTGGCGCCAGACAGAAGCCAACTTGGTTGAGCAATTGGCAACACGTCAGCAGCGCAGTGCGGAGGCGATAGCAGCGCTGGAGAATTTTAAACCCAATCAAGAGCGATTAGAAAAAGCCAGTATTGCGAATGCATTGCGACCTCAGTATGAGCGTTTGACAGACATTCAGCGGCGAACAAGCGAGCTTGAGAGCGAACAGGCCGACGTCTCCCAACAGTACTCAGAACAAAATAAAGCGATGCAACAACTCGACGTTCAGGCCGAGGAGGCAAAGCAAGCGTTTGAGCAACAATCGCAAATCTGGGAGGCATTCAACGAAGACATTAGTCGCCGTATTCAGCCTTTGATTTCTCGACGTGAGAGTGTCAATGAGCAGCTGTTAGACACAGACAAGCGACGTCTTACGCTTGAGCAAAAACACGGTGAGAGTGTCCGTGCGTTAACGCAGCAGAAACAGGCACTCAAGGCCAGTCAACTGGCGTGTGAAAACAATCAGCAGCGTTTGTCTGAATGGCAAGCTCCAGAAACAATTGAGTCCCAGTTATCGAATTGGCAATACCAACAATCTTCTATCCAAACGTATGAGCAGACGTTAGCTCGCCTGAGCGCAGAAGTGTCTAGTGCACAAGCCTCCCTTGATTCTGCATTGAGCACTTATGCCGCCGATAAAGTGCAACTGGAGAAACAGAAAAGCCATACAGGGGAGCTGGAGCAACAGCTGAGCGTGATCATTGAAGCGTTCAATACCCTGTCATCTGGACGGGAGCTGAATGAGTGGCAAGAGCATTATCGGCATCTCGAAACGCAGCAGCAAAAAGCCACAGAGCTTGAGCAACGTTATCAGGCGTACCAAGGCAAGCATCAGCAGAGTCAACAGATGGATGAAGCCATTGCGGACTTAGTGAATAAGCGGACACAACAAGAGGAGCGGCTCGTACAGCAACGCCAAGCTTATACAGAAAAGCAGGCGCACTGTTCGGATTTGGCTCGATTAGTGGACGCAGAGCGCCATATTGCCTCGCTAAACGAACTGCGTCAGTCATTGGGTGAGCATGATGCCTGTCCACTGTGTGGTGCCCACGAGCATGATCTTGAGCAGGCTTTGCATCAAGAGGTGAATCTTGAAAACCAAACACGCTTACAGCAATTGCAGTCTGAAGTAGACGACTTGGTGCAAGTGGGGCAAGCGCTGAAAGCCGATCAAAAAGTGGTAGAGCGCGAGCTTGAAATGCGTCAGGAGCAACGTCTTGCTTTGAAAACAGAGTTGTCGCTTGCAGAAAGTGAGTTGCTAACCATGTTGAATGCGTTGCTCGTGTTTGGTGATTGGGATAGCAAGGCGCCCTTGTCAGTGTTTGATCCGAGTCGCATGTCGTCTTGTGTCTTTGCGATTCAACAAGAATGGACGCGTACTGTTGAACTCAATCAAGCCTTGTCGCAAACACACCAGCAACGAATCACCTTGGAACAGGCGCTGGTCAGTGTGACAACTCAAGGTCAGCAGAAGGCGCAGGAGCTTCAGCAGTTGGAGTTTCAAGGTCGTTCATTACGTCAAACCCTTGAGGCAAAGCAGCTGGAATATCAAACCGCCCAGGCGGAAAAAGAGCGCATTGATCAACAGCTGGTTGCGTCTATGGTTGCTGCTGCTGTGCCTGAGCGTTATTTGGCTTCTCCTTTGGCGGAATCGTTATCCGCACTGCAATCTTCATTGCAACAATGGCGTGCGTTGAAAGTGGATCATGATGCGCAATTGAAGCGCATTGAACAGCTTGGTTATGAGATTTCCGTATTAGAAGATCGAGTGAAAGAAAGCGCCGTAGAGGTGAATGACGTCACTCTTAAGGCAAAGGCATTACGCAGCGAGCTGGACAACATGGATGCCGCCTTGCTTGATGCGCTAGCGGGCAAGTCCTTGGCAGAGGTCAGGTCTGGTGAGCAAGCCGCATTGGCCAGTAAACGCGCGGATTATGACTCTGTCTTAAAAACGCGAGAGCGGGTTCAAGAAACATTGACGACGCTGGCGGCTACTTTAAAAGCGCTAGAGAAGTCATTGAGCGCCTTGCATAAAGAGTCGATCTCAGCAAACTCTGTGTGGCAGGCGAAGTTAACAGAAAAAGGCTTTAGTGAAGAGCGCGCGTGGCGACAGGCGTGTTTATCGGAGGATGAGGTTAAGGCCTTACAATTGACCTTGGCGACCCTGAAAGACGCCATGGTTCAACAAGCTGCGTTGCACCAGCAATCAGAAGACGCCTTGGTCGTGCATACACAGCAAAAGCCTAGCAATGAATGGGTTGACCGCTATTCTCTTGATGAGCTGATCGCCTTGGTTGAAACACTGGAAGGTCAGCGTCAACAGTTGAATCGAAACTTGGGAGAGGTGTCGCAGAAAATACGTGAAGAGACGCTGCGTAGGCAACAAGCCGCGGCCTCATTGGAAGCGTTAAATAGCTTGCGGGATAAGTTGGTTCATTTGGACCGTTTGAATCATTTGATTGGTTCGGCTGATGGGGCCAAGTTCCGCCGTTTTGCGCAAAGTCTCACCTTGGATCATTTGGTCTATTTAGCCAATCAGCATTTGGCTATTTTGCATCGTCGCTATCAATTAATGCGCCATGAAGAAGCCTTGTCATTGGCCGTGGTAGACACTTGGCAGGCCAACGCTTCTAGAGACACTAAAACCTTGTCCGGTGGTGAATCCTTTTTGGTGAGTCTTGCGCTTGCTTTGGCTTTGTCGGACTTAGTGTCTCATAAGACCAGCATTGATTCGCTGTTTTTAGACGAAGGCTTTGGTACCTTAGATAACGAAACATTAGAGTCTGCTTTGGACGCCTTGGATAATTTACAATCCTCTGGCAAAACCATTGGTATTATTAGTCATATCCAGGCATTAAAAGAGCGAATTCCAGTGCAAATTCGATTAACAAAGCAAGGTGGGTTAGGCGTAAGCCGGCTTTCCTCCGAGTTTGCCGTAGAAGCCACTGCGGGTTAAAAGGTGAGCGTTTTAGGGGGCGAAAAGTTTTCCCCAGAAACACGGGAACAACCTTGTAAATAAACCGTAAAACATTATATGAATCAAACGCTTATTAACACGCTCAATATTGTACATAAAGTAGAATGTAAGGCATTATAAGGCGCTACTGGATAAAGTCTGAATTTGCAGAAAAGACTTTGCCACATGCCTTTCTTTAATTAGTAACCTTGATAGAATAAGTGAATTTTAAACGCTACTGATAAAGTGGCGTTCACCCATCACTCATTAAGGGTGTTTGGGCATAACAAAAGGATGGTTTGCATGACAGACTCAAGCTTCCAGTTAAAAGGAAGTGTAGTGACGACGGTACTACTTGAAATTCAGACACTTTCACTGCAAAGCATTGTTGCTCAGTTGAAAGAGAAAATTGATCAAGTGCCGCATTTTTTTAATCAAGCGCCCATTATTATTGATTTGTCGAAAGTAGAACAAGACATTCCATTTGATGAATTTGAATCCTTGGTGGATTCGTTGAATGGGTTGGGGTTAGGGGTGATTGGTTGGCGTTGTGCCCAAGAGAATAAACCTCATTGGTCTGGTGACGTGACGATTCCTTTATTGCCAGCGAGCAAAACGCGTCCGATACATGTGCCTGAGCCTGTTAGTGCGCCATCCAGCCCGGATGTGGTGGTGAAAACGGTCGTTGAAGAGCGTTTGGTGCCACAATCTGCAAAAATCATCACCAAGCCTATTCGCTCTGGGCAACAAGTCTATGCGGAAGGGGATTTGATTATTCTTGCGCAAGTCAGTGCGGGGGCCGAGGTGTTGGCCGATGGCAATATTCATGTTTACGGTGCGCTTCGTGGTCGCGCACTTGCGGGTGTGAAAGGCGACTCAGACGCACGAATCTTTTGTAAAAGCATGGAGGCTGAGCTGGTCTCCATTGCTGGAAACTTTATGTTAACCGATGCCTTGCAAAAAATTGTTTGGAAAGAAGCAGCACAAGTGTTATTGGTTGACGATAGCTTAGAAATTATACCGCTGTAACAGCATTAATATTATTAGATATATTTTATGGATAGGCTCTTAGTGGAGTCATCGGGGGATATGGCATTGGCAAAGATCATAGTGGTCACCTCAGGCAAGGGTGGTGTTGGTAAGACAACATCCAGTGCAGCGATAGGGACGGGGATAGCGTTAAAAGGATTTAAAACAGTAATTATCGATTTTGATGTGGGCTTGCGTAATCTAGATTTGATTATGGGTTGCGAGCGACGTGTGGTTTATGACTTTGTTAATGTGATTAATAAAGAAGCCACCTTGTCACAAGCGCTGATTAAAGATAAACGAACAAAAGATCTTTATATTCTTCCTGCCTCTCAAACCAGAGACAAGGATGCGCTAACCCAAGAAGGGGTGCAAGGTGTTCTTGAAGAGTTGGCGAAAGAGTTTGATTACATTATTTGTGACTCGCCAGCGGGCATCGAGAAAGGCGCGCAAATGGCGTTGTACTTTGCGGATGCCGCGATTGTTGTGACTAACCCTGAAGTGTCGTCGGTTCGAGATTCGGATCGTATTTTGGGCATTTTACAAAGCAAATCACGCCGTGCAGAAGAAGGCAAAGAGCCGATCGAAGAATTCCTGCTGTTGACGCGTTACCACCCTGAGCGTGTGGCATTGGGCGAAATGCTTAGTGTGTCTGACGTGGAAGATATTTTGGCCATTCCTTTGTTGGGGGTGATTCCAGAGTCTGAAGCGGTGCTTAAGGCGTCTAACCAAGGTACGCCAGTTATTTTGGATACAGAATCAGAAGCCGGCTTGGCTTACATGGATGCGGTGGATCGCTTAATGGGCGAAGAGCGTCCTTTGCGTTTTCTGGAAATCCAGAAAAAAGGATTTTTCAAACGATTATTAGGGGGTTAGTGTGGGGATTTTCGATTACTTTAAAAGCAAAGGCGAGCCAAGCTCTGCATCCGTTGCTAAGGATCGCTTGCAGATTATTGTCGCGCACGAGCGTAGCAAGCGTAAGCAACCTGATTACTTGCCTCAAATGCAGCAAGAAATCATTGATGTGATCAGAAAGTACGTCAAAGTAGGCAGTGAGGATGTTCAGATTCAGCTTGAGAACATCGAAGACTGTTCCATTTTAGAAGTGAATGTCACCCTGCCTGATAACTAGATCACCTATTACTCCCTAGTAAAGCGCTTAACTCGACTGTTGGTGCTTTACTGGGGACGTACTTTTTTGCCGTGTAGCCGTTCTGGCGTAATCCTTTTCTTGTTGCTAATCCTTATTGTTTTCATTGATAAAACTGGCCTGATGCTTCATTTTTTATTACATTGGAGTTAACTATTTTGGGGCGAGTTTGCTTGCACCCTACTAAATGCGAAAGGAATAAAATGATGAAATACGTACCACTTGGTCGTACCGGTTTAGAGGTTTCACGAGTGTGTTTGGGAACCATGACATGGGGTACTCAAAATAATCAAGCGGAAGCGGACGAGCAGATTGAGTACGCGCTGGCAAATGGCGTGAACTTTATGGATACCGCAGAGATGTATTCTGTGCCGCCGACGCCTGAGTCCTATGGCAAAACCGAAACCATCATCGGCAACTGGCTGTCACGCAATCCATCGCGTCGAAAAGAAATCATATTGGCCACCAAGATTGCTGGTGCCGGGCTGCATTATATTCGTGATGGCGGGCCTATTACGGGCGCGGCAGTGATTGCGTCGGTCGATGCTTCTTTGCAGCGTCTGCAAACCGATTACATTGATTTGTACCAATTGCATTGGCCGAATCGTACTTCCCCACATTTTGCAAAACACTTTCCTGGTCATATTCGCTTTAGCGATGTGGACAGAGATGAGCATTCGGCGCAAATGCTGGATATTCTAAAAGGCATTGATACTTGTATTAAGGCCGGTAAGATTCGTCATTTTGGTTTGTCGGATGACACCACTTGGGGTATCAATGAATTTTTGCGTTTGAGTGAAAAGCATGATTTGCCGCGTGTGGCGTCTATTCAGAACGAGTTCAGTTTGTTGCATGCGAAAGATTGGCCTTATTTGATTGAAAACTGTGTCCATGAAGACATTGCTTATTTGCCTTGGTCTGCTTTAGCCGCGGGTGCATTAACGGGCAAATACATTGGTGGAGCACGCCCTGAAGGCAGCCGTTGGGCATACGCTCAGCGTCACGGTCTATTCAGAGACACGCCTCTGGTAGAAGAGGCGGTCAAAGGGTACATGGCGGTGGCGGAAAAGCACAATCTAACGCCAGCTCAGCTTGCGTTGGCTTGGTGTAATCAAGTAGATGGCGTGACGGCGACTATTATTGGTGCCACGTCACTGGCGCAGCTGAAAGAAGACATGGCGGCATTTGATATGGCGTTATCTGAAGATGTTCTTAAAGATGTAATGGAAGTGTTTAAAGCGTACCCAGTGCCATTCTAAGGGGCTTGTTGGTTTAGACTGAATGAGCAAGCGCTAGTCTGTTGCGATAAGCTCAAGAGGCTAATAGACGTCTCAGTGAAGTGTTCTCAATTAAGAGAGGCTTTTCTGGGGCGTTTTTTTTGCTCGTAAAATATGGTTCGAAAGAAGGCGCACTTTATGGGGCGCAGCCTCTTGAAAGAGGTTACGTGCCTTGAAAGGGATTGCGTGCCTTGAAAGGGTAGGCATTGTGTGAGAACGGATTGGTGTCGCAGAGTCGAGAAAGCGTCGAGGTCTGTTCTGCCAGGCTTTATTTAGCGCATAAAAAACCCGATGCATAAACTGCATCGGGTTTTTTTAAGGCGGTAATAATGAATTATTACTTGTCTTTTTTCTCTTGTTCTTTTTTCTCTTTCACAGCGGCGATTACTGTTTCAGCAACGTTAGAAGGACATGGTAGGTAGTGAGAGAACTCCATAGAGAACTGACCACGACCCGATGTCATTGTACGTAGGCTACTGATGTAACCAAACATTTCAGAAAGAGGAACGTCTGCTTTAATGCGAACGCCAGTCAAGCCTTTCTCTTGGTCTTTGATCATGCCGCGACGACGGTTAAGGTCACCGATTACATCACCAACGTGATCATCAGGAGTGAACACATCCACTTTCATGATTGGTTCGATCAACTGAGGGCCAGCTTTAGGGATAGACTGACGGAAAGCGCCTTTAGCAGCGATTTCAAAGGCGATAGCAGAGGAGTCAACTGCGTGGAAACCACCGTCGTACAACTCAACTTCAACGTCTAGTACTGGGAAGCCAGCTAGAACACCTTCGTCCATCATAGACTTGAAGCCTTTCTCTACTGCTGGGAAGAATTCTTTCGGTACGTTACCGCCCACAACAGAAGAAGAGAAAGTGAAGCCAGAACCAATCTCGCCTGGTTTGATGCGGTAATCGATCTTACCGAACTGACCAGAACCACCAGATTGTTTCTTGTGCGTGTAAGTATCTTCAACCGCTTTAGTGATTGTTTCGCGGTAAGCAACCTGAGGTTGACCAACGATCAAATCTACGCCGTAAGTACGTTTCAAGATATCTACTTTAATGTCTAGGTGAAGTTCACCCATACCGCGAAGAATGGTTTCACCTGAATCGATGTCAGTTTCAACACGGAATGTTGGATCTTCTGCAACCATTTTACCAATCGCAATACCCATTTTCTCGTTACCGCCTTTGTCTTTCGGAGTAACAGAGATAGAGATTACTGGCTCAGGGAAAACCATGGCTTCAAGCGTACAAGGGTGTTTAGGATCACATAGAGTGTGACCAGTTTGTACGTTTTTCATACCTACGATTGCTAGGATATCACCTGCTTGTGCAGAGCTGATTTCTTTACGGTCGTCGGCTTGCATTTCAACCATGCGGCCTACACGTTCTGTTTTGCCTGTGAAGCTGTTTAGAATCGTGTCGCCTTTGTTGATCTTACCAGAGTATACGCGTACGAATGTTAGTGCGCCGAAACGGTCATCCATGATTTTGAATGCAAGTGCGCGGAAAGGTTCGTCAGCCGATACAATGGCTTTTTCGCCGTTTGGATTACCTTCTTCGTCCGTAAGATCTTGTGGGATAACATCTGTTGGGCTTGGTAGGTAATCAACAACAGCATCAAGAAGAAGCTGCATGCCTTTGTTTTTGAAGGCAGAACCACAGTACGTTGGGAAGAACGCAAGGTCACGAGTACCTTTACGGATACAACGTTTGATGTCGTCAATAGAAGGTTCTTCACCATCCATGTAAGTCATCATTAGTTCGTCGTCTTGCTCAACCGCTGTTTCGATCAACATTTCGCGGTATTCTTCAACTTGATCAACCATGTCAGCAGGAACGTCTTCGACGCTGTAGTTTTCTGGCTGGCCAGAATCATCCCAAACGTAAGCTTTGCGGCTTAGTAGGTCAACAACACCAACGAACTCGTCTTCAGTACCGATTGGAAGCACCATGATAAGTGGTGTTGCGCCCAATACTTTTTTAACTTGGTCTGTAACGCGGTAGAAGCTAGCGCCTAGACGGTCTAGTTTGTTAACGAAAATGATACGTGCTACTTCAGATTCGTTAGCGTAACGCCAGTTAGTTTCTGATTGTGGCTCAACACCACCAGAACCACAGAATACACCAACACCACCGTCAAGTACTTTCAAAGAACGGTAAACTTCTACAGTGAAGTCAACGTGTCCAGGTGTGTCGATAACGTTGAAACGGTGGTCTTTCCAGAAACAACTTACAGCAGCGGACTGGATGGTAATTCCGCGCTCAGCTTCTTGTTCCATGAAGTCAGTTGTAGATTCGCCTTCATGTACTTCACCGATTTTGTGGATCATACCGGTTAGTTTAAGAATACGTTCTGTAGTAGTAGTTTTACCCGCGTCAACGTGAGCAAAAATACCGATGTTTCTGTATTTTGATAAGTCAGCCATTAGATTACTCTAAATAAGTTAGGGACGAAATTTGCGCGTTAGTATACAAGACTTTTTTCAATTTGTAGTCAGGTATTTCGCGGTATTCTATTATATTTTATATACTTAAAGAAAGGGGGCTCTGAAAAGCATTTCAGAACCCCCTTTTTTTCTTTGAAATTATTCATTACAAAGTGTGTATTTTGCCTAGTCTCTGCGTAGCCTGTCCGATATTGCAATCGGATTAGGAAAATTCAGAATCACCACGTACGTCGATAAGGCGAAGCTGAGTATAGCGGTTGCCTGGATCACATGCGAAGCTTCTGTGCCAATTAATCCGATATTTGCAGCTAAATATGCAATTAAGAGTGAAAACTCGCTGACTTGGCCTAGGCGAAAGCCAACTTCCCATGATGTGCTGGCATCTTCATTGATGCCTTTTAATAAAAAGCGGAAAACCACCGGTTTGATCAGCATGGCGCCAATGGCCAAGATGAGGGCAGGCACAATCACCACGCCCAGTAGGCTTAGATTGAAGCTGGCGCCAATACTGAAAAAGAACAAAATAAGGAAAAAGTCTCGCAAAGGCCGTAAATGCGTCGCTATGTATTGTGAGATAGGGCTGGTTGCCAAGGCAACGCCGGCGATAAACGCGCCCATCTCAGCAGACAAGCCGGAGTATTCTGCGGCCACGGCCATGGATAAACACCAGCCAATGGAGACCAGAAAAATGTATTCGTGGAAACGATCAAAGCGGGTGATTAATTTTAGCAATATGTATTTTACAAACAGGAAGGCCGCCCCAATGAGCAGAGGAAGGGCGATGAGTGGCTTGATGTATTGCATTACGCCAGCGTCGCCGTTCCCTGATGCGCTGTAAAGAACAAGCAGCACGCCAATGGCAATAATGTCTTGCAGTAATAGCAAGCCAACCACGAGCTCCCCTGTGTGTTTATGGTGCAGGACGGTGGTTGGTAATAGCTTAATGCAGACAATGGTGCTGGAAAACATCATGGCGATGCCGATGATCAAGCTTTCAATTTCAGTATAGCCAAACGCTAAAGCGATCAGATAGCCGAGCACGGCAAAGACGACGGAGCTCAGTAAGGCAATCCATGAGGCTTTTTTGAGCATATTGATAAGGTGGCTTGGTTGCATGTCCAGACCAAGTAGAAAAAGCAGGAAGATGATGCCTACATGGCTCATGTCATCCATGAGTTTTGGTTCGTTAATGAGTGACAGGGCAGAGGGGCCAAACAGCACGCCAAGTGCTATGTAGGCGATGATCATGGGTTGTTTGGTGTACAGAGCAATCGATGCAACGACAGCCGCTCCACCAAAAATTAAGAAAAAGGAGTGTACTATCGAGGCATCCATTTAACGTCCTATTAGCTCCAAGAGCTTGTGCTGCTCTTCTTCTTGCGGGAAAGTGGAATCAGAAGGCCAATGATTAGGCCGCCTAAAAGTGTGCCTGCGCCAATCGCAAACCATTTTTGCTGGGTGGTGCTTTGCTGTTGGTCAGCCGCTTGTTCCGCTGTCGCTAATTGTTTTTTTAAAGACTCAAGCTGGTAGCTGACGTCGTTATTCTGAGAGACGATGCTTTGTGCTTTTTCAGCCAGAGCTTTGTTTTGTTGGATTTGTTTAATGAGCTGTGTTTTGTCGCTCTCTAAAGACGTCACCTTGTTGTTTAAGTCGGTGATTTCTTTTTTGCTGTCTTGAAGCTCACTGTTTACCTTTTGTTTGCTTTCGGACAGTGCAGAGAGTTTTGACTGCAAGCTAATGACTTGATCCCTTGTGACTGCGTCGTCACTTAAGAAGTAATCCGCAATCCAGCCTTCATTTCCACTGGGGGTTTTTACCTTGGTGTAGCCATTTTCTTGTTCTAACACTTCTAGAGGTGTGCCGCTTTTGATGCCTCGTTCAACGGCGCGAGTGTTGTTGTTTTGACCTTCCCTAATCGCAACAAATTGGATGTCTGATACGTAGGTAGTCGTCGCTTGTGCAACGCCTGAGAGCAATAGTCCTGCAAGAATGCAGGTTATGTTTTTTTTCGACACGTTAAGATCCTTTAACAATCAATCACTTTTCAAATCATACGATAATCAGGGCAGCCAAAATACGCAATAGAAAAAGGCCCTTAAAAGGGCCTTTTGTCGGAATGTTGACAAGAGATTTAAACTTTACCGACGTAAGAACATCGGTCTTGGCTCGTTCACATCGCCTTGGTAAGCAATTGAAAAAGACTTATGCAGAGCAAGGGCTTTTTCTAAATCGACTTCGTCATTGAATTGGAAGCTGTTAAAACCAACGCGAAGTAGATAGCCAAGCTGATCTGGAATGAAATTACCCAGGGCACGGATTTCGCCTTTGTAGCCTAGACGTTCGCGCAGTAGGCGAGCGTAAGAAAAACCGCGACCATCGACAAACGCAGGAAAGTTAACGCCAATGACATCAAACTGGTTTAAGTCGATCTCAGCGAGTGCTTCGGTGCCTTCTCCGGCGTCAATCCAGATACCCGCCACTGGGCCGATACTGTCTTGTTCTGTTAGCCATTTAGACATGGGTACAATCGCTGACTCAGACGCAGCTGATTCTTTGTCTTGTTGCCATGTGTATAGATTGTCGACGATCTCGCCGTTCTTAATTAGCTTTGGCATAAGCGGCCTCTTTAAATGGTGTGATGCCAACGCGGCGGTAAGTGTCAATAAAGCGTTCTTCATCCGTACGATTGCTAACATAAACGTCCATTAGCTTTTGGATGACTTGGCTGATTTCTTCTTGAGCGAAAGAAGGGCCGAGGATTTTGCCGATGCTGGCATCGTGACCAGATGCACCGCCGATAGACACTTGGTAGAACTCTTGACCTTTTTTATCAACGCCAAGAATACCAATGTTGCCTACGTGGTGGTGACCACAGGCGTTCATACAGCCAGAAATATTCAGGTCGATGTTGCCAAGATCGTATAAGTAATCAAGGTTATCGAAGGTATTCTGAATTTGCTCTGCAATCGGAATGGATTTTGCGTTAGCTAGGGCGCAGAAATCACCACCAGGGCAGCAAATCATGTCCGTTAATAGACCCAGTGTTGGTGTGGCAAAGCCCGCTTCTTTCGCCGCTTCCCATACGTCAACCAGCTGGTCTTGGCGAACGTCGGACAAAACTAGGTTTTGTTCATGGCTAACGCGAAGCTCACCAAAGCTGAATTGGTCAGCCAGATTGGCGGCTTTTTCCATTTGCTCAGAGGTCGCGTCGCCTGGCGCTTGACCGGCTTTTTTCAGGGTCAAGGTGACGATGCGGTAGCCCGCTTTTTTGTGCTCAAATGTGTTGCGCTCATACCAGCGCGCAAATCCAGCGCTGCTCGCTAGTTTGCTTGATAGTGACTCAGGGTTGTTGTCTAGCGTTTCGTAAGCCGGCTCAGTGAAGAAGCTTTGTAGACGTTCGAATTCACTCATTGGTACTGTGCTTTCTTTACCACGCAAGTGAACCCATTCCGCTTCTACACGGTTACGGAATTCTTCAATACCCAGGGCTTTCACAAGAATTTTGATGCGCGCCTTGTATTTGTTATCGCGGCGACCTTGTTGGTTATAAACACGGATAATCGCGTCAAGGTAGGTCAATAGGTCGGTGCGAGGTAAGAATTCATTGATGGTCACGCCAACCATAGGCGTACGGCCAAGACCGCCACCAACGATGACTTTAAAGCCGATTTCACCCGCGTCGTTCTTTTTGATGTGCAAACCGATGTCGTGAACTTGTGTTGCAGCGCGATCGGCAGACTCTGTCGCATTAACGGCAATTTTAAATTTACGCGGCAAGAAGGCAAACTCAGGGTGGAAGGTCGACCACTGACGAATTAATTCGCAATATGGGCGAGGGTCCACGACTTCATCAGCGATAACGCCAGCGTATTGGTCTGTCGTTGTGTTACGAATACAGTTTCCGCTGGTTTGAACGGCGTGCATCTGAACCTTAGCCAGTTCGGCAAGAATGTCAGGAACGTCTTCAAGTTTAGGCCAGTTTAATTGTAGATTCTGACGGGTGCTAAAGTGCCCATAAGCGCGGTCATAGCGACGGCTGATGTCCGCTAGAGTACGCAACTGATCGCTTGATAGCATGCCGTATGGAATGGCGATACGTAGCATTGGGGCGTAGCGTTGAACATAAAGCCCATTTTGTAAGCGTAGCGGTAAGAATTCTTGTTCGCTCAACTCGTCGTTAAGATAGCGGCGTGTTTGGTCGCGGAATTGCGCTACACGCTCATCAACAAGCTGTTGGTCAATTGCGTCGTATTGATACATAAAGTAATAAACCGTCGTTAATAAATTTTCAGTTGCGCTACTCTACCAAAAATCCTTTATTCTAAAAATGAATATTTATCTATATCTATAGCGGTTTTGCTAATAAGGCTTATTAAGATTGAACAATGCGCAAATAAAGAAAAAATACCTTACTTTTTTACTGGGTCTTTGGATTTGCTGGTCATCTGCTGTAATATGACGGTATTGACAGTGTGGCCGATTTTAGAAGGGTTATTATGAATATTACTATTACTGATGGCGCTCAAGAGTACTTATCTTCATTGCTTGAGAAACAAGGAGTTGAAGGTATTGCTGTGCGTATATTTATCCAGCAGCCTGGCACCCCATATGCGGAAACGTGTTTGGCGTATTGCCGTCCTGATGAAGTGAACGAAACGGACGAAATTTTAAATCTGCCTAAGTTAAAAGTCTACATTGAGAAAAACTCAGTGAACTTCTTAGACGACGCCTTTGTGGATTATGCCACTGAAAAAATGGGTGGTCAGCTAACTATTAAGGCGCCTAATGCTAAAATGCCAAAAGTCAGTGCAGATAGCCCAATTGAAGATCAAATCAATTATGTGCTGTATTCTGATATCAACCCAGGTTTGGCGTCTCACGGTGGTGAAGTAAGCTTGGTAGAAGTTATTGATGGGCAAGTGGCGATATTGCAGTTTGGTGGTGGTTGCCAAGGTTGTAGTGCCGTTGATTTGACATTAAAAGAAGGTGTTGAGAAAACATTGATTGAAAAAGTGCCAGGTTTGACCGCGGTGAAAGACGCAACCGACCATACGGTCACTGATAACGCCTTTATGTAATCTTGATAAATACTAAAAAGGGGACCTTGATCGCTGATCAAGGTCCCCTTTTTTATTGCGCTCGTTGGCGGCAATAGAATGCGTTGCAGGTCTAGCTGCGATCGCGTTTTGGCAAAACGTCTTTAAGTTGCTGCGCCATGGTTAACAATGTGGTTTCCGTTGTTTCCCAGTCAATGCAGGCGTCTGTAATAGACACGCCGTATTGCAGATCGTTTTTATCAGCAGGCACTTTCTGATTGCCCCAGCCAATATTACTTTCGATCATCAAGCCCATAATAGATTGGTTGCCGTCTAGGATTTGCTGTGTAGCGTCTTCTACAACCGTTACTTGGCGCTCAGGTTTCTTGTTCGAGTTCTCGTGAGAGCTGTCGATCATGATGTTGTGTTTTAGGCTGGCTGAGGTTAATGCCGCTTCCGCTTTGGCAACATTCGCCGCATCGTAGTTTGGTAGGCCATTGCCGCCACGAAGTACCACATGACCGTATTCATTGCCTTTAGTGTTAACGATGGCAACTTGGCCTTCTTCGTTAATGCCTAGGAAAGAGTGCGGATGTGAGACGGATTGCATGGCATTGACCGCGACAGACATGGAACCATCTGTGCCATTTTTAAAACCAACTGGGCCAGACAGGCCAGACGCCATTTCTCGGTGAGTCTGTGATTCTGTGGTGCGTGCACCAATCGCAGACCAGCTGATCAAGTCTTGAATGTATTGTGGTGAAATAGGGTCTAATGCTTCTGTTGCCAACGGCAAGCCCATTTCAGCTAGGTCGATTAATAACTTACGACCGATGTGTAAACCTTTGTCGATGTCGAAGCTGCCATCTAGGTTTGGATCGTTAATTAAGCCTTTCCAGCCAACCGTAGTACGAGGTTTTTCAAAATAGGCGCGCATAATAATGTAAAGCGAGTCGTCTACTTTAGCCGCGAGTTCTTTTAAGCGACGGGCATAATCCAGTGCCGCTTCTGTGTCATGAATAGAGCAAGGGCCAATGACGATGGCTAGGCGATGATCTTTGCCATCCATGATGTTTTTGATGGTTTCACGAGCAGCAGTGACGCCATGGCTTACGGCATCACTGACTGGCAAATCTTGTTTTAGTTTTGTGGGGGTTACCAAAGAGGTAAAGGAGGCTATGTTTAAGTCCTCAAGGCGTGTATTACTCATTACGGAGTTTCCTGCTTACTGCATTTTTAGTGATAGCGTTTAACAGTATCTTGTTTTTGGCTTTTAATGAACCGCTACACACTGGTTTTCTAGCGTTTTTTTAGAAGAATAGGTATTTCAGTCCAAAAGCCATTAAGGCGGTAGCCAAAACGGGTTGCAAAACCTTATTCGGCACGAAGGTGGAAATTTGTGTGCCTAAATAAATGGCTGGGATTGAGCCAATTAATAGGCCTGCCAATAGGGTGTAATCGACATTGCCCAGAAACACGTGGCCCAAGCCCGCGACCAAGGTTAATGGCACTGCGTGGGCTAGGTCTGTGCCGACGATGTTTTTTGCCCGCATAATAGGGAACAGCAGCATCATAATGGCGGTGCCAAGGGCGCCCGCTCCAACTGACGTGAGTGTGACTAAAATGCCGAGGATAATGCCGCAAAAGAAAATGACCTTTAGGCTGCGAGACTCTTCCATTTGAAAATCAAAACGGGTCAATAGTTTGCCGCGAAAGGTAATGACCAGCGCGGTCACTAATAACATAATGCCCAATGTGGCGGTCAAAATTTGCTGGTAATGGTCGGGTTTTTCAAACTGCGACAGGGCCAGTACAGTAATAAAAGAGGCAGGAAGGCTGCCTGCGGTCATGGCGCCAACGATTTTCCAGTTTACATTGCCGCGTTTGGCGTGGAGATACACGCCAGTACTTTTAGCGATGCCTGCGTACATCAGGTCTGTCCCAATGGCGATGTGTGGTGGAAAACCAAATAACAATAATAGAGGGGTCATTAAAGAACCGCCGCCAACACCTGTGATACCTACGGCAAGGCCTACTGCGGCGCCGGCAAAAATATACCAAATAAAATCCATCGTAATCTTTCTTTCGCTGATTTAAGCTAGCAACACTAGAGGTTTTTCTCTATTCTATAAAGTAATGTTTTCTTCTGTTTTTAACTCTTTTTGGAATAAGGTGGTCGATGAAGTTACAGCAGCTTAGATATATTTGGGAAGTAGCACGTCATGACTTAAATGTCTCGGCTACTGCGCAGAGCCTCTACACTTCACAACCTGGCGTGAGTAAGCAGATTCGCCTGTTAGAAGATGAGTTGGGTGTCGAGGTGTTTGCTCGTAGTGGTAAGCATCTTACTCATGTGACGCCGGCGGGTGAAAAGATCATTGAATTGGCTGGCGAGATTCTGAATCAAACTCAGAATATTAAGCGTGTGGCCAAAGAGTTCAGTGATGAGCGTAAGGGGTCTCTTGATATCGCCACTACGCATACTCAAGCCCGTTATGCGCTGCCAAATATTATCCATGAGTATATGGAGAGTTACCCAGAAGTGACTTTGCATATGCATCAGGGAACGCCGATGCAAATTGCTGAAATGGCCAATGATGGCGTGGTTGATTTTGCGATTGCCACAGAAGCGCTTGAGCAGTTTGGTAATTTGGTGATGTTGCCTTGTTATACTTGGAATCGATCCGTTGTGGTGCCGAAAGACCATCCTTTGGCGCACGTGGACGTTTTGACCTTGGAGGCGCTGGCGTCTTACCCTATTGTGACCTATGTGTTTGGTTTTACTGGACGCTCTCAGCTGGATCAGGCGTTTTTAGATGCGGAACTTGAGCCTAATGTTGTGTTTACTGCGGCCGACTCTGACGTCATTAAAACCTATGTTCGTCTTGGTTTGGGGGTGGGGATTGTGGCGTCAATGGCATACGATGCCTCGCAAGATACGGATTTGGTTGCGTTGGACGCCTCGCATCTCTTCGCGGACAGCTGCACCAAAATTGGTATTCGCAGTAATACTTTTATTCGTGGTTATATGTATAAGTTCATCGAATCGTTTGCCCCACATTTAACAAAAGACCTCGTTATTGAGGCCATGGAAGCGCCCAATAGACAAGATGTGGATGCGCTTTTCCAGGGGATTGTATTGCCGCGATTTTGAATCAATGGCGTTGAATAAAAAAGCCCTTTTTCGTTAGGAAAAAGGGCTTTTTTCGTTTAATTGGCGAGCTTGATGGCGAGTTCTGCAATGCGTTTGCCTTGTGCTTCGCAGAGGGAGATCTCGTCTTTGCTGAGCGTGTTTTCGCTGGTCGCTGTGGCTAAATGGCTAGCGCCGTAAGGCGTGCCGCCAGTCACTGTATTGATGAGAGCCTTGTGTTTATAGGGTAGTCCTGCCCAAATCATGCCGTGGTGTAATAATGGTGTCATCATGGATTGGAGGCACTGTTCGTGTCCGCCATGCATTGAGCTGGCGCTGGTGAAAGCGCAGGCAGGTTTGTCTATTAATCCTCCTGTCATCCATATGGTGGAGGTTTGATCAATAAAGTGTTTGAGCGGTGCGGCCATGGCGCCAAAGTAAGAAGGCGAACCCAGCGCTAGCCCTGCGCAATCGGTAAGCTCGTCTAGGGTGGCGTATGGTGCGCCATCGGTTGGTATTGGGTCTGCAGTGGCCTCGGATATTTCTGAGACAGGAGGCACTTGGCGTACTTTTGCTTCGATGTTATTGACGCTGTTCACGCCTCGAGCAATGTATTTCGCCATTTCAGAAACAGAACCATGACGGCTATAGAAAAGGATAAGAACGTAGGGTGTGCTCATTAGAATAGTTCCAGCACTTGTTCGGGTGGTCGTCCTAGTTTCGCTTTGTCATTGTGGATCACAATAGGGCGTTCAATAAGAATGGGGTTGTTGTGCATGGCTTGAATGCGTTCTTCATCGCTGCTGTCTTTGTTGAGTCCCAGTTCTTTGTAAATGGATTCCTTAGTGCGCATTAATTCGATGGGAGTTAGCGCCAGTTGCGTTAATAGCGTTTCAATTTCTTCGATGCTAGGTGGTGTTTGAAGATATAGGCGAACCTCAGGTTGAAGGCCTTTTTCTTCTAAGAGTGCGAGCGTTTGTCGAGATTTTGAACAGCGTGGATTGTGGTAAATGGTGGTCATGGATTTTCCTTTTTCTTTGAGAGGCAGAAGAGGGAAGAGCGTAATCACTCGGCGAGGTGCCGAGTGATTGGTGATGCGGCTATTTTAGGCCAAAGATGAACTCAACGGCCTTGTCGGTCGCGATGTCTTGGTTTTCACCTTGGGTACGGTTTTTGTATTCTAGGGTGTTATTCGCTAGGCCTTTATCGCCAACCACTAAGCGATGCGGGATGCCTAGAAGTTCGCAGTCTGCAAATTTAACGCCAGGGCGCTCTTTACGGTCGTCGAGCAAAACGTCTAAGCCTTTCGCTTTTAGTTCGCTGTATAAGCGATCGCATTCCGTGCGAACGGCGTCTGATTTATCGTAGTTCATGGCAATAATGGCCACATCAAACGGCGCAATGCTTTCAGGCCATAGAATGCCTTTGTCATCAAAGTTTTGTTCAATGGCGGCCGCTACAATGCGAGAAACGCCGATGCCGTAACACCCCATGTGCATTACTTGAGCTTTGCCGTTTTCATTTAGAACGGTTGCGTTTAGGGCTTCAGCGTATTGTTGGCCAAGTTGGAAAATATGACCGACTTCAATGCCGCGTTTGATCACAATGGTGCCTTTGCCGTCTGGAGAAGGATCACCTTCTACGACATTGCGCAAATCGGCTACTTCAAAATCAGGGCAGTCTCTTTCCCAGTTTAAGCCAGTAACGTGGTAATCGTCTTTGTTTGCGCCGGCGCAGAAATCGGACATGACGGCAGCAGAGCGGTCAGCAATAATGCGAATGCCTTTTTCTTTTAGGCCTTGTGGGCCAATGGAGCCAGGTGCACAACCAATGTGAGTGAGAATCTCATCTTCATCAGCAAATTCAAAAGGAGAAACGATGCCATCCAGTTTTTCTACTTTCAGTTCGTTAATGGTGTGGTCGCCGCGTAAAACCAGCGCCACAATGGTGCTGTTTTCATTGGCATCAATGCCTTTAACCAACATGGTTTTGACTGTTTTTGTGACGTCTAATGTTAAGAATTCCGCCACTTTTTGGATGGTTTTGCAATCCGGAGTGAAAACTTCAGTCACATCTTGTGTTGCAGGGTCTGCTTTCTCTTTTAGAGTAATGGCTTCTGCTAACTCAACGTTGGCAGCAAAATCAGACGCGTCACTGAAGGCGATATCGTCTTCGCCTGAATCCGCTAATACATGAAACTCATGTGAATACGCACCACCAATGCTGCCAGTGTCGGCAAGCACTGGGCGGTAATCTAAGCCAATGCGATCAAACACATTGCAGTAGGCTTGGTGCATTACGTCGTATGTTTCTTGCAGTGATTCTGGGCTCACATGGAAAGAGTAGGCGTCTTTCATGGAGAATTCACGAGAGCGCATCACGCCAAAGCGAGGGCGGACTTCGTCGCGGAATTTTGTCTGAATTTGGAAGAAAGTCGCAGGCAGCTGTTTGTAGCTGGTTAGCTCGTTACGAGACAAGTCTGTGATGACTTCTTCGTGGGTTGGGCCTAAGCAGTAATCACGACCGTGGCGGTCTACCAAACGAAGAAGTTCAGGACCGTATTTTTGCCAGCGGCCAGATTCTTGCCATAGCTCTGCAGGCTGAACGCCAGGCATGATGACTTCCAGAGCGCCTGCTTTTTCCATCTCATCTCTAACGATGCTTTCGACTTTGCGGAAAACTTTAACGCCAGTTGGCAGCCAGGTGTATAAGCCTTTTGAAATTTGGCGGATCATGCCGGCGCGTACCATAAGTTGGTGGCTAGTAACGACGGCATCGGTTGGTGCATCACGTAATGTGGAGAACAAATAATTGCTTGCGCGCATGATAATAGTGTCTATGTCTGAATGTTAAAGTGTAAAACTCTGTGTTCTAGCCGGCGAAACGAGGTTCAATTTGGCCCGTTACATCGGTTTCAAGAGCGAAGATTCCGCCTGCTTGAGGGAATCTTTCGAGTTCTTCTTCTGTTTGTGCTGATCGGCAGGTACTGACGAATAAAGTTTTCATCTCGGGTCCGCCAAAAGCAACCATGGTGGGGTAGGTCGCGGGGACCGGATGTTCCTCTAAAATCTCGCCTTGGGGGCTGATTTTAACCACTCGTTGGCCTTGGTACAAAGCGCTCCAATAGTTCCCTTGTGAATCGACTGCGGCGCCGTCTGGGCGGCCATTGCCTCTTGGGAACTCAATAAAGGTGCGTTTATTGGTGGCACTGCCCGTCGTTAGGTCGTAATCAAACTGATAAACGATGTGGTTTGGCGTGTCTGAATAATACATAATTTTGCCATCAGGCGAAAACGCTAAACCGTTGGATGTCCAAGCGGCTTGATCGAGCTGTTTCTCTTGGCCATTTTCAAATTGGTGGAGTGCGCCTTTGAAAGCATCTTTAGGGCTGTACATGGTGCCAGCTAGAAAACGCCCTTTAGGATCGCAGCGACCGTCATTGAAGCGTGTGGTCTTTTGGTCGTAAGTCGCTTTCCAATAAGGCGTCAATGGCGCATTAAAGTCCGTAAATTGATAAACGCCTGAGCGAAAGGCCGCAATAAATCCGCCATTTTCGCAAAGAGAAAAGCAGCCAATTTCTTCATCGAACTGACGTGTTTCTATGCTGTAAGAATCCATGCTAAAAGCATGCAGTTTAAATGCGTCAATATCAACAAAATAGAGGGTTTGGGTCTGTTCATCCCATCGTGGGCATTCTGCTAATTTAGCCTGTGCGTCCAAGACACATTGCATATCAGTCATGCTGACTCCGAGTCTCTGGGTGATTTTAAATGTAAGGGTGCTATAGTGCTTATGAAAGGGCTTATTGTAAATAGGATAGACAAAGATGTTTGAGTTAAATTCGATATTAGAGCGCGACTCTATTTTGGTTGGTAATTTTGCACTGTCACAGCTTAGGTTGATAAATGATTCTCAATTTCCTTGGCTGATATTGGTGCCGCAGAGAAATGGCGTGAGTGAGATTCATCAGCTGGTAGAAAGCGATCGCCAATTATTAATGTCTGAAAGTTGCTTGTTAGCGGAGGTTCTGCACGACGCATTTTCAGCCGACAAACTCAATATTGCAGCCATAGGTAATAAAGTGACTCAGCTTCATGTGCATCATGTGGTGCGTTTTGAGACGGATCTTTGTTGGCCTGAGCCGGTTTGGGGTAAGGTGCCTGCCGTACCTTACAGTGAGCAAGCGTTGGCTGATGTATTGCAGAAAATCAGATCTTTATTAAATGACGATTTAACCTTGCCTGACAATAATGCTGAGCTTTACTATTAATCTGTGATTCAGGGTGTGCGCTATAGTATCAATAGCGTGGGTAAAACAGGGATAGATATTTTTATGAGTGTGCGAAGAAGAAAGAAAGCCATTAGCAAAATCATTAAGTTGCTAAATCTGGCCACTTCAACCAATACGACTGAATCCATCGTTGCATTGCGGCATGCTGAGGCCTTAATTCGACAATATAATATTGCGCAACGTGAGTTGCCTGTTGTTCAGCTGTACGATCGCACATTGCTTTATAAAGTCAGCTGGAATGGGGCAGCGCCTCGATTTATAAAGGAAACGCCCTCTAAGGCCGTCTCTAGTGACTCTGTGTATTCGCGCCGTTTTAGTGAAAAGCGTCGTGACGACAAAAAACAAAATTCGACAGCGTCATTAGATGGTGTGGATGAATCGCTTGAACAGGAGGCTGGTTGTCAGAGTGCGGATCATGAGCTTGGTCGTCATGATGGTGTCGGCGAAGTAAAAACTGCCGGCGAAGTGAAAACTGCCTCTAAGAATGACAGTATTGAAAGGGATGAAGGCGCTTCGATGTTTGAAACAAAAGAGATGTCTGAAACAAAAGAGATGTCTGAAGGTATGGAAAGTGCTTTTCCCAATAATGCAGTAAATGGCGCAGAGAAAGGGGACGACAACGTTAAGCGTCATACCCAAGAGGCCTCAGGAAGTTTGGATAATGTTATTGATGCTGCTCAGGCTTTTCGGCCTGAGGTGCATGCTTTTGCGGAAGCGCTTAAACCCCAGCCTGCGGTCAGCGAGTCTGTGGTTGATTTTTCGGATGATGTTTACTGGAAGCAGGTGCATGAGGAGCTAGCGGATTTCGATGAGGCCGGTATTCAGGCTGAAATGGAAAGCATTAAGCAGAGATTGCAGCAATCAGAGTCGTCGCTGCAGCGAAAAAAAGCAAAGCGTCATCAACAAGAGCGCAGTGAACTCCAAAAGCGTGCCGAAAGGGCAAAAATAGAGTTAAGTTTTGAAGAGGCGATTGAAAAAGCGTTTCAGGCGCGAGCGGTGGCGTATGAGGCCTGGGAGAAAGAGCAATGTCAGCAGCGTTTAATGTGTTTGCGAGAAGAGCAAGAAGCGTTGGCCGCCTACGAAGTTTTGGTTCAAGATCTGAATGATCGTGAATCGTCTCTCAATCGTCATATGCAGCGCAAAGAAGATTATCACGCGGCAAAAATAATGCACGATTTACGCCGCCACCTTGCGTTATCGGCTGCCGCCAATAAAGGCGCCTCTTCGTTTGAAAAAGTGGTTGAGATTATGGCGCAGAATGCGCTGTCATTAAAAGATTTAGAGTTTTCTGACATACAAAACAAAAGCTTGTTTATTCGCTTGCTAGAGCGAGAAAGTGCGTTGATAGCAGACGTTCATGAGCGAGAGCAGTTTACAGAAGCGATGCTAGAGAAATTTCTTAGTGCAGGGACTGTGACGCGTTCGCCCAATGTGGCAGACAATCCGATACAGCATATTCAACGTTTGCTTACTACGGCGAATAAAGGCGGGCAATTTGAAACGCAAAAATGCCTGGCGCAAGTGCAGAGATTAATGTCAGTTCACGATATCAGTGTGAGGCAAATAGGCTACGGCTATATCAAAAAATATTCTGTTTTCATCAGTCTCATTAATTGGGAGGCAGAACGCATTACGTCTTTGTCGGAGCGAGAGGCCTTTACTGCTCAAATTTTAGAAGAGTATATCCAGTATTCTGTACAAGCCCCTGAGCATTCATCTGATCAAAAAATAACACCTCGATAAAGGTCTTGCCCCTCTAATGGACGAATTAGGGGGAGCGCTCTAGTGTATTTGAATATTTATTTTGTGAATGGGCTATATATCTTGCCAAAATAGACTCTAACCCTTTCTTTGCGCCTACGCATCTTTTACCATTTCGCCTTCGATTTAATCGTAATCCTCAGCAGGAGAGATGCATGAGCATTATCAAAGAAAGTGATTTGATTGATAGCGTTGCAGACGCGCTTCAATTTATTTCTTATTACCACCCATTAGATTTTGTTAAAGCCGTACATGAGGCTTATGAAAGAGAAGAAAGTCAGGCTGCCAAAGATGCTATGGCGCAAATTCTGATTAATTCAAGAATGTGTGCTGAAGGCAAGCGTCCGATTTGCCAAGACACTGGTATTGTTACCGTTTTCATTAAGATCGGTATGAACGTTCAGTGGGAAACCACGAAGAGCGTTGCGGATATGGTGAATGAAGGTGTGCGTCGCGCTTATACGCTTCCTGATAATGTGCTTCGTGCTTCTATTCTGGCAGACCCTGCTGGTGCGCGTAAAAACACCAAAGATAACACGCCAGCTGTTATTCATATGGAAGTGGTTCCAGGTGATACGGTTGAAGTGCATGTTGCGGCGAAAGGCGGTGGTTCAGAGAATAAGTCTAAACTAGCGATGCTAAACCCTTCTGATGATATCGTTGAATGGGTGAAGAAAACCGTACCAACTATGGGCGCGGGCTGGTGTCCTCCTGGTATGTTGGGTATAGGTATTGGTGGTACGGCTGAAAAAGCCATGGTCATGGCGAAAGAATCGCTAATGGAGCCAATAGATATCCATGAGTTAAAAGAGCGCGGTCCTCAGAACCGTGTTGAAGAATTGCGCTTAGCGATATTTGATGCCGTCAATAATCTAGGCATTGGTGCACAAGGTTTGGGTGGCTTGACGACGGTTCTTGATGTGAAAATCATGGATTACCCAACGCATGCCGCGTCTTTGCCTGTTGCTATGATTCCAAACTGTGCGGCAACACGTCATGCTCACTTTGTGCTTGATGGTTCTGGTCCTGCGGATCTTGTTCCACCGTCATTGGATGACTGGCCAGAAATTACTTGGGAAGTAGGTGATAGCGTTCGTCGTGTCAACTTGAATGACATCACGCCAGAGCAAGTAAAAGACTGGAAACCAGGTGAAACCGTCTTGCTAAATGGCAAGATGCTAACAGGTCGTGATGCTGCTCATAAGAAGATGACTGAAATGATGGCGAATGGGGAAGAGCTTCCAGTCGACCTTAAAGGACGCTTCATTTATTACGTTGGGCCAGTGGATCCAGTACGTGATGAAGCGGTTGGACCAGCAGGCCCAACAACGTCAACTCGTATGGATAAATTCACACGCAACATTCTTGATAAAACTGGCTTGCTAGGCATGATTGGTAAAGCAGAACGTGGCCCAATTGCAATCGATGCTATCAAGGAATTTGGCGCGGTTTACCTTATGGCAGTGGGCGGGGCAGCCTATCTTGTGTCTAAAGCCATCAAGAAAGCGGACGTGGTGGCCTTCCCTGAATTGGGAATGGAAGCTATTTACGAATTTGATGTAGTGGATATGCCGGTTACTGTTGCTGTTGACTCTCAAGGGACTTCCGTTCATTTGACTGGGCCAGCAGAATGGAAAGCACGTATCGAAGAGCAAGCATTAGAGCTTAAATAAGCTAGTTGCTGGGTGCATGTGCACAAGATGATTAAAAAGCCACATTAATTTGTGGCTTTTTTGTTTTTAAGTGTTGCACTCTTTAATTATGTCTGTAATATACAGCCCTCGTTACGCAGAAGCGTAACCGCTCTTTAAGAATATAATCAGATAATTTGTGTGGGCGCTCGCTGGAGTCTTCAGAAGATTATCGCCGTTCGGTTTTACCGGAAGGTAGTTGATCAAAAAAATTGAAGTCTTACGAGAGTCTACAAGCAATTCGCTTTATGTTGATTTGTTGTCTTAGGGTGACAGGTTAATTAAGTTATTTGTTAGTGTAACGATTTGAGTGAGCAAGCTTTTTAACTGAAGAGTTTGATCATGGCTCAGATTGAACGCTGGCGGCAGGCT